>NZ_JBHVRS010000023.1:0-160548 GCF_042885595.1 Kitasatospora sp. NPDC058046
TACCCCATCTCCGATACCTGAGCCTGGTTATCGCTTTCCTGGCATGCTCTGGTCCCGTCACCGTTTCCGGATCGGGTAAGCCATCAGACCCAAGAACCTCCCTCCGAATTCTTCCCGACTGAATCGGGGATACGACAAGGCGCCTCATGGCGCACTGGAAGACGGTCCGGGACCTGGTCCTGTTCCTGATCGGAGCGGTCGTGATCGTGAGGGAGGCGTGGACGCCGCCGGTCGACCCGAGCGTGATCATCACGGGCCTGACACTCGCGGGGCTACCGGCCGTGCTGTCAAGGGACGAGCGGCCGCCACGGGAGTAGCCCCGCGCACCGGCCCCCTGCTGGCCCGCTACCGGTTCACCGCCGGCTACCTGGCCGCGGCCGGCGCCGCGATCGCCGCGACCTGGCCGCTGTGAACCACCCGCCCCGCCCCACAGACCACCGGAGACGACCGTGAACATCCTCACCGACACCGAGGCGTGGGGCCTGCTGCTCGGCGCCCTCACTCCCTGGGCGACCTCGCTCATCCAGCAGCCCGACTGGAGCAAGGGGGTACGCACCCTCATCGGCACCGTGGCGTCCGCGACCGTCGGCATCGTCACCGTCCTCGCCCGCGGGGACATTGCCCATGTTCAGACCGCCCTGACCACCGTCGCCCTCGCCGTCGTGGCGTCCAAGACGTTCTACGACGGGCTGTGGCAGTACGCCGGTGCCGGAGCGCTGGAGCGTGCGACGGCCCCGGACCGTCGGTCCGGCTGGTAGCGGGCCCTGTGTCTGCGGCCGGCGCTACCCTAGAGTGATGATGTGGCCGCCGGGCCGACCGACCGCGTGCTCTGGCAACAAGCCCTTCGGGGCTGTCTCCTATCAAGGGGAGCACGCGGACCCGGGCGGATTCGCAACCCGCGGGCCCGGCGGCCACACTTCCTAATCTCCCTTCTCCGCAGCCGATTTGGCCACGTGGTGGGTGTTCCCACGTGCACGCCGGTAGCGGGAGGGTGGAGGCAGGCAGCCACACCGGGGCCTGCGAACCCCGGTGCCGCCACGGAGACAAGGAAGGCACCCTGAGGTGACAGCACCCACAGAGCAGACCCAGCCCGTGTCCGAGCAGGTCACTCCGCTGACGGACAACCGCGCGGAGATGACCATCGAGACGGCCGACCAGGTCCTCGAGATCACCGGCGAACAGCGGTTCTGGACGAAGGCCCAGCGCGCGGCGATAGCCACCATCGGCCTCAAGGACGCCCCGATGGCTGAGCAGGTCACGTTCTTCCACATCTGCAAGAGCACCGGTCTGGACCCCTTCCGCCGCGAGATCTACTACATCCCGCGCAAGCGCAAGGTGTTCGGCCAGGACGAGATCTACTACACCGCGCAGACCGGGATCGACGGCTTCCGGCACATCGGGCAACGGAGCGGACGCTTCATCCGCCGCATCGGCCCGTTCTGGACCGGTCCCGAGACCGACCCCGCATGGTGGATCCAGGGCGAAGACGGGATCAACCGCCGCCGATGGGTGGAGGTGTGGCTCGCTCCCGGACTGCCCGCCGCCGCGATGTGCCGCATCGAGCACTACAGCATCGCCGGTGACCCGACAGTCAGTCAGGCCGTGGCCCTGTTCAGTGAGTTCGCGGTGACCAAGGACGAGTGGGTGCGCGGCGAACGGACCGGGCAGAAGGTGCTCTCGGGGCTGTGGCCGACCATGGGCGTCCACATGATCGGCAAGGTGGCCGAGGCCCAGGCGTGGCGGGTGGCCTTCCCCCGCGAGTTCGTCAACATCTACGAGCACGCCGAGATGGAACAGGCCGACGCCGCCCAGACCAACCAGGTTCGAGAGGACTCGACACAGCGTCGCAAGGCGGCCCGCGCCCAGGCGCAGCCGGGCACGGTGATCCCCGGCACCGTCGTCACCGCCTCCACCCGCACCGCCCCCGAGGAGAGCACGGAGCAGGGCACACCGGTGACTGGCGCGGAGGCAGGCGAGCCGACCGCCGGACCGGAAGACGAGCCGCCCACCGCAGATGAGCTGCGCCGTGAGCTGCACGCCTACGCCTCCGTGATGGGCAGCACCGTCGACAAGATCACCCACCGGTGGCGGGAGGCGACGGGGACCAGCCTCGACGAGGTAACTGGCGGGCAGCTTGCCGCCCTGCTCGCCGAGCTGCGCCCCTACGTTCTTGCCGCGCTGGGGTCCCACCCCGAGGCGGCCGAGCACGTCGAGGCCGGCGGCCTGCTGATCCGGCTCGACCCCGACACCACCGTGTGGGGCAGAGAGGACGCCCGTCAGGGCTAGCCCGCTTCTCCCCGGCCACCCCACCCGCAGGGCCGCGCCCCGACCGCGCGGTCCTGCGGGCCTGCCCACACGGACACCTCATGAAGCTCCCCATCGAGCGAGCCCGTACGCTCGCCGACGCCCGCCTCATCGGGCCCAGCCCCCTTCCGTGCCGGTGCGGCGCGCCCCGGCACGCGCACCGGGGACAGAAGCGCTCCGGCGGCCACCCCGCCACCAGTTGCGCCCGCTACCGCCGCGACCCCGCCGACGTGCTCCTCGAACGCGCCCAGGCGGCGGCCCACAACCGGCTCGGCGACGACCTCGCGGCATCCGAGCGCACCGGCCGCCGCCGACGCTCCCGCCGCCCCAAGAAGCCCGGCCAGTGGTCGATCGGCGCGTCCGACACCAGCTCCTGCCGCCGCGCGATCTGGTACCGGGAGAACCCGCCGCCCGGCTACACCCCGGCCCCCGTGGACCGGCGCGCGGCCCGGGCCGGAACCCTGATCCACGACTCGGTGTCCCGCCGCCGGCGCGCCCTCTACCCCTGGCGGCTGTACGAGCAGTCCGTCACCCTGCCGGGCCTGGACCGGCCGAGCCGCTACGACGAGTACGACCCGGTCACCGGCGTCCTCTACGACTACAAGACCGCCGGGGACTGGAAGTGGGCGCTGGTCGGCGACGACGGCCCGCCCGAGACCGAGTGGGACCAGACACAGCTGTACGCCCTTGCTCTGCACCTCGCTGGCGAGCGGGTGACCGAGGTGAGGATCGTCTACTTCGAGCGCAAGAGCGGCGCGGACGAGGAGTTCACCCGGCCCTTCGACGAGCAGGCCGCCCGTCGCGCACTCGGCCGGTTGACCGCGATCGCCACGGCCCTCGACCTGGGCACCGCACTGCCCCGGGACAGGTCCGGGCCGAGCACCGACGTGATCTGCAAGCGGTTCTGCCCGGCCCGCACCGACTGCTGGAGCATGGCAGAGGCCCAGGCCGCTGGCCGTTCCCCGGAGTCGTACACCCTCGTCACCGACAGGTCCGACGTCGAATGGGCGCTCGGCGAGTACGACCGGCACCGCACCGCGAAGTCCGCCGCCGAGAAGGCGCAGAACGTCGCCAAGGCGCTGCTCGACGGGGTGCAGCCCGACACCTACGGCGACTACGAGTACGTGCGCACCGCCGGACGGCTCAAGGACCCCGAACCGGACCATCAAGGACGCGTCCGGCAGCTCGAAGCGTTCTGGGACAACCCGCCCAACGAGCGCCCCGCACTGCACGAACTCGACTACCCCACCAAGCGGACCCGTACGAGCGGCAGCACCCAGGTCCGCCGGGTGCGCGCGGCCAAGCGCGGCGACCCGCCGGCACGTGGACGCCGGTAAGGCCGCCAAACCCTGCGCGCATCAGTCCCCCTGGCCAGGCGCTCCCTGCCTGCGCCTGGCCAGGTCCACACCGGACGCTGAGGCGGCCCGCTGTCCGTCGCCTGATCTAAGAGGGTGTTCTGTGAGGCTTCGCCGGAGTTCAGGTCAGGGCGGCTGGTGTCAGGTTGGTGAGGGCGAATAGGCCGGGCTCGGGTTCGGTGAGGATGCCGCGGCTGACCAGGCGTTTCAGCTTGGCGCGGGTGCCTTCGATATGCCGTGGCTCGGGGGCGAGGCCGATCGCCTGGCAGATGTCTTTGGCCCGGAGTCCTTCCTCCGATGCCTCGATGACGGCCAGGATCGCGCGGTATCCGGGCGGCAACGCCTCGGGCGGCTCTGTGCCGGTCTCGGCCGCCAGTTCCAGGATGGTCTCCCGGGTGATCTCAAGACGCTTCAAGGTGTCTTCGGCGGCCGCGAGTTGTTCGGTGAGACGGGCGATCCGCTCACGCAGTTGTTCGACTGTCTCGCGGACGAGCCGTTGCCGGGACTCGATTTTGTCCAGGAGTTCCCTCATCGATGCTCCTGCCGGTCACAGGTGGTGGATGCCAGGGTGGCGGGTCACGCCAGGTCGGGGTGGCGGCGCGGGTGAGGCGTCGGAGCATCACGTCGGTCATGGACCAGTGGATCGCCGCCACCGAGCTGGCCGGCTTCGCCTCGTAGTCACGTGCGAGCCTGCGGTGGAGCATGAGGGTGCCCAGGGTCTGCTCGACCACCCACCGTCTGGGCTCGGGTGTGAACCCGCGTGCGCCGGGATCACGCCGGACGATCTCCACATCGATGCCAAGGGCGGCGCCGTGCTCGACCACGGCGTTCTTGAACCCGGCGTCCGCCCATGCCCTGGTCACGGTCGGCGCGCTCCGGGCGACCTTGTCCAGCAGCGCGATGCCGATCGCGTTGTCGTGGACGCTCGCCGCGACCACGACGGCGGCGATGACCAGGCCGAGTACATCGGTGGCGATGCCCCGTTTGCGTCCCGGGCTCTTCTTGCCGGGATCCAGTCCGGTCGTCTCCTTCGGCGCGTTCGTCGAGGCCCGCACGGTCTGGGAGTCCAGGACGACCGCGGTGGGGTCCTCGTGTCGCCTGCGGCTTTCGCGGACCTGCCAGCGCAGCAGGTCGTGGATGGTCTCGGCGGTCCCGTCGTCACGCCATGTACCGAAGTAGTAGTACACCGCGCTCTTGGGTGGCAGGTCGTGGGGCAGGTAGCGCCACTGGCATCCGGTGCGGGCCTGGTAGAGGATCGCGTTCACGATCTCCCGCATCTCGTACCGGCCCGCATGGCCGCTGACCGAGGGATGCCTCGCCTTCCACGCGGTGAGGACCGGCCGGATCAGCTCCCAGGCTTCATCCGACAGGTCGCTCGGGTACGCAGGACGCTCACCCACATCCGTCAGCACACCGCGCCGACGGCCCGCCGTGAAGTACCGGAACCGGACAACCTGCCGTCAAGGACTGCGAGAACCACCCAAGACTCGCAGAACACCCTCTAACGTCCGGCCATCACAGGCCAGTTGAGAGGAACACCGTGACCAGCCCGCACGATCCCGCCCCAGGCGTCCCGCGCTCGCCCTGGTTCTCCCGGCAGTCGCCCGCCCTTCAGCCCGCCGCGTACCTCGTGCCGGTGCGGCCCTCCGGAGACCTCGGCGCACCGATCTACGAGCAGATGGTCGCCGAGTTCGGTGATCCGTTCAGCCCGTTCGGCCCGATCCGAGCCCGGTACCTGCACCGGCCCCTCGGCCGTCCGGTCGGAGGCTGAACCCCGACCCCAGCGCCGGAAGTTGCTCGACGCGACCTAACCCCGGGCGGCCGCCTAGGTTCCCCGCTCATGGCAGCCCCCCGCTACATCGACTACGTGCCGCTGGACGAGATCCGGCCCGCCGCCCGCAACCCGAAAGGGCACGACGACGACGGGCTGGATCGCTCCGTCGAGCAGTTCGACTTCACCGAGCCCGGCCTGCTGGACGAACGCACTGACCGGCTGGTGGCCGGACACGGCCGCTACGAGACCCTCGCGCGCCGCCGCGACGCGGGGAAGCCGGCCCCGGACGGGGTGGTCGTCACCGCCGACGGCACGTGGACCGTCCCCGTGGTGCGCGGCTGGGCATCCCGCGACGACGCCCACGCCGAGGCCTACCTGATCGCCTCCAACCAGCTGACCACCGTGGGCGGCTGGGACGGCGAGGGCCTTGCGGCGATGCTCTCCGACCTGGAGCAGGTCGACCCGGCGCTCTTCGCCGCCACCGGTTTCGATCACGCCCAGATCGACGCCATGCTCGAAGACGTCGCCGCGGGCGGCCAAGCCGACGACACGAGCGATGCGGACGACGACGGCGCTGCCGAGCCCGAGCAGATCAACCGCGGCGACCTCCTGGCCCTGGCCGGCGTCACCGTCGGCGAGCCCGAGCACCAGGTCGAGACCGGCCAGGTGTGGGAACTCGGCGACCACCGCCTCGTCGTCGCCGAGGTCTTCGACGGCTGGCCGCAGTGGGCCCCCCTGCTCATCGAGGGCAGCCTCTTCCTGCCCTACCCCACCCCGCTCGCCCCGCTCGCGGACCGGGCCGTCGGCCGACGCCTGGTGATGGTGCAGCCCGAGCGCTACCTGGCCGGTCACCTCCTCGACAAGTGGGAGCGGATCAGCGGCCAGACCCCCACGCTCCGGGACGAGTCGTGACGACCGCCCTGCCGACCGCCGGTGGCACCTTCGACCGGTCGGAGCGGCCCATCTACTTCACCGCAGGCGGCGGCGAGTTCAACGCCGGCCCGCACGTGCTGACGGCCGTCAACGAGGTGATGGGCGACGCCGAGGAACGGCGGCTACGCGACCTGCTGGACGCCGGATGCAAGGTGCTGCTCGACTCCGGGGTCTTCTGGCTCACCAACCGGCACAGCCGCGCCCACGGCGTCTCGATGGACGAGGCCCTGTCGCTCCCCCCGGAGCAGATCGACGGGTTCGCGGAACTGCGCGAGCGGTACGTCTACCTGGCCCGCACCTACGGCGACTGGCTGTGGGGCTACATCGAGCTGGACCAAGGCGGCCTGCTGCACAAACGGGCGCAGCGCCGAGCCCTGCACGACCTCGGCCTGTCGCCGATCCCCGTCTACCACCCGCTCGTGGACGGCTGGGACTACTTCGACGAGCTGGCCGAGCAGTACGACCGGATCTGCGTCGGCAACATCGTGCAAGCCCCTGCCCCGGTGCGGCTGCGCCTGCTCCACACCATCTGGGAACGCCGCCAGAAACACCCGCACCTGTGGATCCACGCGCTCGGCCTGACCGCCAACGAGTGGTGCCTGCCGCTGGCCCCGGACTCCTGCGACTCCTCGTCCTGGCTGGCCCCGCTGCGCTGGAACCACCAGAGGATCGAGACCGCGATGCTGCGCCGCGTCGGCAACCTGCCCGCCGGCTTCCGCTACGCCCCCGGCGACAGCGCCTCCTACCAGGCCGCCGCCCGGCTGTGCGCGGACGCCGCAACGGCGCTGGGCACCTGCTGGAGGCACGCCGCCCACCGCGTCCAGGAGCTGACTGGCGCCCCCGACGGCACCGCGCTGGAAGGGGCACAGCAGTGAGCCCGAGCCTCCAGCCCGCTGCGGTGAAGCGCACCGGCGGCGGCACGTTCGACCCGGCCGACCGGCACCTGTACTTCGCCGCCGGAGACTCCGAGCACTACCCGCACCACGTGCTGCTCGCCACCAACGACCTGCTCACCGCCGGCCACGAGCGGCGCCTGGTCAAGCTGCTGGACGCCGGACACCGCGTCCTGCTCGACTCCGGGATCTTCTGGCTCACCAACCAGTACAAGCGGGCCCACGGCGTCTCCATGGACGAGGCCCTGCGCCTGGCCCCGGAGGAGATCGACGGGTTCGATGACCTGTACTCCCGGTACGTCGAGCTGGTGCAGCGCCACGGCGAGCGGCTGTGGGGCTACATCGAGCTGGACCAGGGCGGCCGGGACAACAAGATCCGCACCCGCACCCGCCTCGAGGACGAAGGCCTCGCGCCGATCCCCGTCTACCACCCGCTCGTGGACGGCTGGGACTACTTCGATGAGCTGGCCGAGCAGTACGACCGGATCTGCTTCGGCAATGTGGTCCAGGCACCGGCGCCGGTGCGGCTGCGCCTGCTGCACACCCTCTGGGAACGGCACCGCCAGTACCCCGACCTGTGGGTGCACGTCCTCGGCCTGACGGTCAATGAATGGTGCCTGGCCGTCCCGCCGGACTCCTGCGACTCCTCGACCTGGATCGGCCCGCTGCGCTGGCCCAAGGTCCGCATCGACTCCGCGCTGCTGCGGCGCGTCGGCGAACTGGGCCGCGGATTCACGTACGACCTCGACCAGCCGGCCCACCCCACCCGCGGCCGTACCGCCTGCTGCCTGATGTGCGCGCAGACCGTCTCGGCGACCACCGCCGTGTGGCGGCTCGCCCGCACCACCCGCGACGAGCTGCTGGGGCAGCCGTCCTACCCGCTCCTCACCGAACCGGAGGCACGATCTTCGTGAAGCCACCTGCCACCGTCTGGGCCAAAGTCGAGCTGCCCGGATTCCACTACTGGCCTGCCGCGCCCGACCACCGCTCCTACCTGCGGGCCCGGCACCGGCACCTGTTCCACATCACGGTCGGCGTCGCCGTCGCCCACGACGACCGCGACACCGAGTTCCACGACCTCGGCGACCTGATCCGCGGCTGGTGGGGCCCGGGCGCCCGGGAGTGCGGGCCGGCCTCGTGCGAGACCCTGGCTCGCACCCTCGCCGACCACGTCAGGAGCGCCGGCCTGAGGGCGACGATGGTCGCCGTCTCCGAGGACGGCGAAGCCGGCGCGGTCGTGCACCTGGGGGACTCGGGGGAGCAGCTGTGAGCCACGCCGTCACCGTCCGCCACAACTTCGAGACGGCACACCGGCTGCCGCACCTCGCAGGGAAGTGCGAGAACCTGCACGGGCACTCCTGGGTGGTCGAGGTCACTGTGACCGCCCCGGTGCTCGCGGCCGGCACCGTTGTGGAGTTCGGCGCGTTCAAGCGGGCCCTGCGTACGTGGATCGACAGCTTCCTCGACCACGGCGCCATGCTCGGGGCCAGCGACCCGCTCGCCCCCGTCCTCGCCGGGCAGGGCAGCAAGCTGTTCCGCTTCGGTGCTGAGGATCCGACCGAGCAGGAGCAGCACGCCGCCGGCCTCGGCTGGCCGAGCGTGGAGGCCGTCGCCGAGCTGCTCGGCCGCGTCGCCACGGAGGCCCTGCACACCCTGCCCCGAGCCGCAGGGGCGTACGTCTCCCACGTCGGCGTGTCCGAGACCGCCGTCAACGCCGCCTCCTGGACGGCGGTGGCTCCGTGAGCGCCCTCGTCCTGCCGGACGCCGGCCTGCCCGTCGCCGAGACCTTCGGGCCCACCATCCAGGGAGAAGGGCCGACCGCCGGCCAGCGGGCCCTGTTCCTGCGCTTGGGCGGTTGCAACCTGGCCTGCGACTGGTGCGACACCCCGTACACCTGGGACGGCAAGCGGTACGACCTGCGCAAGGAGATCGGCCGCGTCCCGGTGGTCGAGCTCGCCGAGTGGGCAGCCGGGCACCCGCACGCGATCATCGTCATCACCGGTGGCGAGCCGCTGCTCCACCAGCGCACCGACGCCTGGCGCTCGCTGATGGCCGTGCTGCGCTACACCACCCGCCGCGTCGAGATCGAGACCAACGGCACCCTCGCGCCGCAGCCCGTCAGCCTCGGCGTACCGCGGCTGACCTTCAACGTCAGCGCCAAGTTGTCGAACTCCGGCATGCCGGAAGAACGGCGGATCAAGCCGGACGCCCTGGAGGTCTTCGCGGACCTCGCCCACCGTGGCCGCGCCCGCTTCAAGTTCGTCGCCGCCGGCCCGGACGACCTGGAGGAGATCGCCGCTCTGGTTGAGCGCTTCTGCCTTCCCCCGCACGCGACCTGGGTGATGCCCGAAGGGACCACCGCCGAGCGCACCATCGAGGTCGCCCGGGCCCTGGCCGACGACGTGATCGCCCGCAACTGGAACCTGACGATGCGGCAGCACGTGCTGCTGTGGCCTGGAGAACGCAACCGATGACCACCCCTGCCAACACCGCCGACCTGGCGCGCGCGGCCGAGCACGCCGCCGGCCTGCTCGCCGCCCTCGGCATCCCGTGCGACACCGAGTCCACCGCGGCCACCCCGCGCCGCATGGCGAAGGCCCTTGCCGAGCTGACCGCCGGCGTGCGCCTGGATCCGGCCCGGCACCTCGCCGTCACCTTCCCCCCGGAAGGAGAGCGGGCAGGGCTGATCGCCGCCGTCGACGTGCCGTTTACCGCCCTCTGCGAGCACCACGTGCTGCCGTTCACAGGCCGGGCCGCCGTCGCCTACCTGCCGACCCCGGGAGCCCGCATCGTCGGCCTGTCCAAGCTCGCCCGGCTCGTCCAGGAGTTCGCGGCCCGGCCACAGGTCCAGGAGCGACTGGGCCAGCAGGTCGTCGACGCCCTCGGTGCGCACCTTGATATCCAGGGCGCTGGCTGCCTGATCCGTTCCCAGCACGCCTGTATGACCGCGCGCGGCGCCCGCGCGCACGGCGCCGCGATGGTCACCACCCACCTGACCGGGGCGCTCCACGCCGACCTGGCCCGTCGCGCCGAAGTGCTCGCCCTCATGCCGCCACCAGCCTGACACGGAAGGGGAGTTGTGCCCAAGCGGGCTGTTCCACGGGAGGATGGCAGGGCCAGGCCGGGACCGCGAATCCCGGCCGTCCACACCAAGGAGACGACGATGCTGCTTAGGGTTCCTGTTGACCTGCCTGCCACCGTGCTGCGGGTCGGCGACCTCCGCGGGTTCCTGGGGGTGCTGCCCGGAGACCTGCTGGTTGTCGCCGACTGCCCCGGGCAGGGCGGCCCGGTCCGTGTCCCGCTGGGTTGGCCGGTGAAGGCTGCGGTGCGCGACGAGTCCGGTCAACGCGTGCCCGTGATCGGCCTCCCGCAGGTCGGCGCGGACGACGAGTACGCCATGACGGCCTCGCACCTGTACGGGCTCCTCGCGGACCTGCCCGTGGACGCGCTCGTGGTGGCGGTCTGGGAGGCCGAAGACGGCCCCCGCCAGACAACGGTCGGCACTCCCGAGTTCGGCGACCTCGTCAACGAGGACTCCGGGCTCACCATCCGTGCGGTCGTGCTGCCCGCCGTGCTCAGCGGCGCGACCGGCACGGCCTACGACGAGATCGCCTACAACCTCGGCTGGGAGTAGCCGGAGAGGCCACTGGCCCCCGGGCGCCTACTGCTGGCAGTAGGCGCCCGGGGCCCTGGCGTGTCGCCGCCTCGTGTGGGGTGCGGGTGGCAGGTGGCCAGTTGTGCGACTGCTGGCCGGCGCCCGGCCGCAGGCCAACGTCCGGTGGCGGATCGGCAGCCACACGAGCGGGCCGGTGGGTCGATGCGAGCCAGGGCGGCCGACAGCTTGATCCGAGCGCGGGACTGCGGTTCCCGCGCGGCACACCGCGGTGACCGCCGCCCACCTGCCTGGCGCGCTCGGCGTCGGCTCAGTAGGACACGTCGAGGACCTCCGCCCCGTGGTAGTCAAATCCTGTATTTAGCAGGTGAGTTGTTCCCATGGGTGCTGGAGGGGCTGGAGGATGGCAGAGCCAGACCGGGACCGCGAACCCCGGTCGCCGACAGGTCGAGGAGACCCACCATGACGGTTCTGACTGTTCCCCTTGAGGTGCCCGACGAGGTCCTGCGTGTGCGGGACCTGCGCAAGTACCTTTCTCTGCTGCCGGACGAACACCTCGTCACCGCCGACTTCGGTGGCCTCAACGGGGCTGCGGGCTCGTTGCTTGGATGGCCTGTGAGGGTCTCGGTGCCCGACGAGTCCGGGCGGCAGGTCCCTGTGGTCGCCCTGCCTCACGTCTCGGTCGCGGACACGAGTGTCGTCAGGGTCGCCTTCCTGCGCGTCCGGTTGGCCGACATGCCGGACGACGCCCTCGTGGTCACCGTCTGGGCGGACGACGATGGCACCCGCCAGAGCACCGTGAGCGCGCCGCTCAGGACCTTCTACGTGAGCGAGGCCACCGGAGTGACTATGCCTGCGGTGACCCTGCCGTTCGAGTTCAGCGGTGCCACTGGCTTCGCCTACGACGAGATCGTCGACACCCTCGGCTGGGAGTAGTCCAACAGCCAGGGTGGGCACCCCGTAAATTTACGGGGTGCCCACCCTCGCTCGACACCACATGCAAACGTTTGTAGGTGGTCGGCGTCCGGCCGCTGGCCTGCTACCGCCGGCGGAGCATCGACCACAGCACCGGGCCGGTGAGCCCGATGAGCGCCGAGGTGGCGGTCGGCCACCCGAACTGCTGGTGCAGGCTCGCCGTGGTCAGGGCGCCGTGGCCGCAGACCGCGAGGTCCCGCCAGGTCACCGGCCGGTCCGCCATGGAAGGCGGAGGCGTGGAGCCTTTGGGCTGTGTCATCATGGGCATCGTTCCATTTCTGCTAAACGCGTGCGGAAAAGCGGGACACGCGAGCCGCCCTTTCCCGAGGGCGGCTCGCATCCGCGCACCGATCCTAGGACTTGGCTGTTGCCTCGCCAAATCCTGAAAGTCGTCATACGAATCGCCCCAGCTGGCGGGTTCATGGATTTAGGCCATCGAAAGGCTGGGGCCCCGGTCGGCGATCCGAGGACCCCCTTGCCGCGCGGGGGTGGGCCCCCGATTGAGTCCCTGATCGTCATCCTGGGACCGTCGGGCGTGGGCCTGCATTCCTCCAAGTCGGCGCCGCTCCCTCGACCCGGCACCGGGCCCGTTATTACGATGCTGGAGGGTCCCTGCCGTCGCTCGGCGGTGCCTCTTTGACCGGCGGCGAGCTCCACCCGGGGCGCCGGATTAGCCTGAAAGGGCTAATGGACGCACACCCCAAGCGGGGTGTGCAAGGAGTCCAGGCAAAGCCATTGGCGCCGATTTCTGGAGCCTGAGTTCAGGCCATTGCGCCAGAAAGCATGCTTTAATTGAGGTGCCAGAACTGCATTTTCTGGACTTTCGACTCTCTGTGGGGGTCAAAAACTTGAGAGTATTAGGCGTGTGAAACCCGGGCCGGTCGCTGGCCCGGTTTCCAGGCCCGGGTGCTCTCGGCGAGTCGTTGACCTGGGGTTCCGCGTACGGTCGGTTTCGTGAGTAGCCGCCGCGGTCGCCGTCCCGCCCTCGATCCGGAGGTAGAGAAACGGCTCCTGGATGCGGTGCGAGCGGGCGTTCCGGTCAGTGACGCGGCGCCGATGGCCGGCATTCATCCCAGCACCGTGTATCGGTGGCTGGAGCGCGGGGAGCAGGAGCAGCAGCGGCGGGAGGCTGGCCTGCGTGCCCGGTCCGGGGAGCAGGTGTTCTGCGAGTTCCGCGACAGGTTCACGCGCGCGCGCAGCGAGGGCAAGGCGCAGTTGGTGCTGCTCGTACGGAAGGCGGCGAGCGGCGGCCACGTGGTGCGGGAGCGTACCCGGACGGTGCGCGATCCGGAGACCGGCGAGCGGGTCGTGCAGGTCGAGCGGGACTTCGCTCAGCCGGACTGGCGGGCGGCCCAGTTCCTCCTCGCGTGCTTGGCGCCGGAGACGTTCGGCCGGGCGGCGCAGGCTCGGATCGAGGTCGCGCCGGCGGGCGGAGGCGAGCTGTCGGCGGCCGCGGTGGACCAGGGGGCCGGTGTCGAGCGGCTGGCGGTCCGGCTGGCCAAGATCCGGCAGGACTTCGCGGCGGAGCTGGAGGAGGACGCCGCGGTGGTCGACGCGGAGCTGGTGGACGGCCTGGAGGGCTGAGGCGAGGGTCTGTCGTTCCCAGGGGAGCGGGCCGGTTCCGTGCGTGATCGGCTCGGATGTCCGGGCAGGCCATGCTCTTCAACTCCTTTGCCATTTAAGGCTGTTGTTCCGATTGCCCTCCCTTGGCGAGTGTGGGCGCAGTCGGGCCAAATGGGCCCAAAGGGGGACAGGGGAGCCCGCATGGTGAGCAAGGACATCGAACTCGGCCGGGCCACGGCCGTGGTAGCCGAGCGGGTCGTCGGTGAGCTGACAGCGGCCGACCGTGTGTTGCACAAGGCCGGCCTCGGGGAGCTGCCGGACTACGCGATCAACGGGGGCGTCGTGCTCAGCGGCATCCCGCAGGACGTGCTGAATCTGTACGAGGTGCGGCAGTCGGCCACCCTGGCCGCGCTGTGGCGGCTGTGGGCGAGGGGGAAGAACGTCGCCGCGATGCACCCGGACATGGCTGCTGAGCTGACGACGTACCGGCTCGGCACGCTGCCGGGCGAGCTGTTCCGCAACCTCGGGCGAATCCCGAACATCATGGTCGTCTTCGCCGAGCCGCCCGCGATGGAGGTCAGTGTCGGCGGGACCGGTCCGGGGCGGCTGTTGGCGATCCTCTTCTGCGGGCGAACCGACCCGGACAAGCTGCTGTGCCTGACCAGCGACCATCGCATGGACGAGGTCGCCGTGACCGTGATCTGCGAGCCGCTGGCCGAGGACGGCACTCCGCTGCCTCCGCCTCCTGGTGGGACGACACCGGTGCTGGAGTACTGCCACCTGTCGATCCCGGCCAGGGCGGGCGACAGGTTCACCGCCGAGGACCTGGCGTTGAGGCTCGCGCGCAAGGCCGGTCGGACGGAACCGACTGCGGCAGAGCAGGCGCTGGCGACGCGGGCGCTTCAGGTCGCCGTCTACCTGTGCTCCTCGAAGGCGGACATCGTTCAGCCGGTGCCGCGAGGCAAGGCCGCCAAACCCGGCAAGCAGCGGCGATGGAACAAGCCGGACACCTTCCTGCGCCTCGGCTGGCGGCTCGGCCCGCGCCTGAAGGCCGCCCGGGTGCGAGTCCAGGAGATGCGGCGCAGCGCTGCCCAGAGCACCGGAGGAGGCGGCGCAGCAGGAGGGTGGCGGCAGTACACGCACCTTCGGAGCGGGCACCTGAAGACCGTCTGGTACGGGCCGGGGAAGACGCTCTCCGACTCGCGGTTGATCGAGCCGTACTGGGTGTCGGAGGACCTGCTCGATGAGGACGGGCACGCCCCCGAAGGCATCATCCGGCCTCTGAGGTAAGGGTGTTGTCCGCTTCCGGGCGGGGTGGGGAGGGTGGTGGGGTCCGCCGGCACCGGGCCCCGCTCCTCGTCCCCGTCGGGGAAGGCCAGGAGTGGGCCGGAGCCTGTTGCAGCAGGCCGCCCTCCTTTCCCCTTCGGGGAGGGCGCGGTGCCGGAGTTGTGTCGCTCCGGCACCGCCGGGCCCCGGCGCTGGCGGACTTCCTGTTGCCGAGCCCCGCCGCGAACGGGGCCTCCCGGAGGACGAGATGACTAGCAAGGACCTGCCCGACCTGCCCCCCGCTCTGGCGGCCCGGCCGCGTGACGAGAAGCGAGGCCTACCGATCCCCGTCGTCAACATGCACGACGGTGGTGTTGTCGACTTCGTGACCCTCAACGGCACGGCCGCCCTGCGGCTGGCCCTCGCGAAGCAGTGTTCGCTGTGCGACGAGCCGCTGGCGGGACCGGTCGCGTTCCTCGGCGGCCCGATGTCAGCGGAGGCGGGCCACTACTCGGACCCGCCGATGCACGAGGCCTGCGCGCAGGCCGCGCTCACCCTGTGCCCGCACATCGCCCGGCCGCACGCCCGCCGCGCCGGCGAGCGGCGCGTCGCGGAGGACGCCTCCATACCGGTCGGGTTCACCGAGGAGAAGCCCGAGGAATGGGTGCTGGTCATCGCGTCCGGCTACCTCGTCGGCGCCGTGCCCGCCGAGGGCGGCGGCCTGGTCCCGCTGTTTGTAGTGCGTGACCGGATGCGGGAGCGCCGATTCGGCTACCAGGACGGCGCGTTGACCGAGACACCCGCCGCCTGACAGCGCGACCTTAACGACCGGCCCGGCCTAGCGTCCCGGCACACCAACCAACCCGACCAGGGGAGGAAACCGTGCCGACCACCAACCAGGCCGACCGAGGGCGGGAGGCGAGCCGATGAAGCTCGTCTCCCGCTCCGAGTGGGGCGCCGCCGCGCCCACCGGCTCTTACACCCGCATCGGCGCCACCCGAGGCGTCAAGATCCACTACGAGGGCTCGGCGGTCCCCGGCGGCCTGCTGGGCGACCACGGCCGGTGCGCCGGCCACATGCGCGACATCCAGCGCTCCCACATCAACGATCCGAAGGAAGACTGGATCGACATCGCGTACTCGTTCATGGTGTGCCCGCACGGGTACGTGTTCGAGGGGCGAGGCCTCGGTCGCAGGAACGGGGCGAACGGCAACCCGGCATTGAACGGGGCGCACTACGCGGTGTGCTCGATGGTCGGCACCTCGGGGATCACCTCGCCGACCGACGCGATGCTCGACGGCCTGGTGGACGCCATCGAGTACTGCCGGGCGCAGGGCGGCGCCGGCGGCGAGGTCCGCGGCCACAAGGACGGCTATCCGACGTCGTGCCCCGGCGACGAGCTGTATGCCTGGGTGCAGCGCGGCGCGCCCCGGCCCGGCGGCGGGGGCGGCGACGGGACGCCCGACCCCCAGCCGTCGGGGGACAGTGCCGGCGTCTACACCGTGCAGTCCGGCGACACCCTCAGCGCGATCGCCGGGTGCTTCGAGACCGGCGTGGCGCAGCTGGTCGCGCTCAACGGCATCGCCAACCTGGACCAGATCCAGGTGGGCCAGCAGCTCCAGATCCCGGCCCCGCAGTTCCCGGGGCGCGAGCACTTCGTACTGGGCGCGCACAGCCCCTACGCGAAGCAGTTGCAGACCTGGCTCCAGGCGGGCGGCTGGGGCCCGCCCTACCGGGTCGGGCCGAGCGAGGACATGGAGCAGCTGGACCTGCGCAAGGTGCAGGCGCTTCAGGAGTACTACGTGGGCGACCTCGGGCCGGCGGACGGGCTGGCCGGGCCGCTGACGTGGCTGTACGCCTACCAGACGGCCCACGGGCTTCGGGGTCGATAGGAGTCAACTCGGTCGCGGGGCGGGCGCGTTGAGTGTCCACCCCGAACTAAAAGTTACTGGAGTATTATTATTTGACTCAGGTCTGTTTTGTGCGAGGCTGGTCCTGCCAGCCGGGGACCGCGAACCCCCGGCCCGACGAAGGAGATAGCCCGATGACGAACGAGACCACCCCCGCCGAGGCCCCCGCCGAGGACGGAGCCCGCCGCCCCCGCCGGGCGGTGACCCTGCGCCTGGACCTGCGGACCCTGGCGGCCGTCGGCCTGGCCGGGGCCGGGTTCATCACCGGCACGCTGGTGATGAGCCGCCCGGCGGCCTCCCCGGCCCCCGGTGCCCAGTCCGCCCAGACCCCGGTGGCGCCGAGCCTGACGGCATCCCCGGCGCAGCTGGGCACCGAGGCCCCGACCGCCCCCGCGCTGCCGACCCCGGCCCCCGCGCTGGCGACCCTGACCCCGGCCATGGAGGCCGCCCCGGCCGCGCTGGCCGTCCCGGTGGCCTCCGAGCTGAGCCCGGCCCCGGCCCTGCCGTCGCAGCCCGGAGAGCAGGGCACCCCGGCCCCCGTCCCGACCGTGACCGTCACGGTCACCCACGTGCAGACCGCCCCGTCGGTCGGGACCCCGTCCCCGACCGGCGGCCCGAGCGCCTGCGTCCCGAACCCGTCCCCGTCCCCGACCGGTGAGGTCAGCCCGACCCCCGGGCCGAACCCGACCCCGACCAGCCCGCCGGTCACCCCCGGACGCCCGACCCCCAGTCACTGACCCCTGACCGGCCCCGCCCCCGGCGGGGCCGGTCAGCCTCCCGCCCGAAAGGACACCGCCCATGCGCGGCACCGCCCTGCTCGTCGGCTCCCTCCTCGCCGGACTGGTGCTCGGAAGCATCAGCGGCGCCGCCGTGGCCCGCAACGCCGACGGCCCCGCCCCGGCCCCGGCCCCGGCCGTCACCATCTCCCAGCCCGCCGACCCGCCCTGCCCCGCCCCGGCCAAGCCCGCCACGGGCTCGCCGCAGCCCTCCCCGGGCCCGACCCCGGTGCCCGCGCCCCGATCCGCGTAGGCACCCCGTAGACCCCCCGGGCCGGGCGACGTGACCACGCACCGTCCCCGGCCCGGGGTCCAACACCGAATCCAGGAGCCAGACCCATGACCGTCAACAAGCGCGTCCTCATCGACCGCATCGCCCCGACGCTCGGAGGCCGGCGACCCGCCGCCCTCGCCGTCGAAGCGGTCCTCGACGTCATCGTGCGCGCCGTCGTCGACGGCGAGCCGGTGTCCGTCACCGGCTTCGGCACCTTCGAGGCCGTCGAGCTCGCGAGCCGGACCGCCCGCAATCCCAAGACCGGCGACACGATGGTCGTGCCGGCCCGTCGAGTCCCCCGCTTCCGCCCCCACTCGCGGTTCCGCGACTTCGCCGACGGCCGCCGGGGCGTGCCGCAGGACGGTAGCGCGATCCGCAAGGACCCCAAGGGCACCCACACCTCGACCGGAGGTGCGGCATGAGCGGCCTCGCGGCGCGGCTGGCAGCACTGCTCGCCCAGTTCCAGCCCGAACCGCCGACCCCGTACATCCTGCAGCGCGACATCGACGTCTCCGGCGTCTCCGGCACGGGAGTGGTCGCGGAGGGGTGCATCTTCTCGTCCGCCGCCGGATCCACAGGCGTTACCCGCTGGCGTGGGGAGCGCGGCTCCACCGTCGCCTGGGACCGCGCCGTCGACGTCGAGCCGATCCACGGCCACGACGGGGCGACCCGCGTCGTCCTCCTGCCGGTGTCGGCCATGTTCGCCGCGCTCGTCTCCATCGCCGAACTCGGGCAGCAGCGAGGGGGCGACGAGCGGGCGCAGGGCTGGAACGAGGCGGTGTGCGCAGTCCAAGGCCTGGTCGAACGGGCGCTGGCGCCGCACCTGGCCGCCGCCGAGGAGCGCGCCGAGCCCAGCTAGATTAACCTGAGATTATTTTATTGACCTAGGTCTACTTTTGGGGGAGGCTGGTCCTGCCAGCCGGGGACCGCGAACCCCCGGCCCGACCTAGGAGAGACCGACGATGGCCTTCAGCAACGGCACCCACCCGCCCCTGGCAGACGGAACGACCGTCGAGTACCTCGGGCGGGTGGAGGACCTGCACCACCGGATGCTCACCACCCGCCGAGGCACGAGCACCTACGACACGTACACCGACGAGAACGGGACGCAGCAGCACCTGTACGACCTGCTCGACGACGGCGAACTGGCGCTGAGCCACGTACACCCCGACGACCTCACGGCCTGGAGCCCGGCGACGGACGGGAACGAGCTGCCGCTCGACTCCTCCTCCCCGCAGCAGGGCTGACGAGCCGCCCGGCGGCAGGGACCACCCTGCCGCCGGGCCCGCGCCGACCGCCCTCCCCGTCACCAGAGCAGGAGCACACCCGTGACACCGACCAGGGCCGTCTACCACGGCAGCAAGACCGAACTGCACGGCCGCATCTTCACCGTCACCACCAACGAGGACTGCGCCGGCCACCCCGGCGGGCCCTTCGGCGGACTAGACGAGTGCATCGTCCTGCTCGCCCCCGACGGCACCGGCCTCCAGCACGTCCACCCGGACAGCTTCACCACCCTCGCCCCCGACGGCGACCCGATCCACCGCGACGCCCAAGACGGTGACTGGACATGGATCCCCGGCCGGGGCGACGTCCGCTTCGCCTACGCCGAACCCGGCACCAGCCCCTGGACCCTGTGGATCCACTACTACGCCTTCACCGGCCGCTGGATCATCCTGTCCGCGCACGTGCGCCGCGACGACCGCACCGCCACGCGCTCCCGCTACACCTCCCCGCAGGACCTGCTCGCCTGGCACATCCGCGTGTGCCTGGACGACCTCGCCGCCGACCGCAACCACACCATCACCGACGCCTACGAGCGCTGCGCCGACCGCCTCGAGCAGCGCATGCAGGCGCTCGAACTCGGCCCGCCCGCTGCGCCGCGCGCCAGCCACTCCGCTGCAACCCGATGAGAGGACCCATGCGCGTCTTCATCGCCACCACCTACCAGGACGACGGCCTGACCGTCACCCCGGTGAGCATCGCCCTCCTGCGCGAGGACGGCGCTTCCTACTACGCCATCGACGCCTCGATCGGGCGCGCCGGCCTCGACCCCACCCAGACGGTCGGACCCGGCCTCGCCCACCTGTCGTGGTGCGACGGCCGCCTCGACCGCCGCGACCCGGCTGTTCGCAACCGCGACCGGCTCGCCTGCGAGCTCGGGTGGTTCCTCAAGGACACCGCCAGCCCCGAACTGTGGTCGTGGCGCGGGGACTCCGACCACCTCGTCCTCGGACGCATGTGTCACCGCCTCGGCGCGCTGCCCCTCGGAGTGCCGGACTGGGTGGGCAGCCTCCGACAGGAGGCCCACCGCCTCGCCCTGCCTCTGGGGGACCTGCCGCGGTGGCCGCGTCGTGACGCCCACCCCATGGAGACGGCCCGCCACTTCCAGCGCATCGCCCGCTGCCTGGACGCCGCAGCCGCCACCGACCCCCGCGAGCTGGACGCCGCGCACCGGGGCGGTGGCCGGTGAACCTCCCCAACCACGTCACCCTGATCGGCAGCCTGCTGCGCGACCCGGACTTCTACGAGGAGCCCGGCACGCACGCCCGGGCGAAGTTCACCCTGCTACAGCGCCCGCAGCTCGCCAATCCCGGCCAGCCACGCGACCCGCAGACCAAACAGCTGACCGTGCGCTGCGTCGTCTGGCGGGACCTCGCGTACAAGACGGCGCAGACACTGCGGGCCAACGACCGCGTCATCGTGGTCGGGCACCTCACCCAGCGCGTGCACCAGCCGCCCGGCGAGAGCGCCGCCCGCCTGCTGGTCGAATTGACCGTCGATGCGATCGGCACCCTGCTGTAGGACCCGAACCCGTGCCCCCGCGTCCGTGCCCGTGCCCTGCCCCGCAGGGCGCGGGCACGCCGCGCTGTTCGCCAGCCCCCGCAGCCCCTGGTAGACATAGACGACCCCCGGCCCCGGCTGGACCACAGCACGAAGGAGAGCACCGATGAGCGGCAAGGAGCCGGCCGCGACGCCGAAGCGCAGCAAGACGCGCCGCACCGCCACGAGCCCCGGCGAACAACTCGCCGCCGTCGTCCAGGACCTCCAGGCCGCGCTGGAGGCCGTCAAGGACGCAGGCCTGGAGCCGATGGCGCTCCTGGAGCAGCTGCGAGACCCGCTCACGGTGATCGACGACACCGCCACCGCCATGCGCGAGATGCGCCTCGAGGGGGTCCTCGCCGCCTACCCCGACCGGTCCGTGCCGGTCTACCGCATCTCCGACGCCTCCGGGCTGTCCCCCGCCCTCGTCACCCGGTACGCCAAGCAGGCCGGACTGGAGCTGCGCAACCGCCGCGCGAGCAGCTAGCCGCCGGCCAGGGCGCGCAGCTCGGCGAGAAGGTCGCGGCTGCCCTGCCGGGCCAGGTCGGTCTCGAGAGCCTCGTGGGCCGCCTCCTGCATCGCGGCCAGCTCGTCGTCGTCCATGTACTCCCACGGGATGCGGCTGGTGACGACGCCGAGGCGGTACTCGCCCTCGTCTTCGTCCTCGTCTTTGGCGAGCTTGCCGATCTTCCGCAGGACTTCCTCCTTGCGCTGCTGACTCTCCAACACCGTGTCGAGGAAGCCGTCCACGCACCCGTAGCCGGTGACGCGAACAGGCGCGGCGGGACGGGTCCGGGACTCGATGAAGTCGCGCAGCGCCATCCACTTCCACTGGCTGCGCACCGCGTTCCGACCGGCACCCGCGGCGGCGTCGAAAGCGGTGAGGAGCGCGGCCAGCTGCTCCCGGGTCGGCAAGACGCGCCCGGCCAGGATGAGGTGGATCGTGCTCTTCGCCACCCGGTGCCCGGCCGCTTCAGACAGGTCCTGGAGGGCCTTGAGCGTGGGCTGACCTGCCCGGGCCCGCACCTTTCGCAGCCCCAGCGCCAGGTTGTCCAAGGTCCGTCTGGGCTGGTACTTCTCGGTCTTCGGGGCCCGCTCGGAGGCCAGAGGAGCAGCGCGCCCGATGGCCGCCGCCTGCCACAGGTCGCGGATGTCCTGCGCGGCCTGGTGCTGGGCCTTGGTGTCCGCAGGGTCCGCGGCTGCGCGGGCGAACGCGTGGACGGTGTCGAGCCGGGCGAGCCGGTGGCCGGCGGCGGCCTGGCTCAGGGTCGCGGCTCCCCTGGGCGTGCCGAGAGCCTCAGTGCGCGCGGCGAGGCCGGCGTAGGTGAGCCCGCTGGCCTTCTTCATCCGGCGCAGGGCCAGGGCGAGCGCCCGCAGCCGCGGGTTGGTGCCCGCCGGAACGGGGTTGGCGTGGCGACCCAAGGTCAGCGACCCCGTCCGTCGAGCTGGTTGCCGCCCGGGTGCCGGCGGGTGAGCAGCCCGGTCGAGGCGGCGGTCGCGACCACCGTCAGCGCGTCCGGCACTGGCGTTCCGGTCAGTGCCAGGGTGGCGAGCGCCAGGATCAGGACGACCAGGAGCGCGGCCTCGGGGCCGGCCAGGTGGGCGTGGGTGATGAGAGCGGCGGGAGCGGGCAGGGACTTCATGCGGATCTCCTTCTGAGTAGGGGCGTGGAGGGGGCTTTGACGCCCCGTGCGGGGGTGGGCCAACTCGGCGGCGGTGGAGGCCGGTTACACCATGAGTCTCCGTGCTTCGCGAGTTGTTGCGCTACTCCGTTCGGGATGGGGACCCTGTCGACGTCAAGCGGTCGAGGAATGAGCTTCGGTGTGATGACCTGCTGGTTTCCGCGAATTTGATCTGTTTCTGTCCAGGCGTCTCGGTGCCCGTTCGGCGCTGACGGTCGTCGGTGACGTAAGGGCCGAGACGTCGGTTCGGTGCTTTCGGTCGGTGCGGGAACTGCCTGAACTTCGTGCCTCGAAGGGTGTGCCCAAGGGCGCCCGCCCACGAATAGACTGAGGTCAAGAAAGCAGACGGAAGTCAGCTTGGTTGCCAGTCCGGACCGCGAATCCGGGCAGACCTCACAGGAGAACCCCATGCGCGACAGCGACGTCATCACCGGCCGGGCCGACCTCGGCGCCATCGACAACACCACCGGCGAGGCCGCCTTCTACTCCCACCGTCAGCCCGCCTGGCACGGCCTCGGCACCGTCACCGAGGATGCCAAGGCCAGCGACGAGGTCCTGCACCTCGCCAAGCTGGACTGGGAGGTCGAGAAGCTGCCGATCCTGCCGATGAACAAGGGCAAGCTCGGCAAGAAGATCCCCAACCGCTTCGCCACTGTCCGCACCGACACCGGCGACTGGGTCGGCGGCCTCGTCGGCAACACCTGGACCCCCATCCAGAACCGCGACGCCTTCACCTTCCTGGACGAGCTGGTCGGCGGCGGCCACGTCACCTACGAGACCGCCGGTGCGCTCGACGGCGGCCGGGTCGTCTTCATGTCGGTCAAGTCCCCGAGCATCACCCTCGACCCCGAGGGCGCGGCCGACCGCATCGACCTCTACACCCTGTTCGCCAACAGCCACGACGGCCGCTCCGCCGCCGTCGCCGTCGAGACGCCGGTGCGGGCGGTGTGCACCAACACCCTCGACATGGCCGTCGACGAGGCCCAGCGCGTCTGGAAGGTCCGCCACACCATCGACGCCCTCGACCGGCTGGAGGAGGCCCGGCGCGCCCTCGGCTTCACCGAGCGCTACGCCGCCGCCCTGGAAGCCGAGGCCACCGCCCTCTACCAGCAGGCGATGACCAACCAGGAGTTCGACAAGCTGATCACCCGGCTGTTCGGTGCCCCGGGCGACGGCGCCCGCAAGCACATCGTCGCCGCCCACGAGGAGCGCCGGGACCGGCTGCACCACCTGTTCGCCGAGGCCGACACCCAGGACAACATCCGGGGCACCCGCTGGGCGGCCCTCCAGGCCGTCGTGGAGTTCGAGGACTACTTCCGCACCGTCAAGGCCCCCGAGGCCCTGACCGAGCGGGAGCACCGCGCCAACCTGGCGATGACCACCCTGCTGCACGACCAGAAGAACCCGCTCAAGGACACGGCGAAGGCCCTGCTGCTCGCGGCCTAACCCCCGACGGCCGGGGGCCTGCGGGCCCCCGGCCGACCGCCAGCCGCTCCACATCGCCTCGGCCGCGCCGCCCGCCCGCGCGGCCCCACTCTCCCCTGGAACGAGGAACCGTCATGTCCGACAGCAGCAACCCGCCCGTCGCCATCGAGGCGGCCGGCCTGGCCGACTTCGTGGCCGGTGCGCTCGGGCGCGAACCGGCCGGTCAGATCGCCGTCGCCGAGTTCGGCGACCCCCTGAGGGTGTACCTCGCGGACATCCCGGAAGGCCGGCACGGGTCGGCCCGCTCGTCGGCCTTCGCCCGCGCGTTCATCGGCGACATCGCCGGGATGCCCGCCACTGGCCGCGGGCAGCGCGACGTCGCGCTGCTCATCTACGCCCGCGACGGCCACGGCCTCAAGGACGTCCGCCCCTACAACGCCGTGTGGCTCAACCTCCTGATCGTGTGCGAGCAGCGCGGACTGAACGTCGTCGCGAGCCAGTTCATCATTCCCACCCAGTGGTGGGGTCTTCCGTCCATCGGTGAGACCGGTCCGGGAACGCCCCGCGCTGCCGCGGGGCGGACGGCCGACGGGGGCCCCACGGTCGGGGCGGAGGGTGGCGCAGACGTGGTGGCCGACGCCGTGCGCGCCTTCGCGCGCGAGCTGGAAGCCGGCCATGAGGCCGCCAAGCGGAGCCTCAAGCCGCTGCTCGCCGCCGTGCTGACCGGTCGTCGTGACGTCGAGGACCTGACCGATCAGGAGGTGGCGCGCCTGCTTCTCGCGGTCCAGAACGGGGACATCCTGCACGCGGCCTCGACGTACTGCGAACCCGAGGAGGTGAAGAGGGCGGCGCCGCTGTGGTCGCGCGTCGCCCGCCTGTGCGTCGACCCCTATCGCCGCATGGCTGCCGCGCCGCTCACCCTGCTGGGCATCGCGCTGCTGCTCGACGGCGACGTGCCGGCGGCCGCAGGCGCGGCATTCCTCGCGCTGGAGGTCAAGCCGGGGGACGAGGAGGCGCAGGTGCTGCTTGGGCTGGTCTTCCGGGCCGAGCTGGAGCAGGTCGTCCGCGCGCCGGTCAGCGTGGCGGAGGCACTGAGGGCAGCCCTTCGTGAGGACCGCGAGGAGTAGTCGGGGGCTGTGCGTGGCACCGGGTGCCCGTCCCTGCGGGGGCGGGCACCCGGGCCCGGCTCCGACTGCGCCCCAAGTCGGGGGAGTTGGGGTGTGCCCAACGGGCGCGCCCCTCAAATAGACTTAAGTCAAGAAAGAAGGCGGAAGTCTTCTTCTGTTGCCGCTCCGGACCGCGAATCCGGACCAACCCTGATAGGGACCCATGACCCACCAGCCCTACAGCACCGAAGACCACCTGGTCCACCTGCTGCCGCACCTCTTCGGCTTCCACCCCGAGGCCAGCGTGGTCATCGCCGGCATCACCCCGGACAATGAACCGCTCGGAATCCTCCGCACAGACCTGCCCGCCGACCCCGCGCGCTGGCGGCCCGTCGCGCGCGGACTCGTGGACCACTACCAGGAAAGGTCCTCGGCCACCGTGCCGACCCGCAAGCTCGTCGCCTACATCTGCCCCGACCTGGCCGACGCGGACTACGGGCCCCAGTCCCGCCTCGTCCACCAGCCCATCGCCGAGTACCTCCGGGACGCGTGCCACGACCAGGGCCTCGACCTCAGCGACACGCTGTACGTCACCCGCACCCACTACTGGCCGATGCTGACGACCGGAGCCAGCGAAGGACGCCCGATCCCTCAACCGCCCGCAGAACTCGACGCCACCGGCCTTCCCCGCAGCGCCGACGTCCTGACATCCCTGAAGCCCGCCACCGGGGCCCGGGCCGCCACCACCACGGCCGTCCTCAACGCCGCCGTACGCGCCATGCACGCCGAGATCCGCTCCGACGGCCACCAGAGCGTCGTGGACAGCGGGATCGCCCTGCTGGTCGATACCATCGCCGACCTCATCCCGGACGCCGAGAAGGCCAAGGCCATCCCCGACGCCCTCGCCGCCCGGCTGCTCCTTGTCCTCCAGTACCCCGACGTGGTCAACGCCGGACTCCTGCACTGCGAGGACCACGAGCTGACGGCCGCGCGAAGCCTGTGGCTGGCCCTCGCCCGCCGCTGCCCCGCCTCCTACACCGACCATGCCGCCGCTCCGCTCGGGCTCTACGCCTTCACGACATGGGCACTCGACGACGACGCCCCGGCCCGCCTCGCGTTGCAGGCCGCCGAACGCTGCCTGCCGGAGGCCGAACTGACGACGTTCCTGCTGCACATCCTGAACACCGGCTTCACCTTCGACCATATGCGGGAACACCTCCGCGAACTCCGCGCCACCCGGTCCGGCCCCGTCACGGGCTGAGCCGCCCCCGGCAGGGGCCGCGCCGAGCGGCCCCTGCCCCACCCCCCAGACCAACCGCGAGCGGAGAGAACCCCTTGACCATCAACACGGTGCCCGTATTCGACGTCCGCAGCCCCGCCCAGGCCGTCGAAGCACTGCCCTACCTTCTCAGCTACCAGCCCGACGGCCCCGACGGCATGGTGTTCGTCCTCGTCCACGACACCCTGCACGATCGCCCGCTGTTCTGCCAGAAGTTCGATCTGCCCAGCGCCAAGGACGACCCGAACGAGGCCGCGCACAGCATGATGCACAGCACGCTGCACCGCCTGGAGAAGCTCGCCACCGGTCCGGCCGCCATCCTCGTGTACCTGTGCGCGCGCCAGCAGGACGCGGGCGACGGCCACGCCGCGATGACCCGGCACCGGACGGTGGCGACCGCGCTCCTGCTGTCCGCCGAGACCCACGGCATCGACACCCTCGCCGCCATGTTCGTCACCCCCACCCACTGGTGGGTGTACCACCACGACAACCCCAACTACCGGCACGAGGGCATGCCCGTGGACGGCCCCGACAACCCGGGCGTGGTCACCATGAACGCGCGCGCCGTCGGCATCCCCACACCGCCCAGCCAAGCCGCGATCGCCGCCGCCCTCGAACCCGTCACCGGGAAGGATGCGGCGGCCCAGCGCGCCGCGATCCTGCACGCCGTCGGCGAGCGCGCCGCCCGCGTACAGGCCACCAGCTTCGACGCCGAGACCGAACGGCTCACCGCGATCCTCGACCGGCTGCTGCTCGACGGAGGAGACGGCACCCCCCTGGAGGACCTCACCCCGGACCAGACGGCAGAACTGATCGTCGGGCTGAGTCACCGGCCCCTGCGGGACGTCGCGCTCGAATACATCGAACCGAAGGAGCTGCCGCGCGCCCGGGAGCTGTGGGCACTGCTGGCCCGCCGCTGCGCCAGCGCCACCACGACCCTCGTCGCGCCTCCCCTGACCCTCGCGGCGTTCACCGCCGCCGTCGCCGGGGAAGTCCCGGCCGCTCTCATCGCCCTCGAACGGGCAAGGACCGCCGACCCGCGCTACCTTCTGGCCGGGCTCCTGATGGAAGAACTCGTGATGACGGGCTCCGTGGACGACATCGCTGACGAGTTCCGGGAGGAGCGCGAAGCCCGTCTTCGCGGCCGAGACAACTGACCACCCGGTCCGGGGCGGGCGGGCACCGCACGCCCGCCCCGGACCTCTGCGACGACCAGGAGGACACCGTGAACGACAGCGACGCGCGGCTCGAGCCCGACGACGACCCGGCGCCGGCCGTCGCCGACCCCGCCACCGGGGAGGTACGGGTTCTCGCCCGCCTGTGCGACACCTGCATCTACCGCCCGGGCAACCTGATGAACCTCGCCCCCGGCCGCGTGCGACAACTCGCCGCCGGGGCGCTCGCCGCCAACGGACACATCGTCTGCCACTCGACCCTGCCCGCCCTCGCCCCGCCCGGGACGAAGGGCGCGATCTGCCGCGGCTTCGTCAACGCCCACGGCAACGCGATCTTCGCGCTGCGCGTCGGCGCCGCCTTCGGTCGCATCGTCGAGGTGTCGCCGCCGGCCAAGCGGATGTGAACGAAGGGGTGCGCCCGATGCCCGTGCGCAACCACGGCACACCAGGGGACGTTCGGGAGTCCGTCCTCCCGCGACGTCCGGCAGGTCGGCTCCGCCTCGTACGACTTTGCCCCGTCGAGCTATGGCTCGACGGGGCAAAGTGCTGCGGGCCTACCTGAAGATCAGGGTCCAGAGCTCGTCGGCTGTGGGCCTGCCGTTGACCTCGGCGAGATAGATGTAACAACCAGCGCCCCGCGACTTCAGGACCTCGTTCTTGTTCTTCTCGTTCGCGATGGTGGTGTGCTCCTGGCCGGTGTTCACGACCCACCGCTGCGCCAGGTTCCCGTCATTGCAGGGTGTCAGGGCCAAGGCGTTCCCGGTCCCCGAGCTCGTGATGCAGTTCGAGGGTCGCCGCGGAGCTTTGGGTGATCGAGAACAACCTGTCGATCTCGAACATGGACTTCGACGACGCCGCCCGCGCCGTCGACGAGGACGGGGTGTTCAGAGACTTCTGAGCCAGGCCGCCCAGCAGGCCAAGATCACCGGTTGCCTAGACTGGCCTGATGCCCCGCCTTGAGATCAGCGTACGCACCATGCCGAAGGCGGTGGCTGTCGCCACCGTGGCTCTGCTCTTCGCCACGACTGCGGCTTGCGGGCCCGGCGGGTCCGACACGGCCTCGTCCCCGGCGCCGGTCTCCTCCATCGAACCGGTGACTTCGGCCTTGCCACCCACACTGCCGCCGCCGACCTTGCCGACCTCGCGGACCGCGTCGGCCCTGCCCGTGCCGGTCCCGCCGCCCGTACCGAGGACGGCGACAACCGAGCCGACTCCGCCCGCGACGGTCGCCTCGCCGACCAAGCGTGCCGGAACCGGGACGGAGGCAGGCGCCGGCACCGCGGGCAGCGACTCTCCCGGACGGCACGACGGGAGCAACTACGACAACCTCTCGCCCGCCGGGCGGGAGGCGAACGACACCGAGAACTGCGCCCAGACGGCGGGGAAGAAGAAGGGCAGCTGCAACGAGCCGCACCGTAAGTGCCGGGAAGCCGGCGCCACCGTGACCTCCTCGGCGGGCCTGGCCCTGACGTGCCGGACCTACGCCAAGGACGGCCGGCTCCACTGGCTCGCCGCCGGTGAGTGATCCGAAGCCCGCACGGTCCCAGTACAGTTGGTGGGCCGCGCGGACCGGACCCAACGCCACGCAGCACGCGATACGGGTAGCGTGTACTGCATGACGGGCCAGGATGCGCGGCAGCGGGTGGAAGAGGCACTTCGAAGCTGGGCGCGACACCAGGGCGAGACCGAGGTCGAGCGGGACCCGCTGATCCTCCCTGCCCGGGTGGCAAAGGCGAAGGTCGACCGGGCCTCCCGCACCTCCACCGACCGTGTCCTCGGTCCGGTCCTGCAGGGTGTGCGCACGCAGGAGATCGCAGGCCTGAAGGCCGCGGACGCCGGCGGCGAAGCCGTCGAACTGGATCCCGGCAAGGTCCGCCGCCGGGAGCTGCCGATGCCCGACGAGGCTGCGCGACGACTTGCGGACATCCTCCGCGTGGCCGGTACGACCCGCGCTGTGTTCCCCGCCGGTCCCCGGCATCGGTCGCAGCCCGACTTCCCCGCCGCGCTCCCTGCCATAGCCCTCGCGCACGAGATCGACGCGGGGCGACGCCTGGGCAGGCCAACCCCCATCGAGGCGCGCCCCATGGACTCCGTAGACCTCCAAAGTCGCCAGGTAGACCTGGCCTGCTATTACCAACCGTAGGTCCGGCGCGCCGAGTCGAGTCGGTGCTCGGCCTGGTTGCCGTCTGCCCGGTTGCGAGAATCCGGTGCAGAACTCGGCACCGTCCCAGCTCCGAGATCGGCGATCCCGACGGCCGGGCCGGGGAGCAGCAGTCCTCCGTTCTGCGACCGGTAGGCCGCCTGTACAACTCTGCCACCGACCTGTTCTTGCAGCCCGACCCGGTCCTGGCGGGCGCCGAACACTACGGCTACCCGGCCACCCTGGATAGGCCTGATCTGACCGGCTCGTCCTTGATGATGCTCGTTGAAAGCGGCTCTGACCGGAGTTCCGTGAAAGGCCAGGTCATCGGTACCGGCCTCCCGGTATAGATGGCTTACCGGCATCGGGAGTGGCGAGGTTGTCGGTGTCATCCGGCACGATCGCGGCGTGCATACAAAGACGGCAGGTGCTGGCGCCCGCCAGGGCCGGAACTTCCATTCTCTGGTCGAGGCGGGGGCTGTGCTGTACATCGCAGAGTGCGACGAGCTGGATGCGCTGAAGGTAGGCGTCACAAGCCGGGCCAGTCGTACCAGTCGGGTTCGACAGCATGCTCGACACGGGTGGCGCACGACGGCTGAGATCCCTTTTGACGACGGCCGGCACGCCTTCGTTGCAGAGCAGGCCGTCCTGGCGTTCCTGCGGACGTGCGGCGCGCGGGAGACCCTCAGGCAGGATCAGTTACCGCAAGGCGGCTACACGGAGACCGTCGCGTTCGCACGGCTGGCTCACCTGAGTGCCGATCAACTGCTCGCGGTCGCCCGGGTGGCCGCCGGGATCGTGGAAGCCACCGAGAGTCCTCTGTACATCATTGAGGTGGCGGGTAGTCAGGTCATCGCGGAGGCGACTCGGCTGGTTGAGCATATCCAGGTACTGCGTCGTGCCGGCCGTCGGCGGGAAGCGGACGAGCTGGCCGCCGAGGGGTGGCTTGCCCTCGGCGAGATCCTCAAGGCCTTCCAGGCCCTCAGGGACTCCCTGTAGGGCCGACAGGTCGTCTCGACGACGTCGGAATGGGTGGATCCTACGGCTGTGGATCAACTCGCTACCAATGGCGGAGAGTTGGAATCCCCGCAGGCCCATGGAGATCATTACGGAACTGCGGACAGAGCCGTTCTCGCAGAGCCTCGTCGTCCTGTGCGCGGCGGACGGCCCACGTGCCCGGCGAGCGCGTCGTGCACTCGGCCTGGCGGTTGAGGGCGAGCGGAAGGCATCGCCGCGGTCTTCGGCCTGGTCCCGGTTCTCCCGGACAGGGCGGCGAAGGCCCGTTCCCCGGCTCCTTGAAGATGGCCGGCGGGGGCGAGCCGGTTGGTCCGGTGGGCGAACGGCCGTCGCGACAGCCGGGGGTGGACGTCGGTTTCGGTATTCGGCGCCACCACCGGCGGGAGGACCGGCTTCCGCGATGAGGAGGTCTGCCGGCAGGAGGGGGTACTGCGACCCGATCCGAGATCCGTTTCGGGGTGGGCCTTAGCCGTGGCCTCGTTCCTTGGGGTGGTGGGGCGTTGGGGCGCTCGAGGGGGCCGCGTGGAGTCTGATCCTGATCCAGCGTGTGGCGTCGTCGGCGCGTGGGAGGACGGGGGCGGGTCGGGCCGTGTCGGCGGGTGCGATGGGCGGGTTCAGGGTGAGGAGGAGTAGTAGGTCGGTGGCGGATTCGACCAGTCCAAGCCACGCCTCCTCCTGGCCGACGTTGTGCAGGAGAATGTCGACGGCGTCGGTGACCGCCTCGTCGGCGACGGGAGTCCGCCACCGCTGCACCGTGGACCTCGCGAACGCTTGTGCCGTCTCTACGGCGGCCGGTGTGCCGCATGTGCGGTGCACGGCGAGCCGGGGCATGGCCGGACCCAGCGCCGGGTCGCGGGTGAAGCAGGGGTCGTCGGGCCCGGTCGGCACGGTCCTCCTGAGCGAGTGCGGCGCGAATGTCTGCCGTCCCCTTCCCCCCTTCGACGGTCCGCAACCCGAGAGAAGGGGGCGCCGTGATGCGGATCGAAGGCACCCGTTTGGAGGACACCGCGTTCGAATTCCCTGTCGCTAGCATTCCCGTAACCACTCCCTTGCAATTGCAAATGGGATTGCAAGGGGTTGAGTGTTCGCATTTTCGTGCGATGAAAGGGGAGAGGTCGAATGAATGCTGGAATTCCGCAGAACGGTGTATGTGCGGCGCTGCTGGCGGTGGAGTGGGAGAAGAGCCCCTACAGCTTCTCGGAGGGCAACTGCGTGGAGGTGGCGAGCCTGCCGAACGGCCACATCGCCTTCCGCAACTCCCGTGACCCGCAGGGGCCGGCGCTGATCTTCACGCACGACGAGGGAATGGCGTTCGCCAAGGGCATGGGGGGCGGGGCGTTCAACCACCTGTTCTTCAACTGATCCGTTCGAGCCGATGGGATCCATAGAACGGCGGGCATGCGGGACGCGGGCCGTGGGATAGTAATTCCCGAACCCGGCCCTCAGGAGTCCTGCATGCCTGCCGACCCCGCCCGTCCCGCACTGAGCGAGCCGGAAGGCGGCGACATGTGCAAGCGCCCACAAAACGGCGGGCCGGCTGTTGCCGCGAGAGTCCTCGGCTCGGCGCTGAGGGACCTGCGGGTGGAACGTCGGATGCGCCTGTCCGACGTCGCCCCGCACATCCGCGCATCGGTGTCCAAACTCAGCAGGATGGAGCGCGGCGAGAGCGCCCCGTCGGCGCGCGACGTGCACGACCTGATCAAGTTCTACGGTGTCGGCAACGAGGACCGCGCGAACGTGGAGACCCTGCTGGACCGCGTGGCAGCCGGGCCCTTCGCGGCGGAGTACGCGGACATCACTCCAGGGTGGTTCCGGCGCATGATCGGTCTGGAAGTCGAGGCGGCGCAGGCAGAGTACTGGGAGGGAGTCGTGGTTCCGGGCCCGCTGCAGACGCGCCGCTACGCGGCGGCCATCATCCAGGCGGGTCGCCACCGGGCGCCGTCGCGCGAGGTCGAGCGTCGCGTGCAGCAGCGGATGGACCGGGCCCAGCTGTTGTACGACAAGCCCGACCGCACGGTGGTGGCATTGCTGGACGAGAGCGTGCTGCACCGCAACATCGGCAGCCCGAAGATCATGATCGAGCAACTGGAGCACCTGCAGGACCTCGGTGAACACGAGAACGTTTACATCCGCATCCTGCCGTTCGCCGCGAACGTTACCCCGCCGCCGATGGCCTTCGCCCGGCTCGGCTTCGAGTACGGGGGGCCCGGAGACATAATCTACGTGGAGGGGCCGGGCGCCGGCGCTACCTACCTGAGCAAGCCACACGAGGTCGACCACTACCGGGACCTGCTGCGAACGCTGATGGGGCACGTGGCAGACCGCACGGAGGGCCTGGCGCTCATCAAGAACGCGATCAGTGTCCACGGGGGGCGACTGCGGGGGACCGGTTTCGCGGGCTAGTGCGCCCTCGCGATGCCGCCGAACTCCTCCCACTCGATCTCCGGGGGCCGGACCCTCCTGGCCGGACGCCACTGGGACACCTCGACCACGCCGGGCTCCAGAATCTCCATGCCCTCGAAGTAGGCGGTCACCTCGGCCGCTGTGCGCACCTCGCCCCAGGTGTCGCGGGTGAGTTCGGCCATCAGCGCCGTGATGCGCTCTCGGACCGCCCGGTCCGGGCTGACGAGCTGGGAGATGGCCATGTAGGCCGGCTGGCTGGCGGGCAGGCGCCCGCGCACCCGGCGCACCACCTCGGCGGGCGGGACCGAACCGGCCTGCGGGATGCAGTGCAGCACGCTGACGAAGAGCGCCGCCGTGGGAACATCGGGCTTGATCAGCCGCTCGACCGCGGGGCTGGAGAAGATCCGGTCGGTATCGCGCATGTCCGCCCACACGATCGCCGTGTTGTCGTTCTCCGCCAGGAGGGTCCGGCCGGTGTGGAGCACCATCGGGTCGTTGTCGACGTAGACGACCCGGCAGGCGGCATCGATCCCCTGGGCGACCTGATGCACGTTGCGCTGCGTCGGCAGCCCCGAACCGAAGTCGATGAACTGTCTGACCCCGTAGTCCCTGACCAGCACCTCGACGACCCGCATCAGGAACGCCCGGTTGATCAGCGCGACGGTCCGGCTGCTCGGCGCCACCTGCAGCAGTCGCTCCACCCCCACGCGGTCCGACTCGTAGCCCTCGTGCCCGCCCAGCAGGAGATCGTACATACGAGCGACGCTGGGCTGATTCGGGTCGAACATCGCGGGAGGACCGATTTCCGCACCCGACTGCACGCGACCACCCCCGGCTGTAGCTCCTTGATCGAAGTCCCCATGCTAGAGGCCAATATGACGACGCGCCAGGAGCGTTCAGGGCTCGTAAGACTGAACCTGGCGCGCAATTTTGGCGCAGCTGAGCGAAGGGGTGGCGCGAGTGCGAAAACTCGCGCCACCCCTTCGCGCCGGTCTCACGGACCAGGCCTGGCTCACGTACCCGCCGAACGGAAGGCGAGCCGCCCCCCGACCGCCCGCGGCAGACTCCTCTCGGCCGCAAGAACCAAGCCGGCCGCCGTCGACGGCTCGACGCCCATCAGGTCCGCCGCCTCCGTCAGCTGCATCCCCAACCGGTAGTGCAACACAGCGGCATCGGCAGCGGCGCTCGGCAACAGGCGGTGCAACGCGTCCGCCTCCTGCGCACCATGCCGCCCCTCACAGCGCGCCGACACCTCCTCGCGCACCAGCGCCCACACGACAGCCGACAGATTCTGCTCCCGCACCAGACGAGGCCAATCCGCCGCCAGCCTCACCACCACCCGATCAACTGCCTGCTGGGCACCAGGAGCCGACCCCAACCGGGACACGGCATACCTCCAGTACGGGCCCCGGTGTCGCAGGACAAACGCATCCAGCACCTCATCACTCCCAGCCATGACTCGCCTCCCCCTCCGGCACGGCCGCGCGCTCGAAACCGCCGGCCCGCCCGAAGCCCCCGTGCACCAACTCCACCAGCACGGCGTAGTGCAGCTGCTCCCAGCACGGACGAAGGTCCGCCGGGCGCCCGCCCAGCGCCGTGGCCAGGGCACTGACCACCGGCCAGTCCGGCACCGTCTCGAACTCCAGCACCGACCGCACCAGCTTCTCCGTCAGCCCCGGCGCCCGCGCGCACACCCGCTCCACCGGCAGCTCGCCAGCCGCCAGATGCAGGCCACGAAGCGCCCACAGCATCCGGTCGGCGGCTACCGCCAGCGACACCCGACCCGGCAACACGATGCCCTGAGCCAACTCCCACAGCATCCGCACCGACCGCGGATCGCCCCCGAACGCCTCCACGAGCGTCTGCAGGATCGGCCACGTCGGCACCCGGTCCCCAGCCAGAATCCTCGACACGTACGACGCCGAACACCCAGCCTGCTCCGCCGCGGCCTGAAGACTCACCTCGCTACCCACCTGCAGCACGGTCAGCGCCGCCGCCAGATGGTCCGCATACCGGGGCCCCGGCGCACGCACAGCCACCTCCCCCGACACAGGGCCACTCCCGCCAGGCTCGGCCGCCGCCTGCCGGCCCCGGCGGCGAACCAGCTGCTGCTCCACCTGCTGCGGGGCCCACCGACGCCGAGCCGAATCCGCCTCGACCCCCAGGGCCGCCCCGATCTCCGACCACGACGCACCGCCACGGTGCGCATCGTGCACCACCGCCGCGGCGTAGTGGTCGACCTCGCCGCGAAGCTCCCGCGCACGTGCCACCAGCACCACCAGCGGCGCCTGACGCGACTGCGCGTCCAGCAGCCTGCCCGCCGCCGCGTGCACGTCCTCCGCCACCAACTGCCCCCACCCGCCGGCGTCCTGGGCGGTTCGCCGCACAGCAGCCCGACCCTTGTCGCGCAGCCGCTGCGCCCGCTTCTGGCACTTCGTCGTGTGGTACTGCTTCGGCCGCCCCGCGCGCACCGGCCGCTGGAACGCCCGTCCGCACGATTCCAGCGCGCACGTCGCGGTCACCCATGTCGTCATCTCTGATTGCCCTTTTCTCCCTCATCCGGCGGCATTTCCGCCCTCAGGGGCGGACCGCGTCGGCGGTCCGCCCGGGGCGCCCGGCAGGGGTGTGCCAGAGCATGCGGGCCTACCCCTGCCGGGACGGTGCCTACTGCAGGCGCAGGTGCCGGTAGCGGAATCGAGCCTGACCGGCGGCGGTGATCAGCGCGCCGAGTCCGGCGAGCAGCCACCACGGCACCGCGTTGGCACATGCCATGGGCACGGTGACGGCTGCGGTCACCGAGCCGAGGGAGACCGATACGTCCCAGTAAACGAACCCGCGCGACAGCCGCGGGTGACTGGTAGGTTCGGTGGCGATCACGGGTCGGCTAGCAGGCAGCCCCGTGAGGGCGTAGTTGTGCACACGCACTCCTCGCTCCGGGCCCCGGCCAGCGGTTTCCGACACCAAGGCCGGGGCCGTCCTTTTGCTGTGCGGAGAACGGTACCGCTAACTCGGCGCGCCCGAAGACCACTTGCATCAACGGGACCTTTTCTGGCCGATTGCGGGAGTCGATGGGAATGGCAGGACTGACGGGGACTCGTCACCTTTAGGGGTGCTGGTCGCAGGGGTGTCGTGCGCAGTAACTATCAGTGGATGCCCGCATGGTGGCGCATAGGCGTGCGGATCTGATCAGGGATGCGCGGATTCGCGTCGGGTCAGCGTCAGGGATTGCCCTCCGAGTCCTGGAATTTGACCTTGCGGTCCAATGTTCGAACGCAAGATTGACGATCCTTTGCAATCCCCCCGGTTGCAGATGCAAATGACCGGAGCAGAATATTCCGGAACTATGGTGGTGTAGATCACACGATGCGGAGGGGGTGAGACAAGCAGGCGGGTGAAGGACCAACCTGGCTATCGCGCCCGAGCCTCCAGAGAAGCGCCTGAGCTCCTCCTCACGGTGCCGGCCCGAGAGCTGGAATCCAGGGAGTAGGAGGGCAAGTGCCAGGGGCAGGTCTGCCGCGCGGCCCTGGGCGGCCGAGGGACGTCCCCGGGTCCGACCCGACGACGCCGAGCGGGAGTCCCGCGCCCAGATCGACGGACCGCCGCCGACCGGCGAACCCCCGCCACACGCCTCGGCCGGTCGGCGTCGCTTCCTACGCGAACTCGGATGAGCGCGGCTGGGCTCGTCCGAGCCCTGCCGGACCTGCCTCTCGGTACATCCCAAGCCGAGAAGACGCCGGCGACCGAGACGCTGGCCATCTACGCGTAGCGGCCAACCGGGCCGATCAGCCGTCTGACTTCGGGGCCGGTGGGCCCGCCTGGCCGAAGTCGGCCTTCGCCTGCGCAGACCGCTCTGCGGGCCCTACGGTGTCCGCATCGGCATGACCGCAGGTCAGGTGTTCAAGGGGTGGATACGGATGAGGGTTCCGCTGGCGGACGCAGTCGCGGCGGTACGCGACGAACTGATCGAGGCGGCGGCACGAATCGGGGCTGATCCGGGCGTGGTGTTCGCGGTGGGGCCGGTGGAGATGGAGTTCGAGGTCGAACTGCGTGCCGATGCGACGGCGAAGGCCGGCTTCAAGCTCTGGGCAGTCGGCGCCGAGACCGAAGCCGGCGTCTCCCGCGCTCGCACCCACCGGGTCTCCTTCACTCTCACCCCGAAGCGGGCCGACGGCGGCGACCTCCTCGTCAGCTCTGCGGGGGAGCGCCCGGTCGGGCCCGGTGACACCTCCGGGCGCATCGAGTAGGGCCTCGGGCTGTTTCCGGTCCCGGACAGCACCAGGGGCTGGGAGCAGCGACCGGGTGGCAGGCGGAAGAGCGAGCAGGGCTGGTGGGGGTCCGGGATGGAGCAGGGGCGTCTTGCGGCGGTGACCGGGGTGGGTGGGTCGGGGTCGGGATATGCGGTCGGCGGCCGGCTGGTGCTGACCTCCGCGCATGTCACCGGCCCGGCCGGAACCAGCGTCCACGTGTTTCACCCGGGCGGGAGCGGCACGGCGGGCGGGAAGGTGGCATGGGCCGGCACAGCCGGCGAGCGGGGCGACGCCGCACTCGTCCTCGTCGACGACTCCCCGCACTGGCAGCCGCCCGCGGGCCCGGTGCGGTGGGGGCGGCTGGTCACCACCCGCCCCGGCGCGCGGTGCGAGACGTGGGGGGTGCCGGACGAGGCCCAGCGGCCGCGCCTCGCAGTGGAGGCCGAGCAGTTGGCGGGCCGGATCAACCCCGGCACCGGGTTCGTCAACAACCAGTACGTCATGGACCTCGACCAGCACCCCCCGCACTGGTCGCCCGAGGGCGCGCCGCCGTGGGGCGGCCTGTCCGGCGCCGGTGTCCTATGCGGACCCCTGCTGACCGGAGTCGTGGCCGCCGACCGCGCCCACTCCGGCCACGCCCGGCTCAACGTGATCCCCACCTACGTCCTGACCCACGATCCCGCCTTCCGCGCGGCCCTCCTCGAACACGGCGGCGGCACCCTCGCGGGGCTGGAGGGCGTGGAGTTCCAAGCTCTCACCGACCCGGCCCAGACCCCCGGAGCCCGCCCGACACCGGCGACGCCCGCCGCCCTCCTCGAAGCCTGGCGGCAGATTGTCCCCTTCCACGGCCGGCACGACCTCCTGGCCGAACTGACCGCCTGGTGCGACTTGGGCGAGTTCGGCGCATGGCTCCTGCACGGCCCCGGCGGCCAGGGCAAGACCAGGCTCGCCCACCACCTGGCCGACCTGCGAGCCGCCGACGGCTGGACCGTCCTGTGGCCCCGGGCCGCCGCCACCGCCGATCAACTGGCGGCCGTCCGCTACGCGGCCAGGCCGCTCTTGGTCGTCCTCGACTACGCGGAAACCCGTACCCACCAGCTCACCGCCCTCGTCGAGGCAGCAGCCCAGCACCCGGGTGCCACCCCGCTGAAACTCCTGCTCCTCGCCCGCACCGAGGGCGACTGGTGGCGCCAGACCACCACCGAGAGCCGCCTGACAGAGCACTACCTCGCCACCGTACGAACCCACCGCCTCGCCCCGCTGGAGGACGACCCGCTCCGGCGGTCCGACCACTACCGCGAGGCCGCCGGCGCGCTCGCCGCCGTCCTACCGCAGTTCAAGCACCCCATCGGCCAGGACCAGGGCACACCCGTGGTTTCCGCCCTCCCAGACAGGGACCTGACCCCGGATGCCTACGGCAACGCCCTCACCCTCCAGATGACCGCCCTCGCCGACCTCCTCGACGCCACCCGGTCCGCACCCGAACACGCCAGGGCGACAGCGGACGAAGCCGAGGCGGTCGAGGACCGGCTGCTCGCCCATGAGCGCCGGTACTGGCGCCATCACGCTGTCGCCACCGGCCTCACCCCCGCCCTGAGCATCCCCACGCTGGAAGTCGCGCTCGCCGCCGCGCATCTCGCCGGAGCCGCCGACCGGGACCAGGCCGACCGACTGTGGCAGCGGTTGCCCGCCCTCGCCGACCAGCCCCGTGACCGCCGCGACTGTGTCACCGCCTGGCTCGCCGCCCTCTACCCGCCCACCACCGGTGCCAGCTTGACCGACAGGCCGCCCTGGGGGGCGCTGCAGCCCGACCGTCTCGCCGAACGCCACGCCGGCCGGACGCTCGAAGCCGACCCCCATCTGGCCGACCGTCTGCTCGACGGCGCCGACGACACCCAGATCGAACAGTTCCTCACCGTCTACTCCCGTGCTGGCGCCCACCCCGCCCTCCGACTCGACACGCAGCTCATCGACCTGTGTGTTCGCCGCCACCACCAGCTCGCGCAGCACATCGTCGCCACCGCCACCCGCACCGACCACCCCCAACCGCTCATCGATGCCCTCGACGCGATCGCCACCAGCCCCGACACACCCCGCGACACTCTCGCCGCGATCTACGACCGGTTCCCCCACGCCAGCCATCGCCTCGCCACCACCGCCGCCCGCCTCACCCTCGCCATCACCCGCCGCTACCGCACCCTTGCCGAGGCGAATCCGGACGTCTACCTGCCCGACCTCGCTATGGCCCTCAACAACCTCTCCTACCAGTTCGGCGGCATCGGCTGGCGGGCCGAGGGCCTGACCGCCGCCCAGGAAGCCGTCACGATTCGCCGCACCCTCGCTGAGGCGAATCGTGACGCCTACCTGCCCAACCTCGCCAACTCCCTCAACAACCTCTCCACCCTGCTCGGCGAGGCCGGCCGGTCGGGCGAGGGCCTGACCACCATTCAGGAGGCGACCGGCTACTACCGCACGCTCGCCGAGGCGAATCCGGACGTCTACCTGCCCGACCTCGCCCTGGCCCTCAACAACCTCTCCACCCTGCTCGGCGAGGCCGGCCGGTCGGGCGAGGGCCTGACCGCCATTCAGGAGGCGACCAGCTACTACCGCACCCTTGCCGAGGCGAATCCGGACGCCTACCTACCCGACCTCGCCCTGACCCTCAACAACCTCTCCACCCTGCTCGGCGACGCCGGCCGGTCGGGCGAGGGCCTGACCGCCATTCAGGAAGCGACCGGCTACTACCGCACGCTCGCCGAGGCGAATCCGGACGCCTACCTACCCAACCTCGCCATGATCCTCAACACTCTTGCCCTCAGGTCCGACGACCTTGCTCTGTGGGCCGAGGGCCTGGCCGCCATCCAGGAAGCGGTCACGATCCGTCGCGCTCTCGCCGCGGAGAACCCGGACGCCTACCTGCCCGATCTCGCCGACTCCCTCAACAACCTCTCCACCCTGCTCGGCAGATCCGAGCGGTGGACCGAGGGTCTGACTGCCGTTCAGGAGGCGACGGGCTACTACCACACCCTCGCTCTGGAACTCCCTGACCGCTTCGAAGGCGATCTGCAACGTTCCCTTGAGGTGACTGCCTGGCTCAAAGGACGTAAGTAGCTAGCCTGCGCGTAGCTACTCGGGTCGGCCCGCTCTGTAGCACGGCGGGTCGGCCACCTCAGAGGGTGTCCCGCGAGTCTTGGGGTGAGGTTCCCGAGGCGCGGGAGGTTGTCGGACACGGCCTGATGGGCCGTGAGAAGGGAGCCTCCGCCATGGCTGCATCGATGAAGTATCCGCCCGAGTTTCGGCAGTGAGCTGTTGCCGAGTGCCGCGCCGCCGATCCGAAGCCCGTGATCCGGCAGACGGCTCGCGATCTCAGGGTGCACCACAAGGCCCTGTGGAACCGGACCCGGAAGGACGAGGCGGGCCGGGGCGAGTGCGACGACCGGCCCACCACGGCTGAGAAGGAGGAGCCGGCCGCTCTGCGCAAGGAGAACGCCGAGCCCCGTTGGCCCTGCGAGGTCCTCAAGGCCGCCTCGGCTCTTTCACCAAGGAGCTCGACCCGGCCCGGCGACGGTACTGAAGCCCATCCGACCCTGATGTAGTGCCGAAGGCGCCAGTGGCCTCGCGGCGGAGGTGGCCGCGGAGCGGTGGAACGGCCAACTGCTCTCAACCGTTGGCCGAAGTGGTGCCATGGGCGTGTTGGACCGGGGCGACCCGCGCGCCCAGACCTCTCCAGGTGCCAAGTCGCGGCTCTACGAGAAGCTGTGTTCGGGCATGTGCGTGTCCACTGTGAGGACGACCTCGTCGGCCGTGTCGACCACGGAGCCGACATCCGGGGTGACCTTGACGATGACGTAGGCCCGACTTACCGACAGGTCGTCGTCGAGTGCGTCGTGGCCATCCGGTGCCACCGCCTTGGTGACGTTGAAGCAGTCGAGTTCGCCGACCATCGCATGCATGAGGCTGTTGCCGATGGCACTGGCGGGAATCGGCTGCGGCCATGCCTGCTTCGCGCAGGGGACAGCCGGGGAATCAGTGGATGGGCTGCTGACGGCCGGTGCTGCCGCGTTTGCCACCGGTGCCGGCGTCGAGCCGCATGCGCACAAGCTGGCGACGACGGCGGTGCCGAGCAACGCTGAGATGATGGAACGGCGGCGCACGGATCCCCCGAGGTCTTGGTGAGTATGCAAACTGCGCAGATCAGCGTACCCGTATACCGTCATGGGGGTGACGGGATGCCCGGCCTCTGAAAGCGACGTGCCGAGTCTGCATTGTCCGCCGCTGCCCGCGCCTGCTGCCCTGCACCGTTGGGTTGCACCGGGGGTCGTCCCTGGGTGGTGCCTTCGCGTACTGCCGGCCTCGGCGGCACGGCGTCCTCCTCGGTGACCACCTGCCAGGGCGGAGACGCCGGCATCCTGCGTGCGTGCGTGAAGTACCTGAAGATTGTCGGAACAGTCGCCTACCCTGCTGAATGGCCAGCTTTTGATGTTCCGTCAAAAAGGTGGGGTGTTGGGAGTGGCCAGAGATGATGACGGTGGTGACGCCCGCAGGCAGACCCTGGAGACGTGGGCCAGCACGATCGGCAAGCCCGTAGGGGAGAACTACTCTCCCTACTCGCGCTGCAAGGAGTGCTTGACCACGGTCGAGTGGAAGATGTCCACCGGGGGCAAGTGGATCCCCTTGCAGCCCAGGGACCTGCCCAGCCGTCGCGTGCCGGCCAGGGTCGCCTGGCACGAGGACGACGAAGGCCTGGTAGGGCCGGGCCGGAAGGCTGGCCGTTGCAGGGTGATCCATTACGCCGTCTGTCCCGCCCGGGTCGGCACCCTTCAACCCGAACTCGACGAAGTGCGACGGATGCTCGGAGTCCGGGGGCGCAGCTACCGGATCGCCGTCGGAGAGGACGCGCCGCTGCACCTCGCCCCCAACGAGTACGGCGTCTCCCCAGAGGCGGAACACGAGGGCGCGCTCTTCACCGAGAACGAGGTCGACGACCGCGGCAGCATGCCCGTGGAGGTATCGCGCTGGGATGACTGGCTCCAGGTCCAGGCCGCCGACCCTGCCGAGCTGGCCAACCCGATCTATGTCGTGCTCAACCGCCTCGGTGAGCGCGCCGAGGGAACCTGGCTGATTCCCCGCACCCCGACGAACGAAGTCCACCTGCGGCGACTCGCAACCCGGAACGAATGGCGCTGGACCGACCTGCCCGGCACCGGCCCCGACGGACCCGCCAGCACACCCCCCATGCCACGCCCCCGTACCGGAGACAGCTGATCTGGGCCGCGATCGAGCTCTGCTGCGCCGTCGGCCGACCGGGTGGCTGAGCCTCCGGGCGGGCGGTCCTGAGGTGAGGAAGTAGTCGGGCGGCCAGGGCGGTTGAGTCCCAGCCGGCGCCCGGTGGCAGGCGGCGCGGCCCGTTCGACGTCACCGGTCGCGAAGGAATGCTCTTGTAGGCGAGGCGTCGACGAACTCCCTGGTTTGACACCGCACTTCATGAGTTTCGATGGCGACGGAACGGCCGGTCACCTGGAAGAGGCGTTGGCAGGGCGCGCTCATGTAGTGGGAGGAGTGCTGGGAGGGAGCGCTCCGGCCGGGGGCGGTGTATTGGCTGCTGCTGGTGTCGTCCCGGAGAAGGTATGCCTTGCCGACTTCGACCGTGACGGGAAGACGCGGTTTCCGGAGCCGGTGCGTGCAACGTGGATTGACGAGGACCTGGCCGCCCACTGCGCCTCCGGGCCCGCGTCGGCGACAGCGCGGGCCCGGGGTCGCCAGAGGCTCTGCGCTTCGGTCCTCGTCGACGAACTCGTGCGTCCGGCGACGGTAGGGCCTCCGAGATGGCGGTGAGGCGGTTCGGCGACCAAGGCGTCGGATCGCTTGCTGAGGGCCAGATCGCCGTCCTGGCGCACCAGTCAGACGTCTTCGTGGTCGAGGTGGAGGACCGCGAGGCCGGGCACCTGAGCGAGGAGGCCGTCGGCCAGGAGGGTCATGTCGCCCGGCTGGTCGGCTGGCGGTGCCGCTGTTCTTGCCCAGTCGGAAGGCGACCAAGACGGTCGGGGTGAAGACACGGCCGCCGGTCCCACCAGCACCTGGGCTCGCGGCGGGGGCACCTGGATTCAGGTGCCGTACGCGGTGAGCACGCCGTCTCCGAGCAGTGTGTTGGAGGTTGCGGGGGAGTCGAAGAGCCGCAGCGGCTGGGCGACGTTGACACCCCTCTGGTCGACCTGGGAGGCGGTCCGCTGGGTCACCAGCGCAAGGCTGTAGAAGGTTGCCGGCACCACGCGTCTGCACGCACGACCCCGCCCGGTATCCGGCCGCCTTCTACGCCTACCTCGGCGGCCGCGTCCCCGAACCGCCGTTCGGCGCCGCAGCCCTGCGGCCTGTCACGGAGAGCGCCGGCCGATGTCACCGAAGGCCTGGGAGGGTAGCCCGGTGCGCAGAAGGTCGAAGGAGTCCAGAACACTGCCGCCGGCCGCAGGGTCGGGCCACCGGTCCGGGTCGACCACAGGGACACCGAAGTACGTCTGGCCCCATCCGTCCTTCCACGTCGGGTCGACGACCGTACCGTCGGTGCTCGCACACCACGCATGCGCGAGCGGTACCACGCTGTCGCCCCCGACACCGGCGGCGGCGAAGCCCTCGACGTAGACCAGACCCGGGCGTCGCCGGGCGGTGGTGGATGCGTTGCCGTAGCAGAGCTTCTCGGTCATGGGCGCGATGCCGATGGGCAGGGCGGCCGGTTCGAAGAAGCGACCGTGCTGGAGAAGAAGATGGTACGTAGAGCGGTATGCCCAGCCCGCGGTGCCTGGGGCAGAGCGCTCGTACAGCTCGGCGTGGATACGGATGTAGCCGAGAAGGTCGGCTTCGGCTGTCGTGAGTTCCGGTGGCGTGGTCATGCCTGTTCTCCGTCGTCCGCAATCCGTGCCGCAGCCCGGGAACGGACCGGACGTGACGTGCCTGAATTCCAGGGCACGGTGAATCGAGGCGGGGCCGCGATTTGCCCTTGATGCCAGGGAGATCGTATGCCCGTGGTGGTCATCGGCCGTCCCCGTTGCCAGGAGTACCGGTAGAGCGGGTCAGTTCCATTCGAGCGCTGTTCGGCTCCCAGGTGATGGTATAGCCGTGGATCGGGGCTTTCTCCGCTGCCCATCGGAAGTGCTCCAGCACGTCGGGGTTGTCTTCCATGTGACGTCTCGTGAGGGTGTAGCCGCCTTGGACCTGATATTCGACATCGATTCGGTGGGCGGCCTTGACGGGCAGGTTGCCGGTGCGGCCGCCGACGGCATGGAAGGTGAAGCCCGCCTGGTCGTCGTCGCCGACGGCCAGTCCCATCTCGCGGAACAAGCGCTGGGCCTGAACGAGTGTGATCTTCTGCGGCGATCCTCCGTTCGCTGCTGGCGTTCGGGTGGCGACGCGAGGAGAGTCGGTTGCCGGCCGGGCAGGTGCCGGGGGTTCGGGGCAGGGGAGGGGCCCGCCCGCCTCCCGGGCCAGGGCAGCCATCGTGCCGGCGGGGTAGTCGGGGTGGTCGGCCCACTTCCGGGCCTGCTCCATCAGGTGTCGGACGTGTTTGGCGGCCAGGTCGGGCCGCCCGGCGGCGATCGCGGTGTCGACAGCGCCGTGCGCGTATGCGGCAGCGCGGAGCAGGGCGCCAGGGTTTGAGCGAAGGCTCTCGGCCATGACGTTGACCTGGTCGAAGGCTCGCTGGTTGATGAAGTCCACAAGCCGGTTCACGTTGTTGCCTGTGGCGGTCGTGACTTCGTCCGGTCCGAAGTCGCCGGAGGGAACCGCTTCTGGGGTCACGTGACCAGTCCTCGGGATAAGTCGTGGGCGTGGAAGGCACGGGGCCATCGAGATCGTAGCCGTCCAGGATCCGGACCCGGGTCGTGTCCCCACCACTTGGTCCTTGTGGGTTCGCGTCTTCACCGAGTCGATGGGCGTCCGCAGGTCCCGGTAACCGGGAAGGCCGCGGTGATGACCCTGCTCGATGGCGGCGAACGGATGCCCGGCGCCGTGACGCAGCCAGCCGCGTGCCGACCCCTTGTGAGGAGCACCGGCCCTCCCGCTGAGGGCCTCGACGGTGTGCCGGCCGTGCTGCCAGACACAGCATCCTTGCCGACGTCATGCACCGGTTCGGGGTATTCGGCCAGGTCGTCGGCATCGAAGTGTGAACTGCCCTGCCAGCATGGAGGATCCGCGCAGGTGATCCTCCAAGAGGGGCCGGTCGAAGCAGAGGCCGGACTCCCCTCAGTCGTCGGCCATGGCGGCACGGGGGTCGCCCTGGAACCCTCAGGAAGTTCCAGCCTCAGGGCGACCCCGCGCAGCCTAGACAGGCCGGTCGAGGAGGTTCCTGCCTACTGCGTGGTTCCCAGGCGGAGGGTGGCGCCGTCGGGCAGCTCGTGGATCTTCTGTGCGATCGGGCCTCTGATCCGCATCGCCTCGCCGGACTCCCGGACCACGAGGTTCTCGAACGCGAACTCACCGCCGGCGACGAAGAACTGGAGCGGTACAAGACGCTGGTCCGGGGTAAGGGCGCCGTTCTGCTGCTGGAAGGCGTGGGCGAAGGAGGCGACGCCGTTCACGTCCGGGTCGCTCAGTAGCCACGCGGCCCAGTCGTCCAGGCCGGCGCCGAGGTCCTTCACGTCCGCGGTCTCGGGGTTGAAGGTGACGACGCGCTCGCCGCCGACGATCGCGAACTGGGTGCCGAAAAGGTCCTGGCCGAAACAGAAGACGTGATCGGCCAGGCCCTCGTAGGTGCTCTTCCATACCTCGTCCGAGTTCCAGGAGAGCAGGTCGGGCCCCAGTCCCTCGTCTCCGGCCCGGAAGACCTGCACGCCGGCGTTGAAGACGAAGAAGCCGTTCATCCGGCTGAGCAGGGCCCCGAGCTCCTGGAGCGGTCCGGTGTCGAAACCGAAGTCGAGGTCGATGGCCGGGCCCATCGGGCCGCGGGCACGGCCGAGCAGCTGGTCCAGTGGACTGTCGGGCATCTTCACTCCGCTGCTCGTGCTTCCGGGCCGATCGCCCTGGTGAGGTAATGATGCCGCACCCGGTCCGTGGCCACGAGGCGCAGGGTGGGCTGGAGGACGGGCGCGTCCGGGATCGCGTCCCACTTCGCGTAGGGCCACCAACGGCTGTGCGCGGCCAGGAGCATGCGCTCGCCGTGCTCGGTCTCGCCGCGCGTGGCGTACCAGCCGGCCATCCACAGACAGATGGCGTACTGCTCGGGTTCCGCGTCCGTCTCGGTCAGGAGCTGGTGGGCCCGGGTGAAGTCGTTGGTCTCGCAGAGCGCCTCCCACACCAGTCGGCCCTGCCGCTGGTCCAGGTCGCGGAAGTCGCGGTCCAGGAGTTCCGCGCCGATGACGCCGTCCTGCGGGAGAACCGGACCGCCCCAGTCGCTGTGGCAGGGAAGAAGACGCTCCGCGCCCTGCCGGGCCAGCTCCCCGGAGGCCCACTCGAAGTCCCTGCGCATGACGCGACCCGCCGGAACATGTTCGGCGCATGCGGCCAGACGCGGCGCGGCCGGCTTCTGCGCATGGAGCTGGGCGGCGAGCAGAGCCTGCCGGAAGGGAGTGGACTGGTCGCAGAGCTCCCCGCCGAGGGGACCGTCGCGTTCGATCAACGCCTCCGCCAGATCGGCGGCCTGCCCGAACTCCCCGGTCCAGAAGAGGATCTGCACAGCGGCGGCTGCGGCCTCCCACACCGGCCCACGGGCCCCGCCCTTCCTGCCGGCGATCTCCAACAGGGCAGGAAGATCGGCAAGGAAGTTGCCCCCCCTTGCGTTGGAGATAATCTTCTCACTCTTGTTCACAACCACCTCCGATCTTCATCTATTTCACTTTTATCTTTACTCTCGTCCCGTTGGGGAGTCCGCCTAAGGCCTTCCCCATGGTCGAGCCGGAGCCGGTATTATCCGATCCGTTGATGTATTTTACACTAGCCCCCCTGCCTCCCTCTTTAAACATGGCCGGGGGGTACTCGTCACGCTGCCCGGAAGGGCTGGTTGGAATTCCGCGAAGCGAATTATCTCGATTATCGTCACCGCCCGCCCGGTCGATGGTCAGGACGGAGGGAAGCGGCGCGCCGGGGCTGTGCGAGGCGCCGCGCCAGATCTGCCCGTTCTGAGCCTCCGCAATGTGCCTGGCCGATTCCGGATACTTGCCACTGTCGATCAGGTACTCGACGTCGAAGTCCCCCTTGGCCCCGACGGCCGCGGCGAGCTTGGTCCTGGCGTCGGCCTGCGCCGCAAGCCTCGCCTTTCCCCCCTTGCCACCTGTACCCGGGTTCTTCGCGATCTTCTCCGCGAGCTCGATGATGCTGCGCTTGTGCGCCTCGTCGGCCGCGGTGACGTTCTTCACGACCTGCTTGGCACCCGCGCTGGCATGCTCGTACATGCCACTGACCGCGTCGGCCGCCTCCTTGCTGATGGTCCTCCCAATCTTCTTGGCGGCATCTTCGAGTGCCTTTGTGATCGGGTGCCGGCTCATCCGAAGCTCACCGCCGCAGTCGCCGTCGTGAAGGTCCTGGCATGCCCTCGCACGTCATCCGCATGCTTCTTCAGCTTCTCCGCGGTCGCCAGAAGCTTCGCGGGATCAACCCGGAACCCGGTCCCGACATTGCCGGCCGCGCCAGGCCCCGCACCGGCCAGAGCCTTCTTCACCCCCTCGAACACCAACCCCTTCACCGCCTTCTCGACCTGCTTCTGAAGCGGATCCATGGCCTTGGTGATGAGAACGGCGACGACCTCCTCCTCGGCCTCCTTGATCAACTGGTTGACGATCTTTCGCGTCGCCGCGATCGCCGCCGCCTCGGCGACCGAAGCAACGCCAAGGGTCGCGACAGAGGCGATCGTCCCACCCACCGCCTCGGCGGCCAGGACGCCGAGCTCCACGATCACCGCGCCTTTCATCGCCACGATGGCATCCGCAGCCACGTCGAGAGCGGTCGCTGACGCATTGCACACGGCAACGAGTTCGTGCAGGTGATCCTGAGTCATCTTCGACCAGCGCGCGACCAACTGGTTGTACGACTGCGCCTGGTAATGCTGCGCCATCTCCCGCAGGGTGGCAGTTGCCGCCGCGTGCGTGTGGTCGATGTTCGTCGCGAAGCCGCGAACATGACCGGCGTACTCCCTGACCTTGTCCTCGTTGACCTGGGGCCACGGCACGCCCAGCAGGTCCACGACCCATACCAGTCCACCGGGTAACTCGATGGCCATCGCTCCCCCTCAACGGTGACACGCACACAGAATGATGCCACGCACACGGTGGGCTACGGCTGTTTTCGCCCGGCCGGACACCCAGTCCGCCCACCACGGAGCCGCAGCCCCCTGCCTCGGCACTTGACCCGAGCCCTTCGCAACACTGACGCTAAGTCAACAGACGTTCAAGAAACGAGACTTGGGGGAGCATTGGACGAGAAGGTGCTCATCCGCGTGGACGACGCCGACACCACCGCGATCGGCTCCCTACTGGCCTGGCTCCGAGCCGAGCCCACCCTGCGCGGGCGCGTCGAACCGGTCGGGACGGCTCCGCGACCCGGTTCGCTGGGCACCCTCGCGGACGTGCTCACCGTCGCCCTCGGCGCCGGCGGAGTCGCCTCCGGCCTGACCAGCGCCCTGATCGCGTGGATCCGCCGGCAGAGCGGCGACACGGTCGTCCACGTGACACGCTCGGACGGCAGCTCGATCGAGCTGCGGGCGACGGCCGTCCACGGACTCGACCCGGATGCCCTCGCCACCCTCGTCCGCGAGGTCGGAACCTTACTCGCCAGCCCATCCGAGTCGGCCGCCGCCCCATCGGCCGACAACGAGTAACGCCAGGTGGCGACGAGTGACACCGGAGGCCCCCGGATGACACCAGCCGGCCCCCTCGGCCTGCCCCTGAGCCTGCCCGGCACACGGGCCCTGATCATCGGAACCGGCACCCACATCCCCGGATCCGTCCTGCCCGACGTCCCCGCGGCCGCCGGGACCGTCCACGCGATCAGAGAGGAGCTCGTCACCCGCTGCGGCCTTGACCCCGACCACGTGCGCACCGTGATCGACCCCGAAGACCCGCTCGTCCTCGGCGACGCGCTGACGGCCACCGCCGAAGCGGCCGAATCAGTACTCCTCGTGTACTACGTCGGCCACGGCCTGGTCGGGCTGGACGGCGAACTCCACCTGGCGACCCGCACCACCGACCACCTGACCCGCGGCCTGGCCTTCCGGGCCCTTCGCTACTCCGCGCTGCGCGAGGTCCTGGCCTCCTCCCGGGCGCGCTCGATCGTCCTCGTCCTCGACTGCTGCTACTCCGGCCGGGCCGCCCCCGTCGCCGGCGCGGCCAGCCTGTTCGACACCTCCTACCCCGGCGGCGGGTTCACGCTGGCCTCGGCCGCCCCGGAAGAACTCGCACTGGCCCCGGTCGGCGCCCAATACACCGCCTTCAGCGGCGAACTGCTGCGCCTGCTACGGGAAGGCGACCCGACCGGCCCGCCACAGCTGACACTGGGCCACATCCACCGGCACCTGGCCCGGACGCTGCCCAGCCGCGGCTTCCCCAAGCCGTACTGCCACTCCGAGGACCGGGCCGGCGACCTGGTACTGACCACCAACCCGGCCTACACCTCCCCACCGGAGCCGTCACCGCCGACCGGACCAGACGAGGAGCCCGGCGCCGCTCCCGAACTGGACACCTGTCCGTACCGCGGTCTGGCACCGTTCGGCTCACAGGACGCCCGGTTCTTCTTCGGCCGCGAGCAGCTGACCGCCGAACTCGTCGCCCGGGTATCCGCCAAACTCTCACTCGACGGCCCGATCATGCTCGTCGGCCCCTCCGGCGCCGGCAAATCCTCCCTGCTACGCGCCGGCCTGCTGCCCGCACTCGACCGCGGCCTGCCCGGCGCCGAGAACGCCTGGCGCTGGCCCCGCGCGGTACTCACCCCGGGCGAGCACCCGCTCTCCCGGCTCGCCGACGTCCTCGCCAGCCTGCTCCCAGACGACCCGGGCACCCACCGCGAAGTCCTCCTCGACACCCTGACCGCGAGCCCGGAATCGATCGCCGACCTGCCGACGGACGGATCCCGCCTGCTTCTGGTGGTGGACCAGTTCGAGGAACTGTTCACCGCCTGCAAGGACGAGCAGGAACGGGAGACGTTCATCCGCGCCCTGTCCGCCCTCTGCTCACGCACCGAGCGGGGCCACGCCCCGCCGGCCGTGATCCTGCTCGGACTGCGCGCCGACTTCTACGGACACTGCGCCGCCTACCCGGCCCTGCACACCGCGCTGAAGGCCAGCCAGGTCCTGGTCGGCCCGATGCTCCCGGAGGAACTGCGCGACGCCATCGAGAAGCCCGCCCACCTCGCCGGACTACGCGTGGAACAGGGCCTGGTGGACCTCCTCCTCCAGGACCTCCGCACCAGAAGCGACGAACGGCGCGACACCGCGACCGCGCTCCCCCTGCTGTCGCACGCCCTGCTGGCCACCTGGCAAAAACGCACCGGCCGAGTCCTCACCCTGACCGGCTACCAGGCATCAGGCGGCATCTGGCACGCCGTCCGACAAACCGCCGAGGACACCTACCAAGCCCTCACCCCCGAGGAACAGCGGGCCGCCCAACAGATCCTGCTGCACCTGGTACACATCGTCGACGGCGCCGAGGACACCCGCCGCCGCGCCCCGCTGGCCGACCTCGGCCTCGACACCGACCCGGCCGCACCCACCGCCCTCGACGCACTCGTCCGGGCCCGCCTGGTCGTCGTGGACGACGGCCACGCCGAACTCGTCCACGAGGCCGTGCTACGCGCCTGGAAACGGCTGGCCGACTGGATCCGCGAGGACCGCGCCGGCCTGGTGGTCCGCCAACGCCTCCACGACGCCGCGAAGGCATGGGAGCAGGACGGCCGCGACGAGGGAGCGCTCTACCAGGGCGTACGGCTCGCCGCCGCCCGCCAGTGGATCGAGGAGTCCGCCGAACGGCACGGCACCGTCCCAGCGGCCCGGGAGTTCGTGACGGCGAGCCTGGCCCGACAGACCGCCGAACAGCACGCCGCCCGCCGCCGCACCACCCGCCTGCGCGCCCTGGCCGCCACCCTCGCCGTGCTGCTCCTGGTCGCCGTCACCGGGGTCGGCGCGGCCGTCTGGCAGAACCGGGTCGCCAACGAGCAGCGCGACCTCCTGGCCTCCAAGCTCGGTGCCCAGGCAGCCGACCGCCTCCGGACGACCGACCCCACCCTCGCCCTCCAACTCGCCCTCTCCGCCCGCCACATCGCCGACACCCCGGAGGCCCGCAGCAGCGTCTACAACGCCGCGCTCGCCCCGTACTACACGCCGATCAAGGGACACACCGACACCGTCCGGAAGCTCGCCTTCAACGCCGAACGGCACCTGCTGGTCAGCGGCGGCCGCGATCACACCGTCCGGCTCTGGGACCTCTCGGACTCCCGCCAGCCCCGGCCCGTGGGTCTGATCGACACCCACGACACCAGCCTCGCTCTGAGTAGCGACGGTCGGCTCCTGGCCACCACGAACTCCGGTGACTCCGTCCAGCTGTGGGACGTCTCCGACCCCGCCCGCCCCGCTGCCGTCGCCACCCTGGCGGACACCCACGGCACCCTGGCCTTCAGCCCGGACGGCCACGTGCTGGCAGCCGTCGACAAGGACCGGTCCGAGCTGTGGAACCTCACCGATCCCCGACAGCCGGCCCGGGCGGGTGCCATCCCCCCGGGCACCGGTACGGTCCAATCCGTCGCGTTCAGCTCGGACGGGCGCGTTCTCGCCTTCGCCGTCAACGTCGCCGGCGGCAGCTACGCGGCCGAGCTGTGGAACGTCGCCGACCTCGCCAACCCCGCGCGCACCGCGGTGCTCGGCGACAGCCACGCCCTCTCACTGGCCTTCAGCCCGCGCCAGCCGCTGCTCGCGGTCGGCAGCACCAGCGGCGGGGACGGTGTGCGGCTGTGGGACACCACCGACCCGGCCAGACCAGCCCCGGTCACCACACCGAACTACATCGCGGATCCGCCCTACTCGACCGACCCCGTGAAGATCGCACCCGGTCAGCTCGTGGGGACGGTGGGGTTCTCCCCGGACGGCCGGACCCTGGCCCTCGGGGCCTCCAACGACGACGGCTACCAGCTCGGCCATGCCGAGACCGTCGACATCACCGACCCGCACCAGCCGGCCGTCCTGACAGACTTTCCCACCCCTGGGATGCTTACCTCGGTCCAGATCGGCGAACGCGGGTCCCTGTTCAGCGCAGGCGCCGAACCGGAGATCATGCACTGGTACCCCTCCATCGACTCCACCCTGCCCAACACCCGCGCGGACGGCGACTACTCCCCGGAGGGCCGCGTCCTGGCCTGGGCCACCGACGCCCGCATCCACTACGAGAGCTTCACGCAGAGGTACCGGCTGTGGCGGACCAACGGGCCCTACGACGTGCGCCCGGCCGGCACGCTGATGGCTCCGAACGTCCTGCTGGTCAATGACCGGGCCCTGCTCTCGTACGTCAAGGGCGGTCCGGCACAGCTCTGGGACATCACCGACCCCGACCACCCGGCGCCGGGGAGCACGCTCAACGAGATCGCCGAGAACGTCCCCCACAGCGGCTTCGGCCATCACGACGCCCACGTGGCCCTGGCGGACGGAATCCTCGCCCTCCACGGGAGCGACGGGCTGATCCACCTGTGGGACGTCGGCGACCCGAACGCCGCGAAGCCGCTGTCCACCGTGCAGTCCCCGCAGCCGCCCGGCCGCCTCCTCCTCGACAAGCGGAAACTGGTGTCCATCGACCAACGGCAGGACCGCCAGAGAATCGATGTCTGGGACCTCGGCGATCCCCGCCGACCCGTCGCCTCGCCCTCACTCGCGTTCGGCAACGACGTCGTGTTCGAGAGCAGGACATCGGACCTGCTAGCCATCGCCACCGGCAGCGAGTCCCAGAACCCGAAGTCCATCCAGCTGTGGAATCTCGCCGACCCCGGTCATCCCGACCACGCCGAACTTCTCAACGGCATCGTGAACGGCATGAGGCTCAGCCCCGACGAACGGACCCTGGCGGTGACGACCGACAAGACCATAGACCTGTGGGACGTCTCCGACATCCACCACCCCGTGAAGACCAACGCACTCACCGCCGAACGGCCGGGTGGGATCGGGTTCAGCCCCGATGGCCGTCTGCTTGTCAGCTTTGCCAATGCGTTGCGGCGCACCGACCCCCTCGTCGGCCAGTTCCATCTGTGGCGGGTGGAGGATCCGCGCGCCGCCACCGAAGTGGGCACGCTGACCCTCCCCGGCGTGATCGACGCCGCCTCGTTCAGCCCCGACGGGCAGGCTCTCCTCATCGACAAACAAGCCGATCCCAATGACTTCTACAGCAGCGGGAAGGGTCGGGCCTACCTCGTCGACCCCGACATCGACCGGGTCACCGCCCGCCTCTGCGACCTGGTCGGCGCCACCATCACCGCCGACCAATGGCACCGCTACTTCCCTGGCACGCCGTACCGCCCGCCGTGCAGGTGACGGCGGGCGGCGGACCGTCGGACGGGAGCGGGGTGTGGATCCGGGCCAGGTGACGCGGAGCAGGACGGGCAGGGCAGCGGCCACCGTCTCGCGAGTACAAAGACAGCGAGCACCGACCCAGGAATAGATCAGGCCCGCAATGACGCTCTCGTCAGCCGCTGCCGACGTCTGGACCATGGAAGAGCACCGCGGGTTCGCCAATGACCTGGGGCCATTCCAGCTGGTCGCGGCGTTCGCGGCTTCGAACCAGCAGCGCTTGCCCGCGGTGGACTCTCCGAGACCGTCGACACACTGGTCGCGCCCGGAGCACTCACTGCGTACGGCACCTGGATCCGGGTAACCCAGCGCAGGCCCATCGCCTGGGGGGACCCGCAGATCGGCGGCCGCGTCTTCACCCCGACCGTCTCGATCGACTTCCGGCTGGGGAAGAACGCAGACCTCTCGGGCCAGCAGGACGACATGGTCCGCCTGGCCGACGCCCTCCTCGCGCGGGTGCCCGGAGACGCGGTCCTGCACCTCGACTACGAGGACGTCTGGATGGTGCGCCAGGACGGCCAACTGAGCCTCAGCGAGAGCTCCGACGTGTGGCCGCCGAACCGCCTCGCCGCCGTTTCGGGGCCCTACCGCCGCCACACGCACGAGTTCGTCTACGAGGACTGACCACCAGCGCCGTCCGGGAATCCGGCCCGGCCCCTCGCCCATCCTGGACACGCCGTCCCCGGCCGGAGGCCCGGGACAGCGGCGCGAGTGTCTCCGGCGAGAGTCGGCAGAGAGGAAGCGGGCAGCGGCCGATCGAGAGGGCGCCCGAGCCTGACCCGACACCGCCGCCGACTTCCTGGCCACCATGGCCAAGGCCGACCTGGCCCTGGCCGACGTCAGCCAGCACGAGGTCGACCGGTGGCTGGCCGGAGGCCGCAGCACCCGCTACGAGGTCCGCGACTTCCTCCTCTGGGCCGCACGCCGCGGCCACAGCCGCGACCTCGCCGTCCCCGCCCGGACCCGTCGCCCTGGACGACGACTCCCACTGGGAGAGCCTCCACCAGTGCTTGACCGACCCGGAACTACCGCCCGACGTGCGCGCCGCCGGGGCCGTCCTCTACCTCTTCGGCCAGGAGGTCACCCGGATCGCCGCCTTGCCGACCGACTCCGTGGCCGAGCGGGCCGGCGAGACCGTCCTTCTCCTGGACCGCGTGCCCATCTACCTGCCCGACCCCCTGGTCCGGCTCCTCGCCGACTTCGCCGACCGGCCGCGACCACCTGGCTGGGCAGCCAACCACCCCAATCCATGGCTCTTCCCCTCCGCCGAACCCGGACGGCACATCACCGGCTCCGCACTCGCGCGACGCCTCACCGCCCACGGCATCCCCAGCCGCCCGGCCCGGGCCGCCGCCCTCGTCCAACTCGCCCAGGACATGCCCCCGGCCGTCCTCGCCCCCATGCTCGGCCTCAACCTCAACACCCTCACCCGATGGCGCTCCTGGGCCGTGACCGACTGGACCGCCTACCTCCAGGCCCGGGCTGCCGCCTGGCCCGCCCACGTCAACGGGACCGGCGGCGCGCCGACCACCGGGTGACGGTACGACGGTCGGCCGTCCCCGGCCGGTAGCCCTTGCCGCATGACCACCTCTGCCTGGTGGCGCCGAGGCGCCACCACCGTTGCCGCACTCACCCTCGTCCTCGCCCCCACAGCCGCGCCAGCAGCGGCAGCCGCAGTACCACCGGCCACCTCCGCAGCCACCGCCCAGCACCGGCAGCTGCCCGAACCGCCTCCGGCCGACCAAGCCCGTACCGAGTTGGACGAACTCGTCGTCGAAGCCCCGCACTCCATGGAGGGGTACTCGCGGGACCGCTTCCCGCACTGGGTCCAGCAGTACGGTACCTGCGACACCCGCGAGGTGGTTCTCGCCCGCGACGGCCAGGACGTCGTCCAGGACGACCAGTGCCGCGCCGTCTCCGGCACTTGGGTGAGCCCTTACGACGACAAGACCTTCACCGACGCCAAGGCCCTCGACATTGATCATCTGGTTCCGTTGGCGGCGAGTTGGCGGGCGGGTGCCGACACCTGGACCACCGACAAGCGCCGCGCCTTCGCCAACGACCTGGCCCACTCCCAGCTGGTCGCCGTCTCCGCCGCCAGCAACAGGGCCAAGGCCGACAAGGGACCGGACGCCTGGAGGCCGCCGCTGCGGTCGTACTGGTGCACCTACTCCCGGGCCTGGACCGACATCAAGCACCTCTACGGCCTGACCGTCACCGAGTCCGAGAAGACGGCGCTGGTCGAGATGCTCGACACCTGCGCGTAGCCGGCAGTGAGCCCGCCCGGGGAGTATCAGGAATTCGGTGGACACCCTGATCAAGGGAGTCACTGATGAGCACTCTGGCGGATCACCGGATCGGGTCGGCTTCTGACGGGAGGGTTTCGTCGGAGGCGGGGACGGCCGATGCCTTGGACATGGGTCCGAGGAAGAACACAGGCGGGTCGGATGTGGTGGCGTCGGTCGCCGAGCTGGCGGCCGAGCAGGCCAGAGCCGGTGGGATGCAGCTGCTCGGTGAGGGCGGGCTGTTGCAGCAGCTGACCCGGCACCTGCTCCAGGAGGCCCTGGAGGCGGAGATGGACGAGCACCTCGCCCACTGCGAGCCGGGTCGTTCGGCGCGCAAGGGCGGCAACGCCCGCAACGGCTACCGCTCGAAGACGGTGATGACCGAGGCCGGGCCGGTCACGGTCGAGGTCCCGCGGGACCGGGCAGGGACCTTCGAACCGAAGGTGCTGCCGAGGCATTCGCGCCGCACCGAAGGGTTGGACAACCTGGTCATCTCGCTGACCGCCAAGGGCCTGACCTCGGGCGAGATCGTCGCACACCTGGCCGAGGTCTACGGCATGGCGACGAGCAAGGAGACCGTCTCCACGATCACCGACCGGGTCCTGGAGGGCATGGCCGACTGGCGAAGCCGCCCGCTCGACCCCGTCTACCCGGTCCTGTTCGTGGACGCCGTGAACATCAAGGTCCGAGACGGCCAGGTCGCCAACCGGCCCGTCTACGTGGTCCTGGGCGTCACGGCCGACGGCTACCGCGACATCCTGGGCCTGTGGACCACCGGCGGCGGCGAGGGCGCGAAATACTGGCAGTCCGTCCTGACCGAGATCAAGAACAGAGGTGTCAAGGACTGCCTGATCCTGGTCTGCGACGGCCTGACCGGGCTGCCCGAAGCCGTCGCCCAGGTCTGGCCGCAGACCGTCGTCCAGACCTGCATCGTCCACCTCCTGCGGAACTCCTTCCGCTACACCTCCAAACGGGACTGGGCGGCGGTGGCCCGGGACCTCAAGCCCGTCTACACCGCGCCGAACGAGCAGGCCGCCCTGGACCGCTTCGCGGAGTTCGCCGCCGCCTGGGAGGCCAACTACCCGGCCGTGGTGAGACTCTGGGAGAGGGCCTGGTCCGAGATGGTGCCCTTCCTCGGATTCGACACCGAGATCCGGAAGATCATCTGCACCACCAACGCCATCGAGAGCCTCAACTCCCGCTACCGCCGGGCCGCCAGCGCCTGCGGCCACTTCCCCAACGAGCAGGCCGCCCTCAAGCGGCTCTACCTGGCCACCCTCGCCCTCGACCCCACCGGACGGGGCCGGCAGCGCTGGAGCAACCGCTGGCTCGGAGCCCTGAACGCCTTCGACATCGCCTTCGACGGACGCCTGTCAGCCGGACGGGCGTGAGCCAACCGGCCCACCCCCGACAACAAGATCAATACCTAGGCCAACCGGGTGTCGTACACCGGAATCCTGATAGTCCCCCCGCCCGCCCAGAGCCGATGGACAGGCGGGCAGGTTCGGCTGAGTTGGGCTTTCGCCTGCGTGTGCCGGTGCGCGGGCTCTACGGTGTCCGCATCGGCATGATCGCAGGTCAGGTGTTCAAGGGGTGGGTGCGAATGGATGTTCCGCTGGCGGACGCGGTCGCGGCGGTGCGCGACGAGCTGCTGAAGGCGGCGGCCCAGGTCGGAGACGACCCCGGGGTGGTGTTCGCGGTGGGTCCGGTGGAGATGGAGTTCGAGGTCGAGCTGCGCGCCGACGCGAAGGCGAAGGCCGGCTTCAAGCTGTTCGCGGTCGGCGCGGAGACCGAGGCCGGTCTTTCCCGCACCCGCACCCACCGGGTCTCCTTCACCCTCACCCCCAAGCGCCCCGACGGGGGCGACCTCCTGGTCAGCTCCGCGCAGGAGCGCCCGGCGGGGCCCGGCGACACCAGCGGGCGCATCAGCGACTGAGGACCGGGATCGCGGCCGTCGTCCGGTCGCGGCCAGCGGGCGGCATGCAGGGCGGGTTGTAGGGGGCGTGGGTGGAGCGGGTACGTCTTGCCGGGGTGAACGGGCCGGGCGGACGCGGGTCCGGGTACGCGGTCGGCGGGCATCTGGTCCTGACCTCCGCCCACGTCACCGGTCCAACCGGCACCAGGGTGACCGTCCTCCACCCGGTCGGCACCGGCACCGCAACCGCACAGGTCGTCTGGGCCGGCACCTCCGGTGGGCGCGACGACGCTGCGTTGGTCCTCGTCGACGACTCCCCTCACTGGCAGCCGCCGACCGCGCCCGTACGGTGGGGGCGGCCAGACACCACACGCCCCGGCGCCCCGTGCGAGACCTGGGGCATGCCCGACGAGGCCCACCGCCCCGACCACGCGGTCGAAGCCTCGCACCTGCATGGGGAGGTGAACCCGGGCAGCGGCTTCGTCGGCAACCAGTACGTCATGGACCTGCGCACCCCCGCCGCCGGATGGCCGCAGGACGGCAGCTCACCGTTCGCGGGGCTGTCCGGGGCAGCGGTGTTCTGCGACCGCTACCTAACCGGCGTCGTCTCCGCCGACCGCGCCCACTCCGCCCACGGCCGCCTCAACGTCGTCCCCGCCTACGTCCTGCACCACGACCCCACCTTCCGCACCGCCCTGGCCGAACACGGTGGCGGCCCGGCGAGCGGGCTGGAAGCGGTGGAGTTCCAGGACCTCGCCGACCCCACCCAGTTCCCGACCCGGCGCCGTCCGCCAACCACACCTGGGGCGCTGCTGGAGGCCGGTAGGCAGACCGTCCCCTTTCACGGCCGCGAGGACCTGATCGCCGACCTGCAGAGCTGGTGCCGAGGGGACGGGTTCGGGACGTGGCTTCTGCACGGCCCAGGCGGGCAGGGCAAGACCCGCCTCGCTCACCACCTCACCCACCAGCTCATCGCCGACGGCTGGACCGTCCTGTGGCCGCGCGCCAGCGCCAGCACCCAGCAACTGCTGGAACTCCGACGGGCGGCCAGGCCTCTGCTGATCGTCCTCGATTATGCCGAGACCCGGCCCGACCAGCTCACCGCCCTCATCGAAGCCGCCGCCGAACACCCCGGCACCAGCCCGTTCAAGCTACTGCTCCTGGCCCGCACCGCCAGCGATTGGTGGCAGCAGGCCCGCACCGCCACCCACCAGGCCGAGGACCACCTCACCACCGCCCGCACCCACCACCTCACCCCCCTGGAGAACGATCCCGGCCAACGGGCAGACCACTACCGCGACGCCGCCCGGGCACTCGCCGCTGCGCTCCCGCTCGTCGATGGCCTCGTCGGCTACGACTGGATGGCTGCCGCCGCGACCCTCCCCGAACCCCGTCGCCTCGGCCAGGGCACCTACGGCAACGCCCTCACCCTCCACATGACCGCCCTCGCCGACCTCCTCGATACCGCCCCGACGGAATCCGTAAGCAGCGGGCCCGAGAGCGTGTTCGGGATTGAGGGCGAGGGTGATGCGTGGAACGTCGAAGACCGGCTTCTCGGCCACGAAGTCCGCTACTGGCGCGACAGCGCCACCGCTCGCGGCCTCGCCCCCGCCCTGAGCATGGACACCCTGAAGACCGCGATCGCCGCTGCCCACCTCACCGGCGCCACCGACCGCGAACACGCCGACCACCTGTGGCTACGCCTGCCTGCGCTCGCGGACCAGCCCCGCGACCGTCGCGACCGGGTCACCACCTGGCTCGCCACCCTCTATCCCACTTCGGCGACCGGCGGACCGCTCTGGGGAGCCCTCCAGCCCGACCGTCTCGCCGAGCGCCACGTAGGCCGTACCCTCGAAGCCGACCCCCGCCTCGCCGACCATCTCCTTCACGGCGCCGACGACGCCCAGGCCGGACAACTCCTCACTGTCTACAGCCGCGCCGCAACCCACTCCGTCTTCCAGAGCCGCCTGGACACCCAGCTCACTGACCTGTGTGTCCGCCACGATCGGCAACTCGCAGCCCACATCGTTGCCACCGCCACCCGTACCGCCCGCCCGTCCCCGCTCGTCACCGCACTCGACGCCATCACCACCCACCCTGACACCCCCCTCGACACTCTTGACGCGCTCCATGACCATTTCCCTCGGGCCAGCCACCGCCTCGCTATCACCGCTGCCCGCCTCGCCGGTGCACTCGTCCGACATCGCCGTGTCCTTGTCGAGGCCGACCCCGATGCCCACCTGCCCAGCCTTGCAAGGTTCCTCAGTAACTTCGCCGCCGGCCTTGGTGGGGTGGGTCGGTGGGATGAGGGTGTGGCCGTTGTCCAGGAAGCCGTCGCCATCTACCGCACCCTCGTCGAGGCCAACCCTGATGCCCACCTGCCCGACCTAGCAAGATCCCTCAACAACCTCGCCGTCAGCCTTGGTGGGGTGGGTCGGTGGGATGAGGGCCTGGCCTCGATCCGGGAAGCTGTCACCATTCGCCGCACCCTCGTCGGGGCCAACCCCGAGGCCCACCTGCCCGACCTCGCCCTGGCCCTCAACAACCTCGCCCTCCGGCTTGGTGGGGTGGGTCGGTGGGATGAGGGTGTGGCCGCCGCTCAGGAAGCCGTCGCCATCTACCGCACCCTCGTCGGGGCTAACCCCGACGCCCACCTGCCGGACCTCGCCGACGCTCTCTACAGCTTCGCCTTCGGCCTTGGTGGGGTGGGTCGGTGGGATGAGGGTGTGGCCGCCGCTCAGGAAGCCGTCATCATCTACCGCACCCTCGTCGAGGCTAACCCCGACGCCCACCTGCCCGACCTCGCCGACGCTCTCTACAACCTCAACCTATGGCTGGATGAGGTGGGTCGGCGGGAGGAGGCCCTCGCCGCGGTCCAGGAAGCTGTCACCATCCGCCGTGTCCTCGTCGAGGCCAACCCCGACGCCCACCTGCCCGACCTCGCAAGATCCCTCAACAGCCTCTCCTACGACCTTAGCGAGGTGGGTCGGTGGGATGAGGGTGTGGCCGCCGCTCAGGAAGCCATCACCATCTACCGCAGCCTGGCCCAGACCAAAACGAACCACTTCGAACCAGCCCTACAACACGCCCCGGGCATGGCCACCTGGCTCGAGTCCGAGCCGTAGATGGACGGGATGGGAGCCGTAGAATGCTTCGACAGGCGAATGTGGCACGTTCGGAATAACGCTCCCCGCCAGTCGGTGCTGACACCTGGAGCACCGGCGAGCGCAAGGCCTTCGCCAACGACCTGGAGCACTCCCAGCTGCCCGTGGTCGGGGGTAGGGGGCTGGGGTGGAGCGGGTACGGTCTGCCGGGTGGACGGTCTGGGCGGGCGCGGGTCGGGGTACGCGGTCGGCGATCGCCTGGTCCTGACCTTCGCCCACGTCACCGGACTGTTCGGCGTCAAGGTGAAGGTGTTCCACCCCGCTGGCACCGGCGCCCTGGAGGGCCAGGTCGTATGTTCCGGCACCCCGGGGGGGCGACGCCGCCGCCCTCGTTCTCATCGACCAGTCCCCACACTGGCAGCCGCCCGCAGCGCCCGTTCAGTGGGGTCGGTCGGACACCATGCGTCCTGGCACCCCGTGCGAGACCTGGGGCGTCCCCGACGAGACCCAGCGCCGCGGCCACGTGGTCGAGCGCTCGCACCTGCACGGGAAAGTAAGCCCGGGGCAGTAGCTTCGTCGGCAACCAGTACATCATGGACCTGCGCCCCCGCCACCGAGTGGCCGGCGGTTGGTACCTCACCGATTGCGGGGCTGTCCGGGGCGGCGGTGTTCTGCGACTGCTACCTCACCGGTGTTGTCGCCTACGACCAGACGGACTCCGGCTGCGGGCGTCTCAACGTGCTCCCCGCCTACGTCTTGGACCACGACCCCGCCTTTTGGGCCGCCCTCTCCGCCCACGGTGGCGGCCTGGCGGCCAACGTTGGAGGCAGTGGAGTTCCAGGAAGTTGCCGACCCCACCAGCAACCCCGCCGCCCGGCGCGCCCCGGTGACAACGGCGGCCCTGCTGGCGGCGGGACGCCAGATCGTTCCCTTCCGCAGCCGCGCCCGCGACTACCCCGTAGAGGAAGTCAATAGCGGTGCGGTCCGATCACGGGTCAAGGTGATGAAGACCACTGGCGTTGGAACGCCGCCGAACCGCCGCCCCGGCGAGCCACAGCCATCTGCCTTCCCTGCCAGAGGGGAGCCGCAATGGCCGGATCTGTGATCGGCGGTAGCCGGCCTGCTTTGGCCGCGCCTTTTCGCTATCCGCGTTCGATCCGCGAGGATGACGCGGTGGACTTGAACCTCACTCTGCGCCTTCGTGGCCTCCTGGCCACCTACAAGGGTCTGCGCGATGATTCCGGCCTGACGCCCCAGAAGCGGGGGCAGGCGTTCAACACACTGATCGCCGACGTCCTCAAGGCGTGGGGACACGATGCCCGGCCCAGTGTGATCGGGGTAGGCGGCAGGGACGAGACGGACGTCTTCTTCACGATCGGCCACAACTACATTCTCGAAGCCAAGTGGGAAGCCGACCCCCTCAGCGCGGACCCTCTGACCAAGCTCTCCGAGCGGCTCTCCACCCGCCCCCCAGGTACCCGCGCCATCGTCCTGTCCGCGACCGGCTTCAACTCGAACGCACTGGAGTGGATCAACCGCCACAACGAGCTGCTCCTGATGGACAGCTCCCACATAGAGGCAGCCCTGTGCGGGCTACTCGACCCAGAGGAGCTGCTGCACCGACTCTACGGCGAGACTGCCGCTTCCGGTAACCGGCTGGTCCCCCTGGCCGACATCGTCGTCCCCCGGCACGCCGAACCGGACGTTCCCGTGCTTACGCGGACAGCCACCGCCCCGCCGCCCTGGCCGATCGTCAAGACCAGTGCCGAAGGTGTGGACGCCAGCGTGGAGTTCACCGGAGTCTGGCAGTCCGACCAGCACCCGAGCGGAATCAGCGCTGCTCCCGCCAACCGGCTCCTGATCACGACCAACGCCGGCGTGATTGAACTCCACACCACGACCGGCAAGATCAAGTGGGCCCTGGCGCTGCCCGGCACCGAAGACCGGGCCGTCCGCAGCATCGACGGCTCGGTGACCGTGCTGTGCCGCGGCGCGCTTGTACGCTGGCACCCCAAGACCCGCGACCTTCAGCTCGTGGCCGGCGGCTTCGGCGGCTACGCGACCCTGGAAGCCGGGCGGGACGGCACCCTGTGGGTCTACAACCAGGTCGGGGGACTGGCCGACGGATCGGTCACCATCAACCGCATCGGCGAACGGCCCGGCGACGAGACCCGCCACGACGTCCCGTTTCCCAACGGCATGCGGGCTATCCACCTTGGCGACGAGCGACACTTCCTCAGCGGCACTGGGCGCAGCACCCCCATCGACGTCAGCAAGAACCCGTCCGCCGACAAGGAGGACTGGATCGACTCCGCCGTTCCCGACCCTCGCGCGGCCACCGGCCCAGACGAATACACCATCCTCGCGGCCGGCATCCGCAGCTCCGTCGACGGAAGCCTTCAACGCCTTGACCTCCGGCAGGCACCGGACTGGACCGAACTCCTGACCTTCACCGCCAACCGGGCCACCGACCTCACCATGAAGCGCACGAGCGCCGCTCGAGCTGAGGGCTGGCTGCTGGCCGACGCGTCCGGCAACACCCAGAAGCCCACCCCGGTCCTGGTCAAGCTCACCCTTACGCCCACAAGCCCGAGTTGACCATGCAGCAGGACGAACCCTCCCGGCTCAGAGCCAGCACCGGCCCGGCCCGAACCGCTACCCGTCGGACGAGCACCGCTTCCACCTCGCTGGGTCAGTCCTCCCTCTCTCACTCCAAGGGCGCACCAGGGCCTGCGGAGTGAGGGATGACGCTCCATCCGGCGGGGCGATCGAGAGCGGGCCCCGGCGGCCGGACAGAACACCTCGAAGACAGCCCAGCAGGGCGCAGTCAGTGGAAGGGCCAGGGCCGCCGGGAATCCGGCTACGAGCATCAGTGTCGGTGGGTGCCGGTAGCCTCCCCCGAGGGGTCTAACAGGGAGAGGAAAACGGCATGGCCGGACGGCGCTCAGATGCACGTACGAACGGCTCCATCTACAAGCTCACCGATCCTCGCGACGACAAGATCAGATACATCGGACAGACGGTCAACCCTGTCCACGAGCGGCTGGCCCAGCACCTCGCGAAGCCCACCAACAAGGGCATGAACGCCTGGCTCGGCATCCTCTACGCCAACGGCGAGACGCCCAGGATCTCGGTCCTCGCCACGGTCGACAAGAGCCAGCTCGACGCCGAAGAGCAGCGGCAGATCAGCGAGCACGTAGCGGCCGGCCACCGTCTTCTCAACGCGCCGTACTACCACACCAACGTCTCCGACCTGCGATCCGATTCTGAGCCGGCCAGCATTCTGCTGGACCATCACTGGTCCCCGGGTTGGCGCGCTCGATGGCGAATGCGTCGTGAAGCCCGAGCACAGAGCCGAGCCAGGCGGCGTGATCAAGTCATCGATGAATTCGGCGAACTCTGGGACGGGAAGCTCTTCGAGACCTTGGCCGAGACTTCCATGAACAAGTCGATCGGCCATGGCGAGTGGTGGTTCCGGTTCCTCGTCCTGGTCCCGCAGGCAACAATCCGCATGGCGTGGCTGGCACTGCGTGTATTGACCAGCGACTCACGAGCCCTACGTCGCGTTCCGTTGCTTGTCCTAGGTATTTGGTACTGCTACAGCAAGTTACGCTTCAGCCTGATGCTGCATGACTTCATCGCACCACTCTTGCCGGTGCAGCAGATGGCTCGATTCTGGGACCGATACCTTTCCTATGGCGCCCATGAATTCCTTTCATCGTGCGTCATCGCCGCCCCAGTCATGGGGTTTGCATTTTCCGCCCTGATGTACACGACGAAGAAGATGGACTTGGAGGCGGAGCGCGACACGGAGAAGAAGGCCGCAGAAGCGGCCACGAGTCAACAACCTCGGAGCGACCTCGACGGGGCGCTGCTCTACGGCGTCCCTCGCCAGTCCTCGATGCGTAGGACCCGCAAAAGGCCCGCAGCGGCAACGAGGCCTCCAACGGGCGCAGAAACTGGCGCGCCCTGACGTCAGCTCGGCAAACAGCGAGCAGCGGGCAGGCCGAGCGACCACATCGCCTGGCCCACCGGCCCGGCGCTCAGTTGGCCTTCAGGCCGTCCAACCGGCCCCGCCGAGACAGCCACCGCAGCCATAGAGTCAGCCCGAGTCCAGATGAAGTGCTCGGTGGTGCCGACATCGTCGGGCGGCGCCCCGCTGAAGAGATGGTAGGCCGCATGAGTCGGTACCGCCCCCTGAGGCGCCGCTCCGGCTCGGTGCTCAGTCCGACGTGTGCTCCACTTCGACCAAGCCGACGTGTTGACCGGAGACCAGCTCCCGCAACTTGGCGCGCGTCTCCGGGTCCGTGGAGTACACGACGGTGCCGATCATTCCTCGTGTCAGCAGCACCTTGTAGGTGTTGCGGATCAGGCGGTCGATGTCGGCGTCGGTGGTGGACCTGCGGAAGACGGGGTCCTTGGAGGCCGTGCGGTCGGTGATCCACCGGTCGGTGCGCCAGACGAGGTCCGGTCCGAGGATGACGCCGCTCCAGTCGTACTCGAAGCCCTGCGCGGTGTATACGCAGCCGACCTGGCCGAAGCCGGCCGGGTCGGTGGCCCACAGGGCGGCCGGCGGGGCGCCGGCGATCGAGCGGTCGCCGTACACGTTCCACGGCCGGGCCCAGTCACCGATCTGCACGTCTAGAGGAAGCGGATCTCCAGGTGCGATCTTCGTCGTCCACTTCCAGCAGTACCCAGCTGTAATACGGGCGTTGAACCCCTCCACGCGCCGGGCGTCGAGGAACGCCTCCAGCTCTTCGGGGCTGTCGACAACCTCCAGGGTTACTTTGCCGTCGGGCTCCCATTCCACAGGGCCACCTGGCTCCAGCCCGAGGAGTCGCACCACCCAGTGCAGGTAGGCGTCGCTACCTCCAGCGCGAAACTGGCTGCCTAGTTCGATCACTTGGCAATCCAGGCCCTTTGCGCCGGCGGCGGCGCGGATCAGGTCCACTGTGCCCATCTCGCCCGGCCGGACGATCTGGTTCTCGTCTAGCAGGAACACCGGTACGCGGGCGGCGTCGATCAGTTCCTCGATCTGGGACTTTCCCGTGCGCTGGGCCGCGCGTGTGTAGCGGTTCGCGGACGTCTCCCTGATGCGATGTGCCTCGTCGCAGATTAGAACGTCGAGTCCGTTGCGCTCGGCGGTCATGAAGCTGTTGAAGTACTTGAACAGCTCCTGCACTTGACGCTTTCGCGCTGCGGCCGTCCGACGCATCGTGGTGGTGAAGGAGCTGGATCCGGTCGCGTGGAGAGCCGCAACACCATGCCTGTACATATCGCCCAGGAGCGACAGCGCGATAACGCTCTTCCCAGTGCCCGGATCGCCAGTGATCACAACCACCTCCTTGCGATCAGTCTGCTGGGCCCGCCGCACGGCGTGCAGCACCACCTCACACGCAACCCGCTGTTCGTCCAGCAGGACGAACTGCTCACGTTCGCGTACTTCGGCGGCAGCTACCGACACGAGCTGTGGTGTTGGCCGAGTCTTCGCAGACAGAAGAAGATCAGCTGACTCGGCACCGTCTGCTGGGGCTAGTAGCGAGCGCAGAAGGTGAATGAAGCTCGGTCGCTGCCCCCCAGTGAACATCGCGACGTTGGAGCTCGGGCTCACGGCGAGAGCTTCCTCAGTCGCGAACTCCGCGACGTAGGGAAGGAATGCAACACCCGAGATCCGCTCAGGACGGTCGGCTAGCGCCGCGTTGTACGACGCCAGATACGAGCAGTAGCCGCGCACCTGCTCGATCGGGTTGAGTAGAGGACGCGCGAGGCCGGGGACTCGGCACAGGTGTGCGATCTCGCCATCAGGCTCGACTTGCGACCACAGCTTCACTTCAACAACTACGTAGGACGGATCCCCCGTTACAGGATGAATTCCTGCTAGCACGAGGTCGGCTGACCGGTTAGTGAAGGGGAGGTCATAGTCAACCAACACCTCAACCTGGCCGAGACCGGCTTCCAGGAGAACGCTTAGAACTCCTGGTAGCCCGCGCTTCCACATGTGCCTCTCGGCCTGACTCGGCTGGTGCCCGCGGAGGAGCAGTGAGCCCTGCTCGACTGCTGACGCGAGATCCCCAGACAGGGCCTGCGCAGCCAGGAGGGATGCGGGACCGCGATACAGCACTTATCTCCTCCTTGCTACTGGGGCAGGCTTCGTGGATTGGCCGGCTGGGAGACAGTAACAAAACGGATGATGGGGGAGCAGCTTCGTTCATTTGGGGAGGGCCTTGAGGATCTCAGGCCTGTCCTTGGGATCAGAGTTGGCGAGTGCCTCGCTGGCGATCTGCCGGGTCAGTCGAGCCCGGACGATGACGCGGACGATCGTCGAGACAGCGAGGAGGGAAGAGCCAATGGCAGTGTAGACGGACAGCACGGAAGTCCTTAGGAGAGGCCGCGCGTGTAGGCGCCCAGCGGCGCCGAACGTGGGCGATGCATGATGCCGGGTTGCCAGAGCTGGCGCACGGACCTAGCCCCGCGCCACAGCTCACCGCTCAAATCTTCCAAAGTCAGGAAGAGAACACCTGTGGCTGTGTCACACAAGGGGCGCAGAGCAGGACCTGGTTTGGCGTGGCGCGTCCGGACATAGCCGAAGCGCTCGCGGGCATGCGCGAGGGCAGCATGAAGGAACTCCGTTACGGGTGGGGGCATGTCCAAACATCGGAAGCCCGGCGGACCGTATGACTGTCTGTCACGCTAGCACGCCCAGGCTGCGAATGTTGGGCGATCTGCTGACCCGATGGGGCCAGTACCGCCTGATCGCCAGTTTTGTTGGCTCCGTCGGGGAGCCGTCACGGTCAAATCCACCAACTATGGGCGCAGGCGCATTGCTTGACCTTGTTCTCAACGGGCTGGATTGAGGGATCCAACGGAGCCCGGCGGGGTGGTGAAGGGTGGCCTCTCGGTCGAAGCCGCAAGAGTGCGGGCCGTCCTCGGCGACACTATCCGTCAGGGAATTTGTTCGAAGGTGGAGACCATGTTTCGCCCTCGCCGTCTGACCTCACAGGACCCACTGCCCGCGGCGACACGGCCTGGCCGGGGCGCGAGAAGTGCAGAAGGGCGGGCGTCTACCCAGGACAACGTCGGGGGCACCCAGTGGGCCGCCCTCCAGGTCTTGTGGAGCGCGACGACTTCTACCGCGCCGTCAAGGTGCCCGAGGCCCTGACTGAGCAGGAGCACCGCAACTTCTCCCCGTCGACCTTGGCAGTTTCGGACGAGGCCGGCCCAGCGTCGGTGGTCAGGCGGATGCGGGGCAACCAGAGGAGCATAGTCGGGTGGACTCGCTCGCCAGGAGAGAGGCAGTCACGTCGCTCATTAGATGGGCCATCCGTGATTGCGGCAGGGCCGGCACGTCGACCTCGACGCCGACCAGCGCGCAGCACCGGCTGTGACAGCCCGCACCCCGGGACCTCGGGCGGTGTTCCTCGGTGAAAGCGGCCTGCCGCAGCCCGGGGTGCTCACGGCTGGTCCCGGGTGACGTGGTGGATTGCGGAGCGGATCGCCAGGTCCACGCCCATCTCGCCGGTCAGGTCCCGGTAGTGGCGGGCCGATGCCGGGAAGCGGCGCAGCACGCCAGCCACCTCGGTTGCCATGGTGCCTCGTAGGGTGCGCAGCCACCGCAGGGTGGCGCCTTGCGGCGTCCACTGGTTCTGGGCCTCATCCCAGGAGCACAGCGCGGTGGCTGCCTCCGCCAGCAGCTCGAGCTCGCCGGCGTTGCCGGCTGTCCGTGCCGCTTCCAGGAGCCACAGCATCACCCGGTCCATGGTGGCGAAGCTGGGCCAGGGGTCCGCGTGCCGGTGGGTGCCCATCGCCTGCAGCACGGTGGCGGCCCGCCGTGGGTTGCGCAGCAGCGCCGGCCCGGGCTGCTCGAGTTCGGACAGGACCTCCAGGTACAGGTAGGTGTCCGTGGGGTTCGCGGCAGCCAGATCCAGGAGCTCGTCGGCCGCGCCGGGGCCGTTACCGCGCTTCATGTTGGCCTCGGCCAGCAGACGCTGCGCACGCACGGTGGGCAGTTCCTGGGACGCGGCCATTTCCCGTTCCACGAGGGCCAGAAACGCGGCGATGTCCTGCGGGCGATGGGCAGGGTCGAGCTGGGTGGCCTGCTGGACGATATGCCGCCACGGGCTCGGTGACTGCGGGAGCAGTGGGACGTTGGTGTGGGGCTCCTCGCCAGTGAGGGCCCAGCCGATGACTTGGCCGAGGCCGTAGATGTCGGTGGCTGGGCCGGCGTCGTGGGCTCCGGTGGGGTGGCTGAGTTCGGGGGCGGCGAAGCCGGGGCTGCCGAGGCCGAAGCGGGTGCGGTTGGGGTTGGTGGTCTCGCCGCGCGGCCGGCGCACAAGACCCCAGTCCGCGAGCCGCCAAGCCCCGTTCAGAAGAAGAATGTTGGACGGCTTGACGTCCCGGTGAACCCAGCCGTTCTTGTGGGCAGCGGCCAGCGCGGAGGCAACGGCGTCGACCAGGACCCGCAGCTGGGTCGGGTCGCGCAGCTCGGCCCAGCGGTCCTCCGCCGTCGCCTCGGCGAGCGGCATGACAAACCAGCGGTGGTCGGCGGCGGCGTCCAGGACCGGCATAACATGCGGATGGCCGCCCAGGTGCCGGGCGAGCTCGATCTCACGGGTCATCCGAGCCACCGCGTCGGGCAGGTCGGAGGTGCGCCGCTTGAACGCGACCTCCACTCCGGTGGGCTTGTGGGTGGCGCGGGCGACCGTACCTTGGCCGCCGGCGCCGATCTTGTCGGCCTCCTGCCGGTAGTGCCGCTTGTTTCCGGCCGCGTTCTCGGCCACCTCCCGGTACGGCTCCCGGGTCCCCTGCGGCCAGGTATCCGTCTCGCTGGCAGGGCTCTCGGGACTGGCGGTGTCGTGGGGAAGACCGGACAGACGCAGCAGCACCGGCACCTGTTCGCCGGGCACGCCGGGGAGCATGCCCAACAGCAGGGCCGAGCCGTCTCCAGCGGCGGCCAGACCCGCGGCGACGGCGAGCGGCGGGGCAGCGAGGGGCTCCGGGGCACCAGTCATGGCCGCGGTGTCCACATGGTGCAGGAGGAGACCAGTTCCGGATCCGTCTGGGGACAGCGTGAAGGCACCGTCCCTGCCAGCGGCCAGCATGTGGCCGGGGTAGGGCGCCTGGGAGGGGATCCAGGCGGAGCGGGGGCCAGCGTCGGTGCTGAGCGCGAGGTCGACCACCGCGTGATGGCCACCGGCCGCGAGCAGAAAGCGGCGCCGCCCCAGGCACACCGTGGAGCGAACTGCGGCGTCGAACGCGATCGGGTAGCGGACCTGGCGGCCGGCCTCGAGTCCGATCCAGGTCAGGGCGAGCGTGCCCTTGCCGGACCCGAAGGTGACCCCCGAGCCGGACAGCACCCACACCTCACCGCGGTCCCCGGCGACCAAGCGCGCCCCCGGCGGGAACCCGCCGGCCACAGCGCTCAACAAGCCCTCATGCCAGCGCAGCACGGCGCCGCCGCGGACCACTAGAAAGGAACCGTCGTCCCGGGGCAGGACGGGGCCGTCACAGCCGGCCAGCGCCAGGTACCAACGGGTGACGCCGGTGCGCGGGTCAAGGTCGATGATCCCGCCGTCCACCGTGACCAGCACTCTCCCGTCCGGTGCCAGGGCCAGGCCGGTGGGGACGTGTCCATCGAGGCCGCCGACGAGCAGCGGTCGCACCTCCACGCCCCCAGCCCCTGCCTCGGTGGCCGGGGCAGCGGCGAAGTAGGTGAGGAGTTCCTGCCGTCGTCCGGCCGGGTCCATCGACGTGGGGACGGCCGGGACGGCGCGGGGCAGGACAAGATCGGCCAGGGCCGGATGGAGTGCACCACCACGGCGGAACGCGGCCCTCATGAGGTCGGCCAGCGTCGCGACCCCGCACACAGCCGCGTCCAGATGACTGCGGTCCAGGACGATGACCCGCCCCACCAGGGCATCCAGAAACTGCGCCGCCCGCCCGGCCTGGCGGGCGGGCTCCGGGCCGGTGCACAGCAGCACGTGCCGAACACCGGGGGAGGCAGTGGCCAGCTTGGCGAACGCCGTAGTCATTTCGTCGACATCTTGCGGACCGGCGTCGCTCGCCAGCAGCAGGTAGTCGCGTCCCTCGTACTCGAACGCGGCCAGCGGCCCGCTGAGGGGCCCTGGGGCGACGTTGCACAGCTCATCCGACACCTCGACGAGAGGTTGCACCACCTTGATCAGGCGGTTCACCGCCATGACCCGATCGGTGCCAGCCTCTGGCGGCGGGGCCGTGCGCCACCTGTCGTAGGCAGCCGTCAGATCCTGCGCCGTGTCCGCTTCCGTGCTCATGCCCCGCCCCTGCTGGTTGATCGCTGCCTGCCCCTGAGCCGGCACCTCACATTCTGGCCCACGCCGCAGACCCCCGGAGGCCAGTTGGACAGTCGCAGGTCGGGGTGGCCGCGGCCCGGAGCGCCACCCTTGGCAGGGCGCACCAGCGCTAGCGTGCGGGTGCTTACGGGGTGGCCAGGCCGGTGTCCGTGTCGGTCGGCCAGCATGCGAGATGCCAGTGCCCCTCCACCCACAGGACGACCTGGTGCCTGGCTCCCGAGGATGGGCAGAACAGGCGCCACTGCGAGTGGTCGGCGCCCTGGAAGGGCACGAAAGCATCCCGGCCGACGATCAGAGGGTCATCTCAGCGGGTCAGGGTGCGATCTTGGAGGGGGTTCTGTGGTTGAACCGTGGGATGCTGGCTGCTGACTCTGGCAGAGTGGTCGTCTCTGCTAGACGATTTTCGTGAGGAACCTTGTGAGCGCGCTCGGTAGCTTCATCTGGTCAATCGCTGACCAGCTTCGAGGCCCCTACCGTCCTAACCAGTACGGGACAGTGATCCTCCCGTTCACGATCCTGAGGAGGCTCGACTGCGTACTCGAGCCGGATCGCGCGGCGGTACGGGAGCTGGCTGAGAGGTACGAGAATCCGAACCGGCTCAAGGTTGAGGTCAAGAAGCTCACGGGACGGCAGTTCTACAACACCTCCAACTACGGCTTCGCGAACCTGCTGGCCGACGCGGATGGGCTGGCGGACAACCTCGCCGACTACATCGACCGGTTCTCCGGCGACGTGGACGTGTTCGAGTACTTCGACTTCAAGAAGGAGATCCTGGCCCTGGAGAAGGCCGGACTCCTGCGCGAGATCGTCCAGTCCTTCAGCGGCGTAGACCTTCATCCCGAGGTGGTGTCCAACTCGGACATGGGCGATGCGTTCGAGTACATCATCCGTAAGTTCAACGAGGCTGCGAACGAGACCTCCGGAGACCACTACACGCCGCGCGACGCGATCCGGCTGCTGGTCGACCTGCTCTTCGCGGACAAGGACGTCGATCTCTCCGAGGGCGACATCATCCGGTCGCTGTACGACCCCACCGCTGGCACCGGCGGCATGCTTTCCCTGGCCGAGGAGCACTTGCTCGCGCACAACCCCGGGGCCAAGCTGGCCCTGTACGGCCAGGAGTACAACCCGCAGTCATACGCCATCTGCAAGTCTGACCTGCTCGCCAAGGGCCACGACACGACGAACATCGCTTTCGGGAACACCCTCACCGACGATGCCTTCAAGACCCGTCAGTTCGACTACTGCATGTCCAATCCGCCCTACGGAGTGGACTGGAAGCAGTACGCCAAGGCGGTGCAGGAGGAGCGCGCCTCAGCCGGCCCATACGGCCGCTTCGCGCCGGGGCTCCCCGCGACCTCGGACGGCCAGATGCTCTTCCTGCTGCACCTGGCCCACAAGATGCGCGCCCCGGAAGACGGCGGCGGTCGGGTCGGCATCGTCATGAACGGCTCGCCCCTGTTCAACGGTGCCGCCGAGTCCGGTCCCTCCAACATCCGCCGGTGGCTGATCGAGACCGACCTGGTCGAGGCGATCATCGCGCTGCCGACCAACATGTTCTTCAACACCGGCATCGCCACGTACATCTGGATCCTCGACAACACCAAGCACCCCGACCGCCAGGGCAAGGTCCAGCTCATCGACGGCACGTCGTTCTGGACCAAGATGCGCAAGAACCTGGGATCCAAGGGACGCGAGATCAGCAACGCGGATCGCGCCAAGATCGTACAACTGTACGCCGACTTTGAGGACGCCGACCCCGACCTCTCCAAGGTGCTGCGCAACGACGAGTTCGGCTACTGGAGCGTCACCGTCGAACGTCCGTTGCTCGACGAGGGCGGCAACCCTGTCGTCGACCGCAAGGGCGCCCCGAAGGCCGACTCAAAGAAGCGTGACACCGAGAACGTGCCCTTCACCTACGGTGACTCAACTGCCGGCGGGGAAGGGCTGCGCAAGGTCGCCCAAGCGTACTTCGACGCAGAGGTGAAGCCGCACGCCCCTGACGCCTGGATCGACTGGGCGAAGACCAAGACCGGCTATGAGATCCCCTTCACCCGCCACTTCTACCGGTACGTCCCGCCCCGCCCACTTGCCGAGATCGATGCCGACTTGGAGAACCAGGTTGCCAAGATCCTCGGCCTGCTGAGGGAGGTCGAGGGGTGAACTCTCTGACGCTGATCGGTGCACACCGTGCAGTCTCCGAGTTGCTTGGGAACCTGCCTGAGTCGTGGGACGTGGTTCGCTTCAAGGGTCTGTTCGACCGACTCGATCGACGAAATGTTGACCTTACATACGAGATGTTGTCGCTGCGTTCAACGGGTGAAGTCGTCAGACGCGCTGATATGGGCGGGCGTCAGGAGCCCGACGAGGCCAGCTTGCCGAAGTATCTCGTGGCCGAAATCGACGACCTTGTGGTTAACCCGATGTGGTTGATCGGCGGCGGCATCGGCGTGTCGCGCCGCGCAGGAGCGGTCAGTCCGGACTACCGCGTCTTCAGGTCGCGCGGTGCCATGCTTCCGCGGTTCGTTCATCACCTGCTGCGATCGCAGCCTTACCTTGACCAGTACCTTTTGTACACGCGGGCGCAGACGACGTTTGACCGCCGCGTGCAGCAGCCAGACCTGGACAATCTCCCGCTGCCAGTTCCCCCGCTGGAGGACCAGAGCGCTATCGCCGACTACCTCGACCGCGAGACGGCTCGCATCGACACGCTCATCGAGGAGCAGCAGATCCTTATCGGATTGCTCACTGAGCGCCGTGTTGCTGTCATGGCAATCCCATTCAGTCAGGCACATCCTACGGCGCCGCTCGGCTCGGTACTTGAAGAACTGATCGATCACAGAGGAAAGACGCCTGGCAAAGTTGGGGACAGAACCGACGACTTCACCGACCAGGGTGTTCCAGTCGTCTCGGCCATCCATATCAAGAACGGACACATCTCCTGGGCTGAGCGTGAACGGTTCGTTCCCTACTGGATGTTCGAGAAGTGGATGCCAGTTCGACTACGTGCAGGGGACGTTCTCCTCACATCGGAAGCGCCGTTGGGGAATGTTGCGCAGGTTCCCGCTGATGCGCCTCTTGTATTGAGTCAGCGCCTGTTCGCACTTCGGGGCCGTGAAGATATTCTGGACTCCACCTACCTCCGGTTCTTCCTTGAGAGCGACCAAGGTCAAGCTCTATTGCGGGATGGAGCAAGTGGGTCCACCGTCGCGGGTATCCGGCAGTCAAGATTGGTGCAAGTTCCGGTACCAATCCCCCCAGTTGATGAGCAGCGCCGAGTTACACAGCAGATCAGGGAGCAGATCACAAAGATCGATACGCTCATGGCCGAGACCGAGCGGTTCGTCGAACTCTCAAAGGAACGCCGCGCGGCGCTGATCACCGCTGCCGTGACAGGGCAGATCGACATCCGAGAGGTGGCGTGATGGCTGACCACAACGAGGCCGTCTTCGAGAAGGAGATCTGCGAGTACCTCCGGGACCACGGCTGGCTGTACTCGGCGAACGACCACGACGGCGGGGAGTACGACCGAGAGCGGGCGCTGTTCCCCGCCGACCTGTTCGCATGGCTGGAGGCGACGCAGAAGGCGGCATTCGGGAAGGCGTTGAAGGCGGCGGGGTCGCAGGCGAAGTTCCTCGACGTGCTGACCGCGGCGCTTGACCGGCCACTGGAGCACGGCGGCGGGACGCTGAACATCCTGCGCAACGGGGTGCAGTACATCGGCGGTGGCCGGCTGAAGATGGCGCAGTTCCGTCCAGATACCGCGCTCAACGCGACGAGCACCGCGCAGTACGAGGCGATGAAGGTGCGGGTGGTGCGGCAGGTGCACTTCTCGACCGCCGACCAGCGCAGCATCGATCTGGTGTTCTTCGTCAACGGGCTCCCGGTGGCCACGGTGGAACTGAAGACCGACTTCACCCAGTCGCTGAACGAAGCAATCAACCAGTACAAACACGACCGCAACCCGCTGACGAACGGCCGTCCCGAACCGTTGCTCTCCTGCGGGCACCGGGCTCTGGTGCACTTCGCCGTTTCGAACGACCTCGCGGCGATGACGACGAAGCTGGAAGGCGACAAGACCCACTTCATGCCGTTCAACACCGGCTTCGACAGCGGCGAGGGCAACCCGCCCGGTGTTGACGGCCGGTCGGCGACGGCATACCTGTGGGAGCGGGTGTGGGAGAAACACGCCTGGCTGAACATCGTGGGCCGGCTGATGATCGTCCAGACCAAGGAGGAGTGGGACGTCTCAACCGGCACCTCGGTGCGGCGGACGAGCATGCTCTTTCCGCGGTTTCACCAGTGGGAAGCCGTCACGAACATCGTGGACGCGGTGCGCGAGGAGGGCGTCGGCCAGCGGTACCTGATCGAGCACTCCGCCGGGTCGGGGAAAACGAACACCATCGCGTGGACGGCCCACCGCCTGGCGCGGCTGCACATTGACGACCAGAAGGTCTTCGACTCGGTCATCGTTGTCGTGGACCGCACCGTGCTCGACACCCAGTTGCAGGACGCGATCCGACAGATCGACGGCACCGGGAAGATCGTCGCGACCATTGGGCCCGAGGACGTCCGCAAGGCAGGCGCGAAGTCGAAGTCGGGCCTGCTGGCGCAGGCACTGAAGAACGGCGAACTGATCATCGTCGTGACGCTGCAGACGTTCCCGCATGCCCTGGATGAGATCCGTAGCGACGCCGGTTTGAAGGGCAAGCGGTTCGCCGTCATCGCCGATGAGGCGCACTCCTCCCAGTCGGGCCAGATCTCCGCGAAGCTGAAGCAGGTGCTGACCGCCGAGGAGATCCAGGAGATCGAGGACGGCGGCGAGGTCGACGTGGAGGCGGTCCTCGCGTCCGAGATGACGGAGCGGGCCGAGTCGGAGAACATCTCCTACTTCGCTTTCACCGCGACGCCGAAGAGCAAGACCCTCGAACTGTTCGGTCGTAAGGGCGCTGACGGGAAGCCTCGCGAGTTCCACCTGTACTCGATGAAGCAGGCGATCGAGGAGGGCTACATCCTCGATGTGTTGAAGGGTTATCAGAGCTACGACACCGCGCTGAAGATCGCGGGCAAGGCCGGAAGTGGTGCTGGTGTCGGAGGCGAGGTCGAGGAGGGCACCGCCCGCAAGGGCCTGATGCGGTGGGTGCTGCTCCACCCGACGAACATAAGCCAGAAGGTGCAGATCATCGTCGAGCACTTCCACATCAACATCGCCTACCTCCTGGAAGGCCGGGCGAAGGCAATGGTGGTGACCGGATCCCGTAGGTCGGCGGTGAAGTACAAGCTGGCCATAGATGCCTACATCACCAAGCGCCGCGCTGAGGATGCCTCGTACAACTACCGCACCTTGGTCGCCTTCTCCGGCGGGGTGACGATGCCCGAGGGCGAGACCTGGCACAGCGACTGGGGCCCGCAGCCGTCGGAGGACGACGAGTACACGGAGGCCAACATGAACCCCGGCGCCGGCACGGATCTGGCAGCCGCATTCAAGGGCCAGACCTACAAGATCATGCTGGTCGCGAACAAGTTCCAGACCGGCTTCGACCAGCCGCTGCTCTCTGCCATGTACGTCGACAAGAAGCTGCCGGGTATCACCGCGGTGCAGACGCTCTCCCGGCTGAACCGCACCCACCGTACCGCTGGCGGCGAGCAGAAGCGCAAGACGTTCGTCATCGACTTCGCCAACGAGCCCGAGGACATCAAGGCGGCGTTCGAGCCGTACTTCAAGAGTGCCACGCTGGAGACCGAGACCGATCCGTACGTGGTCGTCCACCTGTCCAACAAGCTCGCCCAGTCCGGGATCTACAGCGAGGACGACGTCCGCAAGGTCGCCGAGCTGTGGGTGACCCGGAAGGGCAACAACGCGCTCTCGGCGGCGATCAGCCCGGCGCAGCATGACTTTCGCCGCCGCTACGCGCGGGCGATCGAGGAAGAGGACAAGGTCACGCTCAACGAGCTCGACCTCTTCCGCAAGGATGTCTCCACCTATGTACGCCTCTACGACTTCATGTCCCAGATCGTCGACTACGGCGACGCCTACATGGAGATGTTGTCCATCTTCCTGCGGTTGCTGGAGAAGGTGATCGCCGAGTCCTCGTGGACGGCCGAGGTCGACCTGTCCGACGTGGTACTGGTCGGGGTAAAGCACAGCAAAGCAATCCCGGTCGACATCTCGCTCGTGGGTGATGGGCAACTGAAGGGCATCAGCGCCGCCGGCACGGGAGCGAAGAAGGACCCGAAGTACGTCGCACTCCAGGTCGTCATAGACAAGATGAACGACCTTTTCGGCGCGGAGTCCTTCGCGGCCTCCCAGGTCCGGGAGTTCGTTCAGGGGCTCGTCCAGCGACTACTCGCCAACTCTGACCTGGTCAAGCAGACCAAGGCCAACACCAAGAAGCAGTTCATAGAGTCGCCAGACTTCCAGGCTGCCGTCTCTGAGGCGGTCGCAGACAACCAGGATGCCCACAACACGATGGCTGACTACTTCTTCACTGACGGGCCGGCTATCAACGCGATCATTCTCGCCCTTGCGGATGCCTTCTATGAAGCAGCGGTTGATCAGCAGGGGGATTCATAGGCGCGACAGTATTCACGTCCCGGATTTCCTGCCCCAGTAGGGACACCCGCCTAGGGATCGCAACGGTTGGGGCAGGCGTAGGGACTCGCCGGGGACCACGCGTTGGTCACCACTGTCCCTGAGGTGCCTTTCGGTGAACGAACAGCGCGGGCTGTCTACCGTCCGACGTGCAGCGATGGTGATCGCCGGGCGACTGGGGGTCAAGGGGTCGCAGGTTCAAATCCTGTCGTCCTGACAGTGATTTCGGTTGTGAGAGCCGGTACTTGGGAAACCGAGTACCGGCTCTTTCTGTTGTGGTGTCGGCTGGTGGTCGCACGGTGGTCTCTGGGCCACATCGGCCAGGGTGTGGGCGGTCCTTCTGGTCGGGGCGGCTGGTAAGTGGGCAGTTGCCGGTGGAAGTGCGGGCGCTGGGCGCGGCAGACGGGGTGGCCGAGGACGGTGTGGTCGGTACTGTCGAGGATCCAGGTGATGGCGTCGAAGGCTGCGCGGGCGGCGGGTTTCGTGAACGGGTTGGGCGAAGTGTCGCGGCTGCGGCGCTGATGCTGTTCGGGCTGTTGGTCGTTTCGGTCGTCGGCGGTCTCGACGGTGGCGAGTTCGGTGATGGTCTCGGCGAGGGCGGCCTTTGTCAGGTGGGGGCGTCGAGGGCGTGCAAGGTGTGGTCGGTTTGGTGGGCGGATTCCGGCGGGGGCTGTAGGGGATGACCAGCGAGTCGTCGTTGGGCGGGTTCGGGTTGGCGACCTTGGTGAACTGCTTGTGGTTCTGTTTGCGGCGCCGGCCCTCGGTGTTGGGAATCAGGGAGCCGGGGGGTGGGTCAGAGGCGGGGGGTGCGGGTGAAGTGGTGGGTGGCGGTGGTGAAGAGGAGGGTGCACCAGGCGGTGGTGGTGAGGGTGGGGAGGGTGGGGGAGGGGGCGGCGGAGAGGCGGGTGACGGCGGAGGCGGGGAGCCAGGGGGAGATGTCCCAGCCCTTGGTGGCGGCGAGGGCGGTGAGGGCGGACTCGGCGACCAGGGTCCACCCGAGGACTGTTCCCAGGGCTGCCGCGGTCGACCGCAGGAGCAGGCCGGCGGCGGAGCCCAGGACCGTGTAGGCGGGCATCGCCGCGAGCAGGCGCAGGGTGGTGGACGGGGCCCCGTCCCAGTGGGGTGGGGAGCCGTGGCGTGCGGCGGTCAGGGTGGTGGTCGCCGCGCAGGTGGCCCAGACGGTGGCGGCGACCAGCAGGGACAGGAGGGCCAGCCCGGCGAGCTTGCCGGTGGCGAGTGCGCCGCGGGCCGGCTGGCGGACCAGCAGGTTCCACCAGGTGCCCTCGCGGTACTCCTGGCAGAAGGCGTTGGCGGCCACGCACATCATGACCAGGCCGATCAGGGGTGTGGCGGTACGGGCGGCGCCGAGCAGGTCCACCGGGCCGGGGTCGTCCCGGAGGGCGGCGGTGCCGGCGGCGACCGCGGCGGTGGCCGCCGCGACGGAGCAGAGGAGCGGCCAGAGCAGCCGCGGCCGGAGCAGTTTGACCAGCTCGCTGCGGAACGCCTGGTGCACGCGGGTCAGCACGGGACGGCTGTCCTCTCGGTCGGGCTGGTCGGGCGAGGAGGGGCGGTCGGCGCGGGCCCGGTGCCGGTGACCAGGGCGAGGAAGGCCTGCTCCACGGAGGTCCGTCGGACGGCCAGGTGGGCGAGGGTCACGCCGCCCGCCGCCGCGATCCGGTTCAGTTCGGCGGCCACGTCGGCGGGGGCCTCGACCAGCAGCAGCCCGTCCTCGTGGCGGTTGGGGTACCCGGCCCCGCTCAGCAGGTCGTGGAGGGCCGCGCCGTCGGCGGCGGACTCCGGGGCCAGTTCGACGACGGCCGTCCGGGAGGCGGTCAGCTCCGCCCTGCCGCCCTGGAACAGCACCCGGCCTCGGTGCATCAGGACGAAGCGGTCGCAGATCGCGTCCAGTTCGTTGAGCTGGTGGCTGGAGACCAGCACGGTGGCGCCGGCGTCCGCCAGGGACCGCAGCAGCTGCCGGAGTTGGAGGATGCCGATCGGGTCGAGCCCGTTCATCGGCTCGTCCAGGACGAGCAGCCGGGGCTCGGGGAGCAGGGCCGCGGCGATGCCGAGCCGCTGGCGCATGCCGAGCGAGTACCCGCCCACCGGTCGGCCGGCGTGGGCGGTGAGGCCGACCTGCTCCAGCACCTCGTCGACCCGGCCGCGGGGGATGCCGCCGAGTTCGGCGAGCACCCGCAGGTTGGTGCGGGCGTCGAGTCGCCGGTAGAGCGCGGGTTGTTCGATCAGCGCGCCGACCGTGTGGAGGTAGCGCTCGGGGCGGTCCAGCGGGTGCCCGAGGACGGCGCCGGTGCCCGCGTCGGGGCGGTCCAGGCCCAGTAGGACGCGCATGGTGGTGGTCTTGCCGGAGCCGTTGGGCCCGATCAGCGCGGTCAGCGAGCCGGCGGGGACGGTCAGGTCGACGCCGTCGAGGGCGGTGAGGGCGCCGTAGCGGCGGCGCAGTCCGCGGACCTCGACCGCCGGGCCGGCCGTCCGGGCGCTGGGAGGGGCGCTGGGAGGGGCGGAGGGAGGGGCGGTGGGAGGGGTCATGGTGTGGCGGGCTCCGTGCTGGCCGGGTGGGTCGGGGAGTCGGCGGTGGTGAGGAGGGTGCCGGTCGGGTCGAGGCGGTGCAGCGCGGCGGTGGCCGTCTCGCCGTCGAGCCGGAGGTCGTGGCGGACGGCGCCGTGGTCCAGGACGACCAGCCGGCTCACCAACTCGTCGGCCCAGCCGAGGTCGTGGGTGCAGAGCAGGACGGTGCGCCCCTGGTCCCGCCAGTCGGCGGCGGCCCGGAGCGCGCCGGCCGCGCCGCTGTCGAGGCCGTTGGTCGGCTCGTCGAGCAGGAGCAGCCGGGGCCGGTGCACGGTGGCGACGAGCAGGCCGAGCTGCTTGCGCATGCCGAGCGAGAGCTCCCGGACGAGGGCGTCCGGGCGGTCCTCCAGGGCGGTGCCGGCCAGCGCGGCGAGGGCCTCCCGCACCGGGGCGCCGTACAGCCTGGCCGCCAGGACCAGCTGCTCACGGACGGTCAGGTAGTCGTAGAGCGGCGGTTCGGCGGGGGCGTAGCCGCGCTCGGCCCGGACGGCGAGCGCGGTGGCCGGCCGGTCGGCGACGGCGACCCGGCCCGAGGTGGGCTCCTCCAGCCCGGCGAGCAGCCGCAGCAGGGTGGTCTTGCCCGACCCGTTGTGGCCGACCAGGGCGACGAACTCGCCCTCCCCGACGGTGAGTCCGACCTCGGCGAGGGCGGTGTGCCCGGCGTACCGGACACTGGCGGATTCGACGGCGATCACGGGCGCACCTTCCGGATTCGGAGATCACTTCGGGCCGCGAACCGCAGGACGGCCAGCAGCAGGGCCAGGTCGAACAGGCAGGCCGCCGCCTCGACGGCCCCGCCGGTGCCGGTGGCCGAGCGGAGTACCGGCCCGGCCGCCGCGGGGGCGGCCAGCACCGCGGCCAGCAGGCCCTCCACGGTCTCGGCCGCGCCGGAACGGGCGGCCCGGCCGTCGGCGAAGCCCTCGGCGGCCGGGGTCAGGAAGGCGGCGGCCACCAGCGCGCAGCTGCCGGCCAACAGCGCGACGGGGAGGGCGAGCAGCGCGCCCGCGGTCACGCTCCCGCCGCCGACCAGCAGCAGCCCGAGGTACAGCGGTACGACCGGTACGGCCGCGACGGCGCAGCAGGAGGCCACCTTCCCGGCCAGGATCCGGCCGAACGGCACCGGCGCCTGGCGGAGCAGGTCGAGCGACCGCTGCTCGGCCTCGACCCCCGCCACCTGGGCCACCACGGTGGACAGTGCCAGGAACACGGCGAGCGCCAGCGGAACGCTCCAGGCGCCCAGCGGGAGCCGCCACGGCGGTTCGCCGCCGTGGCCGAGCCGGACCCCCGCGCCGAGCGCCGCCAGGGCGAGGCCGACCAGGGCCGTCCGGAACAGCGCGCCGGTGCTGGCGACGGGGCGGCGGCGCAGCGCCAGCAGGTCCTTGGCCGCGGGCAGCAGCACCGGCGGCACCCGGTCGAGCAGGGTGCTGGAGGTGTGTGCGGCGGCCGCGGGCCCGCCGGGGACGGCGGGGCGGAGCGCGCCGCGGGTGGCGGCCCGGCGCAGCAGGAGGTGGGCGAGGCCGCCGAGCAGCAGCAGGGCCGAGCACCAGCCGAGCAGGGCCGTCCCGAGCCGGTCGGGGTCGAGCAGGCGGTCCCAGAGGTCCGGGCGGAGGCGGGCCACGGCGGAGCGCAGCGCCGCCCCGTACTCCTCGGGTTCGGCCCGGCCGGACAGGTGGAGGCGGTCGGCGAGCGGTCCGAGGACGAGCCCGAGGGCGAACAGCCCCGGCAGCAGGACGCCGAGCGCGGCGAGCGGCAGGGCCCGGCGCGGGCCCAGCATCAGCGCGGCGGTCGCGGCCACGTGGCCGAGCGCTCCGGCCAGCGCGGATCCGGCGACGGCGGTGAGCACGGCGGGCAGCAGGGCCCGGCCCGCGGGGGAGGCGGCCAGCCAGGGGCCGGCCGCCAGGCCCGCGACCACCACGGAGCCGACCGCCCCGGCCAGGGCGGGCAGCCAGAGGCGGGCCAGGAACACGGACTGCTGCGGCACCCGCCAGGGGAGCAGGACGGCGCGGTCGGGCGGATCGAGCAGCAGCCGGGCCTGGTTGGGCCGCGCCGAGAGCAGGTGGCCGGCGACCAGTACGACCGCCACCGACCAGCAGGCGCCGGACACGACAGTGCCGTCCTCGGGGCCGACCGGGAAGACCCGGCCGAGCGCCGAGCCGATCCCCCAGAGCAGGGCCGCGACGGTGGCCAGGCCGACGCCGACGGCCAACGCGAGCACGGCCCGGGCCGGCGGGGCGAGGGTGCGCAGCCCCGGGAGGCGGTTGCGCCGGCGCCGCAGGTCGGCGTCGACCAGGGCCAGCCCGGCGGTCCAGGCGAGTCGGCGGCCGTCCATCAGTCCCGCCGGCCGGTGAGCAGGGCGACCGCGCTGGCCGCGACGACCAGGACGCAGAAGCCGGCGGCCGTCCCGTTGAGTCCGGCGGCGGCGGGCAGCCGGAAGCCCGCCACCCCGAGCGGCATGCAGACCAGGGCGGAGAAGCCGAACAGCAGCCAGCGGCCGGTGGAGGCCAGGGCGACCACCGCGCCGAGGGCGAGCAGCAGGACGGCGGCCGCCAGCCAGCCCCAGTTGAGCAGGTCCTGGGTCTGCACCACCGTCGACCGGGCGGCGTCGACGACCCGGTCGGCCCGGTCGACCGCGGCCAGGGTGTCCGGCCGGCTCGTCCAGTACCAGACCGTCCGGACACCGGCCAGGACGGCGGCGGCCACGGCCAGCAGGCCGGCCACGGCCGCACCGGTCGGCTTGATCTGCGATACCACGGTGATGTCGGCTCCTCGGTCGTGCGGGGTCGTACGGGTCGTACGGGGGTCGTTCTCTCGAGCGGTGCGAGCGGTCCGGGCGGCGCGAGCGGTGCGGGCGGTGCGGGCCCGGTCCCGGCCCGGCGCGGGCTCAGCGCGGGATCAGGCAGAGCGCGAGGAGCACCGCCGTGGGCGCGAGCGCGGCCGCCGCGCTGCGGGCGGGGCTCAGGCCGGTGCTGCGGCGCAGGACCTCGGTGAAGGCCGCGAACAGCACGACCAGGCCGAGGTCGGCGCTGCCCAGCGCGTCCACCAGTCCGTCCCAGGAGGGGCGGCCGACCAGGGCGGCGCCCGCGCCGAGCAGCAGCAGCTTGCCCACGAAGTAGAGGGCGGCCACCGTGCCGACGGTCGCGCGGTCCCGGGCGAAGCCGTCGCGGGCGCCGGCCAGTCGGCAGGCGGCGGCACCGGCGGCGCCGGCGAGCAGGACGGCCAGCAGCACGCCGATCGCGCCGAGCACCGATCCAAACAGCCAGCCCGCCCAGACGCCGGCCTTCACCGCGCCCGGTGCCGCGTCGGGGATCTTCTCCAGGACGGCCGCGCGGTAGCGGTCCAGGAGGCCGAGACCGGCCAGGGGTTGGACGAGGACGGCGAGCGCCAGGGCGGCGCGGTGGCGCAGGCGCCCGGCCCGGCCGTCGTCCCGGCCTTCGGGCGCGGCCTCCGGATCGAGTAGGGGACGGTGGTCCGTCGTGGTGGTCAAGGTCATCGGGGGCTCACCCACGTTTCCACGCCCGCGGCCACGGCGAGCGCGGCCAGCGAGGTTCCGAAGAGGACAGCGGCGTCGACCACGTGCTGGCTGAACGGGGCGCCCCGTCCGGACACCAGGCGGCGGGACAGCCCGAGCGCCGGGGCCAGGCCGGCCGCGACGGCGAGGCCGAGGGCCGGCAGTTCGAGCACCGCGTGCGGTCCGACGGCCCGCAGCAGTTGGCCGCCGCCCAGCGCGTACGCGTGCCCGATCAGCACGCCGACACCGAGGCCGGAGAGCAGCGAGAAGGCGACCGTGGTCAGGCCGAGGGTGGCGACTCCGCTGAAGGCCAGCGCGGCCACCTTGGCGTTGTTGAGGAAGACCTCGAGCCACAGGCCCGGACCGGCGGGTTTGGGTTCCACGCGGACGGCGGACTCGATGCCGCCCGAGCAGGCGATCCCGATCGCCATGCAGGCGAACCAGAGCAACTGCCCCGCGGCCACGGCCCAGCGCTGCCGGGCCCAGGCGGCTGCGAGCCCTCCGCGGACTCCCGCGATCACGTCGTCCCTCCCCAAGTCGTCTGCTGCACACGGCCAGTGGGCCGGACCCCGCCGGTGCGGCGGGGTCCGGCCGGCGCCCGGGTCAGGCGATGATGGCGCGGCGGCCGCCGGCGGTGATCGCCTTCTTGAGCATCCACATGGCCACGCCGCCGGCGGTGGTGACGCCACCGAACAGGGAGAGGGCGGCGGCGACGTCGGTGCCGGCCTCGATGGCGGTCAGCACGCGGTCGGCGCTCTTGTACTCCAGACCGAAGTAGCCGGTCAGCACGTCAGGGGTGGTGGCGGCCAGCAGGAGCGGGGCGCTCAGACCGGCAACGGCCGCGCCGGCGGCGGCGATGCGCTTCTTCGGGGTCGAGAAAACGGACATGTTAATCCCCAGTTCGCCACTTTTAGGGAGTGGTTGGGAATATCCGGCAGCCACCGGTCGCTTCGGGACTGCGCCTGATCATCGAATCCGACCCCGTGCTGACGGTGGTGGCGGACTGTCCGGTGGACCGGGCGGTCGAGCAGGCCCGCGCGCTCCAGCCCGACCTGGTCCTGCTCGACCTCGGCCGCCAGGCCGACGCGGCCCTCGACACCCTGCTCTCGCTGATCTACCTGCCCCGGGCGCCCCGGGTGGCCATGCTGGCCACGGAGGAGGACGGCGACCTGCTGAACCGGGCGCTGCGGCACGGCGCGGTCGGCTGCCTCCGGCGGAACGCCCCGAGCGGCCTGCTGCTGGACGCCGTCCGGGTGCTCACCTCGGGCGGCACCGTGGTCTTCCCGCAACTCCGGTCGGCCGCCCCGGCGGTGGCGCCCGAGCCGCCCGACCGGCAGGTCCCGGCCCGGCTCAACGCCCGCGAGCGGGAGCTCCTGGTCCGCCTGGGCGAGGGTCTGTCCAACGCGGACATCGCCGAGCGGCTGTACCTCCGCCCGGCGACCGTCAAGGACTACGTCAGCGAGCTGCTCGCCAAACTGGGCGTCCGCAACCGGACCCAGGCCGCCGTCCCGGCCGAGCGGTACGGACTGCTCAGGGCCCACGCCGCGGCGTGAGGAAGGGGCCCCGTGCGGGGCCCGGCGCACGACTCGGGGGCCCCGCAGGGGGGTTCGGGGCCGGCCGGGCGGCTCTCCCCGGGCCGGACGGCCGGCTGCCCTACGGGTTCTTCACCTCGGCGGTCCGTTCCGTCGCGTCCGGCTCGGCCGGCTCCTCGGTGGCGCGCGTGCCGTCCAGGCGGATGCCGCGCATCGAGGCCCACATCACCAGGGCGCTGCCGCAGACCACGCCGCAGTCGGCGAGGTTGAAGACCGGCCAGTGCGGCAGTTGGATCCAGTCCACGACGCGTCCCTCCCACGGGGACGGGTCCCGGAACAGCCGGTCGATGAGGTTTCCGGCCGCACCGGCGATGACCAGCCCGAAGGAGACCGCCCAGAGGGGGGTGCGGATCCGGGGCGACACCACCAGCATGAGGACGATGACCAGCATCTTCACCGTGGTGAAGAACCAGGTCTCCCCCGCGCCGATGGAGAACGCCCCACCCGAATTGAAGACCAGCGTGAATTTCAGAAGCCCGCCGAGGGTCGATGTCGGATCGGTCCCCGAGAAATGTGTCAGCGCTATCTGTTTGGTGATGAAATCCGACGCCAGCAGTGCGATTGCCACGGCTGTCATGGTGCCCAGTCGTCGAGGCGTGTCACCGGACAAGGAAGCTCCTCGCGCAACCCGTAGGCGTAGTAAGCCAGTCATGGCCGCATTGTAGGTGACGGCGGCTTGCGCACGAGTGTCCACAAGTACGGGAGCGCACCGTCAGAACGGGAGCATACCTGCGCCGTTGCCGGGCGCCGGCCCCCGCCGTCGCCGGGTGTCGGCGGGTCCCGATGGTCACCCGAAGATCCCGGCGAGGCGGGTCAGCCCTTCCCTGATCGCCGCGGCGGGGTGTCCGGTGAACGACAGCCGCAGGGTCGCCGGGTCGGGCCGGTCGGCGAAGAACGGCGCGCCGGGTACGTAGGCGACGTCGTGGGCCGCGGCCCGGGGCAGCAGGGCGGTGGCGTCGTGCCCGTCCGGCAGGCGCACCCACACGAACATCCCGCCGTCCGGCCGGTTCCAGGTGCTTCCGTGGGGGAGCGCGTGGGGCAGGCCGTCGAGGAGCGCGTCACGGCGTTCCCGGTAGGCGGCGCGGACCCGCGTCAGGTGCGCGTCGAGGTCGGCATGGGTGAGGTACCGGGCGGCGGCGGCCTGGTCGACGGTGGAGGAGTGCAGGTCGGTGGTCTGCTTCACCGTCGTACAGGCGCGGCGCAGTTCGGCCGGAGCGCGCAGCCAGCCGAGGCGCATGCCCGGGGACACGGTCTTGGAGAGGCTGCCGAGCAGCACCGTGCGGTCGGCCGCGGCGTCGAGCGAGGCGATCCACGGCAGCGGTGCGCCGTCGAACCGCAACTCGCCGTAGGGGTCGTCCTCGACGATCCACAGGCCGTGCTGGGCCGCGACCTCCGCGACGGCCCGGCGGCGCTCGACGGGGAGCGTACGGCCGGTCGGGTTCTGGAAGTTGGGGACGAGGTAGAGGAGTCTGGGCCGCTCCGAGGCGACGAGGCGGGCCAGCGCCACCGGGTCGACGCCGTCCTCGTCGGACGGGACCGGGACGACGCGGGCTCCCGCGAAGGCGAAGCACTGCAGGGCCGCCAGATAGGTGGGGTTCTCCACGAGGACGGTGTCGCCGGGGGCCAGCAGCGCCGTCGAGACCAGCGTCAGTGCCTGCTGGGAGCCCGAGGTGACCAGCAGGTCGTCCGCCGGGGTGGGCAGGCCGCGGGAGCCCAGCCGCTCCGCGACGGCCGCCCGCAGCGCCGGGTCGCCCTCGGTGGTCGAGTACTGGAGGACGCGGTGCGGGGCCGTGGCCAGCACGTGGTCGTACGCGGCCCGCAGGCCGGCGACGTCGAAGAGCTCCGGGGCGGGCAGGCCGCCGGCGAAGGAGATCACCTCCGGCCGCGCCGTGAGTTCGAGGATCTCCCGCACGGACGAGGCGTGGGCGGCGGCGTGGCGGGCGACGGGAACGGGGGCGGCGGCTGGGCTCGTCATGCCCGCAGGATACGGACGATCGGGGCGGTGTCCCGGGTGCGGGAGTCCCACGGGTGCCCAAACATGTCCCGTCGATTTCTTGCCGAGATCGCTCAGGCGTCCGTGGTGACGGCGGGTTCCGCGACCGGCCGTGCCGGACCGTGATCTTCCGGAAACCACCAGGTGGGACCGGGGCCGACGTTGACCTGCGGTCTTCCGCCAGATGGGCCGAAAACGCGTGGTCGGCCGTCGAACGGGCTTGTCGGGCCGTGCGGTGCGTATGTCAGTCTCTGGGGGCCGTGTGCCGTGTTCCACAGTGTTCTGACGGGGAATTCCGAATCTCTCTTTCCTTTCCCTGGTTCTCCGGGATGCGTTCCGTCATGCCGTCGGTCGGTTCGAAGTGATAATAGGGGGCGTCATGTCTGATCTCCGCCATGGGCATTCCGAGGCCTCCGTGAATTCCGCGGGAAATCGGTCGGTGCCGGAGGAACCCATCGCGTTGGTCGGAATCTCCTGCCGCCTTCCGGGGGCTGCCGGACCCCGGCAGTTGTGGGACCTCCTGCGGGACGGCCGCAGCGCCGTCACCGAAACTCCCGACGACCGCCGGGGCGGCCCCGGGGGAACCGGGGACGACGAGCCGTCCGCCCTGCGGTGGGGGGCGTTCCTGGAGGACGTGGACCGGTTCGACGCGGGATTCTTCGGGATCGGCCCGCGCGAGGCCGCCGCGATGGATCCGCAGCAGCGCCTGGCCCTGGAACTGAGCTGGGAGGCCTTCGAGGACGCGGGAATCCGCCCGGAGACCTGGCGCTCCCAGGACACCGCCGTCTTCCTCGGCGTGGCGTCCGGCGACTACGGCCTCCTGCTCGACCGTCGGGGACCGGCCGCCCGGACCCCGCACACCGTCGCCGGCACCCAGCGCGGCATGACGGCCAACCGCGTCTCGTACGCCCTCGGCCTGCACGGCCCCAGCCTCACCGTCGACGCCGGCCAGGCGTCGTCGCTGGCCGCCGTCCACCTGGCCTGCGAGAGCCTGCGGCGCGGCGACTCCGCGCTCGCCGTGGCGGGCGGGGTGCACCTCAACCTGCTGCCCGACACGGCGCACGCGATGGCCGGGCTCGGCGCGCTCTCGCCCGACGGCCGCTGCTTCACCTTCGACGAGCGGGCGAACGGCTACGTCCGCGGCGAGGGCGGGGCGATGGTGGTGCTCAAGCCCCTGAGCCGGGCCCTCGCGGACGGGGACCCCGTGTACGGCGTCTTGCTCGGCAGCGCCCTGAACAACGACGGCGGTGGAGAAGGACTGACGGTGCCGGCCCGGGCCGGGCAGGAAGAGGTGCTGCGGCGGGCCTGCGCGAGGGCGGGTGTCGACCCCGCGCACGTCCAGTACGTCGAACTGCACGGGACGGGCACCAGGGTCGGCGACCCGGTCGAGGCCGCCGCGCTGGGCGCCGTGTTCGGCGCGGCCCGGACGGCCGGCCAAAGCCCCCTGCACGTCGGCTCGGTGAAGACGAACGTCGGCCACCTGGAGGCCGCGGCGGGCGTGGTCGGCCTGGTCAAGGTGGCCCTGTCGCTCCAGCACGCGACGCTGCCGCCGAGCCTCGGCTTCCGCACCCCCAACCCGCTGATCGACATGGACGCCCTGCGGCTGCGCATGGTGACGGACCGCCTGCCGTGGACCGGGGCGGACGGCACCCGTCTCGCGGGCGTCAGCTCCTTCGGTCTCGGCGGGACCAACTGCCATGTCGTGCTGTCCCAGCCGCCCGCCCCCGCCGCGGGCAACCGGGCGCCGGCGGACGGCGGTTCCGGCGTGGTGCCGTGGGTCCTGTCCGGTGCCACAGCGGAGGCGCTGCGGGCCCAGGCCGACCGCCTCCGGTCGTACGTGGCCGAGGAGTCCGACGCCGAACCCGCCGACGTGGCCCTCGCGTTGGCCACCACGCGCGTGACCCGGGAGCACCGCGCGGTCGTCGTCGCGGCCGACCGCGAGGAGTTCCTCCGGGCCCTGACCGCCGCCGCCGAACCCGGCGGAGTCGACCCGGCACTGGTCCGGGGCAGCGTCGCCGAGGACGGTGAGGTCACCTTCGTCTACCCGGGCCAGGGCTCCCAATGGGACGGCATGGCACGGGAGTTGCTCGACACCTCGGCCGTCTTCCGGGAGCGGATGGAGCAGTGCGACGCGGCGCTGCGGCCGCACGTCGACTGGTCGCTGCTCGACGTCCTGCGCGGGACGCCCGACGCCCCGCCCCTGGAACGGGTCGACGTCGTCCAGCCCGTGCTGTGGGCCATGATGCTCGCGCTGACCGAGGTGTGGGGCTCCTTCGGGGTGCGTCCCGACGCGGTGGTGGGGCACTCACAGGGCGAGATCGCCGCCGCGTGCGTCGCGGGCGCCCTCAGCGTCGAGGACGGCGCGAAGATCGTGGCGCTGCGCAGCCGCGCGCTCGGCCGGCTGGCGGGCACCGGCGCCATGGCCACCGTCTCCCTGCCCGTGGCGCAGGTCCGCGACCGGCTCGAACGGGGCTGGGACGGGGTGGAGATCGCCGCGGTCAACGGCCCGGTGTCCACGGTGGTCTCCGGCCCGCCCGGGAGCGTCGACCGGCTGCTGGCGGAGTACGAGGCCGAGGGCGTCTGGGTGCGCGCGATCCCGGTCGACTACGCCTCGCACTCCGGCGACGTGGAGGTCCTGCGGGACGCGCTGCTGACGGAACTCGCCGGGATCACCCCGCGCCGGTCGCGGATCCCGTTCTGCTCCACCGTCACCGGTGAGATCACCGACACCACGGAGCTGGACGCCGGCTACTGGTACCGCAACCTGCGCCGGCCGGTCCGGATGGAGACCGCCACCCGGCACCTGCTGGAGGCCGGGCACCGGACGTTCGTCGAGGTCAGCCCCCACCCGGTGCTCACGGTCGCGCTCCAGCAGACCGTCGGTGCCGCGGCGGCGGTCACCGGGACGCTCCGGCGGGGCGAGGGCGGTCCGCGCCGTCTGCTGGACTCCGTCGCCCGGCTCCACGTGCGCGGTGCGCGGGTCGACTGGCAGCCCGCGCTCCGGACGGGCAGCGGGCGCCGGCTCCGGCTGCCCACCTACCCGTTCCAGCGGCAGTCGTACTGGCTCGACGGCGAGGACCGGCGCGAAACCGCGGCGGTGGACGGGCGCGAAACCGTGGGGGTGGACCGGCGTGGGCCCGCGGTGGCGGACCGGCGCGTGCCGTTCGGCGCGGAGACCGGGGCCCCCGCACCCGGGCCGTCGCGGCCCGGCCACGGCGAACTGACGGGCCTCGTACGGGAACACGCCGCGGCCGTGCTCGGCCACCCGGAGCCCGGGCTGGTCGACACCTCCCGCCGCTTCAAGGACCTCGGCTTCAACTCGCTGGACGCCGTCAACCTCCTGGAACGGCTGACCGCCGCCACCGGCGTCCCCCTCCCACCCACCCTGATCTTCGACCACCCCACGCCCGCCCTCCTGGCGGAGTGGCTGCGCACGGAACTCGCGGGCGAACGCACCGACACCGGCACCGCACCCCTCCGCGCCCCCCACGACGACGAGCCGATCGCGATCGTGGGGATGGGGTGCCGCTACCCGGGCGGGGTGCGGTCGCCGGAGGACCTGTGGCGGCTGGTGTCGGAGGGGCGCGACGCGATCTCCGGCCTCCCGGAGGGGCGGGGGTGGGACCTGGAGCACCTCTACGACCCCGATCCGGACGCGGGGGAAGGCGGGCGGACGTACACGCGCGGCGGGGGTTTCCTGCACGACGCGGACCTGTTCGACGCGGGGTTCTTCGGCGTTCCGCCGCGCGAGGCGGAGGCGATGGACCCGCAGCAGCGGCTGCTGCTGGAGGTGTCGTGGGAGGCGCTGGAGCGGGCGGGGATCCGTCCCGACACCCTGAAGGGCAGTGCGACCGGCGTCTTCACCGGAGTGATGACCAGCGGCTACCGGCCCGCCCCCGCCCGGGTCCCGGTGGAGTTCGAAGGGCACGTCCTGACCGGCAACGAGAGCAGTGTCGCGTCCGGCCGGGTGTCCTACGTGCTGGGACTGGAGGGCCCGGCCCTGTCGGTGGACACGGCGTGCTCGTCGTCGCTGGTGGCGCTGCACCTGGCGGTGCAGTCGCTGCGGCGGGGCGAGTGCTCGATGGCGCTGGCCGGCGGCGTCACCGTCATGGCGGCCCCGGCCACCCTCATCGAGTTCGCCCGGCACCGGGGCCTGTCCCCGGACGGCCGGTGCCGGGCCTTCGGTGAGGGGGCCGAGGGGACGGGGTTCGGCGAGGGTTGCGGCGTGCTGGTGCTGGAGCGGTTGTCCGATGCGCGGCGGGCGGGGCGTCGGGTGTTGGGGGTGGTGCGGGGTTCGGCGGTGAACCAGGACGGTGCGTCGAACGGGTTGACGGCGCCGAGTGGTCGGGCGCAGGTGCGGGTGGTGCGTGGGGCGTTGGGGGATGCCGGGTTGTCGGCGGGTGACGTCGACGCGGTGGAGGCGCACGGGACGGGGACGCGGCTGGGTGATCCGATCGAGGCGCAGGCCTTGCTGTCCGCCTATGGGGTGGAGCGCGAAGTGCCGTTGTGGCTGGGCTCGGTGAAGTCGAACATCGGTCACACGCAGGCCGCGGCCGGTGTGGCGGGTGTGATGAAGATGGTGCTGGCGATGCGGCACGGGGTGTTGCCGCGGACGTTGCACGCGGAGGTGCCGTCGTCGCACGTGGACTGGTCCTCGGGCGGGGTGGAGCTGCTGGCCGAGGCGCGGGAGTGGCCTGAGGTGGGTCGGCCGCGGCGGGCGGGTGTGTCGTCGTTCGGGATCAGTGGGACGAACGCGCATGTGATCGTGGAAGGGGTCACCGAAGAGCCAACTTCCCCCATAAAGAGCCCTGTTGAGGATCCGGACGTGGTGCCGTGGGTGGTGTCCGGCCGGTCGGTGGAGGCGCTGCGGGCGCAGGCCGGCCGGCTGGCGGAGCACCTGACGGAGCACCCGGAGGTCGGCGCGGACAGCGTCGGCTGGTCGCTGGTCGCGCAGCGCTCGCTGTTCGAGCAGTGCGCCGTCGTGACGGGCGCCGACCGGGAGGAACTGCTCGCCGGACTGCGCGTCCTGGCCGAGGGCGGCACCGCGGACAACGTCACCGTCACGCCCTCCACCACACCCCCCGACGGCTCGAATAGGCTCGCGCTGCTCTTCACCGGCCAGGGCGCGCAACGCCTCGGCATGGGCCGCCGACTGCACCGGGACTTCCCCGTCTTCGCGAAGGCGTTCGACGAGGCGTGCGCGCAGTTGGACGCGCACCTGCCCGTCCCCCTGAAGGACGTCGTCTTCGGTACGGACGCCGACCTCCTGGACCGCACCCTGTACGCCCAGTCGGCCCTGTTCGCCCTGGAGACCGCGCAGTTCAGGCTCCTGGAGCACTACGGCATCAGGCCCGACCACCTGCTCGGACACTCGGTCGGCGAGGTGGCCGCCGCCCATGTCGCGGGCGTGCTCGACCTGCCGGACGCCGCGCTCATGGTGGCGACGCGGGGACGGCTGATGCAGGCCGCCCGCGGCGACGGCGCCATGATCGCCGTGGAGGCCACCGAGCAGGAGGTCCTGACGGTCCTCGGAGAGCGCGAGGACCTGGCGGGGATCGCCGCCGTCAACAGCCCGCGGTCCGTGGTGGTCTCGGGTGATGCCGCGGTCGCCACCGAGGTCGCGGACCACTTCGCGGCGCTGGGGCGCCGGACCAGGCGGCTGCGGGTCAGCCACGCCTTCCACTCTCCCCACATGGACAGCGCGCTGGAGGAGTTCCGCACCGTCCTCGAAGGCCTGACCTTCCGCGCCCCCGTCCTCTCCGTCGTGTCCAACGTGACCGGGTGGGAGGCCACCGCCGAGCAGCTCTGCTCCCCCGACTACTGGGTGTCCCACATCCGTCGTGCCGTCCGGTTCGGCGAGGGGGTCGAGCACCTCGCCGGGCTCGGCGTGGGGACCTACCTCGAACTCGGCCCCGACGGTGTCCTGACCGGTCTGGTCCCGGACTGCCTGCCGGCCGGGACCGACGCGGTCACCCTGCCGCTGCTGCGGGCCCGGCGCCCGGAGTCCGGCTCCCTGCTCACCGCGGTCGCCCAGGCCGCGTTCGCCGGCCACCTGCCCGACTGGTCCCCGCTCTTCCCGGGCGCGCGGCCGGTGGAGCTGCCGACGTACGCCTTCCAGCACCGGTCCTACTGGCTGACGCAGGACACCGCTGTCGCGGCCGTCGCCTCGGCGGGTCTGGAGACGGTGGGGCACCCGCTGCTGGGCGCGGCGGTCGAGCGGCCCGACGGGAAGGGCTGGGTCTTCACCGGCCGCCTCTCGCCCACGACCCACCCCTGGACGGAGGACCACGTCATCGGCGAGGAGGTGCTGCTGCCCGGTGTGGCGCTGCTCGACGTCGCCCTCGCGGCGGGCGCCCGGGCCGGCTGCCGGCGGCTGGACGAACTCACCCTGGAAGCCCCGCTGTCCCTCCACCCCGACGCCCCGGCCGACCTGCGCGTGGTGCTGGACCCCGAGGAGGAGGGACGCTGGTCGCTGGCCGTGTTCTCGCGCTCCGACGACACCTGGCGGCGCCACGCCACCGGCGTGCTGGCCGCCGGGGCCGAAGGCACCGGGAGCGCGCTGACGGACTGGCCGCCGAAGGACGCGACCCCCCTCGACGTGGCCGACGCGTACCAGGCCCTGGCCGCCCGCGGCTACGACTACGGGCCGACCTTCCAGGGCCTGCGCGCCGCCTGGCGCGACGGCGACGTGCTGTACGCGGAGGTCGGGCTCCCGGCCGGCGTGGAGCCCTCCGGTTTCGGGGTGCACCCGGCCGCGCTGGACGCGGCGCTGCACCTGCTCGTCCTGGAGGGAGACCAGGCGGCCGGGCTCCGGCTGCCGTTCGCCTGGTCCGGTGCCGAACTGCACGCCACTGGTGCCACCGCGCTGCGGGTACGGCTGACGCCCACCGGCACCGACACCGTGGCCCTGGCCGTCTGCGACGCCGCCGGGGCGCCGGTCGCCACCGTCGAGGCGCTGACCCTGCGCCCCTACTCGGCGGCGGGCGGGGGCCGTACGCCGCTGTTCGCCGTGGACTGGGTGCCCGTGCCGGACCCGGCCGTCGGCACCGCTCCGGCCGGCCCGGCCCCGGACCTGCCGACGGACCTGCCGACGGACCGCTGGATCGTCCTCGGCACGCGCGGCCCGGACCTGCCGGGCGTGACCCGCCACGCCGACCTCACCACGCTGGCCGGTGCGGTCGAGGACCTGGAGGTGGCCGTCCTCCCGTGGACGGCGAGCGCGCCGGAGCACGCGGTGCCGTCCGCGGCCCATGACGCCGCCCGGGAGGTCCTGGGCCTGCTGAAGAGCTGGCTGGCCGAGGAGCACCGGACCTCCGCGCCCCTGGTGGTCCTCACCCGGAACGCGGTGGCCGTCGAAGCGGCCGAAGGCGTGGCGGACCTCGCCGCATCCGTGCTGTGGGGCCTGCTGCGCACCGCCCAGACCGAACACCCGGGCCGCTTCGTCCTCCTCGACGCCGACGCCGACCCGACCCCCGGGCTGGTGGCCGCCGCGCTCGCCACCGGAGAGCCCCAACTGGCCCTGCGCAACGGCACCTTGAAGGCCGCCCGGCTGGCCCGGCAGACACCCCGAGAGCTGCTCGCACCCCCGGAGGGCGCGCCGGCCTGGCGGATGGAACCGGGCGCCAGCGGCTCCCTCGACACGCTGTCCCTCCGGCCCCGCCCCGAGGCGCTCGCGCCCCTGCTGCCGGGCGAGGTGCGCGTCGCCGTCCGCGCCGCGGGCCTCAACTTCCGTGACGCGCTGAACGCCCTGGGGCTCTACCCCGGCGACGCGGGCCCGCTCGGCATCGAGGGCGCCGGCGTGGTCACCGAGGTCGGCCCCGGGGTGACCGGGTTCGCGCCCGGCGACCGGGTCATGGGCCTGCTGCCCGGCGCGTTCGGACCGGTGGTGGCCACCGACAGCAGGATGCTCGTCACCGTTCCGGACGGCTGGACCTTCGCCCAGGCGGCGGCCGTTCCCGTGGTCTTCCTGACCGCCTACTACGCGCTGACCGACCTGGCCGCCCTGGCCCCGGGCCAGTCGCTGCTGGTCCACGCGGCGGCGGGCGGCGTCGGCATGGCCGCGGTCCAGCTCGCCCACCACCTCGGCGCGCGGGTCTTCGGCACCGCGAGCCCCGGCAAGTGGGACACGCTGCGCTCGATGGGCCTGCCGGACGAGCGCATCGCCTCGTCCCGGGACCTCCTCTTCGAGCAGGGCTTCCGCCGGGTGCTCGGCGAGGACGGCGGCTTCGACGTCGTCCTCAACGCGCTGGCCCACGAGTACGTGGACGCCTCGCTGCGCCTGCTGCGCCCCGGCGGCCGGTTCCTGGAGATGGGCAAGACCGACGTCAGGGACCCCGCGTCCCTCCCCGACGTCTCCTACCAGGCGTTCGACCTCATGGTGGTCGACGCGGACCGCATCCAGGAGATGCTCACCGAGCTCGTGCGCCTCTTCGAGGCCGGCGCGCTCACCCACCTCCCGCTCACCGTCCGGGACGTCCGCCGGGGCAGGGAGGCCTTCCGCCACATCAGCCAGGGCCGCCACACCGGCAAGAACGTGCTCACCCTTCCGGCGTCGTTGGATCCGGAGGGTGCGGTGCTGGTGGTCGGTGGGACGGGGGTGTTGGGGGCGTTGCTGGCGCGTCATCTGGTGGTGGCGTGCGGGGTGCGGCACCTGGTGCTGGTGAGTCGTCGGGGTGTGGAGGCGCCCGGGGCGGTGGGGTTGCGGGACGAGCTGTTGGAGTTGGGCGCGCGCACTGTGGTGGTGCGGGCGTGTGACGCGGCCGACCGGGTGGCGTTGGGGGTGCTGGTCGACGAGGTGGTGGCCCGGCGGCCGTTGACGGGTGTGTTCCACGTGGCGGGGGTGCTGCGCGACGGGGTGCTGGTGTCGCTGGGTGCGGAGGCGCTGGGGGAGGTGCTGCGGTCGAAGGTGGACGGCGCGTGGGCGTTGCACGAGGTGACGCGGGAGCGGTGCCCCGGGCTGGCGGCCTTCGTGCTGTACTCCTCGGTCTCGGGCCTGGTGGGCACCGCGGGCCAGGCGAACTACGCGGCGGCGAACACGTTCCTGGACGCGCTGGCGCAGGAACGGTCGGCCCGGGGGCTGCCGGGTCTCTCGCTGGCGTGGGGGTTGTGGGAGCAGGAGTCCGGCATGACCGCCGGCCTCGACGACACGGCCTTCCAGCGCTTCGAGCGGTACGGCATCGGAAAGATCCCCTCCGAACAGGGCATGGCGCTGTTCGACGAGGCGCGGCAGGGAAGCGAGCCGGCGGTGGCACCGCTGGTGCTCGACCCGGCGCGACTGCACGCGAGGGCCGCCGTGGCCGACCTGCCACCGCTGCTGCGCGGCCTCGTCTCCGCCCCGGGCCGGCGTACGGCGGCCCCGGCCGCGGCACCGAGGACGGCGGGCGCCTCCACCTGGACCGACCGGATCGCGGGGGCGGCCGGAGGGCGCGGCCTCGACGTCGTGACGGAGCTCCTGTGCCAGGAGATCGCCGACGTCCTCGGCCACTCGGGGCCCGGAGCCATCGACACCGGCGCGGAGTTCCGGGGGCTCGGCCTCGACTCCCTCACCCTCGTCGAACTGCGCAACCGGCTCAACGCGGCCACCGGGCTCAGGCTCCCCGTCAACGTGCTGTTCGACCAGCCCACACCGGACGAACTGGCCGCCCACCTCCTGGCGGCCCTCGAACCCGGGCAACCGGACCCGGTCTCGCGCATCCTCGCCGACGCCGACCGGATGGAGGAGGCGTTGAAGCTCTTCGCCGGCGAGCGCGAGGACCGCACCAGGGTCACCACCCGACTGACGCAGATCCTTCGCGCCTGGCAGCGGGAGCAGGACGAACCCGCCGAATCCGCCGACGACCTCGACCACGTGACCGACGACGAACTCTTCGACGCGCTCGACAACGAACTGTCGCGCTGAGGTAAGGGAAAGGTGAGCCCCATGTCCAACGAAGCCAAGCTCCGCGACTACCTCAAGCGCGCCACGGCGGACCTGCGCGAGGCACGACAGCAGGCCAGGGAACTGGAGGAGAAGGCCCACGAACCCATCGCGATCGTGGGGATGGGGTGCCGCTACCCGGGCGGGGTGAAGTCCCCGGAAGACCTGTGGCAGCTGCTGTCGGAGGGGCGCGACGCGATCTCCGGCTTCCCCGAGGGACGGGGATGGAACCTGGACGGCTCCGGCGCCCCGGCCCGGGACCAGGACGCGCGGGGACCCGGCTCGATCCCCACCCGGAGCGGCGGATTCCTGCACGACGCGGACCTGTTCGACGCGGGGTTCTTCGGTGTCTCGCCGCTCGAGGCCGAGGCGATGGACCCGCAGCAGCGGCTGCTGCTGGAGGTGTCCTGGGAGGCGCTGGAGCGGGCGGGGATCCGTCCCGACACCCTGAAGGGCAGTGCGACCGGGGTCTTCACCGGGCTGATCTCCGGGGAGTACGTCTCCCGGCTGTCCTCCGTCCCCGCCGAGGCCGAGGGCTACGCCGGTACGGGGAACACGGCCAGTGTCGCGTCCGGCCGGGTGGCCTATGTGCTGGGGCTGGAGGGTCCGGCCGTGTCGGTGGACACGGCGTGTTCGTCGTCGCTGGTGGCGCTGCACCTGGCGGTGCAGTCGCTGCGGCGGGGCGAGTGCTCGATGGCGCTGGCCGGCGGTGTCACCGTCATGGCGGGCCCGTCCACGCTCGTCGAACTCGGCAAACAGGGCGGTCTGTCCCCGGACGGCCGGTGCCGGGCCTTCGGTGAGGGGGCCGAGGGGACGGGGTTCGGCGAGGGCTGCGGCGTGCTGGTGCTGGAGCGGCTTTCCGATGCGCGGCGGGCGGGGCGCCGGGTGTTGGGGGTGGTGCGGGGTTCGGCGGTGAACCAGGACGGTGCGTCGAACGGGTTGACGGCGCCGAGCGGTCGGGCGCAGGTGCGGGTGGTGCGCGGGGCCTTGGAGGACGCCGGGTTGTCGGCGGGTGACGTCGACGCGGTGGAGGCGCACGGGACGGGGACGCGGCTGGGTGATCCGATCGAGGCGCAGGCCTTGCTGTCCGCCTATGGGGTGGAGCGCGAAGTGCCGTTGTGGCTGGGCTCGGTGAAGTCGAACATCGGTCATACGCAGGCCGCCGCGGGTGTGGCGGGTGTGATGAAGATGGTGCTGGCGATGCGGCACGGGGTGCTGCCGCGGACGTTGCACGCGGAGGTGCCGTCGTCGCATGTGGACTGGTCCTCGGGCGGGGTGGAGCTGCTGGCCGAGGCGCGGGAGTGGCCTGAGCTGGACAGGCCGCGACGGGCGGGTGTGTCCTCGTTCGGGATCAGTGGGACGAACGCGCATGTGATCGTGGAAGGGGTCGCCGAAGAGCCAACTGCCGTAGCTGGGCGCCCTGTTGAGGATCTGGACGTGGTGCCGTGGGTGGTGTCCGGGCGGTCGGTGGAGGCGTTGCGGGCGCAGGCGGGCCGGCTGGCGGAGCACCTGACGGAGCGCCCGGAGGTCGGGGCGGGCAGTGTCGGCTGGTCGCTGGTCGCGCAGCGCTCGCTGTTCGAGCAGCGTGCCGTCGTGACGGGCGCCGGCCGGGAGGAACTGCTCGCCGGATTGCGGACCCTTGCCGAGGGCGGTACGGCGGACAACGTCACCGTCACGCCCTCCACCACGCCCCCCGACGGTCGGCGCGGCACCGTCTTCGTCTTCCCCGGCCAGGGCTCCCAGTGGGCCGGTATGGCACGGGAACTGCTCGCCGGGTCACCGGCGTTCGAGGAACAGCTCCGCGCCTGCGACCAGGCCCTGACCCCGTACGTCGACTGGTCCCTGCTCGACGTGCTGAACGGCCGTGACGGCGCACCCCCGCTGCACCGGGTCGACGTCGTCCAGCCGGCCCTCTGGGCCGTGATGATCGGACTGGCCGCGGTCTGGCGCTCCCTGGGCGTGCGTCCCGACGCGGTGGTGGGCCACTCCCAGGGCGAGATCGCCGCCGCCCATGTCGCGGGCGCGCTGTCCCTGGACGACTCGGCCAAGATCGTCGCCATCCGCAGCCGGGCCCTGCTGCGCCTGGCGGGCACCGGTGGCATGGTCTCCGTCGCCGCCCCGGTCGAGGACGTGCGCGCACTGCTGGCCACCGTCGACGGCCATGCCGAGATCGCCGCGGTCAACGGCCCCTCCTCGACCGTGGTCTCGGGCGGCCCCGAGGCCCTCGACCAGGTCACGGCCCGCTGCGAGGCGCGCGGGATCGTGAGCCGCCGCATCGACGTCGACTACGCCTCCCACTCCGCGAGCGTCGAGCCGCTGCGTGAGCAGCTCCTGGCGGAGCTGGCCGGCATCACCCCCACGACCTGCGACACCGCCTTCTACTCCAGCGTCACCGCGACCGCCCTCGACACCGCGCGGCTGGACGCCGACTACTGGTACGAGAACCTCCGGCGGCCGATCCGGTTCCAGGAGGCCGTCCAGGCCGCGGCCGACGGCGGCCACGGGTTCGTCGTGGAATCCAGCCCGCACCCCGTCCTGGCCGCCGGCATCGAGGAGACCCTCGGCGGCGAGCGGGTCGTCGTGGGCTCCCTGCGCCGTGACCACGGGGCCGTCCGGCAGATCCTCACGAACGCGGCCCGCCTCCACGCCGGCGGACTGCCCGTCGACTGGTCCCAGCTCTTTGTCGGGGCGCGGCCGGTGGAGCTGCCGACCTACGCCTTCCAGCGCCGGTCCTACTGGCTGAAGGAGGACACCGCCGTCGCGGACGTGGCCTCCGCGGGTCTCGAAACGGTGGGGCACCCGCTGCTGGGCGCGGCGGTCGAGCGGCCCGACGGGAACGGCTGGGTGCTCACCGGCCGCCTCTCGCCCACGACCCACCCCTGGGCCGCGGACGTTCCGCACGCCGTACTGCTCGAACTGGCGCTGGCCGCGGCCGACCGGGCCGGGTGCGACCGGCTGGAGCGGCTGACCGTCGAGACGCCCCTGAGCCTCGGACGGACCGCGACCGACGTGCAGGTCGTGATCGAGGCGCTGGGCCGCGGCCGCTGCTCCCTCGCCGTCTTCTCGCGGGCTTCCGGAACCTGGATCCGGCACGCCACCGGGGAACTGACCGAGACCCCGGTCGACGCCGGGCCGGCGCCGGCCGCCACGGGCCCGGACCACGAGGTCCTCCGGGCGGATGTGGAACTCCCGGCCCACACCGACCCCGTGGGGTACGGCGTGCACCCGGTGCTGCTGGCCGCCGCACTGCGACCGTTCGCCGGAACCGGTGCGCCCCGCACCTGGTCCGGCGTCGAGCTGTACGCCACCGGGGCCACCGCGCTGCACGTGTCGCTGACGCCCACGGGAGCCGGCACCGCGCGGGTGTCGGCGGTGGACGCGATGGGCGAACCGGTGCTGAGCATCGGTGAAGTGACGATGAGTCAGCACATCGAGGGCAGGGTCGAGTCCGAGGTTCACGACGACCTGTTCCACCTGGACTGGACCGCACTCGGCGGCCACGCCGTCCGGCCCTCCGCCGAGGACTCCTGGGGCGTGCTCGGCTCCGCCGACGTGCTCGCTCTGCCCGGTGCCGTGGCGTACCCCGACCTGGCCGCCCTGGCCCGGGCCGCCGAGGTGCCCGGCATGGTGATCCTCCCCTGCCTGGACATGGAGGGCGACGGGCGGGACGTGCCCGGCGCGGCCCGGGCCGTCGCCCAGCGCGCACTGGAGGTGCTGCAGGACTGGCTGGCCGAGGGGCGGTTGGCCCGCTCACGCCTCGTCGTCCTCACCCGCGGGGCCGTCGCCACCGCCCCCGACGAGGGCGTGAGCGCGCTGCCGGCCTCGGTCCTGGGGGGTCTGCTGCGCTCCGCCCAGACCGAGCACCCGGACCGCTTCGTCCTCCTGGACGTCGACACCGACCCGGACCGCGGCGTCCTGGCCGCGGCCCTCGCGAGCGGCGAGCCGCAACTCGCCCTGCGCGACGGCACCCTGCTCGCCCCCCGGCTCACCCGGACGGCACCGGCCGAATTCCGGGCCCCGGTGTCGTTGGATCCGGAGGGGGCGGTCTTGCTGGTGGGCGGTACGGGGGTGCTGGGGGCGTTGCTGGCGCGTCATCTGGTGGTGGCGTGCGGGGTGCGGCACCTGGTGCTGGTGGGCCGTCGGGGTGTGGAGGCGCCCGGGGCGGCGACACTGCGGGACGAGCTGCTGGGGTTGGGCGCGCGCACTGTGGAGGTGCGGGCGTGTGACGCGGCCGACCGGGTGGCGTTGGGGGTGCTGGTCGACGAGGTGGTGGCCCGGCGTCCGCTGACGGGCGTGTTCCACCTGGCGGGGGTGCTGCGCGACGGGGTGCTGGTGTCGCTGGGTGCGGAGGCGCTGGGGGAGGTGCTGCGGTCGAAGGTGGACGGCGCGTGGGCGTTGCACGAGGTGACGCGGGAGCGGTGCCCCGGGCTGGCCGCGTTCGTCGTGTACTCCTCGGTCTCGGGCCTGATCGGCGGTGCCGGTCAGGCGAACTACGCGGCGGCGAACACCTTCCTGGACGCGCTGGCGCAGGAGCGGTCGGCCCGGGGGCTGCCGGGTCTCTCGCTGGCGTGGGGCTTGTGGGAGCAAGAGTCCGGCATGACCGCCGGTCTCGACGAGGGCGACCTCGGCCGCATCCGGCGCTCCGGCGTCCTGCCGCTGCCCACGCCGCGGGCCCTCGCCCTCCTCGACCTCGCGATCCGCGCCCGCCGGCCCGTGGTGGCTCCCGTCCGCCTGGACTCCGTCGGCCTGCGCGAGCGCTCCACCGGGCCGGTGCCCTCCGTCCTGCGCCGACTGGTACGCCGCCCGCGCCGGATCGCGGCCACCGGTGCCGAGTCGTTCTCCCTGGCCGGCCTGCTGTCCGGCGGCCGGGAGGACGAGCGCGGCCGCCGTCTGCTCGACCGACTGCGCGACCAGTTGCTCGAACACCCCGAGGTCTCCCACGCGATCCCCGTCCTGGTGCGGGCCGAAGATCCCGCGGAGCAGGAGCAGGAGCAGGAGCAGGAGCAGGAGCAGGAGCGGACGACGGCCCGGGCCGAGACCAGGCTCGTGGCCTACGTCCTGCCCGGCCCGTCCCCGAAGGTGCTCCAGGAGCTCCGCGACCGCCTGCCGGCCCACCTCGCCCCCGTCGAGATCCTCGGCGCCGACGAGCCGCACGCCCGGGAGGCGGTCCTCTGCGGGCTCTTCGCCGAACTGCTCGGCCTCACCCGGGTGGCACCCGGCGACAGCTTCTTCGACATCGGCGGCCAGTCCCTGCTCGCCACCCGCCTGATCAGCCGCGTCCGCGGTGTCCTCGACGCCGAGGTCCAGCCCGGCGAGCTGTTCGAGCACCCGAGCCCGGGCGCCCTGGCACTCCGTCTCGGTCGCGGAACCGGGGAGCGGCGCACCCGCCTCGCGCCCGTCTCCCGACCGGACGTCCTTCCCCTCTCCTTCGCGCAGCAACGCCTCTGGTTCCAGCACAAGTTGGAAGGCCCGTCGGCGACGTACAACGTGCCGCTCGCGCTGTGGATGTCGGGGGAGCCGGACCCGGCGGCGCTGGCGGCCGCGCTGAACGACGTGGTGGGCCGGCACGAGTCGCTGCGGACGGTGTTCGAGGAGGTGGACGGCGAGCCGTGCCAGCGGGTGCTGGCCGAGTTCGAGGTGCCGTTGGAGACGCGGCAGCTCGAAACCGCCGACCTGCGCGAGGAGTTGGACGATGCCGCCCGGTACGCCTTCGACCTGGCGATCGAAGTGCCCATCCGGTCCTGGCTGTTCAGCACCGGCCCGACCGAACACGTCCTGCTCGTCGTGCTGCACCACATCGCGGGCGACGGGTGGTCCATGGTGCCGCTGGCCCGCGACCTGGCCGAGGCCTACGCGGCCCGACTCGACGGTGCGGCGCCGGAGTGGGAGCCGCTGCCGGTGCAGTACGCGGACTACACCCTCTGGCAGCGGGACCTCCTGGGTGGGGCGGACGATCCCGACAGCCTCTTCGGCCGCCAAGTGGACTACTGGCGACAGGAGTTGGCCGACCTCCCGACGGAGGTGAGCGCCCCCGCCGACCGGGCGAGGCCCGCCGTGGCCTCGTACGCCGGAGACGTGACCCCCTTCGCGCTCGACCCGGACCTGCACCGCGCGCTGAGCGAACTGGCCCGCGCCCACGACGCCACCGTCTTCATGGTCCTGCAAGCCGCTCTCGCCGCCCTGCTGACCCGGCTCGGCGCCGGCACCGACATCCCGCTCGGCAGCGGCATCGCCGGCCGGACCGACGAGGCGCTCGACCGGCTGGTGGGCTTCTTCGTCAACATGCTGGTCCTGCGCACGGACACCTCGGGCGACCCGTCGTTCGCCGAACTCGTCGGCCGGGTACGGGAAACCAGCCTCGCCGCCTACGCCCACCAGGACGTCCCCTTCGAGTCCCTGGTGGAGGAGATCAACCCGCACCGTTCGACCGCCCACCACCCGCTGTTCCAGGTGGCCCTGACCCTGCAGAACAACGAGCAGGCCCGGTTCCGGATGCCCGGACTCGACGTCCGCCCGGAACTCGTCGGCACCGGGACCTCCCGCTTCGACCTCTTCTTCAGCCTGACGGAGAGCCACGGCGCGAACGGCGAACCCGCCGGCATCGACGCCTACGTCGAGTACGCCACGGAGCTCTTCGACGCCTCCACCGTCGACGCCCTGATCCACCGGTGGACCGCGTTCATGCGCGCCCTGCTCCACGACCCCGCGGCCCCCATCGGCGCGGCGGACATCCTCACCCCGCGGGAGCACGCGCGGATCACCGGGTGGAACGCCGGCCCCACCCGCGACACCACCGGCTCGAGCCTGCCGGCGCTGTTCGCCGCCCAGGCCGCCCGCACCCCTGACGCGACGGCCCTGGTCTGCGAGGACGTCGAACTGACCTACCGGGAGCTGGACGCCCGCGCCAACCGGATCGCCCACTGGCTGCGCGCCCGGGGCATCGGCGCCGAGCAGCACGTGGCCGTCCTCTACGAGCGCTCGCCCGAGCAGATCGCGGCCGTCCTCGGCGTCCTCAAGGCGGGCGCCGCCTACGTCCCCCTCGACCCCGAGTACCTCGCCGAGCGGGTCGGCCACATCCTGGCCGACGCCGCCCCGGAGCTGATCCTGACCACCCGGGCGCTCGCCGACACGATCGGCACCCTGCACGACGGCACCGAGACCGTGGCCACCGACGACCCAGGGACGGCCGCCGCCCTGGCCGGCTGCCCCGACCACGACCCGGAGCCCGCCGCACCGCCGCACCCCGGCCACCCGGCCTACGTCATCCACACCTCCGGCTCCACCGGCGTGCCCAAGGGCGTCGTCGTCACCCACCAGGGCCTCGGGAGCCTGGCGAGCACCCTGCTGCGACAGTGCGCGGTCACCCCCGACTCCCGGGTGCTCCAGCTGTCGTCGCCCGGCTTCGACGCGGCCGTCCTCGAACTGACCATGGCCTTCGCGGCCGGCGCCGCCCTCGTCCTGGGCGGCCGGGACCGCCTCGTCGGCGCCGAACTGGCCGACGTCCTGGCCGACCGCCGGATCACCCACGCGCTCATCCCGCCGTCCGTGCTCGGCACCCTGCCGGCCGGATCCGCCGAGGCGCTCACCGGGTTCCGCACCCTGATCGTGGGAGCCGAGGCGTGCGGCGCCGACCTGGTGCGGACCTGGTCGCCGGGACGCCGCATGGTCAACGCCTACGGCCCGACCGAGTCCACGGTCGTCGCGGCCATCAGCGAGCCGCTCGCCGGCGGGGACGTACCGATCGGACGCCCCGTCGACAACACCCGGGTCCGGGTCCTGGACGACCGTCTGCGGCCGGTGCCGCCGGGCGTCCCCGGCGAGCTGTACCTGGCGGGCGCGGGCCTGGCCCGCGGCTACCTCGACCGGCCCGGGCTCAGCGCCCAGCGCTTCGTGGCCGATCCGTTCGGCCCGGCCGGCACCCGCATGTACCGCACGGGCGACGTCGTGCGCTGGACGGCGGAGGGGCAACTCGAGTACCTGGGCCGGGCCGACCAGCAGGTCAAGGTCCGCGGCTTCCGGATCGAACCCGGCGAGATCGAGGCCGTCCTGCGCGAGCAGTCCGGTGTCGCCCAGGCCGTGGTGGTGGTCCGCGAGGACCGCGAGGGCGACCCGCGGCTCGTCGCGTACATCGTGCCCGAGGGCGAGGGCGCCGAGGACGACCAGGTGGACGAGTGGCGCGAGATCTACGACGACGTCTACGGCGGTGCCGGGACGGAGACACCCGGGTTCGGCCAGGACTTCACCGGCTGGAACAGCTCCTACACCGGTGAGCCGATCCCGCTCGACGAGATGCGCGACTGGCGCGACGCCGCGGTGCGGCGCATCACGGAACGCCCGCCCCGGCGCGTCCTGGAGATCGGCGTGGGCTCCGGCCTGCTCTTCGGCCCGCTGGCCCCCCGGGCCGAGACCTACTGGGCGACGGACTTCTCCGCGCCCGTGATCGAACGCCTCACCGCCCAGTGCGAGACCGCCGGACTCGCCGACCGGGTACGGCTGCTGTGCCGGCCCGCCGACGTCGTGGACGACATCCCGGCCGAGTACTTCGACACCGTCGTCCTCAACTCGATCATCCAGTACTTCCCCGACGCCGACTACCTGGCCCGGGTCCTGGACGGCGCGCTCGGCCGGCTCGCCCCCGGCGGGCGCATCGTCGTGGGCGACGTCCGCCACCGCGGCTCGCTGCGCGCCTTCCAGACCGGGATCCACCTCGGCCACGCGGCGGAGGACAGCACTGGCGAGCAGCTCAGGGCGGCCGTGGAACACGCGGTGATCATGGAGAAGGAACTGGTCATCGACCCGGACTTCTTCACCGTCTGGGCGCGGCGCCACCCCGGGGCGGTGGCCGGCGTCGACATCCGGCTCAAGCGCGGCGCCCACCACAACGAGCTGACCAGGCACCGCTACGAGGTCGTCCTGCACAAGGCGGACGGGACCGCCCGGGCCGAGTCCCTCGCGAACGTGCCGGAACTCGTCTGGGGCCGCGATCTCACGAGCCTCCAGGACCTGGCGGGCCTGGACGCCCTCACCTCCGGGGCCGGGCCGGTCCGGGTCACCGGCCTCGTCAACAGCCGGCTGACCGGAGAGGTCGCGGCGGCGGAGGAACTCGCGCACGAGGCGTCGCCGCAACGGCTCCGCGCCCGGCTGAGCACGGGGCGGGCCGACGGGACCGCACCCGGGGCCGTCGACCCGGAGGCCCTGCACGACTGGGGCGAGCGGCACGGCTGCCAGGTGCTGACCACCTGGGCGCCCGGCGCACCGGACGCCCTCGACGCCGTACTCGTTCCCGGCGGACGCGCGGACGCCGTCTACACGGACGTGCACCGACCGGCGTACACCCAGGACAAGCCCCTGTCGGCCCTGGTGAACAACCCCCTGGGCTCCCGGACGACCGGCCGCGTCCTGGCCGGGCTGCGGGACGCCCTGCGGCAACGGCTGCCCGAGTACATGGTGCCGTCCGCCGTCATCGCCCTCGACGCGCTGCCGCTCACCTCCAGCGGCAAGCTCGACCGGCGGGCCCTCCCGGCTCCCGACTACGCGTCGCGGTCGGCACGCGGGCCCCGTACACCGCGGGAGGAGATCCTCTGCGGCCTGTTCGCGGAGGTGCTGGGGGTCGACCGGGCCGGGATCGACGACGACTTCTTCGACTTGGGCGGTCACTCGCTGCTGGCGACGCGGCTGGTGAGCCGGGTGCGGTCGGTGCTGGGCGTGGAACTGCCGTTGCGCGCGGTGTTCGAGACTCCGACGGTGGCCGGGCTGGTCGAGCGGTTGTCCTCCGGCGGTGCGGTGCGCCCGGAGCTGGTGGCGGGGGAGCGGCCGGAGCGGTTGCCGCTGTCGTTCGCCCAGCAGCGCCTGTGGTTCCTGCACCGGCTGGAGGGTCCGTCGGCGACGTACAACATGCCGCTCGCGCTGCGGTTGTCGGGTGTGTTGGACCGGGGTGCGTTGGCCGCCGCGCTGGACGACGTGGTGGGCCGGCACGAGTCGCTGCGGACGGTGTTCGCGGAGGTGGACGGCGCGTCGTACCAGCGGGTGCTGACCGGCGTGCGGGTGCCGTTCGAGGTCTGCGAGGTCGAACCCGCCGCTCTGGATGCGGCGTTGGCGGGCGCGGCGCGGTACGCCTTCGACCTGGCGGCCGAACTGCCCATCCGTTCCTGGCTGTTCGGTACCGGTCCGTCGGAGCACGTCCTGCTCGTGGTGCTGCACCACATCGCGGGTGACGGGTGGTCCATGGCGCCGCTGGCGCGTGATCTGGCCGAGGCCTATGCGGCCCGGCTGGAGGGTGCGGCGCCGGGGTGGGAGTCGCTGCCGGTGCAGTACGCGGACTACACGCTGTGGCAGCGCGAGCTGCTGGACGGTGTGCGGGAGGATGAACTCTCGTATTGGCGCGGTCAGTTGGCTGGCCTGCCGGAGGAGGTGAGCCCGCCCGCCGACCGGGCTCGGCCGGCCCTGGCCTCGTACGCGGGAGAGACGGCGTCGTTCGGGCTGAGTCCGGCTCTGTACCGTGCCGTCGGTGAGGTGGCGCGGGCCCATGACGCCACGGTGTTCATGGTGTTGCAGGCGGCGTTGGCCGTGCTGTTGTCCCGGTTGGGTGCGGGGGAGGACGTCCCCATCGGTTCGCCGGTGGCGGGGCGTTCGGACGAGGCGCTGGACGACCTCGTCGGGTTCTTCGTGAACACGCTGGTGTTGCGGACGGACGTGTCGGGAGATCCCTCGTTCGCCGAGCTGGTCGGTCGGGTGCGCGAGGCCGGTCTGGGCGCCCTGGCGCACCAGGACGTGCCGTTCGAGTACCTCGTGGAGGAGTTGAACCCCCGGCGGTCGGCGGCGCGGCATCCGTTGTTCCAGGTGATGCTGGCTTTGCAGAACACCGAGCAGGCCCGGTTCGAACTGCCGGGTCTGGAGGTGGTGGCGGAGCCGGTGGGCACGGGCGTGTCCCGGGTCGACCTCACCCTCAGCCTCGCCGAGGACCCTGACGGCGGGATGCGCGGGGTCGCGGAGTTCGCGACGGACCTCTTCGACCGCTCCACCGTCGAGGTGCTCCTCGACCGCTGGGTGCGCTTGCTGGAGGGGCTGACCGCGCGGCCGGAACTGCCGGTGGCCCAGGTCGACATCCTCACCCCCGAGGAGCGCCGGCAGCTGCTGCCGGGCCGGAACGACACGGACCTGCCCGCGCGCAGCCTGGTCACGGCGTTCCGGGCGCAGGTCGAGCGGGTCCCCGACGCCGTCGCGGTCGTCGCCGACGGCACCCGGCTCACGTACGCCCAGCTCGACGAGCGGGCCGACCGCCTCGCCCACGAGCTGATCGGCCGTGGGGTCGGCGCGGAACGCCTGGTGGCCATCGCCATGCCGCGGTCGATCGGCTTCGTGGTCGCGGTGCTGGCCGTGGTCAAGGCCGGCGGCATGTACCTGTCGCTCGACGCGCGGTACCCGGAGAGCCAGGTCCGCAGGATGTGGGCGGACAACGACGTCAACCTGCTGCTGACCGACTCGCCGACCCGCGTCCCGGCCTTCGTGCCCGGGGACCAGGTGCTGCTCGTCCAGGACGACGCCGCACACGTCCCGTCCACGTCCCCGTCCGCCCCGTCCGCCGGCGACCGCGGCGCGGCCCCCGACCCCGACCAGCTGGCCTGCGTCATCTACACGTCCGGATCCACCGGCACCCCGAAGGGCATCGGGCTCACCCACGCCGACATCACCTCCCTGGCCGACGACCCCGTGGTCGGCGGGTACCCCGCACGGGTGCTCCTCCACTCGCCGACCGCCTGGGACGCCCTGCCGTTCGAGCTGTGGATGCCCCTCCTGCTCGGCGGCCGGGTCGTCATCGCCCCCGACGTGCCGCTCGACGGACCGCATCTGCGCGACATCGTCCGCGACCACGGCATCACCTCCATGTGGATCACCGCGGGACTGTTCAAGGCGATGGCCGAGGACCACCCCGACTGCTTCGCGTCCATGCGCCAGGTCTTCACCGGCGGCGAGGTCGTCCCGCAGGGCCCGGTGCGGCGCGTCATGGCGGCCTGCCCGGACCTCACCGTGGTCAACGGCTACGGACCGGGTGAGACCACCACCTTCGCCACCCTGCACGCGATGGCGCCCGGCCACGACCCCGAGCCGTCCCTGCCGATCGGCCGGCCGGTCACCGGCAAGCAGGTGTACGTCCTCGACGAGCGCCTCGGCCTGGTGCCGCCCGGCGTGGTGGGCGAGCTGTACGTCGCCGGCGCCGGTATGGCGCGCGGGTACCTGGGGCAGCCGGGGCTCAGCGCCCAGCGCTTCGTGGCGGACCCGTACGGCCCGGCCGGCACCCGCATGTACCGCACGGGCGACCTCGCCCGCTGGAACCGGGACGGCCTGCTGGAGTTCGCCGGCCGGGCCGACCACCAGGTCAAGATCCGGGGCTTCCGGATCGAACCGGGGGAGATCGAGTCGGGGCTGCGGCGCTGCGCCGGGGTGGCGCACGCCACCGTCGTCGTCCACACCGTCCGGGAGGGCGATGTCCGTCTGGTCGCCTACGTGGTGCCCGAGCCCGGCACCGGGTTCGACCCGTCCGCGATCGCCGGGGAACTGCGCGGGCGGCTCCCGGAGTACATGGTCCCCTCCCTGGTCACGGCCGTCCCCGCGATACCCCTGACGCCGAACGGGAAGGTGGACCGGGCCGCGTTGCCGGCGCCCGACTTCGGCGCCCTGGTGTCGGAGGGCGGCCGGGGGCCCCGTTCAGCGCGTGAGGCGGCGCTGTGCGAGGTGTTCGCGGAGGTGCTGGGAGTCGAACGGGTCGGGATCGACGACGACTTCTTCGACCTGGGCGGCCATTCGCTGCTGGTGATGCGGTTGATGGGCCGTGTCCGTGAACGGTTGGCTGCGGAGCTGCCGTTGCGTGCGGTGTTCGAGTCGCCGACGGTGGCCGGGCTGGTCGAGCGGCTGGCTTCGGGTGCGGTGGCGCGGCCGGAGCTGGTGGCGGGGGTGCGGCCGGAGCGGTTGCCGTTGTCGTTCGCTCAGCAGCGGTTGTGGTTCCTGCACCGGTTGGAGGGGCCGTCGGCGACGTACAACATGCCCTTGGGGCTGCGGTTGTCGGGTGTGCTGGACCGGGGTGCGTTGGCGGCCGCGTTGGGTGACGTGGTGGGCCGGCACGAGTCGCTGCGGACGGTGTTCGCGGAGGTGGACGGCGAGCCGTGCCAGCGGGTGCTGACCGGGGTCCGGGTGCCGTTCGAGGTGTGCGAGGTCGAACCGGCAGGTTTGCGCCGGGAGTTGGACGAGGCCGCGCGGTACGCCTTCGACCTGGCGGCTGAACTGCCCATCCGTTCCTGGCTGTTCAGTACCGGACCATCCGAAAACGTCCTGCTCATCGTGCTGCACCACATCGCGGGTGACGGCTGGTCCATGGCGCCGCTGGCGCGTGATCTGGCGGAGGCGTACACGGCCCGGCTGGAGGGTGCGGCGCCCGGGTGGGAGCCGCTGCCGGTGCAGTACGCGGACTACACGCTGTGGCAGCGCGAGGTCCTGGACGAGGTGCGCGACGGCCAGATCGCGTACTGGCGCGGCCAGTTGGCGGAGCTCCCGCAGGAGGTGAGCCTGGCCGCCGACCGCGTGCGGCCGGCAGTCGCCTCGTACACGGGTGACGTGACCACCTTCGCCCTCGATCCGGACCTGCACCGCGCAGTGGGCGAGCTCGCGCGGTCGTCGAACGCGACGTTGTTCATGGTGTTGCAGGCGGCCTTGGCCGTGTTGCTGTCCCGCCTGGGTGCGGGGGAGGACGTTCCCATCGGTTCGCCGGTGGCGGGGCGTTCGGACGAGGCGCTGGACGATCTGGTCGGGTTCTTCGTGAACACGCTGGTGCTGCGGACGGACGTGTCGGGTGATCCGTCGTTCGCCGAGCTGGTGGGCCGGGTGCGTGAGGCCGGTCTGGGTGCGCTGGCGCATCAGGATGTGCCGTTCGAGTACCTGGTGGAGGAGTTGAACCCCCGCAGGTCGGCGGCGCGGCATCCGCTGTTCCAGGTGATGCTGGCCTTGCAGAACACCGAGCAGGCCCGCTTCGAACTGCCCGGCCTGGAGGTGGCGGAGGAGCCGGTGGGCACGGGCGTGTCCCGGATGGACCTCACCCTCAGCCTCGCCGAGCAGCCCGGCGGCGGGATGCGGGGAATCGCCGAGTTCGCGACGGACCTCTTCGACCGGTCCACCGTCGAGGGGTTCCTCGACCGGTGGGTGCGCCTGTTGCAGGGGCTGGCGGCGCGGCCGGAACTGCCGGTGGCCCAGGTCGACATCCTCACGCCCGAGGAGCGGCACCAGCTGCTGTCGGGCTGGAACGACACCGGCCGGGACGTGCCGGCGACGACCGTACCGGAGCTGTTCGCCGCACAGGCGGCCCGGACGCCCGAGGCCGAGGCCCTGGTCGCCGGGGCCGAACGGCTCACCTACGCCCAGCTGAACGCCCGGGCCAACCGGATCGCCCACTGGCTCATCGCCCAGGGCGTCCGACCGGGCGACACGGTGGCCGTGGCGCTGCCCAGGTCGGTCGAACTGGTCGCCGTGCTCCTGGCCACGCACAAGGCCGGTGCCGCGTACCTGCCGCTGGACCTGGACTACCCGGCGGAGCGCACCGCGTTCATGTGCCGTGACGCGGAGCCCGCGTACGTGGTCGACGACCTCGACCTGATCAGCGGGCTGCTCGACGGGGACGGCGGTGACGCCACCGGGCCGGCCGTCGCACAGCACCCCGGCCTGCCCGCCTACGTGATCTACACCTCGGGCTCCACCGGGCGCCCCAAGGGCGTTGTCGTCCCGCAGCGGGCCATCGTCAACCGGCTCCTGTGGATGCAGGACGAGTACGGGCTCGGCCCCGACGACCGGGTGCTCCAGAAGACCCCGTCGAGCTTCGACGTCTCCGTCTGGGAGTTCTTCTGGCCGCTCGTCACCGGCGCCACGCTCGTGGTCGCGGAGCCCGGAGGCCACCGGGACCCGGCCTACCTGAGCCGGCTGATCCAGACGGAGGCCGTCACCACCGTCCACTTCGTGCCGTCCATGCTGGAAGCGTTCCTCGCCGACGAGTCCACTGCCCGCTGCACCGGCCTGACCCGGGTGATGTGCAGCGGGGAGGCGCTCCCGGCGGACCTGGCCGCGCGGTTCCACGACACGCTGCCCCACGCGGAACTGCACAACCTCTACGGCCCGACCGAGGCCGCGGTGGACGTCACCTCCTGGCACAGCGTCGCCGACCCGGGGGTCGTACCCATCGGCCGGCCGGTCTGGAACACCCGCCTGTACGTGCTCGACGCGGCGCTGCGACCGGTGGCCCCCGGCGCCCCCGGCGAGTTGTACATCGCCGGAGTCCAGTTGGCCGACGGCTACCTGCGGCGGCCGGGAGTGACGGCCGAGCGGTTCGTGGCCAACCCCTTCGGCGCACCCGGCGACCGCATGTACCGCACGGGAGACCTCGCCCGCTGGACGACCGACGGCGTCCTCCGGTTCCTCGGCCGGGCCGACCAGCAGGTCAAGATCCGGGGCTTCCGGATCGAGCCGGCCGAGATCGAGGCGACTCTCTCCACCCATCCGGCGGTTCGCCAGGCCCTGGTCGTCGCCCGGGAGAACACCCTGGTGGCCTACGCGGTGCCGGAGGAGGGCACCGGGATCGACACCCGGCAGCTCCGGGAACACCTGCGGGCTACCCTGCCGGAGCACATGATCCCGGCGGCCGTCGTCCCCCTGGACCGGCTTCCCCTGACGCCGAGCGGGAAGGTGGACCGGGCCGCGTTGCCGGTGCCCGACTTCGGCGGGTCGGTGTCGGAGGGCGGCCGGGGGCCCCGTTCGGCGCGTGAGGCGGCGCTGTGCGAGGTGTTCGCGGAGGTGCTGGGGGTCGAACGGGCCGGGATCGACGACGACTTCTTCGACCTGGGCGGGCATTCGCTGCTGGCGACGCGGCTGGTGAGCCGGGTGCGGTCGGTGCTGGGTGCGGAGCTGCCGTTGCGTGCGGTGTTCGAGTCGTCGACGGTGGCCGGGCTGGCGGAGCGGTTGTCTTCCGGTGGTGTGGTGCGCCCGGAGTTGGCGGCGGGGGTGCGGCCGGAGCGGTTGCCGCTGTCGTTCGCTCAGCAGCGGTTGTGGTTCCTGCACCGCTTGGAGGGGCCGTCGGCGACGTACAACATGCCGTTGGCGATGCGGTTGTCGGGTGTGTTGGACCGGGGTGCGTTGGTGGCCGCGTTGGATGACGTGGTGGGCCGGCACGAGTCGCTGCGGACGGTGTTCGCGGAGGTGGACGGCGAGCCGTGCCAGCGGGTGCTGACCGGGGTGCGGGTGCCGTTCGAGGTGTCCGAGGTCGAACCGGCAGTTTTGCGCCGGGAGTTGGACGAGGCAGCGCGGCACGCCTTCGACCTTTCGACTGAACTGCCCATCCGTTCCTGGCTGTTCAGTACCGGACCGTCCGAACACGTCCTGCTCATCGTGCTGCACCACATCGCGGGTGACGGCTGGTCCATGGCGCCGCTGGCCCGCGACCTGGCCGAGGCCTATGCGGCCCGACTGGAGGATGCGGCGCCGGGGTGGGAGCCGCTGCCGGTGCAGTACGCGGACTACACGCTGTGGCAGCGCGAGGTCCTGGACGAGGTGCGCGACGGCCAGATCGCGTACTGGCGCGGCCAGTTGGCGGAGCTCCCGCAGGAGGTGAGCCTGGCCGCCGACCGGGCCCGGCCGGCCGTGGCCTCGTACGCCGGCGACATGACGTCCTTCGTCCTCGATCCGGCTCTGCACCGTGCCGTCGGCGAGGTGGCGCGGGCCCATGACGCCACGGTGTTCATGGTGCTCCAGGCGGCCTTGGCCGTGTTGCTGTCCCGCCTGGGTGCGGGGGAGGACGTCCCCATCGGTTCGCCGGTGGCGGGGCGTTCGGACGAGGCGCTGGACGATCTGGTCGGGTTCTTCGTGAACACGCTGGTGCTGCGGACGGACGTGTCGGGAGATCCCTCGTTCGCCGAGCTGGTGGGCCGGGTGCGTGAGGCCGGTCTGGGCGCCCTGGCGCACCAGGACGTGCCGTTCGAGTACCTGGTGGAGGAGTTGAACCCCCGGCGGTCGGCGGCGCGGCATCCGCTGTTCCAGGTGATGCTGGCCTTGCAGAACACCGAGCAGGCCCGGTTCGAACTGCCCGGCCTGGAGGTGGCGGAGGAGCCGGTGGGCACGGGCGTGTCCCGGGTCGACCTCACGCTCAGCCTCGCCGAGGAGCCCGGCGGCGGCATGCGGGGCGTCGCCGAGTTCGCGACGGACCTCTTCGACCGGTCCACCGTCGAGCTGTTCCTCGACCGGTGGGTGCGGCTGCTGGAGGCGTTGACCGCGCGGCCGGAGCTGCCGGTCGGCCAGGCCGACATCCTCACCCCCGACGAACACCGCGAACTGTCGCGACTGGACTACGTCCTGGACCGGAACCTTCGACTCGTGCCGCGGGGTGTCGTGGGCGAGCTGTACGCCAGGGGTGCGGAGAGCGACCTGGCCGGCAGCGACCCGGAGCGCTGGGTGCCGGACCCGTTCGGTACGCCGGACGCGCGGATGTACCGCACGGGCGACCTGGCCCGCCGCCGGACCGACGACGGGCACCTGGAACTCGTCGGCCCCGCCGACCCGTTGGCCGCCGCTCTGGAGATCGAAGCCGTCCTGCGGACACTGCCCGGCGTCGCCGAGGCCGCCGTGGTGGTGGACGGCGAGGCGACGCGGTCGGTGGCCTATGTGGTGCCGCTCGTCATGAACCAGTTCTCCGTGTCGCGTCTGCACGAGGACCTGAAGCACCGGCTGCCGGAACACCGGCTGCCCGCGGTGGTCATGCCCGTCCCCGCCCTCCCGCTGACGGCGGACGGTGCGCTCGACCGGGCCGCCCTGCCCGACCCCGACCCCGACCACGTGCCGCGGGCGGTGCGGACGACGCGCTCGCCGCAGGAGGAGATCCTCTGCGGTCTGTTCGCGGAGGTGCTGGGGGTCGACCGGGTCGGGATCGACGACGGGTTCTTCGGCCTGGGCGGCCACTCGTTGATGGCGGCACGGCTGGTGAGCCGGGTGCGGTCGGTCCTGGGTGTGGAGCTGCCGTTGCGTGCGGTGTTCGAGTCGTCGACGGTGGCCGGGCTGGCGGAGCGGTTGTCCTCCGGTGGTGTGGTGCGCCCGGAGTTGGCGGCGGGGGTGCGGCCGGAGCGGTTGCCGTTGTCGTTCGCTCAGCAGCGGTTGTGGTTCCTGCACCGCTTGGAGGGGCCGTCGGCGACGTACAACATGCCCTTGGGGCTGCGGTTGTCGGGCGCGTTGGACCGGGGTGCGTTGGCGGCCGCGTTGGACGACGTGGTGGGCCGGCACGAGTCGCTGCGGACGGTGTTCGCCGAAGTGGACGGCGGATCCTGCCAGCGGGTGCTGGCCGAGGCGTCGGTCCCGCTGGTGACCGTGGAGGTCGACGCCGACGGACTGCGCGACGCGATGGCCGAGGCCGCCCGGTACGCCTTCGACCTGGCGGCGGAGATCCCGCTCCGGGCGTGGTTGTTCGCCTCGGGCCCGTCGGAGCACGTCCTGCTCGTCGTGCTGCACCACATCGCGGGCGACGGTTGGTCGTTGGCGCCGCTGGCGCGTGATCTTGCGGAGGCGTACACGGCCCGGCTGGAGGGTTCGGCGCCCGGGTGGGAGCCGCTGCCGGTGCAGTACGCGGACTACACGCTGTGGCAGCGCGAGGTCCTGGACGAGGTGCGCGACGGCCAGATCGCCTACTGGCGCGGCCAGTTGGCGGAACTTCCGGAGGAGGTGAGCCTGCCCGCCGACCGGGCTCGGCCGGCGGTGGCCTCGTACGCGGGAGGGGCGGCGTCGTTCGAGCTGGGGCCGGACCTGCACCGCGCGCTGGGCGAGCTCGCGCGGTCGTCGAACGCCACGTTGTTCATGGTGCTGCAGGCGGGTCTCGCCGTGCTGCTGTCCCGCCTGGGTGCGGGGGAGGACGTCCCCATCGGCTCTCCGGTGGCCGGTCGCTCCGACGGGTCCCTGGACGATCTGGTCGGGTTCTTCGTGAACACGCTGGTGCTGCGGACGGACGTGTCGGGTGATCCGTCGTTCGCCGAGCTGGTCGGCCGGGTGCGCGAGGCGGGTCTGGGCGCGTTCGCGCACCAGGATGTGCCGTTCGAGTACCTGGTGGAGGAGTTGAATCCCCGGCGGTCGGCGGCTCGGCATCCGCTGTTCCAGGTGATGCTGGCGTTGCAGAACACCGAGCAGGCCCGCTTCGAACTGCCGGGTCTGGAGGTGGCGGAGGAGCTGGTGGGCACGGGTGTGTCCCGGGTCGACCTCACCCTCAGCCTGGTCGAGGAGCCGGGTGGCGGGGTGCGCGGGGTCGCGGAGTTCGCGACCGATCTGTTCGACCGGTCCACCGTCGAGGGGTTCCTGGGCCGGTGGGTGCGGCTGCTGGAGGGGCTGGCCGCGCGGCCGGAACTGCCGGTGGCCCAGGTCGACATCCTCACGCCCGAGGAGCGGCACCAGCTGCTGTCGGGCTGGAACGACACCGGCCGGGACGTGCCGGCGACGACCGTGCCGGAGCTGTTCGCCGCGCAGGCGGCCCGGACGCCCGAGGCCACGGCCCTGGTCGCCGGGGCCGCACGGCTGAGCTACGCGCAGCTCGACGCCCGGGCCAACCGGATCGCCCACTGGCTCCTCGCCCGGGGCGTCCGACCGGGCGACACGGTGGCGCTGATGTACGAGCGGTCGGCGGACCTGGTGGCCGCGCTCCTCGGCGTCCTCAAGACGGGTGCGGCCTACCTGCCGGTCGACCCGGAGTTCCCGAGCGCCCGGGTGGCGCACATCCTCACCGAGGCCGCCCCCGCCCTCCTGCTCACCAGCGACGCCGTCGCCACGGGCGCCGGAGCGGACGCCCTCGCGGAGCGTCCGTCCTCGGCGACGGTCGTCACCGACGCCCCCGGCACCGCGGCCGCCCTGGCACTGTGCCCGGACACCGACCCGGCGCCGGTCGCCGGTGCCGCGGACCCGGCCTACGTCCTCTACACCTCCGGATCCACGGGCGCGCCCAAGGGCGTGGTCGTGGAGCACGGGGCGCTGTCGAACTTCCTCGCCGACATGGCCGCGCGCTTCCCGCTGACCACCGGGGACCGCTGGCTGGGTGTGACGACCGTCGGGTTCGACATCTCCGTGCTGGAGCTCTGCCTGCCGCTGACCAGCGGCGCCACGCTGGTGCTCGCCGACCGTGACACGGCCCGCACGCCCGCCGCGCTCGCCGGTCTGCTCCGGGCCACCGGAGCCACCGTCATGCAGGCGACCCCCACGCTGTGGCGGGCCCTCACCGACGAGCAGCCCGAGTGCCTCGACGGGCTCCGGGTCCTGGTGGGCGGCGAGGCGCTCCCGCCCGACCTCGCGCGGACCCTCGCCGCCCGCGCCGCCGAGGTCGTCAACCTGTACGGACCGACCGAGACCACCATCTGGTCCACGGCGGCCGGCATCGCCCCCGGGACGGCACCGGACCGCACGCCCATCGGAACGCCGATCGCCAACACGCGGGTGCACGTCCTCGACGAGCGCCTCGGCCTGGTGCCGCCCGGCGTGGTGGGCGAGCTGTACATCGCCGGCACCGGCGTGGCGCGCGGGTACCTGGGGCAGCCGGGGCTGACCGCCCAGCGCTTCGTGGCGGACCCGTACGGCCCGGCCGGCACCCGCATGTACCGCACCGGCGACCTGGTGCGCCGGAACCGGGACGGCCTGCTGGAGTTCGCCGGCCGGGCCGACCAGCAGGTCAAGATCCGGGGCTTCCGGATTGAACCGGGCGAGATCGAGGTCCTGCTCCGGGAACAGCCCGGGGTGGCGCACGCCGTGGCGGTGGTGCGGGAGGACCGGCCGGGAGACCAGCGGCTGGTCGCCTACGTGGTGCCCGACGAGCCGGCCGACGCGCCGCACCTCGCCGAACGCCGCGACCTCCGGGACGCCCTGCGCCTGCGGCTGCCCGAGTACATGGTGCCGTCGGTTGTGCTCACCCTGCCCGCCCTGCCGCTGACCCCGAACGGCAAGCTCGACCGCCGAGCCCTACCGGCCCCGGACCGGGGCGCCGCCGCCGGCCGCGGGCCCGCCACCCCCCAGGAGGCGGTGCTGGCCGGGCTGTTCGCCGAGGTCCTCGGGGTGGAGCGGGTCGGCGTGGACGACGGGTTCTTCGACCTGGGCGGCCACTCCCTGCTCGCCACCCGGCTGATCGACCGCGTCCGGGACGTGCTGGGCGTGGAGCTGCCGCTGCGCGCCCTGTTCGAGACCTCCGACGTGGCCGGGCTCGCCCGCCGCCTCGACGCGGACCACGACGGCTCGGCCGACGCCTTCGGTGTCGTCCTGCCCCTGCGGCCCCGCGCCGAGGGCGTGCCGCTGTTCTGCGTCCACCCGGGCGGCGGCCTGAGCTGGTCGTACGCCGGACTGCTGCGCCACCTGCCCGCGGAGGTGCCCGTCTACGGCATCCAGGCCCGTGGACTGTCCGAGCCGGACGACCTGCCGGGCAGCGTCGAGGAGATCGCCGACGACTACATCGCCGAGCTCCTCCGGCTGCGTCCCGAGGGCCCCTTCCCGTTGCTGGGCTGGTCGTTCGGCGGGGTGGTCGCCCACGCCATGGCGGCCCGGCTGCGGGAGCGCGGGTTCGACGTCCCGTTCCTGGTCCTCCTCGACGCGCAGCCCGCGCGGCCCAGGACCGCCGAGGAACTCGCCGAGGAGGCGACCCTCGACACGTCCATGGTGTACCGGACGCTGCTGACGGCGTTCGGGGTGCCCGTCGGCGACGGGGAACCGCTCACGCACGCGCGGTTCACGGAGCTGGCCCGTGAGCACCACGCGGCCGTGGCCGACTTCACCGAGGACCGGATCGCCGACGTCCTGCGGGTCATGGCCAACGACCTCCGGATCACCCCCGCCCACCGGCACACGCCGGTGGCGACGGAGGCCGTCGTGTTCGCGGCCACCCGGAAGGACCCGTCCGACCTGGTCACCCCGGAGATGTGGGCCCCGTACATCGACGGGCCGCTCGACCACCGCACGGTCGACTGCGGCCACGCCGCGATGGCCGGCCCGGAGGCGCTGCGGGTGATCGGGCCGATCCTCGCCGAGAGGATGCGCCGGCTCTCCTGAGCGGCGTGCCGGGGAACCGTCGGCCGGGGACCCGAGTGCCGGGGAACCGTGGGCCCGGGCAACCGCGGCCACGGTTCCCCGGCACTCGGGGAGAGACCGGAGACCAGCTCCAGAAGTCCGTAGATCCGTAGACGCAGAGATTCCGTAGACGCAGAGATGAGGACATCCCATGACGAACCCGTTCGAGGACCCGGACGCCGGCTACCTCGTGCTCGTCAACGACGAGGGGCAGCACTCCCTGTGGCCGGCCTCCCTCGCGGTGCCCGACGGCTGGGCGGTCGCCCACGCCGAGGACACCCGCGACACCTGCCTGGAGTACATCGACCGGCGGTGGACCGACATGCGGCCGCGCAGCCTGGCGGGGAGCATGCAGTCATGACCGGAGCCTCCCCGATCCAGGACGCGGTCCGCCGCTACTACTCACTGGTCGACGCCAACCGCTTCGACGAACTGGTGGAACTCTTCACCGCCGACGCGACCTACGAACGGCCGGGCTACCAACCCCTGGTCGGCCGGGGCGAACTGACCGCCTTCTACCAGGGGGAGCGGGTCATCGCCGACGGCCGGCACACGGTCGACCAGCTGCTGCTGTCCGGGCGGGAGGCCGCGGTGCGCGGCAGTTTCACCGGAACGCTCAAGGGGGGTGACGCGGTGAGCCTGCGGTTCGCCGACTTCTTCCGGACGGACGGCACCGGCCTCTTCGCCCACCGCGTCACGTACTTCTTCGCCCCCTTGGTGTGAACACCGCTGGTGTGGGGACCCTTACGGGGTCTCCCCGACGCGGCCGAGGACCAGCTCCACGAAGGACCGCGCCGTCGAGTTCCCGTAGAACTCGCGCGGCGTCACCTTGGGCAGCCCCCGTTGCCGCAGGTCCGACAGCATGCGGACCACCAGGAGGGAGTTGCCGCCGAGTTCGAAGAAGTTGCCGTCGGGTTCCACGTCGACGCCCAGCAGACCGGACCACACGGCGAGGATCTCGGTCCCGAGGTCGCCCTTCGCCTCCGGATCCGGCGTGGCGCCGTCCCGGTCCGTGACCGGTGCCGGTGCCGGTGCCGGTGTCGCGGTCGGAGCCGGGGCCGGGGCGGGGCCGGCGGACGGGGCCGGGAGCCGGGAGAGGTCCGGCTTGCCGTTGAGGGTCAGCGGGATGCCGGACACCCCGGTGAGGCCGGCCGGCAGCATGTGGTCCGGCAGCACGCGCCGGGCCGTCCGCCAGACCTGGTCCACCGAGCCGCCGTCCCGGAGCACCACGTAGGCGTCGATGCGGGCGCCGGCCGGGTCCCCCGCCTCGCCCTCCCGGAAGACGACCGCCGCGTCGGCGACCCCGGGGTCCGAGGCCAGGACGGAGGTGATCTCGTCCAGCTCGATCCGGTGGCCCCGCACCTTCACCTGGTTGTCCAGCCGGCCGAGGTGGTCGAGCCGGCCGTCCGGCCTCAGCCGGCCCCGGTCGCCGCTGCGGTACACCCGCTCCCCGGTCACCGGGTCGTCGAGGAAACGGTCCGCCGTCAGCTCGGGACGGCCGAGATAGCCGTCGGCCACCCCGGCACCACCCACGTAGATCTCACCGGCGGGCCCCGGCGGCAGGACGTGGCCGTGCTCGTCCCGGACCGACACCCACCAGCCGGGCAGCGCCCGGCCCACGGACCGGGACCGCTCCAGGACCTCGCGCGGGGTCACCTCCTGCGCGGTGACGTGGACGGTCGTCTCCGTGATGCCGTACATGTTGACCAGCCGGCACCGGCTGGGGGAGTGACGGGCGAACCACCGCCCCAGCATCGCCGTGTTCAGCGGTTCACCGCCGAAGACGACCAGCCGCAGGGCGAGCGGTGCGGCGCCCGGGGCCGCCCGGGTGTCGGCCTCGATGAGCTGGGAGAACGCGGACGGGGTCTGGCTGAGGACGGTCACCCGCCGCCGGGCCAGCAGCTCGTGGAACTCGTCCGGGTCACGGGCCGCCCAGTGCGGTACGACGACCAGCCGGCCCCCGGTGAGCAGGCAGCCCCAGATCTCCCACACGGAGAAGTCGAAGGCGCTGGAGTGGAAGAACGTCCACACGTCGTCCGGTCCGAGCCCGAGGTCCGCGGACGTGGCACCGACCAGGGCCAGCACGTTGCGGTGGGGGACCACGACCCCCTTGGGGCGGCCGGTGGATCCCGAGGTGTAGATGACGTAGGCGGCGGTGTCGGTGTTGCCGGTCTTCCCGGTCTCCAGGGGTTCCTGCGCGTCCATCAGTTCCTGGGGGGAGACCACGGTCACCCCCTCGATCCGGGGGAAGCGCGCCGGGTCCCCGATGACGACCGGCACCTGAGCGTCGGTCGCGGTGTAGCGCAGCCGCTCCTCGGGGTACCGGGCGTCCATCGGGACGTAGGCACAGCCCGCCTTCAGCACGCCCAGCAGGGTGGCGACGAGCGTGGTGTCCCGCTCCAGGCACACCCCCACCCGTGCGCCGCCCACCCCGAGGGCGCGCAGCCCGGCGGCCACCCGCTCCGCCCGGTCGTCCAGCTGGCCGTACGTCAGACTGCTCTCGTCGTCGGTCACCGCGACGGCGTCCGGCCGCTGCCGGGCCAGCTCCGCGATCCGCCCGTCGATGGTCTCCGGCGGCGTCCGCCGCTCCGGCCCGGGCCCGGCGGGCGCGGGCTCGCCGGGGTCGGCCGCGGGACGGAAGCCGCCCAGCCGGGTCACGGCCTCGGCCGCGGCGTGGTCCAGCAGGCCCAGCCGCGCCGTCGGAGTCGTCCCGGGCAGGGTGCGCAGCCGCTGGGCCAGGTGCAGGACGCTCCGTCCGAACCACTCCGCGGTCGGCGGGGCCACCGTGCGCGGATCGTGGTGGAGGCGGGCGGCGCAGGTGCCGTCGGGCTGCCGCTCCAGATGGAGGACCAGGGAGAGCCCCGACCCCGGGAACGGGGTGTAGGACGTGCCGGAGGCGGCGTCACCGAGGACCACGCCCACGCTCGCGACCGCAGCGCCGGGCAGCGGAGTGCCGGTGCCGGCCGCGAGGAGGTCCGCGACCGTGCCGTCCGCGTTGACCCGGACGGAGCGCACCGCGGGACCGCCTGCCCGGAACGCGCGGTCGAACACCGCGATGCGCGCCTCCGGCCCGCCCTGGTAGCGCGCCAGCGCCAGCGCCGCCGCGGCCACCAGGGCCTCCTCCCCGGGCCACTCCGGACGGTCCGTCAGCGGGACCGTCCCGGTGGCGGTGGGGTCCGGCGCCTGGCGGTCCCCCAGGCCCCAGGGCACCGTGAGCGGCGTGGTGTCCCCGTCCGACCCGTCTTGCGCGTCCTGCGCGTCCGGTGCGTCGAAGGAGGGCGGCGGGTCGCCGTCGAGGGGCTCACCGTCCAGGAGGAGCGCCGCCAGCCGCACGAGGACGCCGTAGGGCACCGAACGCCGCGCCACCAGGACCGCGTCGACGACCCCGTCGGCGTACTCCACGAGCACGGCGCGCAACGGGGGTCCGCAGGGGTGCAGGGGCCGCTCGGCCTCCTGGCGGACGCGGGCGTGCCCGGGGCCGGTCGAGGAGTCCACCGCGAGCGGCAGGGTCCACAGCCTCGACCCCGCCGGCTCCGGCCGTTCCCTGCTCTCTTGTTCTAACAACGTCCGGCTCTGTTCCCGGTCGACCGGGTACCGGGCGCGTACCACCAGGCTGTGGCAGGCAGGAGTGCGTACGGTCATCAGATCTCCGTCTCCGAAGGGGGGCGGGCGGGCACGGTCACCGGGCGCTGAAGCCGCCGTCGACCGTGAGCACACTGCCGGTCACCTGGCGCGAGTCGTCGCCCGCCAGCCAGAGGGCCGCACCGGCGACGTCCGGGGGCTCGATGAGGGCGTTCATCGGCTGGGCCTGGACGAACACCTCCTCGTGTTCGTCGACGCGGACGTCGAGCGAGCGCGCTATCTCGGAGAGCATCCGGCCCTCGACCAGCGGGTCGTCCCGGACGGAGCCGGGGCAGAGCGCGTTCACCCGGATGCGGTGCGGCGCGTAGTCCAGTGCCGCCGCCTTGGTCAGGCCGATCATGCCGTGCTTGGCGGCGACGTAGCCGGCGAAGTGCCGGTAGCCCACGAGACCGGCCGTCGAGGCGATGTTGATGATGCTTCCCGAGCGCTGCTCGATCATCACCGGAACCACGGCCTTGGTCATCCGCCAGGCGCCCGACAGGTCGACGTCCAGCATGAGCGACCACTCGTCCTCGGTGATCTCGTGGACCCTGCGGCCGGAGGGCGCGGCGATCCCCGCGCCGTTGACCAGGACGTCCAGCCGTCCGAACCGGTCGAGGCACTCCGCCACGACCGAGGTGACCCTTCGGAGGTCGCGCACGTCGCAGTGGGCCGGGAGCACCGTGACGCCGTGCCGCGCGCACAGGTCGGCCGTGTGCGCGAGCTGGGCGGCCGAGCCCATGGGGTAGCCCACGCCGGGGAGGTCGTCGGCGATGTCGAGCAGCAGCAGGTCGGCGCCCTCCGCCGCGAAGCGGACGGCACAGGCGCGGCCGAGCCCGCGCGCCGCCCCCGTGATCACGGCCGTCTTGCCCTTCAGCTGCACGGCGACCCTCCGCGGTCGGCGTCGGCCGGGGCGGCGCCGCCGTCGGAGAGTACCTGCGCGACCGTGGTCAGCAGCACCTCCGGGGAGTCGACCAGGTACATGTGGCTGCCGGGCAGTTCCCGGTAGTCGAAGGACGCCCCGGTGGTGCTCCGCCACTCCTCGGCCTGCGTCCGGGAGACGAGCCCGTCCTCGGCGCCGCGCAGCGAGGTGACCGGGAGCGGCAGCGGGGTGTCGGAGGCGGGGACGTAGTCCTCGTGCATCGCCACGTCGGCGCGCAGCAGGGGCAGGAGCAGCTCCCGCAGGTCGGGGTCGTCGAAGGCCGCGTGCCGGTAGCCGGCGAACTCGCCGACGCGGGCCAGGAACTCCTCGTCGTCCAGCCCGGTCGCCCGCCGCTCGCGCCCGCTGCCGGGGCCGGGGGACCCGCTCACGAAGAGGTGGCGGAGTCCGGAGCGTCCGCCCAGCTCGCGGGCCAGCTCGTACGCGAGGACGGCGCCCAGGCTGTGGCCGAAGAGCGCGAACGGGGCCTCACCGCCCACGAGTTCCAGTATTCGCGGGGCGAGGGCGGCGGCGGCCTCCGACGCGTCGGTGAACGGCTCCTCCAGGAACAGCTCCTCGCGGCCGGGAAGTTGGAGGGGTACGACCTTGAGGCCGGGCGGTGCGACGTTCCAGGCGCGGTAGAACCCGGCTCCGCTGCCCGCGAAGGGAAGGCAGACGAGGGGCAACTCGGTGGGGGACACGACTCGTTCACTCCTTGTGTTCCGATGGGGCCGGAATGCTGATTTCGGGCATGGCACGCCGAAGCCCCGGCTCGGCGGGGCCGTCGTCGGCCACCCGCTCCAACCGGAGCTTCTTCCTGCGGGTCAGGCGCGTTCGGCAGAGCTATGTCATGCCACGCCTGATACGAACTCGTGCTACGCGGTGCGGACTTCCCGTGTCTCCTTTCCGAGACCGGCGTCGCGGGCCAGCACGGCGGCGGAGGCCCGGTCGTGCACCTCCAGTTTCGCGAAGATCCGCGAGACGTAATTGCGTACGGTCTTTTCCGCCAGGAAGATCCGACGGGCGATCTGGTGGTTGCTCAGTCCGCCGGCGACCAGTTCCAGGATCTCGAGTTCCCTGCTGGTCAGTTCGGACAGCCCGGTCGTCTCCGGCAGGATCCGCACGGTGGAGAAATGCAGGCTGAGTCGGGAGGCGATGGTCCGGCTGAAGACGGCGCCCCCCTTGGCCACGATCTCGATGGAGTGGAGGAGTTCCTCGGACGACCTCATGTGCGAGAGGTATCCGCTGACCCCGACGCGCAGGGCGGTGAAGACGGCGTCGTCGTCGTCGTTCTGCGACACCACCATCATTTTGGGCCTGGTCTTGTGGCGGCGGTATGTCGAGACGATCTGCTGGGCGTTCTCGTAGATGGACCTCTTCGAGGACGGCTCGCCCAGGATGACCACGTGCGGCTGTAATTCGGTGTTCTCGAGACATCGCATGCCGTCGAGGACGCCCACGGCCCGGCCGACGAGTGTGAATCTGCCATCCTGTTCGATGATTGTCTCCAGTCCGGCGAGTGAAACCGGATTGTCGCTGATGATGAACAGGTTGATCTCCATTTGTACGTCCCCCGTTTGGCACGTCGTACGGCTCGTTTTTCTTCGGTGCGTCATTCTTTGCAGGAGAAAGGCCGGTCCGGTGCTCCAGCGAGTATGGGTAGACGAATGATCGAAACGCAAGTTCCGCTCTTAACTGCAAGGGATCGTTCCGCTTGATGAGTGACTATCCGGTCATCCGGTATGTCTTCGCCGGACGGGTGTGGCGCGGGGACGCCGGCGGTCCCCTGGGCTCGCGGGTGAGCCCGGAGTCCCTGGGGCCACGGGCCCGGCGCGGCCCCGTCACCGGTTGCCCTCCCTCCGCGCCGGGCACCGTGCGGGCGCGGCGGACGGTGGCCGAAACGGGGAGGTGACGACTGTTTCCCGAGGAACGGATGTTTATCCAGAGACAGGGGGGGCATTGTCGACAGGCATATGGTGTGGACCAATGGGCCTGGTCGCCGGCGGGCGACAGTACACCCGCAGGGCGAATTGCGGTACACGCCGACCTTGATCCACACCCGTACTGGACGCGCCTCGAACCGGCCCCCTACGTTCGGCACATGGGTAATGCTCCTCGTCGGCGCCTGATCACACTGGACGTGCTGGCCGCGCTCGGGTTCGTGATCCTCCCGCAGGTGTCGGTGCTGCGTCCGGCCGACGGCGGCGAGGTGAGCGCCACCGCCGTGTGGCTGCTGTCCCTGGGCACCGCGCTGCCGCTGGTCGTACGGAGGCTGTGGCCGGTCCCGGTGTTCGCGGTCGCGTTCACCGCCGCCTGGGTGGCGCTGGTCGCCGGGGTCGGGCCGACCCCCTTCCTCGCCGCCGCCTACGCCCTGTACCTGGTGGCCACCACCAGGAGGGGGCGACCGGGGCTTTCCGTGGCCCTCGTCGCCGGGCTGTGCACGGCCGGCGCGGTCCTGATGACGGTGTCGGGAGGGCAGGGGTACCAGGGCGGGAGCAGGGCCGTACAGGTCGTGCTCGGAGTGCTCGTCCTCGGCGCCACCTGGGCGACGGGGGCCGCGGTCAGGGAACGGCGGGAGAGCCTGCGGCGCGCCATCGAGCACGCGGCCGAGCAGGCGAAGGCCGAGGAACGCCTGCGCATCGCCCGTGACATCCACGACGTCGTCACCCACAGCGTGGGCGTGATCGCGATCAAGGCGAGCGTCGCCAACCACGTGGCCACCACCCGCCCCGAGGAGGCGCGGGAAGCCCTGGCGGTGATCGAGGACATCAGCCGCCGGGCGCTGCGTGACATGCGGGCCACCCTCAAGGTGCTGCGCCGCGAGCAGGACGGCGGCGCCGGCGACCTGCGGCCGGTCCAGGGGCTGACGGACCTGCCGGCCCTGGTGCGCACGGCCGAGGCCGCCGGAGTCCGCGTCGACCTGCGGAGCGAGTACGAGGAGGAGCCCCCGAACGGTGTCGCGCTGTCCGTGTTCCGGATCGTCCAGGAGGCCCTGACCAACGTCGTCAAGCATGCCGCGCCCACCCGCTGCCGGGTCCGGATCGCGGCCGTCCAGGGCACGTTGACGATCGACATCACCGACGAGGGCCCCGGGCCCGGGCACCGGCCCACCGTGCCCGGCGGGGGGATGGGCCTGGTCGGGATGAAGGAGCGGGTCGCCGCGCACAGCGGCACCTTCGGCGCCGGGCCGCGGCCGGGCGGCGGCTTCCGGATCGTGGTGACACTGCCGTACTGAGCCCGACCCGTTCCCGGGTGCCGGACTCATCCGCAGGTATGGGTTCGGCCCGCGCGGGCCGCCGCGGAATCCCGACCCCGGACCGATGCGGCCGGCCGGCCCGCCCGACGAGACTCGTCCCGTGATCGAAGTCCAGAACCTGACCAAGCGGTACGGGGAGACCACCGTCGTGGCAGGCCTCACCTTCACGGTGCGGCCGGGCGCCGTCACCGGATTCCTGGGCCCCAACGGGGCCGGGAAGTCCACGACGATGCGCATGATCCTCGGCCTCACCCGCCCGGATGCCGGAACCGCCCTCATCGGCGGCCGCCCCTATCACGAACTGACGTACCCCGCCCGGCAGGTCGGCGCCCTGCTGGAGACGGCGGTCGCGCACCGCAGCCTGACCGCCGCCGACCATCTGCGCTGGATCGCGCAGAGCAACCGGATCGACCGGCGACGGGTCGCGGAGGTCCTGGAGGCGGTCGGCCTGACCGGAGCGGCCCGGCGGCGGGTCGGCACGTTCTCCCTCGGCATGGGACAGCGGCTCGGCCTGGCCGCGGCCCTGCTCGGCGACCCGCCCGTCCTGGTGCTCGACGAGCCGGTCAACGGCCTGGACGCCGAGGGCATCCGATGGCTGCGCGACCTGCTGCGCTCGATGGCCGCCGAGGGCCGGACCGTCCTCGTCTCCAGCCACTTGATGGCCGAGATGTCCGTGGTCGCGGACGACCTGGTCGTCATCGGCCGCGGACGACTGCTTACCCAGACCGGCACGGAGGAGTTCATCCGGCGCCACGCACGGACCTACGTGCGGGTGCGGACCTCCGAACCCCTGCGCCTGCACCGGGAACTGGAACGGAACGGCGCCTCGCTGAGCCTCGCGCACGACGGCAGCCTGGAGGTCGACGGCATGACGGCGGCCGAGATCAACCGGCTGGCCGCGGCGGGCGACCTCCCGCTCGAAGAGCTGAGCACCCACACGGGATCGCTCGAGGACACCTTCCTCAAGCTCACCGGCCCCGAAGGGAGCAGCACCCGTGTCTGAGACGGCCGCGGCCATGCGGGCCGAGTTCACCAAACTGCGCGGCGTCCGCGGCACGTTCGTCGCGCTGCTGCTGTTCGCCCCCGCCAGCCTCTTCCTCTCCGCCCTGGGCGGCTGGTCCGCGAGGAAGGCGATCGAGTCGGACAACCCCCTGCTCCGCTCCGACTTCACCCCCGAGCAGACCGGCATGGACGGCGTCCTCTACGGCCAGCTGGCGCTGATCGTGTTCGCCGTGCTCCTCGTCTCGAGCGAGTACTCGTCCGGCATGATGCGGGTCTCGCTGCTCGCCGTGCCCCGGCGCGGGCGGCTCTACCTGGCGAAGGCGGCCGTCACCGCCGCCGCCGCGGTGGCCGTCGCGATCCCCGTCACCGTCCTCGGCTACCTGCTCACGCAGTTCGCCCTCGGTCCCCACGGCGCCGGCATCGACACGAGTGGTGTCCCCCGCGCCCTCGCCGGCGCCGTGGTCTATCTGACGATGATGAGCCTGTTCGCGGCGGGCGTGGCCTCGACGGCCCGCGGCGCCGTCGTCCCGCTGGCCGTCCTGCTCCCGATGGTGCTCGCCGGCTCCCAGATCCTGTCCACCATCGGCGCGACCAAGGAGATGGTCCGGTACCTCCCCGACCGGGCCGGCATGCGGATGCTCACGGTCGGCTCGGACGACGCGCTCACCGGGTTCGCCGTCCTCCTCGCGTGGACCGTCGTGGCACTGGCGGCCGGCTGGCTGCGCCACCGGCGTTGGGACGGTTGACGGGACGGGCGGCGGGACGGTCGTGAGGCACCTGACCCATGACCGTGGGACATGACGCTGCGTAGATTCCCAGACATGTCACGGGCCGAACTGGTCGGCCCGGACGATCCCCATCTGGGAGGAACCATGTCCGCCATTTACGAGCCCCCGGCACTGCACGAGGTCGGCGACTTCGACGAGCTCACCAAGTGCCTCGGCATCGGCAGCTGCCAGGACTTCGTCGGCTGCGGCTACGCCGTCGTCTGCTTCTTCTGATCACAAGGGGTGCCGGTGCGCTCAGGCGCACCGGCACCACCCCAGGGAGCGAGACGACATGGAATTCGTAGTTCTTCCGGACAGCGCGGCCGGCGCCGAGGCGGCCGCGCGGCTGCGGGCGACACACCGGATCGACCACGCGTCGGGGCGGCCCTGGATCGTGGGCGACTGGCAGCAGGACGAGATGACGGTGCTCCAGGCCGGTCCACGGCGCCTGGCGCTCCTGGGACGCACCCGGCTCGACGAGCAGGCCACCACGGCCGCACTCGGGCGGATGCGCTCCCTCCACGACATCGACGCCGTCGCGTCCCGCCTGCCGGGCCTCGTCCACCTGATGGCCTCGATGGACGGCAAGGTCCGAGTGCAGGGCTCGGTCTCCGGTGTGCGCCAGGTCTTCACCGCCGTGGTGGACGGGGTGACCGTGGCGGCCGGCGCCGTGGGGCCGCTGCTGCGCCTCACCGGCGCGGGCCTCGACGAGACGCTGCTGGCCGCCCGCCTCCTGGCACCCGGCGGAGCGCCGTGGCCGCTGTCCCTGCGCCCGGTCCGCCGGGGTGTCGACGCGCTCGCCACCGGGCACTGGCTCGAACTGGACGCGGCCGGTCGGTCGCGGCAGATCCGCTGGTGGAACCTGCCGGAGGCCCGCCTCCCGCTCGCGGAGGGCGCGCGAGCCGTGCGCACCGCGCTGTCCGAGGCGGTCGCCACCCGGATCCGTCCGGACCGGACGATCAGCGCCGACCTGTCCGGCGGCCTGGACTCGACCTCGCTCTGCTTCCTCGCCGACGCGGCCGGCGCCGACCTGGTCACGTACCACGTCATGCCGATCGACGGCGCCAACGAGGACACCGCCTGGGCGCGCAAGGCCGCCGCCATGCTCCCGTCGGCCCAGCACCACATGCTCTCCTCGGACCGCGCCGAGAACCTGCTCGACGTCGGCTACACCGCCGACTACGCGGACCTGGCCCCGGAAGGGCCGTCGACCTGGGCCTCCGGGCTCGCACACATCCGGGACCTGGCGACACGGGCCACCGGCGAGGGCGCGACCCTGCACCTGACGGGCTTCGGAGGGGACGAGCTGTTCGGAAGGATGCCCGCCTGCGCCTGGTCGCTGGCCCGTGCCCAGCCGGTCAACGGCCTGAAGCTGCTCAATCGCTACCGGCTCGCCAACCGCTGGTCCCTGGGCGGGACCGTGCGGGCGCTCACGGACCGGTCGACGTTCGCCCAGAGCCTCGCCCGGGTCGCCGCCCGGATCAGCGACCCGCCCCCGCCGCTCGACGAGCCCGACTTCGGCTGGGTGTTCGCGCCCCGCCTGCCGGCCTGGGCCACGCCGGACGCCGCGGCGGCCGTCCGGAAGCTGCTCACCGACGCCGCTCGGGAGACCCCCGAGCCGCTCGACGCGGACCGGGCCCGGCACCAGGCGCTCGCCTCGATCGCCTTCGAGGGCAAGACGGTCCGTCAGGTCAACACCGTCGTCGCCGCAAGCGGCATCGTCTGGGACGCCCCCTTCCTCGACGACCGCGTCCTGGAGGCGGCGATGTCCACCCGGATCGACGAGCGACTGGCGACCGGGCGGTTCAAGCCGCTGCTGATCGACGCAGTCCGGGGTCTCGTACCCGCGGACATCCTCGACCGCCGCGACAAGGGCGAGTTCAGCGCCGAGGCGTTCCGGGGCATTGCCCGCAACCGGGCCCGGCTCCTGGAACTCTGCGAGGACTCGCAGCTCGCCCGGCTCGGCCTCATCGACCCGGCGAAGTTCCGGTCCGCGGTGCTCAACCCCGGGCCGATGGCCCATCACATCCAGCCGATCGAGACCACCGTGGCCTGCGAGAGCTGGCTCAGGACGCACCTTCGGCCCCACCTCCAGGACACGGGAGAACGCAGATGAAGCTGAGCCTTGCCCGCGACGTCACCCTCACCCCGATCGAGACCGGGGCGGTACTGCTCGACGGACGCCGGGGTCGCTACTGGCAGTTGAACGCGACCGGCTCCGCCATCCTGCGCAAGCTGCTCGACGGGGACTCCCCCGACACGCTCGCCGTACTCATGTCCGAGGCCGCCCCCGTGAGCCGGGACCAGGCCCACCAGGACGTGATGGACCTCGTCGACGGACTGAGCGCGGCCAACCTCGTGGAGGTCTCGCGGTGACCACCCCCGCCGTCGCGGAACAGGCCCCGCGACTTCCGCTGCACCGCCAGATCGCGCCCAGGTGCGCGGCCGGCGCGGCCCGGCTGCTGGTCAGGCTGCCTCCGGCCCGGCTCCAGCGGGTGCTGCGCGTGATCAGCCGGGGCACCCGGCCCGCCGGGTACGCCGAGACAGCGCGGGCCAGACGGTCGGTCGTCTCGGTCAGCACGCGCTGCGCCGGCCTCGGCTGCCTCCAACGGTCCGTCGCCACCGTCCTGTTGTGCAGGGCCCGGGGCAGATGGGCGGACTGGTGCACGGGGTTCCGCACCCAGCCCTTCGCCGCCCACGCCTGGGTCGAGATCGACGGACGGCCGGTGGACGAACCGGGTGAGATGGGCGTGTTCCAGACCGTGCTGGCCGTGCGCCGCCCCGAGAGGAGGAACCTCCGATGACGGCGATCCGGGCCGAGGGCCTCTACGCCTACTACGGTACGAACGCGGCCGTCAACGGCCTCGACCTGACCGTCCCCGACGGCGCGACGTTCGGCTTCCTGGGGCCCAACGGCGCCGGCAAGACGACCACGATCAGCATGCTGACCACGCTCCTCAAGCCCACGGCGGGCCGGGCGGAGGTGGCCGGTGTCGACGTGGTGAGCCGGCCCGCCGAGGTGCGCCGCCGGATCGGCATCGTCTTCCAGGAGTCGACGCTCGACCAGGACCTCACCGCGGCCGAGAACCTCCGCTTCCAGGCCGACCTGTGCGGGCTCGGCCGTCGCGAGGCACGCGGAATGATCGCCGAGATGCTCGACATGATGGAACTGTCCGGACGCAGCAACGTCCCCGTGGGGCAGTTCTCCACCGGTCTGCGCCGCCGCCTGGAGATCGCCCGGGGCCTGCTCGGCTCCCCCAGGGTCCTCTTCCTCGACGAGCCGACCACCGGCCTCGACGCGCAGACCCGCGCGGCCGTCTGGGAGTACCTGGGCAGGCGGCGCCAGGAGCAGGGCATCACCGTCTTCTTCACCACGCACCAGCTGGAGGAGGCGGAGCACTGCGACCGGATCGCGATCTTCGACAAGGGCAAGGTCGTCACCGAGGGGTCGCCCGCGGAACTGAAGTCCATCATCGGGTCCGACCTCGTCGTGCTGCGCACCGAGGACGACACGCTCGCGGCGGAACAGCTCTCCGAGCGCTTCGGCCTGACGACGGAGCCCGCGCCCGACGGACTGCGCCTGAGGGTCCCCCACGGCCCCACCCTGGTGCCGCGGCTGTGCGCCGGACTCGGGGTGACCGTGCTCTCGGTGACCACCACCTCGCCGACCCTGGACGACGTCTTCCTGCACCACACCGGGTCCGAGATCCGGGAGAGCGGGACGAAGACCCGCACACTCAGCGATATCGGGGAGGGAATGCGATGAGCGGTCTGGACACCGTACTGGACGCTCCCGCCGGGAAGGCGGCCCCAGCCGGCCCGACCGCCGGCCGCCGGGGATTCGCCCTCAGGCCGTACGCGCTGCTCTGGCGGCGGGAGATGACGCGACTGCGGCACAACCCGGTGCGCCTGATCATGGGTCTGGTGACGCCGCTGCTGTTCCTCGTCGTCCTGGGCACCGGCCTCGACGCGGCGTCCTCCAGCCTCGGCAAGGCCCAGCTGAACGACTACCGGGCCTTCCTGTTCCCCGGCACGCTGATCATGTCTGTCCAGGCGCCGGCGGTCGCCGTGGGCATCTCGCTCGTGTGGGACCGCAAGCTCGGCATGCTCCGGCAGATGCTCGTCTCGCCGTTCCCGCGCTCCAGCATCGTGCTAGGCCTCGCGTTCGGCGGGGCCACCACGGGCGCGGTCTACGGCCTCATGCTCCTGTCGGTCGGAGGCATCGCGAGCATCCGGTACACGCCGATGCTGCTGGTCGTCCTGCTGGAGACGCTGCTCGTCTCGCTGATGTTCACCTCGATCGGGCTGCTCGCCGCGGTCACGATCCGACAGGTCGAGACGTTCCAGATCGTGGTGAACCTGAGCCTGATGCCGCTGATGTTCTTCTCCGGCGCGATGTTCCCGCCGAACGGGCTGCCGGGCTGGCTCGACACCGTGGTCAAACTGAACCCCCTCACCTACGGCGTCGACGCGGTCCGCCGGACCCTGCCCGGGCCCGACATCCTCACCTCGGAGCAGACCCGGCTGATGCTCGGGCACTGGCACCCGCCCGTGGTCGCGGAACTCGGGCTGCTGGTGGCGATCACCGCCGCCGCGCTCGGCGTGGCCACCCACCGGTTCGCGCGGTCGCGGTGAGCGGGACCGTGAACGGAACCGGAGTGCACCCGGCGCGTGCCGTACGGGCATGGGAGTGGACGGGGACCGCGGCCCGGCTCCTGCTGGCGGCGGTCCTCGGCTACGCGGGCCTGCTGAAGGTCCAGGACCTCACGGAGGCCGGCCGCACGGTCGTCCTGTACCGGATCCTGCCCGATGACACCGCCCAACTCGTCGGCGGCGTCCTGCCGTTCATCGAGGTCTCGCTCGCCGTGCTGCTGCTCGCGGGGCTGGCGACCAGGGTGGTGGCGGCCGGCGCGGCCGTGCTGATGGTGGTGTACATCGCGGCCATCACCTCGGTCTGGGCCCGGGGACTGTCCATCGACTGCGGCTGCTTCAGCAGCGGAGGCACCGTGACGGACGGAGCCGTGCGCGGCTATGTCATCGACATCGCGCGCGACCTGGTCCTGCTCGCCGCGGCCGTCCTCCTGATCCGGAATCCGCGAACCCGCTACGCGCTGGACCCCTGGGTCCTGGACACGAAGGAGCGATAGGCCATGCAGGCAACGGACGCCATGGTGCGGGAGATGGTGCGGAAACGGCACCGCCGGCGGCGCACCCTGCTGGTGTTGCTCCTGGCCGCGGTCGTGGTGGTCGGGGCCGCGCTGGTGGGCGTCGGCCTCGTCCGGGCGAGCAACACCATGCCGGACAAGGTGCCGGGCACCGTCCCCGCCCAGGCGACGGACGACAAGGCGGGGCTGCTCGCCTCCAGGGGCAAGGTGCGCGTCGACCTCTACCTCGACTACCTCTGCCCCGAGTGCCGCAACACGGAGAAGGCGCTGGCCGGCGAGCTGAAGACCCTCCGGGCGAGCGGCGACGTGAGCGTCGTCTACCACCCGGTCACCTTCCTCGACAACCGCAGCAGCCCCGCGGGCTACTCGACCCGGGCGGCCTCCGCCGCGGCCTGCGCCGTCGAGCAGGGCAGGTTCGAGGAGTACACCGCGGTGCTGTTCGACCGGCAGCCCGCCGAACGCGGGCCGGGCCTGAGCGAGGCCCAGCTGATCGCGGCCGGGCAGGATGCCGGGATCACCGGCGCCGCCTTCGAGGAGTGCGTCCGGGCAGGCACGTACACGCCCTGGGTGCGGTACGTCTCCGACGTCGCCGCGTCCCGCAAGGTCGCGCTGACCCCGACCGTCACGGTGAACGGCAAACGCGTCGAGGTCACCGGGGCTGACGCGGTCGCCACCCTCACCCGCGCGGTGACGGAGGCCCGCGGATGACCCGGCTGACCGTGGCGCTCTCCGGGGACTGCATGGCGACCCGGGGAGCGCTGATCAGCTCCGAACCGGCCGCCGCCGGGCTGCGCGAGACCCTGCGCGCAGCGGACTTCGCCTTCACCAACCTGGAGGTCGTCCCCGCCACCGGACGCGGGCACCCGGTGCACAACGCGGCGGGCGGCGGCTGCCTGGTCGCGGACCAGGGCGTGGTCGACGAGGTCGCGGCGGCCGGCTTCACGGTGCTCGGCTGCGCCAACAACCACGCGCTGGACCTGGGCACGGACGGACTGCTCGGCACCGTGGACCTGTTGCGCGCGAAGGGCGTCCCGTTTGCCGGGATCGGCGCCGACCTCGCCGCCGCCCGCCGGCCGGTCTACGTCGACCGTCCCGCCGGCAGCCTGGCCGTGATCTCATGCAGCTCCACGTTCCTGCCCGGGCAGGAGGCGGCCGCCCCGTCACCGGACCTGCCGGGCCGGCCCGGGCTGAGCCCGCTGCGGCACAGCGCGACGCTGCGGGTGACGCCGGCGCAGATGGACGTCCTGCGCGGGATCGACGGCGATACGGGGCTGCGGGACCGGCGGGCCGAGGCGCGCACCCTGCTCGGCTTCGATCCCGCCATGCCCTCGCCCGGCCGGCTCAACCTGTTCGGCACCCGCTTCGAGACCGCGGACGCGCCGGGCTTCACCACCCGGTGCGATCCGGCGGACCTCGACGGGATCTCCCGGTGGGTGGCCGAGGCCCGGCGCCGCGCGGACCTCGTCCTGGTCAGCGTGCACTCCCACGAGCCCGGACTGACGCCGGAGACACCCGGCGAGTTCCTCCGCGAGTTCGCCCACCGGATGATCGACGAGGGCGCCGACATCGTGGTCGGGCACGGCCCGCACCACCTGCGCGGAGTGGAGCTCCACCGGGGGAAGCCGATCTTCTACAGCCTGGGGAACATCGTCAGCCAGATCGAACTCGCCGACCGGGTGCCGGCCGAGGACTACGCGAAGGTCTCCGCCGGTGAGCAGCTCACCCCGGGCCGGTACTTCGACGAACTCGGCGGCCACGGCCGCCGGATGTTCGCCCCGCATCGCCGGTACTGGCAGTCGCTCGTGCCGGTGCTCACCTTCGACGACGGCGTCCTGGTGGGCGCCCGCCTCCACCCGGTCGACCTGGGCTTCGGCCGGCCGGTCCACCACCGGGGCCGCCCCCGGCTGGCGGACTCCGTCGTCGCCGGGGAGGTCCTCGCCGACGTCGTCCGGCTCGCGGAGCCCTACGGCACCGGGGTGACGGTCGGGGAGGCCGGGACGGGCGAGCTGGTGCTCGACGGATCGTGACGGGCGCGGCCGGCCGGGGTCCTTCAGCCCCGGCCGGACCGCCCTCAACAGGCCGTATGCTCAACGGCAGTTGATGGGGACGGAACAGGCGCTGCTGCTAGAATCGCGGACTTCGAGGGCTCGATGAGCAGTTTGCGGGGAATGCGGGATGGCCGAGGCGGTCCGGGTGCTGATCGCGGACGATCAGGCGCTGTTGCGCGGGAGCTTCCGTGTCCTCGTCGACTCGACACCGGGGATGGAGACCGTCGGCGAGGCCGGTGACGGCGCCCGGGCGGTGGAACTCGCCCGGGAGCTCAGGCCCGACGTCGTCCTGATGGACCTGCGGATGCCCGTCATGGACGGCATCGCGGCCACCCGGGAGATCTGCTCCGACGAGACCATGGCCGACGTACGGGTGCTGGCCCTGACGATGTTCGACATGGACGAGTACGTCTACCCGGCCCTCCAGGCGGGCGCGAGCGGATTCATGCTGAAGGACGCCTCGCCCTCGGACCTGGTCGCCGGCATCCGCGTCATCGCCACCGGCGAGGCCGTCCTGGCGCCCACGGTCACACGCCGCCTCATCGAGACCGTCTCCCGCACCCGGCCGACGGCGCGGCCGGCCCCGCGGCTCGTCGGGCTCACCAGGCGGGAGCAGGAGGTGCTCGTGCTGATCGCGAACGGGCTGTCGAACGCCGAGATCGCCCAGCGGCTGGTGATCAGCCTGCCTACCGTGAAGACGCATGTGAGCAGCCTTCTGGCCAAGCTGAACGTCCGCGACCGGGCCCAACTGGTCATCATCGCCTACGAGAGCGGTCTCGCCGAGCCGGGCATGCCCGCCTGACGCCTGACGCCTGACGCCTGACGCCTGCCCGAGGCCGTACCCGGGCGTGGCGGAGCCGCCGTGGTGAGGAGGGGCCCGGGGGCCTCTTGCACGGCGGGTCCGCTGTCGCTGTCGCGGTCGGTGGCAGTCCGTCGGCTTCCGGAGCCGGCCGGGGCGGGTGGGGGCTACCAGTTCGCCCAGGGGAGGTTCCAGCCGCCCAGGCCGTTGTCGGGGGCGACGGTCTTCTCCTTGGTGTTCACGATCGTGACGACGTCGCCGATCAGCGAGCTGTTGAAGAACGCCCCCGCGCTGGAGGTGTCGCTGCCGCCCTCGGTGTCCTTGAGCGCGACGCAGCCGTGGCTGGTGTTCGCCTTGCCGAAGGGGTCGCCCTCGTACCAGTAGTTGCCGTGGAGGTAGGTGCCGCTCCTGGTCAGCCGCATCGCGTGCGGGACGGCGGGGATGTCGTACTCGTTGCCCAGGCCGACGGTCTGGGAGTTCATGTGGGTGACCTTCTCCTTGGACATGATCACCATGGTGCCGCCCCACGACGGGTGCTTCGCGTCGCCGAGCGTGGCGGGCACGGTGGTGCTCTTGCCGTCCCGGACGACCGTCATCTGGTGCGTGGCGGCGTCGGCGGTGGAGACCTGGGAGCGGCCGATGCTGAACGGCTCGTCCTTGTCGACGTCGCCCCACACGCCCGGGGCGACCTCGACGTTCTTCAGCCGGTAGTGGATGGTCACTTTGGTGCCCGGCTTCCAGTAGTCGGCCGGGCGGAAGTCCAGCCGGTTGTCGTCGAACCAGTGGCCCTTCACCTCGGTGCCGTTGTCCGTCTCGAAGGTGATCGCCTTGGCGACGGCGTCCTTGTTCACGACCTTCGTGCTGAAGTCCACCTTGACGATCATGCCCACGCCGTACGTCTGGCCGTCGCCGATGTTGTCGTTGGTGGACACCTGCTTCTCGGGTGTGAGCGTGGTGAAGGCGGAGGTGGACGCGGCCACCAGGCCGTCGGCGTCCGCGGCCTGGGCGTTCACCGTGTACGCCGTGCCGGGGGTGAGCGCGGCGGCGGGCTTCCAGCCGGTGCCGTCCGGGGTGATCGAGCCCTGGACGGGCTTGCCGTCCTTGTCGGTCACGTCGACGGTGGTGAGCCTGCCCTTGGAGACGGACACCCGCAGGGCGTTCGGCGCGACGCCGCGGGCGCCGTCCTTCGGCTCGACGTCCAGCACGGCGGCGGACGTCTTCGAGGTGGTCGTGCTCGCGTTCCCGTCCCCGGTGGCGCCGGGGGCGGTGGTGGCGGAGGCGCCCGCCGGGCCGGCCGCTTCACCGCCCTTGCCCTGCTCGTCACCGCAGGCCGCGGTCATCAGCAGGACCCCGCCCATCGTCAGTGCCACCGCGCCGCGGTTGAAACGGTCGGTGGTGCGTATGGCGGAACGGGCCGCCCGAACAGTGCTCACAGGTGCTCCTTCTCGGTGTTGGTCGCCAGCTTGTCCGCCCGCTCGTCCCGGCCACAACGGTGAGCCGGCGATCAGGGACCCGGGGACGCCCGTACCTGCTCTGAGCTGGGAAGACGTAAGCTTCCTGGGACGCGTTCGCGGGATGGCGGAACCGTGGGACGGCGTGCCGCGTGCTTGTCTGCCGGAGCCCGCGCCACACCCGTCGGGGGACGTGACGGTGCCGAGCCCGACTGCCGGGGGCGGGTGAAGGAACAGTGCCGAAGGGAATCGGGAAGTTGAGGGAGACGGACGAGGTCGCCCGGCTGCTGCAGGAGCTGAAGAGCCGGTCGGGGCTCAGTTACGGAGCGCTGGCGAAGCGGCTGCACCTGAGCACGTCGGCCCTGCACCGCTACTGCAACGGCGATGTGATGCCGACGGAGTTCGCCCCGCTGGACCACTTCTCGCGGGTGTGCGAGGCGACGCCGCAGGAACGTGTCGAGCTGTACCGGTTGTGGGTCGTCGTCCGTGCGACGCGTGGGAACAGGCCGACCGCCGCCCCTGAGCCGGTGGCACCCGCACCGCCCGCGACCGCGGTACCGGAGGCGGCCCCGGCACCGGAGCCCGTCCCGGACCGCGCCCCCACGGTGCCGCCGCGGCGGCGCACCCGCGGCCGGGGCGTCCTCGCCGCGGTGACGGTCATCGCGCTGCTGGTCGCCGTCGGGGTCGTCGCCACCGGTCTGAGGCTCCGTCCGGACGGGGAGACCGACCCGGCCCGGGCCGCCGACGCCGGGTCGTCCGCCGGATCCCCGGCCCCGTCCGTGCCCCCGTCCCTGTCCCCGCAGCTGTCCGCGGCCGCCGTCGCCGTCGCCGCTGCCGGGGCGAGCCCGTCCGGGGCGACCGGCGGGGCGGACCCGAGCACCAGCGCACCGATCAGCGTCGCCGTCCACCCGTCCGGCTGGGACGCCAAGTGCGACCAGTACGTCGTCAACCGCCCGCCGTCCGAGGTCCCCCGACCGCCCGCCGTGCCGGAGGCGGCGGGCTGGGCCTCCCAGGTCGGCGCGGTGCCGGGCCACTCCCGGTCGGTCAAGCTCACCGTGCAGGGCACCGGCTGGGACACCGTGCTGCTGACGGGTCTCAACGTCCGGGTCACCCGGGTCGCGGCCCCGCTCGCCTGGAACGCCTACTCCATGGGCGAGGGCTGCGCCGGTGGAGTCGGCGCCCGCTCCTACCGCATCGACCTGGACGCGGCCCGCCCCGTCCCGGTCGTGGCCGACGGCAGCGGCAGCCTGCCGGTGGTCGTGACCCAGAGCGAACCGGCGGTCATCGAGGTCACCGCCGAGACCACCACCCACGACGTCAGCTGGTACCTGGAACTGGAGTGGACCAGCGGCAACCGGAAGGGGATGCTGCCCGTCGACCTCGGCCACGGCACCCCGTTCCGCACCAGCGCGGTGAAGGACCGGCCGCTGTACGCCTACCCGGCGGGCGGGCAGGCCTGGGAGCAGGCCCCGGCCCGGCAGTAACGGCGCCGACGGCGCCGACGGCGGCGCCGGGGGCGGGAACAAGGGCGGGAACGCGATCAGGACCGGGGCCCCGGGGTACGGCCCCGGCCAGGACCAGGGGCCCGGTCCGGGATCGGTCCCGGGAGCCTGCCCGGGGCCGGGGGCCGCTGGGAGGATCGACCGGGGACGCCGGAGCGCTCCCCGGGCCGCGGGCCGCCGCGAGGGGACGGCCCACGGGCGGCGGTCTCGGTGGACCGGCGAGGCCCGGGGCGGCCGACCGGCCGTAGAGAGGAGCGCCACAGCATGTCGACGCACCACGGGCCACTGCTGCCACTGCCACTGCCACTGCGGCCGGCGCCGGAGCCGAGCGGCGCCGGCCTGCCCTGGACGGCCGGTGACGCGCTGGTGGCCGTCGGGGTGGCCGTCCTGGACCTCCTCGGCTACACGATCGGCGGCTCGGACGGAAGACCGCCGATCGCCGCGACCGCGCTGGTCCTGCTGGTACTGGCGGCCGTGCCGCTGCTCACCAGGCGCCGCCACCCGCTGGCCTCGCTGGCGGGGGTGCTGGTCCTCGGCCTGGCGCTGAACCTGAGTGTGTCGATGCCGCCGCACTTCACCGGCACGCTCTGCGTCGCGCTGTTCGCCGTGGCCCGGTCCCGCGGCGTCGCGGTGGCCGTGCCGGCCGGCCTCGTGGCGGCCGCCGTACCGCTGGTGGGCCGGGGGTATCCGCTGCCGCCCGCGGTGGGGGACGTGGCGGGCAACGTGGTCGCCGCGGCGCTGGTCGTCGTCACGGCCGAGGGGCTGACGTGGTGGCAGCGCGAGGTGGAGGTCAGGCGAAGGCTGCTGGCCGACCGCGCGGTGGCGCAGGAACGGCGCCGCATCGCGCGGGAGCTGCACGACATCGTCGCCCACCACATCACCACCATGCAGCTGATGGCCGCCGGTGCCAGGGCCAACCTCGGCGGTGACACCGAGGTGGTGCGCGAGGCCCTGGTCACCCTGGAGGGCTCCGGCCGGATGGCGCTGCGCGAGATGCGCCACCTGCTCGACGTGCTGCGGGCCGACGACGAGCCGGACGGGGCGGACCGGGCTCCGGGCAAGGCTCCGGGCGGGGCGTCGGGTGAGGCGCCGTCCGCGCCGCAACCCGGGGTCGGGCAGCTCGGACAGCTCGTCGAGGAGTCCCGCAGGGCCGGCCTGCCCACCGACTTCGCCGTCCTGGGGGAGGAGCGCCCGCTGCCGCCGAGCGCCGGCCTGGCGGTGTTCCGGATCGTCCAGGAGGCCCTCACCAACACCCGCAAGCACGCGGGCCGGGCCGCCCGGGCGAGGGTCCGGCTGACCTACCACCCGGACCGCGTCACCGTCGAGGTGTCCGACAACGGCATCGCCGCGCCGCCCGACTCCCCGGCGGACGCCCTGGTGGGCGCGGGCGGTGCGCCCGGACCGCGGGCCGGCCGCACCGGGTACGGTCTGATGGGCATGCGCGAGCGCGTCGCGCTGCAGGGCGGCAGCATGGTGGCCGGGGGCATCGACGGTGGTGGCTTCCGGGTGGTGGCCAGTCTGCCGGTGGCGCCGGCGGACGGAGAGGAACGGCTCGGATGACGGGAACCACGGAGCGGATCAGGGTGCTGATCGCGGACGACCAGCCGCTGGTGCGGCGAGGCCTGGCGCTGATCCTGGCCCCCGACCCGGCGTTCGAGGTGGTGGCCGAGGCGGACAACGGGCAGCGGGCGGTGGATCTCGCGCACCAGCACCGGCCCGACGTCGTGGTGATGGACATCCGGATGCCGGTCCTCGACGGGGTCCAGGCGACCGAGCGGCTCTCCCAGGAGCTGCCCGCGTGCCGGGTCCTGGCGTTGAGCACCTTCGACATGGACGAGTACGTGGTCGCCGCCCTGCGCGCCGGCGCCTCCGGGTTCCTGCCCAAGGACGTCTCCCCGGAGGAGCTTTCGGCGGCCGTGCGGACGGTGCACGGCGGGGAGGCGGTGGTGGCGCCGCGCCTGCTCACCCGGCTGATCTCCACCTACGTCACCTCGCCCCGCCTGCCGCGGCCGCCGGTGTCGGCGCCGGTGCCGGTGTCCGCTCCGGGCGAACTGACGCCCCGCGAGATCGAGGTGTGGCACCTGCTGGCCACCGGCCTCGACAACGCCGAGATCGCCTCGGCGATGGGCATCAGCGTCTCCACGGTCAAGAACTACATCACCAGCGTCTTCGCCAAGCTGAGCGTCCGCGACCGTGCCCAGGCGGTCATCGCGGCCTACGAGTCCGGTCTGGTCGAGGCCCGGTCCGCGAACCCGGCGGGCTGAAGCGGGTCGGACCAGGCGGAAGCGAGCGGGGTCGGGCCGGCCCCCGGCGTGGGCAGGGGGCCGGCCCGAGGCCCGGGTCAGCGGCAGAGGGCCGCGTCCAGGGCGTCCGTCATGTGCTGCGCGCCGACCTCGCCCGGAACGGTGGTGACGGTGATGGTGGCGGCGCGACCGTCCTCGGTGACGCCGCCGCGGGTCCGGTAGCCGGGGGCGGTGCCGCCGTGGCCCCAGACGAGGCCGCCGCAGGAGAGCGGCCTGCTCTGCAGGCCCAGTCCGTAGCGGATCCCCTGGCCGATCAGATCGGCGGGGACGGTGGTGCGCATCTCGGCGAGCTGCGCCGGGGGCAGGAGCCGGCCGCCGAGGAGCGCGGTGAAGAACGTGTTGAGGTCGGTGTTGGTCGAGACGATCGCCCCCGTCGCCCAGGCCATCGAGGAGTCCATCTCGGTGTAGTCGAACCGGGGCGCGCCCGGTGTGCTGGGGAGGTAGCCGTGGGGGTGGGCCTCGTGGACGGTGGTGTCACCGACGGCGGGGAAGTAGGTGTGGCGCAGGCCGATGCGGTCGATGACGCGCTTGGTGATCTCCTCGCCGACGGGCCGTCCGGTGATCTTCTGGACGAGGAGTCCGGCGACGATGTAGTTGGTGTTGCTGTATGCCCAGCCGGTACCGGCGGGGAAGAGGGCCTTCTGGGCGAGGGCGCCGTCGAGGAGGTCGCGGGGCTCGAAGTAGCGGTACTGCACCGTGGTGAAGTCCGAGAGCTCGGGGGCCTCCATGTAGTCGGGCAGGCCGCTGGTGTGCTGGAGCAGTTGGCGGACGGTGATCTCGCGTCCGTCGATGCCGTCGCCGCGCAGCAGGCCCGGCAGGTAGGTCTCGATGGGGGAGTCCAGGCCCACCTTTCCTTCGGCGACGAGCTGGAGGACGACGACGGCGGTGAAGGTCTTGGTGTTGCTGCCGGCGCGGATCTGCCCGTCCACGGGGACCTTGGCCCCGGTGGCGAGGTCGCCGACGCCGGCGGTGTAGGTGCGGGTGCGGCCGTCGCGGCCCTTGACGGCGGCCAGGGCGGCGGGCAGGCCGTCGTCCTTGACCAGGGCGTCCAGGCTCTGTTGGACGACGTCGGGCCTGCCGCCGGCGAACGCCGTGGTCGGTGCCAGGACGCCGGCGGCCACGGCGGTGACGGTCGCCACGGCCGCCACCACCCGGTGCCGGCCACGGCGTCCGCGATGGGTTCGGTTGTGCTGTACGCGCTCGTTCATGGAGGAACTCCTCTGCTGGAGGCGGGAATTGGCGGGGCGGGGGGGTTCCGCGCGCCGCGGCGCGCGGAACCCGCTGGTCGTGGTCGTGCCGGTGCGGACGCTCGGACCGGGTCAGCGGCAGAGGGCCGTGTCCACCGCGGCCTTGACGTGCTGCTCGGCCGCGTCGCCCGGGATCATGGTCACCGCGACGCCGGCGGCGCGGCCGTCGTCGGTGGCGCCCCCGGAGCTGAAGTAGCCCGGGATGGTCCCGAGGTGGCCCCAGTACAGGCCGCCGCAGGACAGCGGGTTGCTCATCAGGCCCAGCCCGTAGCGGACGCCGGGACCCACCGAGTCGGCGGGGACGGTAGTGCGCATCTCGGCGAGCTGCGCCGCGGGCAGGAGCCGGCCGCCGAGGAGCGCGGCGTAGAAGCGGCTGAGGTCGCTCGTGGTGGAGACGACGGCGCCCGCCGCCCAGCCCCAGGACGGGTCCAGGTCCGTGTATTCGCGGAACGAGCCGTCGGCTTCCTGGTGGTAGCCCTTGGGGTGGGCCTCGCGGATGGTGGTGTCGCCGGGGGTGGGGAAGTAGGTGTGGCGCAGGCCGATGCGGTCGACGACGCGCCGGTTGATCTCCTCGCCGAGCGGCCGCCCGGTGACCTTCTGGATGATCAGGCCGGCCACCAGGTAGTTGGTGTTGTTGTACTCCCACCGCGCACCCGGGGCGAAGTGGGCCTTCTGGGCCAGGGCCGCGTCGAGGAGCTCGCGCGGTTCGTAGTACCGGTTCGGGTTGGCGAGGATGGCGCCCTTGTCCACGTACTCGGGCAGGCCGCTGGTGTGCTGGAGCAGCTGGCGGACGGTGATGCCGTGCCCGTCGATGCCGTCGCCGCGCAGCAGGCCCGGCAGGTAGGTCTCGACGGGCGAGTCCAGGCCCACCTTTCCTTCGGCGACGAGCTGGAGGACGACGACCGCGGTGAAGGGCTTGGTGTTGCTGCCGATCCGTATCTGGCCGTCCGTGGGGACCTTGGCCCCGGTGGCGAGGTCGCCGACGCCGGCGGTGTAGGTGCGGGTGCGGCCGTCGCGGCCCTTGACGGCGGCCAGCGCGGCGGGCACGCCGTCGTCCTTGGCCAGGGTGTCCAGGCTCGACTGGACGCTGTCGGGCCTGCCGCCCGCGAACGCCGCGGTCGGTGCCAGGACGCCGGCGGCCACGGCGGCGGCCGCCGCCACGGCCACCGCCACCCGGTGCCGGCCGTTGCGGCGGCGGAGCGGAAGGCGGTGGTGCGGTGCGTGCTCGTACACGGGGGTCCCCTCTGGTGGTTGGCGCCGGGGATTCCCGGCCTGCGGCAAGAAGACCATTCAGGGGCACGGGAGTTCATCGGTTCCCAGGACGAGAGCGCACCCGGGAGCGGGCTCCCGGGAGCCGCCCCGGCCGGGACCGGGCTCCCGGCCGGGGCCGCGGCGGGGAGGGGGCGAGGCCGCGGCGAGGCGGGGGCGGGGAGGGGGCGAGGGACATCCGAAACGGTGACTGGAGGCGTCCCGGGGTGGTGGGGGAGGCTGGCGGCGACAATCCGGGCGTGGTGCTCGCGGCCGCGCCCCGACGGGTGGCGGCCGGCCGCCGCTCGCTCTCCGTCAGCAGACGTCGAAGGGGCCAGGGATGACGACGCCGGGCAACACCACGGGCAGTGGCGGTCCGTCGATGGGCGGCTACAAGGTCACGCCCGACGACGTCTCCGCGGCGTCCGTCTACGTGACCAACCAGGCCGGCGAGATCGACACCAAGATCGCCACGCTGCGGACGTACGTCGCGGGGCTGAGCGGCTGCTGGCAGGGCTCGGCGCACGGCGCCTTCGAGGTGCTGATGGCCGACTACGACATCTACGCGCGCATGATGCACGACGCGCTCACCGACATCGCCTCCGGGCTGCGCGGCAACTACGTCAACTACGTCGAGTCGGAGCAGGCGAACCTCGCCAACCTCCGCAAGGTGACGCTGCCCGCCGCCAAGTTCTGACGCCGCGTCCCTCCCCACCCCCTCCCAGGAGCACCGCGATGAGTTTCTCCGACGCCGTCCCGATCAGCGTCCAGCAGGACCTGGAGCACGCCGGCCCCTACCTCAACGCGCAGGCGGCCGACATCGCCCAGCAGCTGCACGAGCTGGCCATGTACCTGAACCAGCTGCCGGAGCTCTGGCAGGGCGCGGCCTCCGGCTACTACCAGGGGCTCCAGGCCGAGTGGAACATCGCGGCCGAGGGGCTGTTCGGCCCCGACGGCGTGCTCGGCCAGATCGCGCACGCCATGAACGTCAACTGGGCGAACTACAGCAGCGCCGAGTGGGCCAACTCGCAGACCTGGAACAACACCGCCGGCCGGCGCTGAGGCCGGGGCCGCCGCCGTCGTCGCGGTCGGCCGCCATCCGTACGACATTCCGCATGAACGAGGGCAAGAGAGCTACGCATGGCTGACGGGCACTGCCGAGTGACAGTGGTCGGCGAACACAAGCGGGTGGACCTCGCGGTCCCCGCCGCCGCCCCGATCGCGGAATACGTCACGACGCTGGCCCGGCTGGTCGGCCAGGAGGAGCTGGAGGCGCTGCCGGCGGCGTGGTCGCTGGCGGTGCCGGGCGGGCCGACGCTCCACCCCGTCTCCTCGCTGCGCGAGGCCGGGGTGCAGGACGGTCAGCTGCTGTACCTGCGGGACGCCGCCGAGGGCGAGTTCGAGGAACCGCTGATCCGCGACGTCGACGAGCTGGTCGCCGACGTCGCCGACTCCTTCGGCGACCTGCGCTGGACCTCGCGTGCCCGCGCGGTCTGCGCGACGGTCCTGGGCGCGCTCGGCCTGGCCGCCGCCTGTGTGACAGCCGCCTCGCGCGGCGGCTGGTCCGGGGCGGTGGCGGGCCCGGTGGCGGTCGGTGCCGCGTTCGTCCTGGTCATCACCGGCTGGCTGCTGGGCCGTTCCACCCTGGACCTGCCGTCCCGGCTGGGCCTGCCGATCGCGCTGGCCGCCGTGCCCTGCGCGGCGGTGGCCGGCTGGTTCCTGCCCGACCCCGTGGACGGCAACGCCACCGCGGCGGCGCTGGGGGCGATGGTCGGCGCCGGGGCCGCGCTCTGGGCGGCGCCCTCGGTGGTCGCCGCCGCCGTGCTGCTGTTCGGCGTGGCCGGGGCGGCCGTGGTGGGACTGCTGGAGGCGGTGCACGCGGACCTCGCCCAGGGCGCGGCCGCGGTGGCCGTGGTCGGCTACGGGATGCTGCTGATCGCGCCGTGGCTGGCCGGCCAGCTGGCCGCGCTGTGGCCCACCGAGCGCGGGTCGGAGGACGGCGCGGTCCGCGTGATGGTGCACCGGGCGCGGACCCTGCTGCTCTGCTGGACCGCCGCGGTCTCCCTGCTGCTGGCCGTCGCGCTGGCCGTGCTGGGCTCGGCGCACGGCGGCTACCCGCCGGCGCTGGCGGGCTGCCTGGCGGTCGCCGCGCTGCTGCGGGCGGGAACCTTCCGGCTGCTCGCCGAGGCGGCCCCCGTGGTGGTGGCCGGCGCGGTCGGCCTGGCCACCACCCTGCTGTTCGCGCCCGAGGCGATGGCGGCTCCCGGCTGGGTCGGCCCGGTGGCGCTCTGCGTGGTCGGGGTGCTGATGGCGGGCACCGGGGTGGCGCTGTCCTTCCGCCGTACGGCGGCCCGCGAGGCCGCGCGGCCGCCGGCGCTGAACGTGCTGGGCACGCTCTGCGGGGTGGCCGCGGTGCCGCTGGCGCTCGGGGTGTTCGGCGTGTTCCAGAACCTCGCCGCGTTCGGACACCACCTGTGAGCCGGACGGCCTGTCGCCCGGTCCTGCCCTGGCCGGTCCCGGGCGGCCGGTCGGACGGCCTAGCGCCCGCTGAGCTGGTGGACCCTCAACTGCTCCGGGACGCCGAACCGGAGGGGGTCCGCCACCGCGGCGGGAGCCGTCGGGCCGGGGGAGGCCGCCGGCTCGGGGCCGGTCTCGTCGACGTAGCCCAGTTCGATCGCCTTGCGGGTCAGCTCCGCCTTGTTGCCGGCGTTGAGCTTGGCCCGGATCCGCTTCACGTAGGTGTTGACGGTGGCTTCGCTGAGCGCCATCAGCCGGGCGATCTGGCCGTGGGTGTAGCCCTGGGCGATCAGCCGCAGCGTCTCCACCTCGCGGCGGGCCAGGCCCTGGCTCTCGCCGGGGCTGCGACGGCTCAGCTCGGAGTGGAGGTGGCCGCCCAGGCCGGCCGCGAGGTAGAAGCTGCCGCGGGCGACCGCCTCGACGGCGGACAGGAACTCGGTGTCGTCGGCGTGCTTGGTGACGAAGCCGTACGCGCCGGCCTTGAGCGCGGTCAGCAGGTCCCTGGGCTCGGCCGACGGGGAGAGGACCAGGACCGCGCTGGTGGCGCTCAGGGCGCCGATCACGTGCAGGACGGACGTGCCGGAGTAGGGGGTGGGGTCCAGCACCACCACGTCGGGGCGGAGCCCGCTCTCGGCCAGGTCGTGCACGGTGTCCACCGAGGCGATCACTTCCAGCCGGGGGCTGCGGGCCAGGACCTGCTCGATCCCCATGCGTGTCATGCGGTGGTCCTCGACGATGCCTATGGTCGGCATAACCGGCCTTCCCTCTCTCCGTCTCCCGTGCGGTCGCGCCAGCTGAGCCGCGTCGGGAGGTCTGCGTCACGTGCCGTCACTCCGTTCTACGCAGCCGGGGCCTGAGATGTTCGGATCGGTTGCGAGACGGCGACGGCGCCCGCTCGCGCACGCTCCGTCGAACCATCAGTGTGCGGAGCGGCACGGGCTGTTCGTCCGGGCGCCCGCACCGGAACATGTCGTATTCGGTCGGGGGGCCGCGCGCCCGCCCGCGCCCGTGGAGGTTGATCATGGCTGAGGCCGAGCAGGACGGTACGGACCGGCGGAACATGGTGGCGGCCTTCGTCAAGGAGGTCCGGGGCGGGGACGGCGGCCCTTCGAAGGTGGTGCCGCGCGCCTGGGCGGTGGGCCTCACCGTGCTCGTCGTCGGTGCGGGCGCGGTCGGCGTCGGCATGCTGGCCAAGAGCGGTCAGCACGGGCCGGCGAAGGCAGCGGCCGAGCACCCGGTGACGGCCACCCCCTCGCCGAGCGCCTCGACCGGCTCCGGCCAGCCGGCGCCCGGCACCCCGGGCAACGCGGCCCCGCCCCTGGCGAACACCGACACCGGTGCCGGCGGTTCGGGCGGCAACCCGCAGGGCCGGCCGGCCCCCGCGCCCGGCGACAACGCGCCCGCGCCCTCGGGCGACAACGCGCCCGCCCCGGTCGGCGGCGCGCCGCTCGCGCCCCGGAACAACCAGGCGGCCCCGGCGCCGGCGGCTCCCGCCCCGGCCGCTCCCGCCCCCGCGGCCCCGGCCCCGGCGGTCCCGGCGCCCAACCTGGCGGCGGCCAAGTCCGCCGCCTACACGGCGGTGGCCGGCTACGGCTGCCCGTCCAACAGCCTCCAGGGCTTCTCCGAGGCCGGCCGGTACTCCAACGGCAGCGCCGGCTGGGTCAGCGTGGGCAGCGCCGGCTGGGCGCAGGACGGCTGCAAGGGGCAGTTCGACGCGATGCCGATGTCGGGCGACGCGAAGGAGGACGACCGGAGCAACTACGCCCTGTGGACCTTCTCCCCGGGCGCGGCGGGCCTGCGCACGGCCACCTGCCAGGTCCAGGTGTACACGCCCAAGGACGGCGACATCACGCACGTCGGCGGGGAGCCGGCGCACTTCGAGGCCTACGGGTCGTCCAGCCTCTCCTCCGGGATGCTGAACGCCTTCGACGTCGACCAGCGGGGCCACCTCGGCGAGTGGAAGGACGTCGGCACGTTCAAGACCACGACCGGGGTGCTGATGATCAAGCTGGACAGCCGGGGCCTGGACTGGCACGGGAAGACGAAGACCAACGCCCACCTGGCGGTCGCCCAGATGCGGGCGACCTGCAATTGAGCCCTGTGGGTGCGGTACCAGGCCCCGAAGGGGTGCGCGCATGAGCAAGACGTGGGTCAAGGTCGCCCAGCGGGGCTGGGGCGTCCAGCGCAGCATCGGCGCGGCGGTGCGCACGGCCGCCGACGGCGGGGTCGTCTCGGTGATGCCGGGCGAGTACGCGGAGAGCGTGCTGCTGGAGCGCGGGGTCAGCCTGGAAGCGGCCGAGGGGCCGGGGACGGTCACGATCGCCCCGGCACGCGGGCCCGCGCTCACCGTGGCCGGCGGCAGCCCCACCGTGCGGGGGCTGCTGCTGCGCGGCGCCGACCCGCGGGAGCCGGCCGTGCTGATCGGCGGCGGCGCACCCGTGCTGGAGCACTGCGAGGTGGTCGGCGGCCGGGTCGAGGTGGCCGGGCGGGCCGCCCCGGTGCTGCGCGACTGCGCCGTCCGCGGGGCGGTCGGCGTCGGCCTGCGCCTGGGCGGGGACAGCCGGGCCGTGGTCGAGGGCTGCGCGGTGGCCGACACCGAGGGCGTCGGGCTGCTGGTCGCCGAGGGCGCCGTCCCCGAGGTGCGGAGCACCAGGATCGGCCCGAGCAGCGCCCAGGGCCTGTACGTCGGCGGCACCGGCGGCGGCTCGTTCGAGGGCTGCGAGGTGACCGGCAGCGGTGGCGCGGCCGTCCGGGTGGCCGACGCGGCGGCCCCGGTGCTGCGCGCCTGCCGCCTGCACGGCAACCACGCGGCGGGCCTGCACGTCTCGGCCGACACCCCCGAGCCGCTCGCGGCCGGGTCGGCCGAGCCGGCCGAGGGCGGTACCGTGCTGACGGACTGCGAGATCACGGGCGCCGCCACCGTGGGCGTCCTCGCCGACGAGGACGCCCGGGTGCTGCTGCGGGACTGCCGGGTCTCGCGGACCGGCGGGGCCGGGATCGTGGCCGTGGACCGCAGCCGCCTGCGCCTGTACGACACCGTCACCACCGACACCGGCGACACCGGGCTGGCCCTGGGCCAGAGCGCCTCGGCGCGGGTCGAGGGCGGCGGCTTCCTGCGCGCCACCGGCAACGGCGTGTACGTGGCGGGCGAGGCCGAACTGGCGCTGAACGGCAGCGAGGTGGCGGACGCGGGCTTCAGCTGCCTGCACCTGGGCGAGGGCGGCTCCGCCGACCTGGCCGACTGCCGCCTGCACGGCACACCGGAGCACGGCATCAGGGTCACCGGCAACTCCCTGCTGAGCGCCGAGGGCACCACCGTGGAGCAGGCCCGGATGGCCGGCGTCTCGGTGGAGGAGCGGGCCGACGCGGTGCTGCGCGGCTGCACCGTACGGGCCACCGGCGTCGGCGTACGCCTGGACACCCGCCACCGCCCGCTGCTGGAGGACTGCGAGATCGCCGCCACGGCGGGCGCGGGCGTGGAGGTCGGCGAGCGCACCGGCGTGCTGCTGAACCGCGTCAGGATCCACGACACCGGCGGCTCCGGCCTGCTCGCCGCCGAGCGGAGCACCCCCGTGCTGGACGGCTGCGAGATCACCGACACGGCGGGCAGCGGCATCGTGGTGCGGGCGGGCGCCGACCCGCGGGTGCGGGCGAGTACGATCGCGCGCACCGCCAAGAACGGCCTGTACCTGGACGAGGGCGCGCACGGCCTGCTGGAGGACTGCGCGCTGTCCGAGACCGGCTACCCGGCCCTGTACGTCGGCGCGGGCGCCGATCCGGTGCTGCGCCGCTGCCTCGTCCACGACACCGCCGAGGACGTCGCGCTGGCCGAGCGGGCCGCCGCCGTGCTGGAGGACTGCCGGACGGAGCGGGTCGAGCAGGCCACCCTGCCGGCCGTCGGCGAGCCGGTCGCCCCGGGCACCCCGGCCGGGATCGCCCGGCCCTGGTCGCTGCCGGGAACGACGGCCGGAGCGACAGCCGGGGCGACGGCGGGGGCCGGCGCGCCGACGGGCGACGGCGAGGCGGACGGGACGGAGGAGCGGGACCGCGCCGAGGCCGAACTGGCGGCCCTGCTCGCGGAGTTGCACCGGCTGGTCGGCCTGGAGCGGGTCAAGCGCGACGTCGAGACCATGGTCAAGTTGATGCAGCTGGTCCGGCGCCGCAAGGAGCTGGGCCTGCCGCCGCCGCCCACCAGCCGCCACGTGGTCTTCGCGGGGAACCCGGGCACCGGCAAGACCACCGTGGCCCGGCTGTACGGGCGGATCCTGCACGCGCTGGGCATGCTCTCCAGCGGCCACCTGGTCGAGGCGGACCGCGGCGACCTGGTCGGCGAGTACGTCGGGCACACCGCGCCCAAGACCACGGCGGTGTTCCGCCGGGCGCTGGGCGGGGTGCTCTTCATCGACGAGGCCTACGCGCTGGTGCCGCACGGCCAGGGCGGCGACTTCGGCCAGGAGGCCATCTCGACGCTGGTCAAGCTGATGGAGGACCACCGCGACGAGGTCGTGGTGATCGTGGCCGGCTACCCCGGGGACATGCAGCGCTTCATCGACGCCAACCCGGGCCTGGCCTCCCGGTTCACCCGCACGCTGACCTTCGACGACTACCTCGGCCCGGAGCTGGTCGACATCGTCGCCCACCAGGCCGAGCAGCACCGCTACGACCTGCCGGAGCCGACCCTGGCCGCGCTGGCCGGGTACTTCACGGAGCTGCCGCGCGACGAGGGCTTCGGCAACGGCCGCACCGCCCGCCAGGTCTTCCAGTGGATCACGGAGCGGCACGCCCAGCGGATCGCCGACCTCGACGCCCCGACGGCCGAGGACCTGACCACCGTCCTGCCGGAGGACCTGCCGGAGTTGAGCACGGCGGTCTGACGTACGGCGGTCCGACTTACGGCGCCCCGGGGCTCCCCGCCCCGGGGCACGGCGCCGACGACCGGTCAGGCCGTCGGCCTCGGCGCGACCTCCGGGAGGATCGACCCGTGGTCGGCGGACGCGTAGGCCTGGCCCGCCAGGTCCAGCCGGGCCAGGTAGACGCCGTAGATCTCGACGGCGTCGGCCACCTGGCGCAGCGCCGTCTGCAGCTCGGGGTTGATGATCGGCGCGAACTTCTGGGCGGCCTTCTGGACGCCCTTGTCCGGGATGGGCCCCGTCCGCGCGATCGGGCCCATCCCGCCGGCCATCCCCGAGTTGTCGTACCAGGTCCCGACGGGGGCGAACTCCTGGCCCCAGAAGGTGCCGCTGGCGACCACGGCGTCCACCTTGGCCTTCAGGGCGTTGTAGGCGTCCACCACCCCGGAGGTGGTGGACGCCCCGCTGACGATGACGGAGTAGACCGTCGACAGGTCCACCGAGAAGGACGCGTGGCTGGGCGGCGCGGGGGCGGTCCCGGACGGGCCGGTCCCGGATGGGGCGTTGGCGGGGTTCGTGAAGCCCTCGTTGAAGCCCGGGACGTAGCCGTTCTCCCACAGCATCTTCAGGGTCGGGTCGGCCGCGCCCCCGCCCGGCTTGGGGTCTCCGCCGCCGCCGTCCTCGGGCGACGGGACGTAGATCGGGGAGTTGATCGGGGCGACCACGCGGACCTCCGGAGCAGGGAGCGGGCAGTGAACAGGGCCATCCTCGCCCACCGGCCGCCCGGGGCGGGAGGTCCCCGTTCGGGGACGCCGGGGGGACAGAAAGCGGGTCTGTCCCGCGCGTCCGGCCGCTGCCTAGACTCCGCAGGGCCGACGTGCGTACGTGGACCAGCCGTACGCGGATCGGGCCGGGCCGGACCGGTGCGGACCGGCCGAACGACGAGCCCCCGGGGAGCGCCTGCCGTGGCCTACACCTTGCAGGAATTCAAGGTCGACCTGCAGCAACTGCTCGAAGCGTCCGGCACGCTGGGCGCCGAGAGCGAGAACATCAAGGGGGAGATCGACGCGATCGCGACGGCCCTGGCGCCCCTGGAGACCGGCTGGATCGGCCCGGCCGGCACCTCCTTCGCCGCCATCACCAAGGTCTACAAGGACGACATGGTCGGCCTGCAGAACCTGCTCGACGAGATGACCAGGCGGATGCGGTCGGCCTACCGGATGTACCACGACATGGAACTGGCCAACTACAACAACGTCCGCGCCTGATGAGCGTCGAACCCAACCCCGGGACCCCCGCTCCGGTCACGCCCGACTACGACACGGTCAAGCTCACCATCCCGCTGCACGAGATGGCGGCCGCCAAGGCCACCGTCGAGGCCTCCCTGAACAGCATCCTGGACAGCCTGGTCACGATCGAGCAGACCCTCGCCGACCTCAAGCTGGGCTGGGCGGGACAGACCGCGGACCAGGCCAAAGCGATCTTCGACCAGTGGAACGCCTGCATGGCGGAACTGGTCGGGACCAAGACCAAGGCCAAGCCCGACGGCGCGGACGGGGTCTTCCAGCGGCTGATGATCGCCGTGGGCAGCGCGGCCGCCAACTACGACCACGCCGAGGACTTCATCGTCACCAAGCTCTTCGCGCCGCTCACCGCCGCCATCGGCGCCCCCTCGACGGGCACCGGCGACCCGAACGCCTACAACCCGCCGCCGAAGGACCTCGTCAACGACAAGAGCAACACCGTGGTCGCCGAGATCTTCTGACCCCGCCCGACCCCCGCCCCGGCCCCGGCGCGCCCCCGCGCCAGGGCCCGCCGCACCACCGCCGCAGTCGAGCACCGAGAGGCACAACCAGGTGAGCAGGATCCCCTTCCACCGGCCCACCCGCGCCCTGCCGCCGGCCCTGCCCGACCAGCGCGTGGTGCTGCCCGCCCCGCCGCAGACCCCGCAGGGCGCCAACTCCTCGGCCAGCACCTGGCTCTCCCTGCTGCTGCCGCTGATGAGCAGCATCAGCATGGCCGCCTACATGGTGATGTACCGCAACCCGCTGCTGATCGCGCTGGGCGTCGGCTTCGTGCTGATCTCGATCGCCGCCACCCTCGCCGTCCGCCACCAGATGCGCAGCGCGACCCGGCAGACCAAGGACCGCCAGCGCGAGCGCTACCTGCGCTACCTGACCGACGTCAAGAAGACGGCCCGCCAGGTCGCCGACAGCCAGCGGCTGGCGGCCGGCTGGCTGCACCCCTCGCCGGAGCGGCTCTGGGCGCTCGCCGAGCGCCGCCGCCGGGTCTGGGAACGGCGCGCCACCGACAAGGACTTCCTGCAGCTGCGCCTGGGCCAGGGGCAGGGCCCGCTGGCCACCCCGATCCAGCTCGGCACCCGCAACGACCCGCTCGCGGAGTACGACGAGCAGACCCACGCCGCCGCGCAGCGGGTGGTCGACCAGGCCGGTACGGTCGGCCGCCAGCCCGCCCTGGTCGACCTGGTCAGGACCGGCGTGCTCAGCCTGCTCGGCCCCGCCGACCGGACCAGGGCGCTGGCCCGCTCGCTGCTCTGCCAGCTCGCGGTGCTGCACGCCCCCGACGACGTCACCGTCGTGGTCTGCACCGGCGGCGACCCCGACTGGGAGTGGGCCAAGTGGCTCCCGCACACCCACGAGGCCGGTGCCCCGAGCCCGGCCGGTGTGGTCCCGCTGGTCGCCGCCGAGTTCGAGGCGCTCGCCGACGCCCTGGAGGGCGCGATCACCCGCGCCCAGGCCGAACGGACCACCCGCCGGCCCGTCCTGGCGGGCGCCCCCGCCCCGGTGATGCGCCGGCTCGTCGTCCTGCTCGACCCGTACGACCCGGCCGCCGCCTGGGCCCGCGGCCCGGTGGCCACCTCCCTGCTCGAATCGGCCGGGCCCGACCTGGGCATCACCGTGATCTGCCTGGTCGGCGCCGAGCGCGACGAGCCCACCCGCACCGAGGTGCGCGCCCGGGTGGGCGAGGACGGCTCGCTGGTCCTGGAGGGCCGCAACACCGAGCTGTACAGCCGGGTCGAGGGGGCCGTCGCGGACGCCCCCGCCCCGGAGCTCTGCGAGCTCACCGCGCGGGCGCTGGCCCCGCTGAGCCTGTCCGAGGAGCCCGAGCAGCTGCTGGCCCGCACCATCACCCTGCCCGAGATGCTCGGCACCCCCGACGTGGCCGCCTTCGACCCGTCCGTCAGCTGGATCCCGGCCGGCGACGAGCGGCTGCTGCGCCTGCCGATCGGCCTGTCCGGCGAGGGCGACCCGGTGCTGCTCGACCTCAAGGAGTCCGCCCAGGGCGGCATGGGCCCGCACGGCCTGATCGTCGGGGCCACCGGCTCCGGCAAGAGCGAACTGCTGCGCACCATGGTCACCGGGCTGGCGATGACCCACTCCCCGGAGCTGCTCAGCCTGGTGCTGGTCGACTTCAAGGGCGGCGCCACCTTCGCCGGCGTCACCGGACTGCCGCACGTAGCCGGCCTGATCACCAACCTCGCCGACGACCTCTCCCTGGTGGACCGGGTCCGCGCCGCCCTCCAGGGCGAACAGCAGCGCCGGCAGCGGCTGCTGCGCGCGGCCGGGAACGTCGACTCGCTGCGCGAGTACCAGCTGCGCCAGGCGGCCGGGCAGTGCGACGTGGACGGCAAGCCGCTGGAGCCGCTGCCCTACCTGCTGATCGTGGTCGACGAGTTCGGCGAACTGCTCTCCCAGCGCTCCGACTTCATCGACCTGTTCGTCCAGATCGGCCGGGTCGGCCGCAGCCTGGGCATGCACCTGCTGCTGGCCACCCAGCGGCTGGAGGAGGGCCGGCTGCGCGGCCTGGAGTCGCACCTGTCGTACCGCGTCTGCCTGCGCACCTTCAGCGCCGCCGAGAGCCGCGCGGTGATCGGCACCCCCGACGCCTACCAGCTGCCCCCGATCCCCGGCTCCGCCTACCTCAAGGTGGACGAGTCGGTCTACCAGCGCTTCCGGGTCGCCCACATCTCCGGCCCGTACCAGGAGCCCGGCACGGGCGAGGACGGCGCCGCGGCCGGCCTCCCGGTCGTGCCCTTCGAGCTGCGCACCGCGCCGCAGGAGGAGCCCGAGGAGCCCGCCGAGTCCCAGCCGCCGGCCCTGCCCGCCGGCCCCACCGAGATGGAGGTGGCGGTCGACCAGGTCTGCCGGTTCGGGCAGTCCGTGCACCAGGTCTGGCTCGCCCCGCTGCCCGCCGCGATCCCGCTGGACAGCCTGATCGGCCCGGTCTCCGAGCAGCCGGGGCGTGGCCGCCAGGCCGGCCTGTGGCCCGGCACCGGCCGGCTCGCCTTCCCCGTCGGCGTGCTCGACCTGCCCCTCCAGCAGCAGCAGCTGCCGCTCCAGTTCGACTTCGAACGCGTCCACGGCAACCTCGCCCTGGTGGGCGCGCCGCAGACCGGCAAGAGCACCCTGCTGCGCACCACGGTGCTGTCCGCGATGCTCACCCACACCCCCGACGAGGTGCAGTTCTACGGACTGGACTACGGCGGCGGCAGCCTCGGCCCGCTGGAGGCCGCCCCGCACGTGGGCGCCGTGGCCGGGCGCCGCGACGAGCAGCGGGCCCGCCGGGTGCTGGCCGAGCTCGGCCTCCTGGTCGCCGCCCGCGAGCAGCTCTTCGGGGAGCTGGGCGTCGACTCGGTGGCGGCCTTCCGGGCGCTGCGCAAGGCCGACCGGCTGCCGGCCGGGACCCGGGCCGCCGACGTCTTCCTGCTGCTGGACAACTGGGGCGCGATCCGCACCGAACTGGAGGGCGCCGAGGCCTCGGTGCTGGACATCGCCTCCCGCGGCCTGGGCGTGGGCGTGCACGTGATCGTCACCGCCAACCGCTGGGCCGACATCCGGCCGAACCTGCGCGACAGCTTCTCCGGGCGCCTGGAGCTGCGGCTGAACGAGCCCACCGAGTCGGAGGTCAGCCGCCAGGCGAGCCGGCAGGTCCCCAACATCCAGGGCCGCGGCATCGTGTCGCCCGGCGTGCTGTACCAGGCCGTGCTGCCCCGGCTGGACGGCCGCGAGGGCACCGACGGCCTGGCCGAGGCCCAGGAGGACGCGCTCGGCAAGATCGCCGCCTCCTGGCCGGGCGCCGGCGCCCCGCCGGTGCTGATGCTGCCCGACCGGGTGCTGCTCGAGGACCTCGACCCCGCGGGGACGGCCGGCTTCGCCGCGGACGAGGTGCCGATCGGCGTCGGCGAGCGCGACCTGGCGCCGGTCGGCCTGGCGATGGGGCCGGGCGACCCGCACTTCCTGGTGTTCGGCGACGCCGGCAGCGGCAAGTCCGCCTTCCTGCGCACCTGGATGGCCGCCACGGCCGCCCGGAGCACCGCCTGGGAGTCCCGGTTCATGGTGATCGACTACCGGCGCAGCCTGCTGGACGCGGTGCCGGAGGACTACATCGGCGCCTACGCGGGCGACGCGGCCGCCGCCGAGGCCTACGTCGACCAGCTGGTCGCCAAGCTGGCCGAGCGGATGCCGCCGCCCGGCATCACGGCCGCCCAGCTCCGCGCCCGGGACTGGTGGGACGGTCCCGAGCTGTACGTGGTGGTGGACGACTACGACCTGGTCGCGGTCGGCCACCAGTCCCCGCTGGCCAGGCTCGCCGACTACGTCACCCAGGCCCGTGAGATCGGCCTGCACGTGGTGCTGGCCCGCCGGGTGGCCGGTGTCGGACGCCCGCTGATGTCCGACCCGCTGCTCTCCCGGCTCAAGGACCTCGGCACCGGCGGCCTGATCCTCTCCGGCGACCCGCGCGAGGGCGTCCTGCTGGGCGACCAGCGCGCGGCCCAGCGCCCCCCGGGCCGCGGCGTCCTCGTCCGGCGCTCCGGACCGGCGAGGCTGCTCCAGGTCGCGCTCCGCGAGGAGGAGCCGGCCTGACCAGCCGGGCTCCTCCCACCGGGCCGGGGGCTCTCGCAGCCCCCGGCCCGTTCGTACCTTCCCGCCCGCGCTCTCCGCGGCAGTTGCTTCGAGGTGGATCCCCGATGGCCGACAACGGCTTCAGCATCAGCGACATCTACGCCCTGGGCAACCAGTGGATCGAGCTGGGCAACACGGTGTACGCGGCCCGGTACGGCACCAGCATGGCCATGGACAAGTTCCAGTGGACCGGTGACGGCATGGTGGCCGCGCACGACGCCTGGAACCTCGTCGGCAACAGCGTGCTCGACCCGGCGGTCACCACCTGCTGGAAGATCGGCGACGCCATCAACGACTACGGCCGGGCACTGGAGAAGATCATGGCCGCCGAGCAGAAGGCCGCCAACGCGGCCGGGCTGGCCAGCATCATCGCCACCATCCTCGGATTCGTCCTCCCCTTCGGTCTGGGCCTGCTGGCCAGGCTGATCGCGCCGCTCCTCGAAGGCCTCATCACCCTCATCACCAACATCCTGAGGACGATCGGCGAGAGCCTCCAGACCATCCTCAACATCGGCGCCTTCATCGGCGGCGCCGTGGCCGGCGGCCTGCTCCAGCTGGGCACCGACCTGCTGGCCCAGCTGATCGCCGACAAGATCTACGACGTCCCGTTCGAGATCGACTGGGCCGCCGAGGGCATGAGCATGGGCTTCGGGGCCGTCTTCGGCGGCCTCGGGGGCCTGGCCGGTCTGCGCGGACCCAAGGAGGTCGGGATCGGCGGCGGCCCCAAGGGGGTCGGGGGCAAGGGCGTGACCCCGCCGAAGGTCGACCCGCCGGGTGTGAAGCCCCCGGTCACCGAGCACGTCCCGCTGCCGGGGCGCGGCTCCGTGCCGCTTCCGGAAGGGCCGGGGTCCATCGGCGGAGTCACCCCGGGCGGCATCGGCAAGGTCCCGCCGCCGGAGCTGTTCCCGGGCGGCGGCAAGCCGCTGGGCGCCGAACCGGGCAGCGTGCCGCCGGGACGCTCGCCCGTCGCCCCCGGCGGGGTGGAGCCCCCCAAGACCGGGATCCCCCACGAGGCCCCCGGCAGCACCCCGCCCGGCCCGCCCAGGACCACGACGCCCGGCCGGGGCCCCGAGCCGGTGACCCGGGAGCCCGGCCAGCTCGACCCGTCGGGAACCCACCAGCCGACCCCCGGCGGTCAGGTGAAGCCCGGGACCGGAGTGCACGAGCCCGGGGCGGGCGGGATCGGCAACGTCGCCCCGCCGAAGAGCACCGGCGGCCAGATCGGCGGCCAGGAGACGCACGGGCCGCTGGGCGGCAAGGACGGCTCGCTGCCCGACGCCACCTCGCGCTCCGTCAACGAGACGGGCGGGAACGGCGGTTCGCGCGGCACCGGCAACGGCAACGGCACCGGCAACGTCACCCGGCCCGGCCCGAACGAGCAGACCCCCGGCCACTCGCAGTCCGAGACGCCCGTCGACAACCAGACCTACAAGGCCTCCTTCGACCGGCAGCCCGGCGGAACGCGGCCCGGCAGCGACGTCGGCGCCAACGGCCGGCCGTCCTCGGCCTCCGCCCGCGTCGAGGGCGACAACGCCGTCGTGGCCACGGACCGCAACTCGCTCTCCGCGAAGACCCCCGGAAACCACGACGGCCTCCCCGGGGGCAACAACAACCGGCCCGAGGGCGTGAAGCAGCCCCTCAAGGAGGGCGCGGAGGCGCCCACGAACAACCAGCGGACCGCCACCGGAGGCGGCACCACCCCCCGCGACACCCCGCTGGAGCCGATGCGGGACAACGGAAAGTCCGGCGGCTCCTCCGGTTCCGCGCCCAAGGGCAACGAGCGGACCAACCAGTCGACCGGGGGGCAGAAGCCCCTGCCGAGGGAACTGGAGCCCCAGGCACCCGAGAACAGCAACCGGCAGTCGACCGCCTCCTCGGCGCGGGAACACGAGGGCAGCACCAACGGGACGAAGCAGACCACCTCCGAGAGCACGGCCCCGGGCAAGGGGGACCGGCCGACCTCGGAGCAGACCCGGCAGAACGGCCAGCAGGAGGGGACGACCGGGAAGTCGGAGGGTGCGGCGTCGAAGAAGCCCACCATGCGGCCGTTCGGTGCCAGGAAGGTGATGACCATCGCCGACCTCCCCCCGGAGGGGGCGGGGCCGAAGAGTGGCGCCCCGGAATCGGGGATGCGACCCGGCAGTTCCAACGTGAGGACCCTCAACGACCTCCCGAGCGAACACGGGGCGGGCGGCTCGGCGAAGGGCGGGTCGTCGGGGGAGAAGCCGCTGGTCGACCGGGGCACCGGGTCCACGTTGGACGGGAAGCCCGGTGAGAAGTGGGTGTCCCGGGATTCGGCTGATCGCAGGTCGATGACCATGGACGACCTGCCGGCGGATGGTCCGGTGAAGGGCGGGTCGCCGAAGGAGAAGCCGCTGGTCGATCGGGGTTCCGGGTCCACGTTGGACGGGAAGCCCGGTGAGAAGTGGGTGTCCCGGGATTCGGGCGACCGTAGGTCGATGACGGTGAACGACCTGCCGGCGGATGGTCCGGTGAAGGGCGGGTCGCCGAAGGAGAAGCCGCTGGTCGATCGGGGTTCCGGGTCCACGTTGGACGGGAAGCCCGG
>NZ_JBHVRS010000023.1:160646-160715 GCF_042885595.1 Kitasatospora sp. NPDC058046
GGTGAGAAGTGGGTGTCCCGGGATTGGGGGGACCGCAGGTCGAAGACCATGGACGACCTCAAGAAGTCG
>NZ_JBHVRS010000024.1:0-159586 GCF_042885595.1 Kitasatospora sp. NPDC058046
CCCCGGGGGCCGCGCCCGCGCCGCCGCGTCGGGGGGCGCCGGCCCCGCGCCCCCGGGGGGCGGTGCCCCGGGCGCCCCGGGCCCGGGGGCGGGCCCCGGGCGCGCCTGTCGCCGGAGGCTCGGGAACCCCGGGCGTCGAGGGGCCTGGGGTTCCTGGTGTTCCTAGGGTTTCGGCGGCGCCGGGGCACCCGCGCCCCGGCCGGCCTTGACGCCGTTCACCATCGCCTGGTGGATCGCCCGAGCGGTGGTCTCGTCCTGCGCCGGCACCGGGCTGCCGGTGACCGTGTACCAGTCCAGCGCGCCGGTGTACTGGACGGTCAGCCTCGCCTCGCCGTCCACCCAGGTGGTGTGCACGGTGAGGTCGCCGGAGATCGGGCCGATCTCGGTGGTGGTCACCCCGCCGGGGCCGCTGATGATCGATTGGGTGGTCCAGGTCGCCCACGACGTGCGCGGGTCCGCGGGCGGCTGGGCCTGGCGGTTTCCTTGGTCGTGTTCGGTCATGCGCCTATCCTCCCCCGCGGGTGGCCCGCCGCCGGAGCAGCGACACCTGCGGTCGCGGCGACCGCCCGGCGGCACCGGGCGGTCGAGTCGGTACGGCGGACGGTCAGCCGGGCTGGCCGGGCTCGTCCAGCATGGGGGCGCCCTCCGCCTGGGAGGTGTCCTGTGCGTGCAGGTTCTGCATCGAGGGGACGCCCTCCTCGGGGTCCGCGGCGCGGATGTCCTCGTCGTCCTCGGTACTCACCTTGGACCGGTCACTCATGTCGGTCATCGCGGGCTCCGTCTCCTCGGCCGGTCCTGGCGCGCCGGGCCGGAGGCGCGGCGGGACCGGTGGTGGCTCTTCGCCCCTCCAGCCTGCCTCCGCCCCGGCGCGAGGGCCAGCCGGGTGACCCGGGAAGCGCCCCGCGGACCCCACCCGGGCGTCAGGAGACCCCCGGGCGTCACCAGGCGACGGGCAGCGACCGCATGCCGTAGATGAACGCGTCGGTGCGGAACGCCAGCTCGTCGCGCGGGACGGTCAGCCGCAGCCCCGGCAGCCGCCGGAACAGCGTGGCCAGCGCGATCTGGAGCTCGGCGCGGGCCAGCGGCTGGCCGAGGCACTGGTGCACGCCGAAGCCGAAGGCCATGTGCCGCCGGGCGTCCCGGTCCAGGTCCAGTTCGTCGGCCGGCAGCCGGTCGGCGCCGCCGAACACCGCCCCGTCCCGGTTGGCGGTGGAGAGCATCGCTACCACGCCCTCCCCGGCCCGGACGGTCGTACCGCCCAGCTCCACGTCCTCCAGCGCCACCCGGAGCACCCCGGTGTGGATGATGGTGAGGAGGCGCAGCAGCTCCTCCACCGCGCCGGGCACCGCGGCCGGGTCGGCCAGCCTGGCGATCTGCTCGGGCCGGTCCAGCAGCAGGGCGGTGGAGAGCGAGATCATGTTCGCGGTCGTCTCGTGCCCGGCGACCAGCAGCAGGAAGCCGGTGCTGGCGACCTCGCGCGGGGTGAGGTCGTCGCGGACGGCGAGCCGGCTGAGGATGTCGTCCCGCGGCTCCTCCCGCTTGCGGGCGGTCAGCGCCTCCAGGTACTCCAGCATCTCGTCCCGGGCCGCCAGGAGCTCCTCGAACGGCCTGGTGTTGCTGAGCAGCGTCCGGCTGATGCCCTGGAAGAACTCGTGGTCCTCGTACGGGACTCCGAGCAGCAGGCAGATCACCAGCGAGGGGACGGGCAGCGCGAAGTCGGCGACCAGGTCGGCCTCGGCGCGGCCCGCGGTCATCCCGTCCAGCGCCTCGTCCACGATCCGCTGGATGTCCGGGCGCATCGCCTCGACCCGTTTGACCAGGAAGTCCCCGGTGACCATCCGGCGCAGCCGGGCGTGCTCGGGGTCGTCGAGGTTCAGGAAGTTCGGGTTCTCGCCGATCCGGTCCCGGCTGCCGGCGATCAGCAGCGGGAAGGTCGGGTGGCGCAGGTCCGCGCTGAACCGGCGGTCGGACAGGATGGCGCGGACCTCGGCGTAGCCGGTGGCCAGCCAGCAGGACTCGCCCCCGGGCAGCTCGGCGCGGCTCAGGTTCGCGGTGGCGGCGGCCTCGGTGTAGGCGGGCGGCGGGCCGAACGGGCAGCCGGCGGAGTGCCGGGCCGGCAGCGGGACGGCGGGCACGGTGGGTGTGCTCGTCAAGGCGGGGTCTCCTTGCGTCGCGATGGTTCTCCGGTGGGGGGTGGGGTTGCCGGACGTCCGCCGGTCCCGGGTGCGGTTCCGGTCCGCGGCCGGCCCGGACCGGCGTACGGTCAGCCGTCGACCGAGGCGGCCCCGGCCTCCGCCGGCCCGTCCTCGACCACGGTGATGGCGCCGCCCGGGCAGAGCTGGGCGGCCAGCCTGAGATCCTCGAACTGGTCGGGCCTGAAGGCGGTCTGACGGAGCCTCACCAGACTGTCGTCGTCGTCCTGGTCGAAGACCTCGGGAACGTTCGTGACGCACATCCCGGAGCTGCAACAGCGGTCCCGGTCGACACTCACCCGCATGGTCGGGCACCTCTCGCCAGTGCGCCGCCGGCTGCCCGGCGGCCGCCTCTCGTTGTCATTGCCAACCTAACCGCCGCTACTCCGTCCACGGAGGGCGCGGTGGCGGGATCGCCGAGAATGGCCGATTCGGCTCCCGTCGGAGCCGCCGGAGCGGCGCCGGAGGTTTGAACCGGCATCACCCCAACAAGCCTGTACCGTACGGTGGTTCACGGCCTCCGGGCGCTGCCCGTAGCCGCCCGCTCCCGGCTCAGAGCCCCTCGGCGGCGGCGATCTCCCGCACGGTCGCGACGGTGTCCGCCTCGGCGGCGTCCTTGTCCGGCCGGTAGCGCACCACCCGGGCGAAGCGCAGGGCGAGCCCGGCCGGATAGCGGGAGCTGCGCTGCACCCCGTCGAAGGCGATCTCGACGACCAGTTCCGGCCGGACCCGCACCGTCCAGGCGTCCCGTCCGGTCTCCCGGGCCAGCAGTTCGACGGTCTGCCGGGCGAGCGTCTCGTCGGTCAGGCCCTTGAAGGTCTTGCCGAGCATCACCCACGGGCCCAGCCCCGGCTCGCCCGCCGCCCGGGCGCCCAGGTGCAGGTTGCTGAGGAAGCCGCGCCGCCGCCCGCTGCCCCACTCGGCGGCCAGCACCACCAGGTCCAGGGTGTGCCGGGGCTTCACCTTGATCCAGCCCGCGCCGCGCCGCCCGGCCGCGTACGGGGCCGACGGGTCCTTCACCAGCACGCCCTCGTGGCCGAGCGCCAGTGTGTCGCGGAAGAAGGCCAGCGCCCGGTCGCGGTCCCCGGTCTCGGTGCGGGCCACCCGCAGGCCGTCCGGCACCGCCTCGGCCAGCGCCGCCCAGCGCTCCCGGCCGGGACGGTCCACCAGGTCCTCGCCGTCCCGGTGCAGCAGGTCGAAGAAGTAGGCGTCGAGCGGGACCTCGGCGCGCAGCCGGTCCGGGTCCCGCCGGGAGGCGGTGCGCGCGGCGGTCTCCTGGAACGGGCGCGGCCGGCCGTCCGGACCGAGCGCGATCGCCTCGCCGTCCAGCACCGCCGAACGCAGCGGCAGCGCCAGCGCGGCCTCGACCACCTCGGGGACGCGGGCGGCGATGTCCTCCAGGCCGCGGGTGAACACCGCGACCTCCCCGCCCTCCCGGTGCACCTGCACCCGGATGCCGTCCAGCTTCCACTCCAGCGCGGCCGGACCGGTGCGCTCCAGCGCCGTCGCCACGTCCGGCGCCGAGGCGGCCAGCATCGGCCGCACCGCCCGCCCCACCTCCAGCCGGAACGCCGCCAGCGCCGCCTCCCCGCCGGTCAGCGCCGCCTCCGCCACCGCGCGCGCCGACCCCCGGAACATCAGCGCCCGCCGCACCGCCGCCGACGGCACCCCCGCCGCCCGCGCCACCGCGTCCCCGACCACCGCGTCCAGCGCCCCCTGCCGCAGGTCCCCGACCAGCACCGCCCGCAGGAACCCCTGCTCCTCCGCCGTCGCCCGCGCGAACAGCCCGTGCAGCAGCCGCCGCCGCTCCGCCTGCGCCCCGGCCCCGTGCACCCCCGCGATCCGCTCCAGCTCCGGCTCCACCTCCCGCACCCCGAGCGAGGCCTCCGCCGCGGCCCCGGGCAACCCCCGCAACGCCGCCGGCCCGATCCCGGTCCGCAACCGCTGCGACTCCCCGGACAGCAACGCCACCGCCGCCGCCCCCTCCACCGGCCCCAGCCCCCGCAGACAGCCGGCCAACAGCCCCGTCTTCGCCCGCCGGCCCGCATCCGCCGCCACCTCCCGCGACACCGACGCCAAGCTCGACAACCCCGCCACACCACCACCTCCACCCCCCTCAGCATCCGCCCCCACCCCCACCCCCGCACCCGCGCAGCCGTCGCCCAGCCGGGCCCGGCCCGGCCCCCGTGTTCACCCGCTCGCGTGCCGATCGGGCCGGTGTCCGAGGCCGCCCCTGCCCCCGCCCCGGGCGGGTTGGGCTGATCGGGGCGGTGCTGCGTCCGGGGGTCCCGGCCGGGGAGGCAAGGCGCCGGAGTGGCGTAGCGGGTACGTGCTCTTGGCCGGGGCGGTGATCCGCGGCGGGGCGACGGGGCGTCATGCTGGGTGGCTCGTACCGCCCCCTGAGTGATGGAGACCGAGATGAACGACACCTCCACGGCCCGTTGGAGCGTCGGCGTGCCCGAGGCCGGTGACTACCCGGCTTGGCGTGAACTCTTCCGTGGGTACTGCGAGTTCTACCGGGTGCCGATTCCGGAGGAGAAGGCCGAGCTGGTGTGGTCCTGGGTGATGGATCCGGGGCACGAGGTGGCGGGGCTGCTGGTGCGGGACGCGGACGGACGGCCGGTCGGGCTGGCGCACTACCGGCCGTTCTCGCGGCCGTTGCACGGGGCGGTCGGGTGCTTCCTGGACGATCTGTTCGTGGCGCCGGAGGTCCGCGGCGGCGGGGCGGTGGACGCGTTGTTGGGCCGGCTGCGGGAAATCGCGGCGGAACGCGGGTGGAACACCGTCCGCTGGATCACCTCTGAAGACAATTACCGGGCCCGTGGAAAATATGACAAGGTCGCCAATCAGACCAGGTTCATCACCTACGACATGGCTCCGGAGGCACCGGCCGGCTGAGACCGCGGCCTGGCCTCCGGACATTCGTTCGGAATTTCTGTTATCGGCGCCCCGCCGGGAGGTCTCCCATGTGTCGACACCCGACCAGTCGACCCGGAACAGAAAGCGTGGCCACGTGAACAGCGACGACAGGACGACCATCCTCCCGGCGAGCGGGGGCGGCGCCGGCAGCGACAGCGGGCACGGGGCCCGCGGCCGCTCCGGTGGCCGGGCGGCGCGGCGGGCTGCCGAGCGGCACGCCGGCCGGGGCCGCCGGGCGCGGCGGGGCGGCGGGATCGTGCCGGTGACCGCGGTCGTCGTCGCCGTGGCCGGGACGGGGCTGTTCGCCGCGCTGGCCGGCGCGGGCTACGCGGCGTACGGCGGCAAGCAGACCGACCGCGACATGGCGGGCCAGTCGCTGGCCGCCGACATGCTGATCTCGGCGGAGCTGGGCACGCACGACGGCATCCAGGTGCCCGGCGCCGGGGGGACGAACCCGGACGTTCCGCTGCCGGCCACCCCCACCGCGGCCGACCCGGCGGCCACCCAGGGCGCCTCCGCCACGCCGACCGCTCCGGCCTCCCCGACGGCTTCGGCCGCCGCCTCCCCGACGGCCGTCCCCACTCCCACGGCCTCCACGGGCAAGGCGACCCCGACCGCCGCCGGTGCCTCCACCGCCGGCCAGGGCACCGCCAAGCGGGGCATCCCGGGGATGCCGGGGGGCGGCAGCTTCCCGGGGAGCGGGGGCATGCCTGGGGGAGGGGGCGTCCCGGCCGGCGGAGGCGCGGCCCCGTCGTACGCCCAGCAGGTCGTCGACCTGGTCAACGTCGAGCGCGGCAAGGCCGGCTGCGGGCCGGTCAGCGCCGAGCCCCGGCTGACGAGTGCGGCCCAGTCGCACAGCGACGACATGGCCGACCGCAACTACTTCGACCACGCCAGCCCCGAGGGCAAGCACGCCGACTACCGGATCGAGGCCGCCGGGTACAGCTGGAGCACCTGGGGCGAGAACATCGCCCGCGGCCAGAAGGACCCGGCCGCCGTGATGGACTCCTGGATGAACAGCCCCGGCCACCGGGCCAACATCCTGAACTGCGCGTTCAAGCAGCTCGGCGTGGGCGTGCGGACCGGCAACAACGGCCCGTGGTGGACCCAGGTGTTCGCCTCCCCGGCGTGAACCGACCCTGGTCCGGCCCCATTCGGCCCCCGTTCGGCCCCGCTCCGACCGTGGTCCACGCCTGATCGTCCCGGCTTCCGCTCCTGCCCAGGCCCGGTCTGACCCCCAGACCGGGCCCGCCGATCCGGGCCGATTTTCCGATTCCGTGCACATTGTTGTTATCTGATCACTCCCCACGGGTCTCCGAGGAGGCAGCGGCGGACGGATACACGGCAACACGGAGTGCGGACCATGAACGCTGAGGTGCAGAACAGGACCGGGACCACCCTGGTGCTCGCGGCGCAGGCAGGTGACCGGCAGGCTCGGGAGGCGCTGGTCGCCGCCTGGCTGCCGCTCGTCTACAACGTGGCCGGCCGTGCCCTCGGCGGCCACGCCGACGTGGACGACGTCGCGCAGGAGACCATGATCCGGGCCCTGGACGGCCTGGACGGGCTCCGCGACCCGGAGTCCTTCCGGTCCTGGCTGGTCGCCATCACCATGAACCAGGTGCGCCGTCGGCACGCCGCCGGTCAGCAGCAGCCGACCGTCGGCGGCCTGGACGAGACCTGGGAGGTCGCCGACCCCCGGGCCGACTTCACCGACCTCACCATCCTGCGCCTCGGCCTGTCCGGCCAGCGCCGCGAGGTGGCCGAGGCCACCCGCTGGCTGGACCCCGACGACCGCGAGCTGCTCGCCCTCTGGTGGCTGGAGGCCGCCGGCGATCTGACCCGCGCCGAACTCGCCGAGGCCCTCGACCTGAGCCCGCAGCACACCGCCGTGCGCGTGCAGCGGATGAAGAAGCAGCTCGAAGCGGGCCGCATCGTCGTCCGCGCGCTCTGCGCCTACCCCCGCTGCCCCGGACTGACCGAGCTCACCGCGGGCTTCGACGGCACCCCGAACTCGGTCTGGCGCAAGCGCATCGCCCGTCACATCCGGGACTGCGCGGACTGCGGCGGCCTCGGCCGGGACCTGTTCCCGGCCGAAGGGCTGCTGGCGGGCCTCGCCCTGGTGCCGATCCCGCTCGGCTCGCCCGTGCTGCTGCACTTCCAGCACACGGCGGCCGCCGTCGCCTCCTCGGCCGCCACCGGAGCGGGCTCGGGCGCGGGAGCCGGGGCCTCTACCGGTACCGGCGCGCACGCGGCGGCGGGAGGGCACGGCGGCTGGGCCGGCACCGCGGCCCGCAAGGCCGTCCTGGTGAGCGGCGCGGCCGCGGCGGTCGCCGTGACCACCCTCGCCCTGGTCTGGCCGCAGGCCGGCGAGCCGCCGCGGCCGACGGCACCCGAGCCCACCGCCCCGGCCGCGGCCCAGGACGTCCCGACGGCCGCCGCCGCACCCGCCGCCACCGCCCCGACACCGGTGCCGACCCCGCTGCCCGCGGAGAGCCCGACGCCCACGGCGACGGCCACACCGACCGCGACCCGCACCGCCACCGCGACACCGCAGCCCAACGCGGAGCGCCAGCTGGTGGACCTGGTCAACGCCGAACGCGCCAGGGCCGGCTGCGCCCCGCTGCGGATCGACCCCCGGCTGCACGGCTCGGCCCAGAAGCACGCGGACGACATGGCCACCCGCGGCTTCTTCGACCACGTCAACCCGGACGGCGTCCGGACCGAGGCCCGGATCACCGCCGCCGGCTACCGCTGGTCCCAGTGGGGCGAGAACCTCGACCGGGGCCCGACCACCCCGGCCGCCGTCTTCGCCCGCTGGATGGACGGCGGAATCCACCAGTCCAACATGCTCGACTGCGGATTCAAGGACATCGGGGTCGGCTTCGCCACCAACGCGGCCGGCACCCCCTACTGGACCCAGGACCTCGGAGCACCGATGTCCTGAGCCATGGGCGGGGACTACGCCGGAGTGGCCGCCACCAGGCCGTTCGCCGACCCGGTCACGTAGCCCGTGGCATCCCCGAGGACGCCGCCCGCGTCACCGACCTGCCCGGGCACCAGGTCCGGAGCGCTGCTCAGCGGCCCGGGCAGTCCCTCCTGCCCGCCCACGGCACTGGCGTGCGCGCTCGGCGCGGTGAGGGAGGCCACGACACCGACGGCGATCGAGGCGACGGCAAGCATGCTGCGCTTCTTCATGGCCGGTCCAACGACGCTGCGCCGGAAGGGTTACGGCGCGGCGTGCCCGAGCGGCGTGCCCCACCGGCGTGCCCGAGCGGCGGTCCTCAGTGATGCCAGGGCAGCTGGACCGGATCAGTGGGGACACGCCCGGCCACCAGCTCGGCCGCCAACCCGGCCAGGCCGAGCGGGTAGACCGTCTCGCCGGTGGCCGCGAGGTCGGTGACGGACCACCAGCGATGGCCGGCGTGGTACGTGCGCTCGTTCGCCTCCTGGCCGCTGACGTCGACCTGGTGGCCCGTGACGCGAAGCCGGAAGAAGACGTCCCGGAAGATCCCTTCGGCCCAGCCGACATCCGCGTATCCGGAGGTCTCCGCGACGGCTGACCGCAAGGCCTCCGGCTCCACGGACAGGCCGGTCTCCTCGCGAAGCTCGCGGGCTGCCGCCTCTGCCAGGGTCTCCCCGTCCTCGACACCACCGCCGGGCGTGCACCATCCGTGACCGCTCTCGGGAGCGTCCGGGTCGACATGGAACTTCAGCAGGAGCAGGCGGTCCAGCTCGTCGATCAACAGGACACGGGCGGATTCGCGGCGGTAGCTTCCCTGATCGGACATGCCGGCAGCGTAACCCTGGACGGCCCGCGAGCCGACCGGGACTCTGCCGGGCGGCGGGCGGGCCGTGGGAACCACCATGGCCCCACCCGCCCCTGCCGGTCAGGGGCGTGCGAGCCGCGACCGGACGCACGGCGGCGCGCCGGGCGTGCACCAGCAGTCCCAGCCGCGCCGTCAGAGCGTTCCGGAGCCCCGCGCCACCGCGGGCCCGCCCGCCTCCGCGGCCCCACTCTCCCAGAGCGACGCCCCGGGAACCGGTGCCCCGGGAGCCCCCGGAGCCGCCCCCGCCAGGCCCACCGGGCCCACCACCCAGTCCGGGTGACCGGGCATCGGCGGCGTCCGCAGCCCGTACAGCCAGTCGTCGAGGAAGCCCCGCAGGTCCTGGCCGGACACCGCCGAGGCCGTCCGCACGTAGTCCTCGGTGGTCGCGTTCCCGGACCGGTAGGTGCGCAGGAACGCCCGCTCGATCCGGTCGAAGGCGGCCGCCCCGACCTTCTCCCGGAGCGCGAACAGCACCAGCGCGCCGCCCGTGTACCGCTGGCTGTCGAAGAGGTCGGCGGCGGTGGGGGAGGCGACCGGCCCGGAGTCGTGCCGCCACTGGTCGCCCAGCCCGTAGAGGTAGCGCATCCGGTCGGTCAGCGTGGTGTAGCCCCAGGCGTCCGGCCATCCGCGCTCGTAGCGGTACAGCAGTCCGTAGAAGTCGGCGTGGCCCTCGTTGAGCCAGAGGTCGGACCACCTGGCGGGGGAGACGCTGTTGCCGAACCAGGAGTGGACCAGCTCGTGCATCATGTGCGAGCCGATCGCCGGCTCCGCCTGCCGCAGGAAGTTCGGCTTGTAGAGGGTGAGCGTCTGGGTCTCCAGGCCGGTGAAGGCGAACGCGGCCGGATCGTCCGTGTTGGCCGGCAGGAGCCCGTACGTCTCGAACGGGAAGGGCCCCAGGTGCGCTTCGGCCCAGGCGAGCTGGCCGGGGGTGAGGGCGAGCGCGGGTTCCAGTTCGGCGGCGCGCGCGGTCGGCACGACGTCGCGCAGCGGCAGGCCGTGCGGGCCGGTGCGCTCGCGCACGGTGTAGTCGCCGACCGAGACCTGGACCAGCTCCGTGGCCATCGGCTCGCGGGACACGTACCGGCGGGTGGTGCGGCCGTCGCCGCGCCGTTCGGTGGCCGTCAGCTCGCCGTTGGCGACGCCGCGGAGAGCGTCCGGGGCGGTCACCGAGATGGTGAACCGGGCCTTGTCGCTGGGGTGGTCGTTGCACGGGAAGACGGTGTGCGCGCTGTTCGGCTGGCCGGCCACCGCGAAGCCGTCCGGGGTGGGGACCCAGCCGGTGTGCGGCAGCGCGGCGCGCGGGTCGGCGGTGTACTCGACGGTCAGTCGGGCGACGGCGCCCGGGCGGAACGGCCTGGCCGGAGTGACCGTCAGCTTCTCGTCGTGGGCGGCGAAGCCCGCCGGCCGCCCGTCGACCCGGACGGCGCGCACGGCCAGGCCGAGCGCGTCCAGGTCCAGCCGGGCGAGCGCGCGGTCGGGCCGGACGGTGAGCACGGCCGTGCCGTCCACCGTCCGGGGCCCGGCCCGGTAGTCGAAGGCCAGGTCGTACCCGAGCACCCGGTACCCGGTGTTCCCGAGCGAGGGGAAGACCGGATCGCCCAGCCCGTCGGCGGCGCCGGCCGTCGGCACGCTCGCGGACAGCAGCACCGCGCTGAGCGCGAGTGACGGGACGAGACGGGCGCGGGGCCTGAGAAGCCTGAAGGGCCTGAGGAGGCCGAGGGGCCTGGACAAGGGTGATCACCGCACTTCACGAGCGGGAGCGGAGGCGGAGCCCCCGGGACGGGGAGAGCCTGGCCCACGGATGCTAGTGGACCGTCGGGCCGGCGCGGGCGCGATCGGTGCGGTCCGCCGGCGCGGCGTGGTGCGACGGTGGACCACGGCCCCGGCGACACACCGTGTCCCCCGGACGGCCCACGGTGATGGCGCGGCGCCCGTACGCGGTCTAACGTCAGGAGTGCATCGTCCCCTGACGGACGAGCCACGGCCGTCGGAAAACCTGGCCAGGTCCGGCGGCCGTACTTTCCTGCCCGGGCGCCGTGCGCCCGGAGGCACCCCGTAGGCTTGGCGGTCGAGACGACGCCCGCGTACCGGATGCCAGGAGCCGCCGTGACCAGCCCAGCCTCGCCCGTTCTGGTGATCGGCGAGTGCGTCGCCGACATCGTCCGAACGAGTGACGTCCCGGACCGGGTGCACCCCGGCGGCAGCCCCGCGAACGTCGCGTACGGCCTCGCCCGGCTGGGCCGACCGGCCACCCTGCTCACCGAACTGGGGCCGGACGCCAACGGCCGGCTGATCCGGCGGCACCTGGAGTCGGCGGGGGTGCGGGTCCGGGCCGCCGAGGTCGCCCGGACGCCCTCGGCGGTGGTGGAGCTGGACGGGCAGGGGCGGGCCCGCTACACCTTCGACATCCACTGGACGCTCCCGCCCACCGAACTCGCCGAGCCGCCCGCCGCGATCCACCTCGGTTCGATCGCGGCGGTGACCGAGCCCGGCGCGGGTTCGGTGCTGGCACTGGTGGAGCGCTGGCGCGGGCACGCGCGGATCAGCTACGACCCGAACGTGCGCCCGGCGCTGATGGGCGACCGGGCCGGGGCCGTCCGCCGGGTCGAGCGCTGGGTGGCGCTGAGCGACCTGGTCAAGGTCAGCGACGAGGACCTGGACTGGCTCTACCCGGGCGAGCGGCCCGAGGCGGTCGCCGAGCGCTGGCTGGCCCTCGGCCCGGCCGTGGTCGCGGTCACCCTCGGCGCCGAGGGCGCGTTCGCCCGCACCGCCGGGGGCGAGCGCGCCGAGGCCGCGGCCCTTCCGGTACCGGTCGCGGACACGGTCGGCGCCGGCGACGCCTTCATGGCCGCCTTCCTGCACGCCCACGCGTCCGGCGCCGATCTCGCGGTCTGCCTCACCCAGTCGGTGACGGCGGCGGCGCTGACCGTCGCGCGCCCGGGCGCCAACCCGCCCTCGGCGGCCGAACTCGCCGCCGCCCTGACGGACTGACCGAAGCCCTCCCGGCGCGTCGGCGCGGTGTGAACCCGGTCCGTTCCCTCCGGGCCGACGCGGCTACTCGACGGGGGCGAGGTCCTTGCCGTACCAGACCTGGGCGTACGGCCCGCTGCTGTAGGCGGGGATCTCCCGGTACCCGTTGCGCAGGTAGAGCGCGCGGGCCTCGACCAGGTCGAGGCGGGTGTCGAGGACGATCCGCTCGGCGCCCAGGGAGCGGGCGGCCCGGTCGACGGCGGCCAGCAGCACGGCGCCGCCGCCGGTGCCGCGCAGGCCGGGCCGGACGAAGACCCGGGTGAGTTCGACGGTGGCGGCGTCGAGTCGCCGCAGCCCGGCGCAGGAGTGGGCGGCGCCGTCGTGGCGGCCGATCAGGAAGTGGCCGTCCGGGGCGGCGAGGTCGTCGCTGGGGGAGTCGGCCAGGCCGGACTCCAGCTCCTCGGGTGTGCCCTCCCGGTCGAAGTGCAGGCGGTAGTAGCGGTTGGCCACGTCGTAGTAGTACTCGCGCAGCAGATCCAGGGCCTCGGGGGCGGTCACATCGGCCGTGGTGACGGTCCAGAGGTCGGAGCGGCGGGGCGCGGTGTTCGTCATGCGCGCATGATCCGATTCGGGGGCCGTCGCCGCAATCGGTTTTCCCGGCGGCCCCACCCGGCCCGCTCCGCCCCGGCCGTCGGACCGGCGGTCACCCGGTCGCCCCGCCACCCGGGCAAAGGAACGGCAAGGACCCGGTGCGTCGTTGCCCCGCACGGGTGACGCGGGGGTTGGCGGTGGTGCACGGCAGGGGAGCAGTGCACCTATGAACAGACCATCAGTTTGTCGTAATAATGGGGGTTTGAGGGGAAGCCAGCACCACCGGGGCGGTGTACGGACCGGCCTGCTGGCCGCCGTCTGCCTCTCCGCCGTCCTCGCCGGCTGCGCCGCTCCGGCCGCTCCCGCCGGGCCGAAGGCCGCCCCGGCGCCCGAGGCGAACGGGGCGCCCGAGGCGAACGCGGCGCCCGCCGCCCCGGACGCCGACCACGCCGGCGCCCCGCCCCTGGCGGAGGAGGCGAACAGCGCCGAGGCCGTGGCCCGTCAGGAGGCGGCCGCGCAGCACTGGGGCCTGGAGCGCCCGCCGCTGAAGGCCCCGCCGCGTCCGGCGACCAAGCCCGAGCTCACCCCGGTGCAGGGCGTCAAGCTCGCGGACGGCCGCCCGCCCGTCGTCTTCCGGGTGCCGACCGACGACAAGGTGGTCTTCCTGACCGTCGACGACGGTGACGAGAAGGACCCCGAGTTCTCCCGGATGGCCGCGGACCTGGGCATCCCGCTCAGCACCTACGTCTCCGACTACCTCGCCCGCGAGAACTACGGCTACTTCCGCGACCTGCACGCCCAGGGCGTGGAGATCAACAACCACACGATCAACCACCGCAACCTGAAGGTGCTGGACTACGACACCCAGCGCGAGGAGATCTGCACCCAGCAGGACCAGCTGGAGAAGCAGATCGGCGTCCGCCCCCGGCTGTTCCGGCCGCCGTACGGCGAGTACAACGACGACACCCTGCGCGCGGCGGCCTCCTGCGGGGTGCAGGCGGTGCCGATGTGGAACGAGGAGGCCTTCCCGGACCACATGGAGTGGCGCTACGACGACCGGAAGCTGCACCCGGGCGACATCATCCTGACCCACTTCCGGGGCACCGACATCTGGAAGGCCTCGATGCCGGACCTGCTGCGCAAGGTCGTCAACGACGTCACCGCGCAGGGCTTCGCACTGGCCCGGCTGGACGACTACCTGTAGCGGCGGCCCGGAGCGGCCACCCGACCGCGGCCGCCGCGGGTCGGGTGGCTCAGCCGAGCGAGAGGGCGTCCAGGTACACCCAGGCGCCCTCGTGCCGCACGAAGCGGCTGTTCTCGCTGAGCACGCCCTCCTCGCCGCCCTCGGTCCAGTGCGCCCGGAAGGCGACGGTGCCCTGCGCGTGGAAGGCGCCGCCCTCGGTGGTGTCGACCACCTCCAGCCCGGTCCAGCGCAGCCCCGGGTCGAAGTCGACCTCGGCCGGCCGGGTGTCCGGGTGCCAGGTGCGCAGCAGGTACGCCTCGTCCTGCGCGGCGAAGGCGCTGAACCGGGAGCGCATCAGGGACTCGGCGGTGGTGGCCGCCGCCTGGCCCCGGTGCAGCCGGCCGCAGCAGTCGCCGTAAGCGGCGGGCAGGCCGCACGGGCAGGGGGACGAGGGCAGCAGCCGGGGCGCGGCGGCGCGGGGCGCGGAACGACGTCGGGACATGCCGCCATTCTCCCCCACCCGTCCGGCGCCTCCCCGGCGGCCCCGCGGACGGCGGGTACGGGCCCGGCCGCGTCGTCGTGGAACCCGTCGCCGGGGAGCCCGTCCGCGGGTGCGCGTCCTCAGGAGGAGGCGGCGCCGAACCAGGTGCGCAGCGCCCGGGCCAGCCCCTCCCGGTCCGCCCGGTCGGGCCCGGTCGCCCAGGCGACGTAGCCGTCCGGGCGCAGCAGCAGGGCGCCGGCCGGCGGCTGCGGGCAGTCGGCCGTGACGAGGTCGACCCGGTCCTTCCAGCCCGCCGCCGGGTCCGCGAGGCCGAGCCGGCCGCCGGTGAGGTCGACGAGCAACGGGCGTCCGGTGCGGGCGAGTTCGGCGATCCGGGCGGGGCCGTTCGGGGTGGTCGCCGCGAGCTCCGGCACGAACCGCCCGGCCAGCGGGTGCGGGCAGCCGACGTCGTGGCGGACGTCGCTGCCGGCCATCAGCGCGGCGATCCGGCCGAGGTTGTCCGGGTGCGCCAGCAGCTCGTCGAACAGGGCGCGCACCGCGGTGGTCCCGGGGCCGGGGGCCATCAGGGCGGTCTGGGCCTGGGAGTGCATGAACACCCGCTCGCCGACCGGGCGGCGCTCGTTCTGGTAGCTGTCCAGCAGGCCGGGCGGGGCCCAGCCGTGCAGGTCGGCGGCGAGCTTCCAGCCGAGGTTGGCGGCGTCCTGGAGGCCGAGGTTGAGGCCCGGGCCGCCGGTCGCGGCGTGCACGTGGGCGGCGTCGCCGACGAGCAGGACCCGGCCGTCGCGGTAGCGCTCGGCGAGCCGGGTGTTGTGGCCGACGGTGCGGCGCGGGGTGAACGGTCCGGCGGTACGGGCCGGGGCGAGCGGCAGGTCGGCGCCGGTCACCCGGCGGACGCTGGCGCGCAGCTCGTCCAGGGTGAGCGGGGTCCGCTGGTCCACCGGCGGGCCGCCCCACTCCATGGTGGCGATCATGACGGCGTCCGGGCCGAACGGGGAGATGACGAACACGCCGTGGTCGGTGCGGGTGTGGGTGAAGACGCGGAACGGGGTCGGGCAGCCGGGCAGCAGGACGTCGCCGTTGTCGGTGGTGCGCACCCCCTCGGGCGGCAGCACGTGTGCGACGCGGGAGACGGGGTCGGGCGAGGTGACGCCGGGGAAGCCGATCCCGGCGAGCTTGCGGACGGTGCTGCGGCCGCCGTCCGCGCCGACCAGGTAGCGGGCGCGCAACTGTCCGGCGCCGTCGGGTCCTTGGACGTCGACGGTCACCCCGGTCGGGTCCTGGCGCAGGCCGGTGACCTCGCGGTCGCGGCGCACGGTGACGCCCAGGTCGAGGAGGCGTTCCTCCAGTACCTCCTCGATCCGGTGCTGGGGTACGGGCACGGCGTGCAGCGGGTTCCGGTCGAGCCGGTGCAGTTCCAGCGGGAAGGCGCCGAACACGAAGCGCGGTACGGGCCGCGGCGCGCCCGGGACGCCGCTGAGCGGCTGGTACAGGCCGCGGTGGTCGAGCAGCCGGAGCACCTGGCCGACCAGCCCGTTGGCCTTCTGCTCGCCCGAGCGCGCGGGCAGCCGGTCCAGGACCACCGGCCGGATTCCGGCCAGCGCCAGTTCACCGGCCAGGAACAGCCCGACCGGGCCGGCGCCGACGATGACGACATCGCTGTTCATCTCAAGTCCCCGTTCATGTCGAATGCCCCTCGGATGCGGTGGGGTCACCGTGACGAAGGATCGGGCAGCCCGGCCGCCAGCTGGCGCAGCGCCTCGGTGAGCAGCGGCTGGAACGGCACCACCGGGTCGGCGGCCAGGTAGTGCTCGTTGGCGGCCTGCAGCGCGGAGAGCGCGGCCGAGGCGACCAGGTTCGGGTAGAGGTCCCGGTCGGCGTCGGTCCCGGTCCGGGCGGCCACCGCCGCCGCCAGCTCCCTCCGGACCCCGGCGCTGTCGCGGAGCAGTTCGGCCTGGAGCGCCGGTTCGCGCAGCAGCAGCCGCACGGCGGCGGTCCAGCGCGGGTCGGGTTCCTCGGGCGCGCCGACGTACGGTGCGACGAGGGAGCGGGTCAGCGCCTCCCAGAGCGGCTCCTGCGCCGGGCGGGCCCGCAGCTCCCCGGCGGCTTGCAGGACCCGGTCGCGGTGCCGGGAGACGATCGCCTCGGCCTTGCTGGAGAAGTAGTTGTTGTAGGTGCGCGGGGAGACCCCGGCCGCGGCCGCGATGTCCTCCACCCGGACGTTCTCCAGCCCCCGCTCCACCGCGAGCCGCAGTGCGGCCCAGCCCAGTGCCTCCCGCGTCGCGGCCTTCTTCCGTTCCCGCAGGCCGGGCTGGTCCTTCGTCATGGCCACCACTGTCCCGCGAAAGGTGCGCGGTGCGCAATAGTGCGCGGCACGCAAGTTTTTCCCGGCCGCGCGGGCTGTGGCGAGCCGCCCGCCACCTGCGGTTTGTCGCTGGTAGTAGTTGCCTGGTCGCGGAGCGATCCCCGTCGGGAGCCCGACCCCGCAGGCTTTCCGGCGGGACGACTCGACAGGACTGGAGGAGCGGTCATGGGTGGCAGACAGCGTCCGCCGAGAGCGCGGACGCCCCGGCAGGGCAGGCCCGCCGGCGTCGGTGCCCGGGTGAACTCCCGGGCGGAGTTCGCCCGCATCGAGGGGTTCCTGGCCTGGGAGGCGGAGGTCGCGGCGGCCGAACGGGACGCCCGCGCGTTCGTCGCGCAGTTCCCGTGGCTGCCGGCGGCGGAGCGGGAGAGCCTCGAACAGGCCTACGCCGCCGACCGGTTGCGCTACGCCGAGGAGGTCGTCGACCGCGCGGTCGAGCGCTGCCGCCGGCTGGCCGCCCGGTACCGCGTCGAGTGCCGCCGGATCTGCGCCCGCTGGGCGGCGCTCTGCCTCTCCGTCACCGTGACGGCGGCGCTGTTCGCCGTGGTCCCGGCCGTCCTGCGCGGCTGAGCGGCCCGGGCCCGCCGTCGACGGGCCCCGGCACGACGAGGGCCCGCCGCACCGTTCCCGGTGCGGCGGGCCCTTTCCAGCTGCGGGAGGGGATCAGTGGTGGCCGTGGCCGCTGCCGATCTCCTCGTGCTCCTCGACGGTGGGCTTGGCGATCTGGCTGTACTCGCCGTAGAAGCCGCGGGAGAGCTTGACCCGCGCGCGGGTCCACAGCCCGGCCTTGCGGGCCACGCCGTTCTCGTCCACCTCGGGCGGCAGCTCGGAGGGCTGCGGCTGGTCGTGCGAGGTGAGGGTGTAGAGCCGGCCCTTCGGCAGCGGGGCGTGCACCTCGACGAACTCGCCGTGCTGGAGGCGGTTGATGACGCCGGTCTCCCGGCCGTGCAGCACCTTCTCCTTGTCCCGCCGCTGGAGGCCCAGGCACCAGCGCTTGGTGATCACGAACACGACGACCGGCACGGTGAAGAAGCCGATCCGCACCGCGTAGGTGATCGCGTTGATCGAGAGGTGGAAGTGGGTGGCCAGCAGGTCGTTACCGCCGCCGGCCAGCAGGATCAGGTAGAGGCTGATCCAGGCCGCGCCGAAGGCGGTGCGGACCGGGGCGTTGCGCGGCCGGTCGGCGATGTGGTGCTCGCCCCGGTCCCCGGTGATCCAGGCCTCCAGGAACGGGTAGCACCAGATGGCCAGCAGGACGGTCGGGAAGACCATCAGCGGGACGAACACCCCGAGGTTGAGGGTGTGGCCGCCCCAGACGCTGATCTCCCAGCCGGGCATCACGCGGATCAGGCCCTCGGAGAAGCCCATGTACCAGTCGGGCTGGGCGTTGGTGGTCACCTGGTCCGGTCGGTACGGGCCGTACATCCAGATCGGGTTGACGGTGGCGATCGCCGCCATCACCGAGACCACGCCGAAGACCAGGAAGAAGAAGCCGCCCGCCTTGGCGGTGTAGACCGGCAGCAGCGGCATGCCGACCACGTTGCTGTTGGTCCGGCCGGGCCCGGCGAACTGGGTGTGCTTGTGGTAGAAGACCAGGATCAGGTGCGCCGCCAGCAGGCCCACCATGATCCCGGGGATCAGCAGGACGTGGACGGTGAACAGCCGGGGGATGATGTCGTGCCCCGGGAACTCGCCGCCGTAGAGGAAGAACTGCAGGTACGTCCCGACGATCGGGACGGCGAGGACCGCGCCCTCCATGAAGCGGATGCCGGTGCCGGAGAGCAGGTCGTCGGGCAGCGAGTAGCCCATGAAGCCGTCGAACATGCCGAGGATCAGCAGGAGCGCCCCGAAGACCCAGTTGATCTCGCGCGGCTTGCGGAACGCGCCGGTGAAGAAGACGCGCATCATGTGGGTCAGCATCGAGGCGACGAACACGATCGCGGCCCAGTGGTGGATCTGCCGCATCAGCAGGCCGCCGCGCACGTCGAAGCTGATCTTGACGGTCGAGGAGAAGGCCTCGGACATCGGGATGCCCCTGAGCGGGACGTACGACCCGTCGTAGACGACCTCGCCCATGCTCGGCACGAAGAACAGGGTGAGCCAGACGCCGGTGAGGATGATGATGACGAAGGTGTAGAGCGCGATCTCGCCCAGCATGAAGGACCAGTGGTCGGGAAAGATCTTGCGCAGGTTGGCCTTGGCCAGGGAGTAGATGCCGAGCCGGCCGTCCGCCCAGTCGGCGAGCGCCTCGGCCTTGTTGGCGGGGTCGGCGCGCGTGGTGGTCACCGGTCCCGGCTGCGACTGCTGGTCGGCTCTCACGACGGGCTCCCCGGCGTCCGCGGCGTACCGTGCCGGAGGCCCGCCGGCGGGAACGGCGGCCGGCGAAGTGTTGTGATCATGGGACCTCTCGATACGGGCCCGCCGGCGGGACCGGCGCGCGGACCAGCTGTTCCGCTGGGCCCGTTGCTCAGGGTGATGGAGCGCTTACTCTGTCATGCTGTCGGCAGGGGGCCGACTGTGCACGTCCATCGGCCCGTCCGGCCGTGCGTGTCGGGCCGGACGGGGGTTCCTGACGCCCGATCGGCTGGCCGCCGCTCGGCCCAACGGGTGCCGATGCTGCGGTCGGGTGCCGCTGAAGCGTTTCGGCGCGCGCCGCGTCCGGGGGTCGCGAGGTCCGGGGCCTACGCTGCGCCAATGGTGGATCACCGTGAACTCTTCGAGGACGTCACCGAGGCCCTGGCCCGCGCCGGGTTCGACACCGGACCGGGCCCCTCACCGCTGTGGATCGACCGCCACCCCGAGGGCGTGGTGGTCGGCTGGACGCCGGGCGCGGAGCCGGGCGGGCCGCCCTCCCGGGAGGCGCTCGCGGCGCTGAGCGGCGCGGCCGCGGTCGTGCTGCGCGAGTGCGGCTACCTCGTCGCCGGAACGGAGGAGGGTGATCTCCTGGTGCGTTGCGCCGAACCGGTGACGGTGCCGGAGTCGCCCGAGCCGGAGGCGGTGCCGGAGCAGTGGTGGGGGTGACCCCGGGCTCCTGACGGTCCCTCCGGCCTGCGGGTTTGGTCAACACGAGGGCGAGCTCATACCGAACCCTTACCCGAACCGGGGGTGCGGTTGACCTGCGCGGCTCTAAGGTTTGCCTAAGCTAAGCCGTGGCGCCCTGGACCGCAGTGTCCGGGGCGTTCGGCTGTGCCGCCCCGCCGCCACCGCGGCGGGGTCGAGGACAGGTGAACGACCCGGGCCGGCCCGGGGGAGGAGCCCGCCGCATGTGGGATGAGGCGTTTCCCAGCTTCCTGATCGGTCTGCGCGAGGGCCTGGAAGCCGGACTGATCGTGTCGATCCTGGTCGCCACGCTGGTGCGGGCGGACCAGAAGGCCCGGCTGCCCCAGGTGTGGTCGGGCGTCGCGGCGGCCGTCGCGCTCAGCCTGAGCTTCGGCGCGGTGCTCACCTTCACCGCCGCCAACCTCTCCGGCCACGCCCAGGAGGCGTTCGGCGGGGTGCTCAGCCTGATCGCGGTCTGCTTCGTCACCGCGATGGTGTTCTGGATGCGGCGCTCGGCGCGCACCCTCTCCGCCGAGATCAAGGAGAAGGTCCAGGCCTCGCTGGCGATGGGCGCCGGCGCGCTGGTGCTCACCAGCTTCCTCGCGGTCGCCCGCGAGGGCCTGGAGACCTCGCTCTTCCTGTGGACCAACGTGCGCACCGCCGGCGAGTCCACCGGGCCGCTGATCGGCGCGGCCGTCGGCCTGGTGCTCTCGGCCGGGCTCTGCTGGGGCCTGTACCGGCGGGCCCTGAAGATGAACCTCACCCGGTTCTTCACCATCACCGGCGTCGGACTGATCGTCGTCGCGGCGGGCGTCCTCGGCTACGGCCTGCGGGACCTCCAGGAGTCCGGCCTGGTCGGCGGCGGCACCTCGTACGCCTTCGACCTGAGCGGGCACCTGGACGCCTCGTCCTGGTACGCGACGCTGGTCCAGGGCACCCTCAACCTGACCGTCACCATGACGGTGCTCCAGGTCGTCGGCTACGTCGCGTACCTGGGCGTCGTGATGACGCTGTTCGTCGAGGGGGTCCGCAGTGGCGGGCGCGCCCAGGCGGCCCCGGCCGCCGCTCCCGCCGCTCCCGCCGCTCCCGCCGAGGCGAAGCCCGCCGCGGGCGGGGCCGAGGGCGAGGGCGGGGGTACGGCCGGACCGGCGCGGGCGGGCCGGCCGCGCTGGGTGCTGCCGACCGCGGCGATCGCCGTGCCGGTGGTGGTGGCCGGCGTGGTGATCGCGGTCAGCGAGGGCAAGCAGGGCGGCTCCGCCACCGTCGCCGTCTCCGAGCAGGAGTGCGGCAAGGGCTTCGCCGACCCGCGGCCCGGCCAGCAGGTGTTCCAGATGCGCAACACCGGCGACAAGGTCGCCGAGGTCTACCTGGTCGACCCGGGCAGCGGCGCGGTCTACGGGGAGATCGAGGGCCTGGCCCCCGGCACCACCCGCGCCCTGACCGCCACCATCGGCTCCGGCGACTACGCCTGGCGCTGCGTGCCCACCGGCGGCAGGTCCGTCACCTCGGCCGCCGTGCACGTCAGCGGCGCCGCCGTGGTCAAGGCCGTCAAGCCGGTCGCCGAGGAGGACCTCAAGGCCCCGCTGGACAGCTACAAGGAGTACGTCGACCAGGGCCTCGCGACACTCGTGACGGAGAGCCGGAAGCTCCAGGCCGACGTGCGCTCCGGGGACCTCGCCACGGCGAAGGCCGACTGGCTCACCGCCCACCTCCGGTACGCCTCGCTCGGCGCCGCGTACGGCACCTTCGCCGACCTCGACGGCAAGATCGACGGCCGCCCGGACGGACTCGCCGAGAAGGAGCGGGACCCGGGCTTCACCGGCTTCCTGCGGCTGGAGTACGGCCTCTGGCACGACCAGTCCGCCGCCGAGCTGACGCCCGTCGCCGACGACCTGGCGCAGAACGTGGAGAAGCTGGCGCACGACTTCCCCGGCCAGGACTTCGCCCCCGGCGACCTGCCGCTGCGCGCCCACGAGATCCTGGAGAACACCCTCCAGTTCGAGCTGACCGGCGACACCGACATGGGCAGCGGCACCAACCTGGCCACCGCCCAGGCCAACCTGACCGGCACCCAGGAACTGCTGACCCTGCTCCAGCCGCTGCTCGACGAGCGGGACCCGCAGGTGCTCGTCAAGGTGAACGCCGGGATGAAGCGGGTCGGCGACCTGGTCGCCGCCGCCCACCGGCCCGAGGGCTGGACCCCGGTCGACCGGCTGCCCGCCGACGCCCGCCGACAGCTCAACGGCGCCACCGGTGAACTGCTCGAAGACCTCGCCCCCGTCCCCGCCCTGCTCGAGATCCGGAAGGCCGCCTGATGACCGACCACACCGCAGCCACCGGGTCCTGCCCGTTCCCGCACGCCGCTGCCGTCGCCACCGAGGCCGCTGCCGCCGCGGAGGGCGGCTGCCCGGCCGGACCGGCCCGGCGCAGCTTCGTCCGGGCCGCGCTCGGCGCGGGCGCCGGAGCGGCCGTGCTGGCCGGCGGCGGCCTCGCCCTCGCCGCCGGACCGGCCGCCGCCGGGGACGGCACGCAGGAGAAGGCCGGTGCGGTGCCGTTCCACGGGGCCCACCAGGCCGGCGTCACCACGGCCGCCCCCGGCTTCGCGGCCTTCGTCTCCTGCCAGGTGATCGCCCAGGACCGCAAGGGCCTCGAAACGCTGTTCCGGACCCTGACCGAGCGGATCCGCTTCCTCACCGCCGGCGGCACCCCGCCGGACCTCGGCGTCGGCGCGCCGCCCTCGGACAGCGGCATCCTCGGCCCGACCGTCCCCGCCGACCACCTGACCGTCACGGTCGGCGTCGGCGCCTCGCTCTTCGACGACCGCTACGGGCTGGCCAAGGCCAAGCCCGTCAGGCTCGCGCCGATGAAGACCTTCCCGAACGACAACCTCCAGGCCGCCGAACTGCACGGCGACCTCTCGCTGCAGATCTGCGCCGACCGCCAGGACACCGTGCTGCACGCGCTGCGCGACATCACCCGGCACACCCGGGGCGCGCTGCAGATCCTCTGGCGGATCGACGGCTTCCAGAACCAGTCCCGCCCGGACGGCGCCCAGCGCAACCTGCTCGGCTTCAAGGACGGCATCGTCAACCCGGACACCGGCTCCGCGCGCGAGATGGACCGGCTGGTCTGGGTCACCGACGGGACGGGCGAGCCGGCCTGGGCGACCGGTGGCAGCTACCAGGTGATCCGGATCATCCGGATGCTGATCGAGTTCTGGGACCGCGTCACCCTCACCGAGCAGGAGAAGATGTTCGGCCGCCGCCGGGACACCGGCGCACCGCTGGACGGCGCCCGGGAGACCGACGCGCCGGACTACGCCAAGGACCCGGACGGCAAGGCGATCCCGCTCGACGCCCACATCCGGCTGGCCAACCCGCGCACCGCCGACACCGACAACTCGCGCATCCTGCGCCGGGGCTTCAACTACGACCGGGGCGTCGACCGGGCCGGGAACCTGGACATGGGTCTGGTGTTCTGCTGCTACCAGCAGGACGTGGTGCGGCAGTTCGAGGCCACCCAGACCCGGCTGATCGGCGAGCCGCTGGTGGACTACATCTCGCCGACCGGCGGCGGCTACTTCTTCGTCCTGCCGGGGGTGAAGGACGAGGCCGACTGGCTCGGGCGGGGGCTGCTGGCCGCCGTCTGACGGTCGGTTCCACCGCGGGCCCGGCGCTGCCACGCGCCGGGCCCGTCCGCGTGCTCAGCCGTCGGGCCCGTCCGCTCCGTCGGCGCCGAGGGTGAAGCCGATCACCGCGCCGCCGCCCTCGCGGTTGGCGGCGAAAGCCGTACCGCCGTGCGAGCGGGCCACCTCGTGCACGATGGCCAGGCCCAGGCCGGAGCCGGGCAGGCCGCGGGCGGCGGTGGCCCGGTAGAAGCGGTCGAAGACCCGGTCGAGGTCGGCCGCGTCGATGCCCGGGCCGCGGTCGCGCACCTCCACCCGCGGGCCGCGCACCACCACCTCGATCGGGCCCGTCCCGGCGGGGTCGAACTTGGCGGCGTTGTCCAGCAGGTTGCCCACCGCGCGGGCCAGCGCGTCCGGCCGGGCGGTGACCACGGTCGCGTCCGCGTCCACCACGACCTCCCGGTCGCTGCGCCGCCGGGCCTGGGCGGCGGCCTGCCGGACCACGTCGGCGAGCAGCACCTCGGTCGGCTGCTCGTCCGCCCTTCGGTCCGCCGCGAGCGCCACCAGCTCCTCCACCAGCTGGGTCAACTCGCGGGTCTCCTCGACCAGATCGGCCATCAGCGCGGCGCGTTCGGCGGGCGGCAGCCGGTCCAGGCTGGGGAGCACCGAGAGGTTGGTGCGCAGGCTGGTCAGCGGGGTGCGCAGCTCGTGCCCGGCGTCCTGGACCAGTCGGCGCTGGTTCTCCTTGGCGGTGGCGAGCCGGCCCAGCATCCGGTCGAAGGCCCGGCCGAGCCGGCCCACCTCGTCCGTGCCGGCGGCGGGCACCGGGACGTCCAACCGCCCACTGGCGGCGACCAGTTCGGCCGCGTGGGTGAGCCGGACCAGCCGGCGGGTGATCCGTCGGGCGAGCAGTCGGCCGGCCCCGCCGGCGAGCACCGCGACGATCGCCACCAGGGCGACCGTACGGGTCCGCAGGGTGGTCAGCAGCTTCTCGGTGGGCCCGACCTGCTGGATGATCTGGACCGCCCCGCGCCGGCCGCCGAGCGAGACCACGCCGACCCGGTAGGCCTCGCGGTGCTCGTGGCGCAGCCCGATCGAGGTGCGGCCCGGCTGGTCGGCGTGGGCGAGCTCGTGGTCGGACGGGCTCGGCGGCAGGTCGAGCCGGGCGGTGCCGGGCAGCACCGCGCCGTCGGGGTCGAGCGACTGGGTGGTGACCCGGATCGGGCGGACCAGGTCGGCGCTCAGGCCGCTCGGGCCGGCGAAGTCGCCCGGGAAGAGGACCTCCCGCTGGACCTGGCGGCCGACGGAGTCGACGGCGGCGCCGAAGTCGGCGGTCTCGTCGTCCCGGATCAGCCGCGCGGCGGCGTCGTAGCCGAGTGCGCCGATCAGCACCGCGACCAGCGCGGCGATTGCGGCGAAGGCCAGCGCGAAGGTGGTGGGCAGGCCGGGGCGCGGCAGCCGGGGGAGGCGGGGGAGCCTGCCGGTCGGGCGCGGCGGCCGGGGCGTGCGGCGGGCCGGGCGCGGGAACCGGGGGAGGCGGCGGGCCTGGCCGGTCACGGCTCGCGCAGCGTGTAGCCGACGCCGCGGACGGTGTGGATCAGCGGGGCCAGGCCGGGGCGGTCGAGCTTGCGGCGCAGGTAGCCGATGAACACCGCGAGGTTCTTCGAGCCGGGGCCGAAGTCGTAGCCCCAGATCCGCTCGTACAGGGTGGCCTGGTCGAGGACGGCGCCGGCGTGCCGGGCGAGGAGCTCCAGCAGGTCGAACTCGGTGCGGGACAGTTCGAGCTCCTGGGCGGCGCGCCAGGCCCGACGGGCGGGCGGCTCGATCCGCAGGTCGGCGACGGTCAGCACCTCGGTGGCGGACTCCGGCGGACGGCGGCGCAGCATGGCGCGCAGGCGGGCGAACAGCTCGTCCACGTCGAAGGGCTTGACCAGGTAGTCGTCCGCGCCCGCGTCGAGGCCGGCGATCCGGTCGGGCACCTCGACCCGGGCGGTGAGCATCAGCACCGGGGTGCGGTCGCCGGCCGCGCGCAGCCGGCGGCAGACCTCCAGGCCGTCCGGCTCGGGCATCATCACGTCGAGCACCAGGACGTCCGGGCGCTGCTCCGCGAGGACGGCCAGGGTCTGGGTGCCGTCGGCGGCGACCCGCACCCGGTAGCCCTGCAGCATCAGCGCGCGGGCGAGCGAGTCGCGGATGGCCCGGTCGTCCTCGGCGATCAGCACGGTGTGGGTCATGGCGGAGATTCTCCCTGGCGTGCTCACGGCGGTTTCGGGCGGGGGCGGGGTGTCCGGGCCCGCTCCGCGGCCGCTCCGGGGCGGTCCGTGACGGCCGGGGCTGTCGCGGGGTGCTTCGCGGGCGTACGGTGGCCGTACGGTGGCGCGCCGCCGGGTGGGCCGCCTGATCCGAGTCGGCACGCCCTGCCGGAGGCCGCGATGGCAGACCGGATGGCCTTCTTCACCACCCCGCGCGAAGAGCGGGTGCGGCGTGATGCGCGGGAGCGGCTGGGGGACTGGCGGGAGGTGTACCGGCCCGGCCCGCTGCTGCCGGTGGTGGGCGGGCAGGCGGGGCGGTGCATGGACTGCGGGCTGCCGTTCTGCCACAGCGCCTGTCCGCTCGGGAACCTGGTGCCGGAGTGGAACCGGCTGGTGGCGGAGTCGGGGACGGGTTCCGGGGAGGGGGCCGGAGCGGGCGCGGAGGTCGGCGCGGCGGCCGGCGCGGATTGGCGGGCGGCCGCGGCACGGCTGCTGGCGACCAACAACTTCCCGGAGTTCACCGGGCGGCTCTGCCCGGCGCCCTGCGAGAGCGCCTGCGTGCTGGCCATCGACGGCGCGGCGGTGACGATCAAGAACGTGGAACTGGCGATCGCCGACCGGGCGCTGGACGCGGGCTGGGACGGGCCCCGGCCGCCCGACCGCGCCGAGCGCTCCGGTGGGCGGCGGGTCGCGGTGATCGGCTCGGGCCCGGCCGGGCTGGCCGCCGCCCAGCAGCTGACCAGGGCCGGGCACGCCACCACGGTGTACGAGCGGGCCGACCGCGCGGGCGGGCTGCTGCGGTACGGCATCCCGCCGTTCCGGCTGGAGAAGCACCGGCTGGAGCGCCGGCTGGACCAGCTGCGGGCCGAGGGCACCGACTTCCGCACCGGGGTGTGGGTCGGCCGGGACGTCCCGGGCGAGGAACTGCGGGCCGGGTACGACGCGGTGGTGGTCGCGGTGGGCGCGACCGCCTGCCGGGAGCTGCCGGTGCCGGGGCGGGAGCTGACCGGGGTGCACCAGGCGATCGAGTACCTGACCTGGGCGAACCGGGTGGACGAGGGCGACTGCCCGGTCTCGCCGCTGTCCGCCGAGGGGCGGCACGTGGTGATCGTCGGCGGCGGCGACACGGCGGCGGACTGCCTGGGGACGGCGCTGCGCCAGCGCGCCGCCTCCGTCACCCAGCTGGACATCAACCCGCGGCCGCCGCGGGACCGGGCCGACGGGCAGCCCTGGCCGGTGTACCCCAAGGTGTACCGGGAGACCACCTCGCACGAGGAGTCCGGTGCGGCGGAGGCCGGGCCCCGGGTGTTCGCGGCCGCCACCGTCGGCTTCGAGCCCGGCCCGGACGGCCGGCTGGCCGCCGTCCGCTTCGCCGAGGCCGAGCCCGCCGACCGCAGCCCGCGGGCGGGCACCGAGCGGAGGCTGCCGGCGCAGCTGGTGCTGCTCGCGCTGGGCTTCACCGGGCCGGACCCGGACCGGCCGTTGTTCGCCCAACTCGGCCTCGCCACCGGGCCGGAGGGCACCCTGGCCCGGGACGACGGCTTCGCCACGGCGGCGGAGGGCGTGTTCGTCGCGGGGGACGCCGGACGCGGGCAGTCGCTGATCGTCTGGGCGATCGCCGAGGGGCGGGCGGTGGCCGCGGCGGTGGACCGGTACCTGCGGGGGTGGACGGAACTGCCGGCGCCGATCCGGGCCTCGGCGCGGGCGCTCACGGTGTGAGACCGGGAGCACCCGCGCCGGTCGGGGTGGTGAGGGTGGTCGGGGCGGGTGTCAGAACAGCGGGAGGCGGCGGAGGAACACGTCCTCGGCGTTGTTGGTGTCCCCCGGGACGAGGGTGCCGTCGGACGAGGTGAACACCACCGCGGTGCCGAAGGCGTCGGGGAACGGGGCGTACGAGGAGCCGGTGGTCTGGGAACCGTCGCCCGCCACGCTGACCCGCTCGGTGCGGCCGGTCCACAGGTCGCGCCGGAACACGTCCTCGGCGTTGTTGGTGTCGCCGGGGACGAGGTTCTCTGCCGCCGAGCTGAAGTAGACCCACCGGCCGTCCGCCGTCAGCCGGCCGCCGAAGGAGTCGAGGGTGGTCTTCGTCCCGGGCAGGCCGACGCTGACCAGTGTCTCGGTGCCCTGCCGGAGGTTGCGGACGTAGAGCTCGAAGTGGCGGTCCCAGGAGGTCTCGCCGTGGACGACCCAGGAGGAGTAGACGGCATAGCGGCCGTCCGGGCTGATCGACGGGTCGGCCGCGCCCTTGTAGCCGCCGTCGGGGGCCGAGGAGGCCAGGCTGGTCCGCCCGGCGCGCAGGTCGCGGGCGTACAGCGGGTAGAGGCGCGGCTTGAGGAGCTCTGCGCGGGCGTCTGAGCGGGTGTCCGGGCGGGAGTCTGAGCGGGCTTCCGGGCGGAGGGAGTCGGCGGCGACCTCCTCGTCGGAGCCGGCCCTGAGCTCGGCGACGGCGGCCGGGGAGAGGGTGTCGGGCCGGCCCGGGCCGATGAGGTTGGTCGCCTTGGAGATGAAGACGACCGTGCTGCCGTCGCCGCTGATCTCCGGCGATGCGGAGGAGGCATCGGCCTCCTTGCCGTCCGCGCCGACGCTGACCAGGCGGGTGTCGCCGGTCCAGAGGTCGGTGACGTAGATGTTGCCGCCGAACCAGGTGACCGTGCCGGGGGCGAGGTCGCTGCGGTTGGACTGGTAGGCGACGTAGCGGCCGTCCCAGCTGATCGAGGGGACGTCGGACACCCGGTCGGTCTGCGGGGCTCCCGGCGCCTTGCCGACGCTGACCAGCCGGGTCTCGCCGGTCCGGCGGTCGTGGACGTAGACGTCCTGGTAGCCGCGGTTGGCGCCGGGGGCGAGGTTCGTGGCGCTGGAACCGAACGCCACGTAACGGCCGTCGCCGCTGATCGCGGCGTGGTGGGCGGCGCCGTCGGCCTGGACGCCGCCCGGACCGGTGTCGACCCGTTCGGTGCGGCCGGTCCACAGGTCGCGGACGAAGACGTCGACGGCACCGTTGGTGTCGCCGGGCACCAGGTCGGCCGCCTCCGAGGTGAAGACGGCGTAGCGCCCGTCGGCGCTCAGGCCGTGGGCCTGTGAGGCGCCGGTGGCCTGCGCCTGGCCGGGGCCGACGGAGACGCGTTCGGTGCCCGTGCCGCCCGGCCAGGTGGACGGTCGTGTGGTGGACGGTTGTGTGGTGGACGGGGCCGCCTGGGCGGGGGCGGCGACGGTGATGGTGACGGCGGCGGCCAGTGCGGCGGCCGCGAGGGTGCGGGCCGCGCGCAGTGGGCGGCGGATGCGGGTCATCGGGTTCCCTCCCCTGGGATCGGGCCGTGCCGCGTCGGCGGTGGACGCCGAACTCCCCGGCGGCCGGCTCGGGGTGAGCCAACCGCCGGGCGGGGTGGTCGGTCAACGGGTGGGTGCCGGGAGCGGCGCATTCACGCCGGAGGGCCGGGAGGCCGTGGACGCGGTCGCATCGGGTACGTACGGTCTTTGCTACGATCCGGCGAAGCTGGTGTCAGGAGTTGTGCGTACATGGGTCGGAGGGTGTGGGACGTGGGTTCCGACGAGCGGGCGGTGACGTCGGTCGAGGTCCGCTACACCCCGACGGCCGAGGACTTCCGGGAGGCCTTCGCGGCGTGGGAGCGGTGCACGGCGGCCGGACGCCGGTCGCGGCGGGCCGTGTACACGGTGGCCGTCGGCGGGACGGCGGTCGTCGGGCTGCTCGCCGTCCTCGGCGGGACGGTGCTGCGGTTTGTCGCCCTGCTGGTGGCGGTCGTGCTGCTCGTGGTTCTCGCGGGGCCCGCGACGCGGGTGCGGCGGGTGACGAGGACGGCGAGGGAGAAGGGCGAGTTCAGGGTCCTGCTGGACGACCAGGGGGTGGTCGTGAGCACCGAGGCCTCGGTCACCGAGTTCGCCTGGTCGGAGCAGCGGTACTACCTGGAGACGCCCCGGCTGTTCCTGCTGTTGAAGGGCAGCGAGGAGACCGGTGTGCTGACCATGCTGCCCAAGCGCGGGGTCGACGACCTCCGGGGGCTGGGCGAGCTGATCGACCGGCACGCGACGGCGCTCGTCCGGGACTGAGCAGTCGTGGGGTGGGTGCGGCGGGCGCGTCACGGGGTGGGCTCCGGCGCGACCGGCCCGGTGCGGTGCGTCCGCTGGTCGTAGCGCCAGAGTGCGGGGAGCGCGGCGGACACGGCGGCCGAGCTGCCGAGGCAGAGCAGGCCCCCCGTGCGCAGTGCCGCCCGGATGCCCTGGCGGGCCGCGAGCCCGCCCGCCCGCAGGTCGCCCAGGGCCGGCCCGGCGGAGCCGATCAGCATCTCCAACCCGGCTGCTCGGCCCCGGAGTTCGTCCGGAATGGACTGGTTCCAGATGGCGCTGCGGAAGGTGTCGCCGACCCAGTGCGCGCCGCCCGCGACGGTCAGGCAGAGCAGGACGGCCCACAGGCCCGGGGCGAAGGCGGCCGCCGCCGTCGCCGCGCCGACCAGGGCGGCGGAGAGCAGGACCAGCCGGCCGTGCCGGTGCACCCGCTCCGCCCACCCGCCGGTCGCGGCGGCGATCAGGCTGCCGGCCGCACCGGCCGAGTAGAGCAGGCCGAGCGCCCAGGTGGCGTCCAACTCCGCGGCGAGGAACGGGAAGAGCGCGGTGGGCAGGGCGAAGACGGTGGCCGCGAGGTCGGCCAGGTAGGTGCCGACCAGGTCGGGCCGCCGGGCCGCGTACCGGGCGCCGTCGAGGAACTCGGTGAGCTGCGGCGCCTCGGCGTCCCGCTCCGAGGGGACCGGCCGGACCCGGGCGAGCAGGGCGATCGAGAGCAGGAAGGTGCCAAGGTCGACCAGGTAGGCGGCAGGGACGCCGGCGGTCGCGATCAGCAGGCCGGCCGCCGCCGGGGCGGCCACGCCGCCGATGCTCCAGCGCAGGGAGAGCAGGGCGCCCGCCGCCACCAGCTGGTCCTGGGGCACCAGGCGGGGGACCATCGCCTCGACCGAGGGCTGCTGGATGCCCTGGATCGCCGCCGCCACCCCGGCGGCGACGTAGAGCGGCCAGACGGCGGGGGTGCCGAGCAGCGCGTTGGCCAGCAGTAAGGCGCTGAGCGCGGCCAGGGCGACCTCGGTGGCCAGGGTGACGGTGCGGCGGTCGGCGCGGTCGGCGAGGACGCCGCCGTAGAGGCCGAACAGGATGACGGGCACGAGCTCGACCGCGCCGACCGCGCCCACGGCCAGCGGCGAGCCGGTGAGGTCGGCGATCTGGAGCGGGATCGCGGTCATGGTGAAGATCGAGCCGAGCAGGGTGACGGTGCCGGAGGTCCAGGTCAGCCGGAAGTCCCGGGAGGAGCGCCAGGGGGCGGTGTTCGGGAGCAGGCGGGACCGGGGGCGGTCGGGGCTGGAGGTGGGGTTTGGTCCGGAGGTCGGGTTCTGGTCGGGGCTTGGGTCGGGTCCGGAGGTGGGGTTCGGGTTGGAGGTCACGAGGGGTGGGATCCCTTCGCGGTCGTCGGCGTCGCGACGGCCGTCCTTATCGCTGATAAATTCCAGCTCGGGAACTTATCGGCGATAAGGTGGGTCTGGCAAGCGGATAACCCAGGAGGGCGATCGGATGGCGCTGCAACGCGACGAGGTTGTGCGCACGGCGCTGCGCCTGCTCGACGAGGAGGGCATCGACGGGCTGACCACCCGCCGGCTCGCCCGTGAACTCGGCGTCCAGTCACCGGCGTTGTACTGGCACTTCAAGAACAAGCGGGAACTGCTCGATCTGATGGCCGAGGCGATGCTCGCCGAGGCCCTCCCGCCCGACCGCGAGCCGGACCCGGCGCACTGGCCCGAGTGGATCGCCGCCGACGCCCGCGCCAAGCGCGGCGCCCTGCTCGCCTACCGCGACGGCGCCCGGGTGCACGCCGGCACCCTGCCCAGCGAGGACGAACTCCCGGCGGTCGAGGCCCAGCTGACCGCCCTGTGCGGGGCCGGGCTGCGCCCGCGCACGGCGCTGCGGCTGCTGCTGACCGTCGACCGGTACATCATGGGCTGGGTCACCGAGGAGCAGGCCTGGCGGCAGGACACCGCGGACCGCGACCGGCCGCCGTTCCCGGACGAGGCGCTGCGCGAACTGCCGCTGCTGCGCGAGGCGGTGGACGTGCTGCGGATGACCGACCACGACGCGGACTTCGAGTACGGGCTGCGGGTGCTGATCGAGGGGTTCCGGGCGGAGATCGCGCGGGAGGCGGCGGAGGGTGTTCCGGCGTCAGGGGAGGGCGCTCCGGCGTCCGAGGCCCGGGCCTCGGAGGGCCGGGCGCAGGAGGGGCGGTCGTCGGACGGGCCGGTCGTCGGACGGGCCGGCGTGACTGGACTAGCGTGACGTCCATGACCACCCTTGATCCCCGCAGTACGGCCCTGGTCCTGATCGACCTGATGGACCGGATCGTCGCCAACCCGCTCGCGCCGCGCACCGGTTCGGAGGTGGTGGAGGCCTCGCTGGAGCTGGCCCGGGAGTTCCGGGCGGCGGGCGCGCCCGTGGTCGCGGTGCGGGTCGAGCGGCCGAACGTCGCCGAGCAGCCGCCCGGGAGCGGGCTGGTCGCGGAGGTCGCGGCGGTGGCCGACGAGGTCGTGGTGAAGCGCACCATCGGCGCCTTCCAAGGCACCGGCCTGGACGGGCTGCTGCGGGCGCGGGGCGTGGAGACCCTGGTGTTCACCGGGATCGCCACCAACCTCGGCGTGGAATCCAGCGCCCGGGCCGCCGGCGACCACGGGTACCGGCTGGTGTTCGTCGAGGACGCGATGGCCGCGCTCACGGCGGAGGAGCACCGGGCGTCGGTGGACCTGGACTTCCCGCGCTTCGGCGAGGTCGTCGTGGCGGCGGACGTGCGGTTGGGATGAGTCGGCGGGGGCGGGGCTACGGCCGGGCGGGGTTTTGGCCGGGCGCGGTGCAGGGCTGTTACGGCCGGGCGAGGCGGAGGGCTTCGCGCAGCCGTCCCTCCGAGGCCGTGAGCAGGCGCGCTGCGGTGGGGGCGTCCACGTCCGCGAGCAGGGAGAGGATGGCGTCCTTGACCCGGCCGCCGGTCGCGCTCAGGGCGCGGTCGACCGCGGTCCCGTCGGCGCCGGTCGCCTCGGCGACGATCCGTCGGGCACGGTCGCGCAGCTTGTCGTTGGTGGCGCGGAGGTCGACCATCAGATTTCCGTACGTCCGGCCGAGCCGGACCATCACGGCCGTGGACAGCAGGTTGAGCACCAGCTTCTGCGCCGTGCCCGCCTTGAGCCGGGTCGATCCGGCCAGCACTTCGGGGCCGACCTCCACCTCGATGCCCAACTCGGCCGCGGCCGCGAGCGCCGAGCCGCGGTTGCACGCCAGCCCGACGGTCAGCGCCCCCGCCGCGCGCGCGGCGCGGACGGCGGCCAGCGGGTAGGGCGTACGGCCGGAGGCGGAGACGCCCACCAGGGTGTCGGCGGAGGTGAGGGCGAGTGCGGCCACATCGGCCTCGGCGAGGTCGGTGCGGTCCTCGGCGCCCTCGGCCGCCGCCGTGACGGCCGGGCGCCCGCCCGCGATCAGGCCGACGACCAGCGCCGGATCGGTGCCGAAGGTCGGCGGGCACTCGACGGCGTCCAGCACGCCGAGCCGCCCGGCCGTCCCGGCGCCCGCGTAGACCAGCCGGCCACCACGCGCCATCCGGGCGGCCACGGCGTCGACCACGGCGGCGATCCGCTCCAACTCCCCGGCGACGGCCTCGGGCACCGTACGGTCCTCGGCGTTCATCAGCCGGAGCAGCTCGACCGTGGGCAACTCGTCGATCGCGGCCCACTCGGGGCGGATGGTCTCGGTCGCGGGAACGGTGTCACGACTCATGCGCCCGCCTCGCTTCGCGCGGCAGTGCTATTCGCCCAGGCACATCGTCCGATGATTCGCTCGTTCATGCGGCCAGCCTCCCCGGGTGCGGGGTGCCCGAATCCGGGCAAGCGTGGATGGCGGGCATGAGGGGGCCGGCGCGAGGCGATGGCGGTCTGGCCCTCGCTGCGGCCGTACTTCGACGAGCGGGTGCCGGCGGAGGCCCGGACGCTCGGGCTGCCGGGTGAACCGGCCGCACTGGGGGCGCTGGTCGGGCCGGCGGACCAGGCCCGGTTGGCGGCGGCGCTGACCAGGGCGAGTCTGGCGCACGTGGGCGCCGGCTGAGGGGCGGGTCGTCCGGAGAGCGGGTGGGGGTCAGGCCATCCAGAAGAAGACCGCCGTCATCCGCCGCTCGGCCAGGTCGGTGCCGTAGTAGCCGGTGGCGCTGTGGATCAGGTTGGCGTGGTAGAGGAGCAGCTGGTTGTAGCGGTTGGGGACGCGGACGTCCTCGGTGAAGTGGTCGCCGGGAACGTGGCGGGTGCCGAGTGCCTCGACCAGGTTGTTGTGCGGGGCGTTGACCAGGTTGCCGCCGAGGCGGCCGCCGGGGAACTGCTGGCGGTAGAAGCTGGTGCCGGCGTCCTTCGGGGCGCCGGGGCTGAGGTAGAGGACGGCGGCGTAGCGGCAGAGCGCGCGGGAGTCGGTGTGGGGGCGGGACTCGGACTCCCCGGCACCGACGACCTGGACGCAGTTGTGGTTGAGCGTGCCGCCGCCCGGGGTGCTCTGCACCCAGAGCCGGGAGGCGCCGGTGGCCTTGCGGACCAGCGACTCGACCCGGGCGAGTTCCCCGGGTTCCAGGCCCGGCATGGTGCGCAGCCCTGGCCAGGTCTCGGGGCGGTGCGGGTAGCCCTCGGTCCAGTCCCCGCGGGCCAGACAGCGCTCCCGGACGGCGTCCGGGTCGGGCAGCACGTTGTCCAGGACCCAGTAGTCCCGGCCCCGGGTGGGCTTGCGGTAGGGCAGGACCGGCAGGGTGGTGGGCCTGATGGGCTGTGAGGGCATGGGCCGACGATAGAGGCGGCCATCGCCAACCTTCTGCCGTGAGCAGGTCAACCTTTCGTCAAGGGTGCTCCGGCCCGGACACGTGGTTGAGCCCCTGGTCGGAGGCCGGGCCCGCGGCCTAGGCCTCCCGTACGGCGAAGCTCCCGAGGGCGCCCTCCAGACGGTCGTAGGCCCGGACCGCCGAGGGGCGGACGGCGGTGGCGATCGCCGTCTGCTCCTCGCCCGCCAGGGTGCGGCGGAACACCTCGGCGAACACCGCGCGGTCGACGGCGGCGAGCAGCGCGGCGGCGACGCGGCACTCGAAGCCGACGGGTCTCTCGTGCACCGCCTCGGCCAGCGCCTCGGCGAGCGCCGTCTCGCCCTGCTCGTGCAGCTCGCGCAGCCGGGCGCCCAGGGCGGGGCTGTCGAAGACGGTGCGGGCGAACTCCGGGCCGGAGAAGCCGAGCCGGGCGTCCTGCCGGTCGAGCCCGGCGAGGCAGTCGCGGCGCAGCGCGGCGAGCGCGGACTCGCCCGGCGCGCGCCCCGCGACGGTCGCGGCGAGCCGGACGACGAGCTCCTCGTGCAGGTCGAAGAAGAGGTCCTCCTTGCGCGGGAAGTGGTTGGTGACGGTCATCTTGGCGACGCCCGCGGCGGCCGCGACCTCGGCGATGGTCGTGCGGTCGAAGCCCTGCTCGATGAAGAGCCTGGTCGCGGCGTGCGAGATCGCCTCTCGGGTGCGGCGCTTGTTGAGCTCGCGCAGGCTCGGCGTGGTCGCGTTCTCGGTCATGCCGGGAGCGTAGCGCAGATTGCTGGGTCGGGTACAGGAATTAGGCTTGACCCAATCAGTGGGTCCGGCCTAAGTTCTTCTCGGGCGGCCGGAGCGGCTGCCCGGGTGAGCGTCCGAGAGTGTGCCGAGCGAGTGTCGGGGTGCCGCACGCGGGTTCGGGGGGCGCTGGCCCGACTGCGACTAGGGGAGGGGCGCATGACGACATCCGTCGCCGCGAAGGACCAGCCGGGAGGAGTCCGGGAGGGGGCGCCGGAGCCGATTCCGGCGGGCCTGTGGAAGATGGCCTCGGTGCTCGCGCTGGGGCCGGTGCTCGCGCTGTTGGACAGCACGATCGTCAACGTCGGCATCGACTCCGTCGGCCGCGATCTGCACGGCTCGATCGCGGAGATGCAGTGGGTGGCCACGGGGTACCTGCTGGCGATCTCGCTGACCATGCCGCTCTCGGGTTGGGCCGCCGGCCGCTTCGGCGGGCGGCGGGCGTGGCTCGCCTCGGTCGTCCTGTTCGTGCTCGGATCGGCGCTGTGCGGCCTGGCCTGGTCGACGGGCAGTCTGATCGCCTTCCGGGTGCTGCAGGGGATCGGCGGCGGGATGATTCAACCGCTCGGCCAGGCGATCATCATACAAGCGGCCGGGCCGTCCAGGGTCGGGCGGGTGATGGGCACGCTGATGCTCCCGATCAGCATGGCCCCGGTCCTGGGGCCGATCCTCGGCGGGCTGGTGCTGGAGCACTTCGACTGGCGTTGGATGTTCCTGCTGAACGTGCCGGTCGGGCTGGTGATCCTGCTGCTCGCCGCCCGCTGGCTGCCGACTGACGAGGCGTCGGACATACCGAAGCCCCGGCTGGACGTGACGGGGCTGGTGCTGCTCTCGCCCGGTCTGACCGGGCTGGTCTACGGGCTCTCGACGATCGGTGACGGCGCGACGGCCGGCTGGGTCGCGCTGGTGGTGGGCACGGTGCTGGTGGCGGTCTACGGCTGGCACGCGCTGCGGGTGGGCCGCAAGGCCGGCCGGGCGCCGCTGATCGACCTGCGGCTGTTCGCCCGGCGCGGGTTCTCCGTGGCGACGGCGAACAGCTTCCTCCAGGGCGCCGCGCTCTACAGCTCGATGTTCCTGGTGCCGCTGTACTACCAGCAGGTGAAGCACGCCGGGGCGGTGGAGGCCGGTCTGCTGCTGGCGCCGCAGGCCCTCGGTACGGCGGTCACCGCCATGCTGGCCGCCCGGATCACCGACCGCTTCGCGCCGCGTCCGCTGATCATGATCGGCATCGCCTGCTCCCTGGTCGGCACGCTCGCGTTCACCCGGCTGGGCAGCGGCTCCGAACCGGCGGCCTGGCTGATCGCCGGCTCGCTGGCGCTGCGCGGCGCGGGCATGGGGCTGATCGCGATCCCCGGCCTGGCGGCGGTGTACGGGAGCGTCGAGAAGGCCCAGGTGCCGGCGGCGGCGGGCGCGGTCAACGTGCTCAACCGGCTCGGCGGGGCGCTCGGCACGGCGGTGCTGACGCTGGCGCTCCAGCAGGCGCAGGGCGGGCACCCCGACCAGCCGGGTGCGGCCTTCGGCGAGACCTTCTGGTGGGTCCTGGCCCTGTCGGCACTCGCCATCGCCCCGGCACTGCTCTACCCGAACACCCGCCCGTCCCGCTGACCGCCGAGCGGCTCCCGACCACCCAAGCATGGAGGTACCCGTGTCCACCCGTCACCCCGGCGCTCTCCGCCTGCTCAGCGTGCACGCGCACCCCGACGACGAGTCCAGCAAGGGCGCGGCCACCCTCGCCCGGTACGCGGCCGAGGGCGTGGACGTCCTGGTCGCCACCTGCACCGGCGGCGAGCGCGGCTCGGTGCTCAACCCGGCCATGGATCGGCCCGAGGTCCGGGCCGACATCGCCCGTGTCCGCCGCGAGGAGATGGCGGCCGCCCGGGAGATCCTCGGTGTGCGCCAGAGGTTCCTCGGCTTCGTCGACTCCGGGATGCCCGGGCCGGGCGAACCGCTCCCGGAGGACTGCTTCGCGGCCCGGCCGGTGGAGCTGGCGGCGGCGCCGCTGGTCGCGCTGATCCGGGAGTTCCGCCCCCAGGTGGTCGTCACCTACGACGAGACCGGCGGGTACCCGCACCCGGACCACGTGATGACCCACCGGGTCACCGTGGCGGCCGTAGAAGCCGCCGCTGACCCGCAGCGCCACCCCGGGCAGGGCGAGCCCTGGCAGGTGTCCAAGCTCTACTACCACCTGGCGCTCTCCCGGGCCTGGTTCCAGGCCCTGCACACGGCGATGACGGAACGCGGAGTCCCCTCGGAGATGGGCGAGCTGCTGGCCGGCTGGCCCGACACCCCGCCCGCCCTGGCCGCCACCACCCGGATCGCGTGCGCCGAGCAGTTCGCCGTACGGGACGCGGCGATGCTGGCGCACGCCACCCAGGTGCAGCCGGGTGTGGCCTTCATGGCCCACCCGCGGGACATCGAGCGCGAGGTCTGGCCGACGGAGGACTACCACCTCGCCTGGAGTCTGCTGCCGGAGGCCGGTGCGGCGGCCGCGGCGGGCGGGATCGAGACCGACCTGTTCGCCGGGCTCCGGGCGGAGGTGGAGGTGGGGGCGGGATGAGCCTCACGGTCGGCGTGGCGGCGCGGGCCGTCGTGCTGCGGGCCGTCGCGCTGTGGGCCGTTGTGGGGCGGGTGGTCGTGGTGCTGCTCGGTGGCGGGCGGGCTGCCGTCCGTTCAGCACTGGCCGTCGGCGAGCACGTAGAAGCCCGGGCCGGTCTGCTTCAGGGTGTGGGTGACGAAGGTGTTCCAGAGCCCCATGCTCTGGCCCGAGCCCAGCGCGAAGGTCAGGCCGCCGCTCTGGGTGGCACGGCCGGCCAGGACCTGGTCGTAGTTGCTGGCGGTGAAGCACTTTGGCGTGCCCCCGCCCGGGGTGGTCGCCGTCACCGCCGCCGAGCGGGCGCCGACCGTGCCCGAGCCGTCGACCGCCGCCACGGTGTAGCCGTACGTGGTGCCGGCCGCGAGTCCGGTGTCGGTGAAGGTCGTGCCGGTCGTGGTGCCGACCTGACCGCCGTTGCGGAAGACCTGGTAGGAGGCCGCGCCGCTGACGGCCTGCCAGCCGAGGGCGATCGAACCGGCGGTCGCGCTCGCCGTCAGGCCGGTCGGGGCCGGCAGCCCGGGGTCGGTGGGGCCGGAACCGCCGTCCAGCCCCCAGAACTGCGCGGTGTAGTAGCCGGAGCAGATCGTGTCGAGGAAGTAGGCGCCGGTCGCTCCGCACTGGTCGGCCCCGGAGCCCGGGTGGACGGCCAGGCCGTGGCCCATCCCGCTGATCGTGAACACGGCCACGGCGGGCTTTCCGCTCGCGTCGGCGTAGAGCTCCTGGGTGGTGCCGCCGGGGAGGCTCCGGGTGCCGGTCGGCTGGCGGCCGACGCCCTGGACGTTCGTCCACTGGTCCCGCAGCTCGGTCGCGTTCACCGGCCTGACCACGGTGTCGGCCGTGCCCTGCCAGATCGCCACCCTGGGCCACGGTCCGGTGTAACCCGGGTACGCGGCCCGGACCTTGTCGCCCCACTGGGCCGGGGTGAGCCCCTGGTCGGAGTTCTGGCAGCCGGAGGCGGCGGCCTGGGTGGCGGCGCAGTGGGCGGGCAGCCCGGAGTCGATCGCCCCGCCGGCGAACACGTCGGGGTAGTCGGCCAGCAGGTCGGCGGCCATCCCGCCGCCGGCCGAGAGCCCGGTGACGAACACCCGGCGGGCGTCCGAGCCGTACAGGGACTCGGCCTTGGTGACCATCTCGACCACCGACCTGGCCTCGCCGACGCCCCGGGCGGCCTTGCCCGCGTCGAACCAACTGAAGCAGGAGAGGCTGTTGTTGACGCTGCTGGTCTGCGGGAACACCACCGCGAAGCCGTACTGGTCGGCGAACTTGGTCCAGCCCGAGCTGCGGTAGTAGTCGGTGGCGCTCTGGACGCAGCCGTGCAGCGCGACCACCAGAGGAGCGCCGCTGGGCAGCCCGGCGGGGGTGTAGGTGTACATTGCGAGGTTGCCCGGGTTGGTGCCGAACCCGGTGACCTGCTGGAAGCTGCCGCTCGCAGTCGCGGTTGCGGCTGCGGCTGCGGACGGCAGGGTGGAAACCGTGTCGGAGGCCGCGGCCGCGCCGGGTGCGGCGGTACCGAGCGCGAGGACGGCGGCGGTGAACAACGCCGCGGCGGTGGGGCGCAGTGGCATGGGGACTCCTGGGTGGGGGAGGAGTGGGGGCCGGTCCCGTGCAGCGTGGCGCGCCAGGAGCCCCGGTGCCATGTGGCGGTCATCCGGGGTCCGCCGCCCGGGCATGGCACGGGCCGCCATGGTCCGGCGGCCGCGGCCCCGTACCCACCGCGCGCCGTAAGGCACTTGAGGCAGGCGGCCGGACCAGGCAGGTTGATCCCATGACCACCGATGAGATCGCCGCCGAAGGCCCCCAGCCCACGAACGGCCCGGAGCGGCGGACCCGGACCCACACCTGGACGCCCGGCCCGCCGATCGCCGAGTTCACCCACCTGAGCGGAGAGGAGATCCTGCTGGAGTGGATCGCCGGGCGGATCCCGGAGCCCTCGATCTGCGGCACCATGGGCTTTCACCTGACCGAGGTGAAGCCGGGGACGGCGGTGTTCCGGGGCGAACCCGGAGACCACCTCCACAACCCGATGAACACCGTGCACGGCGGCTACCTGGCGGCCCTGCTCGACTCGGCCCTCGGCTGCGCCGTGCTGAGCAGGCTGCCGGCCGGGGTGGGCTACACCACCACCCAGCTCAACGTCCACATGCTGCGCCCGCTGTTCGCCGACTCCGGGACGCTGCGCTGCGAGGGCGTGGTGCTGCACCTGGGCCGGACGATGGCGACGGCGGAGGCCAGGGTGGTGGGCGCGGAGAACGGCAAGCTCTACGCGCACGCCACCACCACCTGCGCGATCCTGGCCCCCGCCCGGAGGCCTGACCGCCCAGAGTCCTGACCGAGCGGGTGGCCCGGCCGGGCGGCCGCCGTACCCGCCCCGGAACGGGCCGGCCCCGGCCGCTGTGGCGACCGGGGCCCGAACCTGGCACTCGGAGCAGCCGGAGGGGTCTGAGCGGTAGGAGCCGCTCAGAGTGCCCCGAGCAGGCCGCAGAGGGCGATGAGGCCGCAGATGCCGAAGTTGACCAGCTTGTGGGACAGGAAGATCGCGGCGAACTCGCGGATGGTCGCGCTCGGCCAGTAGTAGCGGGCGGTGGGGGAGCCGAAGACGTGGCCGTTGACGCCGGTCTCGCGGGCGAGCAGGGCGGCCCGGAAGGCGTGGAAGTTGTTGGTGACCACGACACAGCGGTAGTCGGGCTTGGCCTGTTCCATGATGGCCTTGCTGAACCGCAGGTTCTCCTCGGTGGTGCGCGAGCGGTCCTCCCGTTCGATGTGCTCGGCGGGGAAGCCGTGTTCGACCAGGTAGTCGGCCATCGCGTGGGACTCCGGCAGCTTCTCGTCCGGCCCCTGGCCGCCGGAGGTGATGAGCACCGGCGGGTTGCCGCGGGCGGCCTGCTCCTCGTACACCTCGCGGCCCCGGTTCAGCCGGCTGGCGAGCAGCGGTGGGACGCGCTCGCCGCCGATCAGTCCGGAGCCGAGCACGACCACGAAGTCCACGTCCTGGCGGGGCCGGTGGCGGCCGTAGAGGAAGGCGTAGCCGATGAAGCAGGTGAAGAGGAAGGAGACGTAGCCGATCACCAGGAGCAGGGTGCCGACCACGATGCCCAGTCGGGCCGAGCGGAGGGCGAGGGCCACGAACAGCATCAGGATGACGGCGACGATGCCCAGACCGGCGAGCAGGGAGAGCAGGTTGGCCGGCCGTCTGCCCTCCTTGCGGATCATGGTCAGGCCGTTGGCGATGAGGAACCAGATCAGGGCCACCGTTCCGACGGTCGGCAGGAGGAAGATCGCCACCATCGCGATCTCCACCACCAGGGTGGGGGCTCTGCGCAGTTCGGCGAGCACGGCGAGGGAGAGCAGTGAGACGGCGATGCCGAGCAGGATGGCGTTGCTGAACTGGCGACGGTCGCGTAGTACCCCGAGTCCGAACAGGACGAAGAACAGGGCGGCTGGGGCATAGGCGATCATGCGCCGTATTCTACGGTCGCCGTAGGGTCGGGCCGTTGGCCGGAACGGCCCGACCCCGAGGTCGGGGAGCGCTCAGGCGAAGCGTTCGATCGCGGCCAGGACTGCCTCCCGCATCCGCGGACTCCCCGTGTGCCCGGACTCGTCGATGACCGTGAGCCGTGCGTCCGGCCAGGCCTTGGCCAGCTGCCAGGCGGTGGCGAGCGGTCCGCCGAGGTCCAGTCGGCCGTGGATCAGCTCGCCGGGGATTCCGGCCAGCCGTCCGGCGTCGCGCAGCAGTTGGCCGTCCGGCAGGAAGGCCTGGTGCGAGAAGTAGTGGGCGGTGATCCGGGTGAAGCCCATCAGCGCCTCGGAGGGGCGGTCGGTGTACGCGTTCGGCTTGCCCAGCGACTCGTGGGAGATGACCGCGTCCTCCCAGGTGGCCCAGGCGTTGGCGGCGGCCCGGCGGACGGACTCGTCGGCGCTGTTGAGCAGCCGGCTGTAGGCGGCGAGCAGTTCGGCGGTGTCCCCGTCCCGGTCGGCGGGCGGAAGGAAGTCCCGGAACTCCTCCCAGGGCCCGGGCAGGAAGCGGCCCACGCCCCGGTAGAGCCAGTCGGTCTCCTCGGGGCGGGTCATGGTGACCCCGCAGATCACGATCGCGGAGACCCGTTCCGGGTGCGCCTGCGCGTACGCGAGGATCAGCGTGGAGCCCCACGAGCCGCCGTACAGCAGCCACTTGTCGATGCCGAGGTGCTCGCGCAGCCGCTCCATGTCGGCGATCAGGTGCGCCGTGGTGTTGTGCTCCAGGCTGGTCGACGGGTCGGCGGCGTGCGGCCGGCTGAGCCCGCAGCCGCGCTGGTCGAACTGGACGAGGTGGTAGCGCTCCGGGTCGAAGTACCGTCGGGCGCCCGGGCTGTGGCCGGAGCCGGGCCCGCCGTGCACCACCGCGGCCGGCCTGCCGGCCGGGTCGCCGGAGGCGTTCCAGTGGATCAGCTGACCGTCGCCGACGTCCAACAGGCCTTGTGCGTAGGGTTCGTAGAGGGGGTACGGCTCGGGCATCGGTGACTCCTCCGTGGTCGTACGGGCGGGGCCCGGTGAGCCTACCCGTTGCCGGAGGCCGAGGTCCGGCCCGAGGGAGGCGGCGTGGAAGGAGGCCGAGGACCGGGAAGGGCGGCCCCGGGCCCCGGGCTCAGCGCCGCTCCGGCGGCAGCAGGGCCGCGAGGCCGTCGAGGATCCGCTGGACGCCGAACTCGAAGCGGGCGTCCATGTTCGGCTCGGTGAGGTCGTCGGCGAGGTCGACCAGGTTGGGGAAGGTCTCGGCGGGCAGGGCGCGGAACAGGTCGCCGGCGGCGTCGGCGATGTCCCGGCGGCTGGTGCCGAGGACCTCGGAGGCCGAGATCGGCGACTGCTCCTGGAGCACGAAGCCCTGGACGAAGGCGCCGAGCAGGTAGCTGGCCATGGCGGCGTCGGCGTCGGTGAAGCCGGCCGCGCGGAGCCGGTCCAGCTGGTCCTCCATGAGCCCGAGCAGGTTGGGTCCGGGGGCGAGCCGGCCGGCGACGACCTTGGCCGCGTCCCGGTTGTCGAGCAGCAGGCGGCGGTAGCGCCAGCAGTACGCGTGGAACTGTTCGCGCCAGTCGCCCTCGCGCGGCGGGGGCTCGGCGGAGCCCATCACCGCGTCGGTGAGCAGGTCGAGGAGTTCCTGCTTGTTGCGGACGTGCCAGTACAGCGAGGCCGCCTTGACGCCGACCTCGGCGGCGACCTTGCGCATGGACAGCCCGGCCAGGCCGTCCCGTTCCAGGACGCGCAGTGCGGCGTGGGCGAGGGCCTCCCTGGTCAGGGCGGGTGTCGCGTCGTCGGTTCCGGGTGTGTCGGTGTGGTTCTGCGGCATGGCTGTGCGGACGCCTCCGGTGGTGCGGTCGATTCCCGCTTGCAATCTAACACCGTTAGGTGCACTCTGTGGCTGTCACGCCGACCCCTAACACTGTTAGGGGCTCATGATCGGAAGGGAACCCATGGAGAAGTCGAGCGCCCGCCGCAAACGGCTCGCGCTGCTCACGCTCTGTATCGCCATGTTCATGGCCATGCTGGACAACGTCGTCGTCAATGTCGTCCTGCCCCGCATCGGGCAGGAGCTGGACGCCGGGATCAGCGGTCTCCAGTGGGTCGCGGAGGGCTACAGCCTGGTCTACGCCGCACTCGTCCTGACCGGCGGCGCGCTGGGCGACCGCCACGGCCGTACCCGGATGTTCGTACTGGGGCTCGGCCTGTTCACGCTCGGCTCCGCCGTGGCCGCGCTCGCCGGAACGATCGGCGTGCTGGTCGCGGGCCGGATGGTCCAGGGGGTCGGGGCCGCGCTGCTCACCCCCGGCAGCCTGACCCTGCTGGGGCACGTGTTCACCGACGAGCGCGAGCGGGCCAAGGCGATCGGCGTGTGGTCCGGGGTGTCCGCGATCGGCCTCTCGATCGGCCCGGTGATCGGCGGCCCGCTGGTCGAACACTTCGGTTGGGCCAGCGTGTTCTGGATCAACGTGCCGATCGGCGTGGCCGGCGTCCTGCTCGCCGCCAAGGTCCTCCCGGAGATCCCGCCGCGCGCCCGGCGGATCGACTTCGGCGGGTTCGCGCTCTCGGCGGCGGGCCTCGGCCTGCTCGTCTACGCCTTGATCGAGGGCCCCGCACGAGGCTGGACCGACCCCCGGGTGACCGGCTGCGGCGCTGCCGCCGCCGTCCTGCTGGCCGCCTTCCTGCTGCTCGAACTGCGCCTGGCCGAGCCGATGCTGGAGCTGAGGCTGTTCCGGGACGGCGCGTTGAGCGGTGCGCTGCTCAGCGGGTTCATGGTGAGCTTCGGGATGTTCGGGGCGCTGTTCTTCCTGCCGCTGATGATGCAGGGCGTGCTCGGCTGGTCCCCGTCCGGCGCGGGGTACGCCGGGCTGGCGATGACCGCGATGCTGGTGGTCGCCGGGCCGCTGTCCGGCCGGTTCGCCGCCCGGTACGGCCCCCGGCCGCCGATGGTGCTGGGCCTCGCGCTGTGCGCGCTCGGTCTCGGCGGGCTGTCGCTGTACGGCGACCACGCCCGCTACCCGGAGTACCTGTGGACGCTGTTCACGATGGGCTTCGGCATGGGGCTGACCTTCACCCCGGTCTCGGTCGCGGTGCTCCAGCGGGTCGCCCCGGCGCAGACCGGGATGGCCTCGGCGACCGTCAACACCCTGCGCGAACTCGGCGGCGTGCTCGGGATCGCGGTGCTCGGCGCCGTCCTGACCAACCGGATGACCGACGGGTTGACCTCGGCCCTGCACCGGCTCGGCGTCCCGCCGGAGGCCGTCGGCCCGATCGCGGACGCGCCGACCAGTGCGGCCCACGGTGGTGGCGGCGCGGCCGGCGCACTGCCCGAGCCGGTGCGCCAGGCGGTGGACGGGGCCTTCGTCGACGGCATCCACCTCGCGCTGCGCTGCGGCTCGGCCGCGCTCGCCGTCACCGCGGTCCTGGTCGCCGTCCTGGTCGGCCGGGCCCGCCCGCTCGCCCCGGCGGCCTCCGGGGAGCCGCGGCCGGAGGACCTGGCCGGGGCGGGCGTCGCCTGAGCCGACCGGTGAGGTGCTGTCAGGAGGTCGCGGGAGGTCGCGGAAGGCCGGGAAGGTCACAGGAGGTCGCGCGAGGTCAGCGGATCCCTTCCACCGCCGCCTGCGCCGTGCGGGCCAGTTCGCGCCGGGCGCCCGCCCGGCCGGGCCGGGGCCCGGGCGGCGGTATCGGCGGCAGGAAGGTCACGTCGGCGACCAGCCCGCGGGCCGCGACCACCCGGGCGAGCGAGGTGAGCAGCCCGTCGTCCCCGATGAAGGCGGGCACGCTGGTCGGCCGTCCGTCCGCCAGCCGGTAGCGGATCGTCACCGGCTGGACGTCGGCACCCGCCTCCACCGCCGCCTGGAACAGCGCGGGCCGGAACCGGCCGCTCTCCCGCCCGCACCAGGTCGACCCCTCCGGGAAGACGATCACCGGGTGGCCGGAGCGCAGCACCTCGGCCACCGTCGCGACGGTGTCCGGCAGCGTCCGCAGCCGGTCGCGGTCCAGGAAGACGGTGCCGCCCAAGGCGATCAGCGGTCCGAGCACCGGCCATCGGCGGACCTCGGTCTTGGCCAGCGACCGGCCCGGCCGCCCGGCGGCGAGCAGCGGTATGTCCAGCCAGGACACGTGGTTGGCCACCACCAGCACCCCGCCGTCCGCGCCGGGCCCCCAGCCGTCGGGCCCGGCGAGGTGGACCGTCACCCCGAGGGTGCGCAGCACGACCCGGGCCCAGAACCGGGCCAGCCGGTTCCGGGCGCGGTCCGGGAGCAGCCGGACCGGCGGGAGGAGCACGACCCCGGCCAGCACTGCCGCCAGACAGGCCGTCAGCCGCAGCGCCCGCCGGGGGTGGGAGACCCTCGGCGGGACGTCGGCCAGGCAGGTCTCGGGCCGGCAGGTCGCGGTGGGCAGCCAGACGCTCACGACGAGGCGCCCGAGGCGGGTCCGCCGGACAGGAAGTGCCGCAGGTAGCGCGGGTCGGTGCGCTCCAGCGACAGCAGCACGTACAGGTCGGCGCAGTCGAAGTCCGGGTCGTACGCGGGCGCGCCGCAGACCCAGGCGCCGAGCCGCAGGTAGCCGCGGAGCAGGGCCGGCAGCGCGCCCCGCTCGGCGCGCGCCACCCCGGTGGCGTCCCAGGGACGGTGCGGGGTGACCCGGTACTCCTCGGGCGCCAGGTGCTTGGCGCTGACGGTGTCCCAGACCCGGGCCGCGGTGGCGCCGCCGTCCGCCAGCTCGATCGAGCAGCAGCCGCCGACCCAGGTGTTGCCGGTGTCGGCCAGGTAGCGCGCGATGCCGCCCCACATCAGGTTGATGACGGCGCCGTTGCCCCGGTGGTCCGGGTGGATGCAGGAGCGCCCGAGCTCGACCAGGCCGGGGCGGACCGGCGCGAGCGCGGAGAGGTCGAACTCGCCGTCGGAGTACAGCCGTCCGGCCCGGCGCGCGGCCTCGGGGCGCAGCAGCCGGTAGGTGCCGACGACGGTTCCCCGCTCGCCCTCGCGGACCAGCAGGTGGTCGCAGAACTCGTCGAACGGGTCGACGTCCAGGCCCGCGACCGGGCTGTGCAGTTCGGCGCCCAGCTCGGTGCCGAAGACCTGGTGGCGCAGCCGCTGGGCGGCGCGCACGTCGTCCTCGTCGCGGGCGAGGGAGACGGTGTACGAGGCCGGGGCGGCGGGCCGGTGGGGGCGGGGCGCGGGGACCGCCGGGGCGTCGTGGGTGGTGGTGACTGCGGACGGAGCGTACGTGGGGACGGTGGTCATGGCGGACCCTCCAGGGCAGCACGATCGGCGGTGCCGTGGATCACCACGGCACCGTCCCGGTCCGCAGGCGTTTGGGCATGGACGCGAACCGGTCCCCGTGTTTCTCTCCGAATCGGTTGGCATTCATGTTGCGGCCCGGAGGACCGCAGATGTGCACCTGTTGAATGGCACCACCCGTGGCCCGGCGGTCATCTGCCCGGCACCGGGCGCTCGTTCGCGGGGGGTGGACAACACGCACCACGGGGGCGTACGGCCGCACCGCACGCCCCCGTTGTCGCGACCCCGCGGTCGTCACGCGGCTGCTGTCACGCCGCTGTCGTCACGATCGCGCCGTCACGCCGCTCTCGTCACGTCGCCGTCGTGAGGAGAGCGGCGTGACGCTCAGAACGCCCGCCAGCCCTCCGGGTCGACCCCGCCCGGGACGGCGCCGGCCGGGCCGTACGGCTCGCGGGTGTAGACGAAGGAGCCGACGTCGAGGTGGCTGACCGTGCCGTCGGGGTGGCGGACCACCCGCAGGGTCTCGCCCGCGTAGTAGTTCTCCACACCGGTCCAGGTGCCGTCCGCCTCGGGCCGGAAGCGCGAGCCCCGGCCGCGGCCGGTGAGCGGGGCGAGCTCCAGCACCCGCCCGGGCCTCAGCCGCAGGGCGGCCGGCGCGGCGCCCCAGTACCAGGGACCGGTGAGCTCCAGCAGCTCCGCGTCCACCTCGGCGAGCGGGCGCCACGGTTCGGGCAGCCGGGGCTCCAGGTCGGCGGTGAGCGCGATCAACTCGGCGGCCAGCGACGGGGCGCTGGCGCCGCTGGTGGCGTTGGAGAGGGCGTACGCGGCCAGGCCGTCGGTCTCGCTGATCCACAGGCCCGCGGTGAAGCCGGGCATCGAGCCGGTGTGCCCGTACAGCAGCCGGCCCTCGTCGCGGCGCAGTTGCAGGCCGAGGCCGTAGCCGCTGGTCCACTCGGCGTCGTCCGGGGCGACGGCCGGGCGGCGCATCTCGGCGACGGTGGCGGCGGACAGCACCTTGTCGTCGCCGGCCGTCAGGAAGGCCGCCCAGCGGGCCAGGTCGGCGATGGTGGACCAGAGTTGGCCGGCCGGCGCCATCAGCCCGGTGTCGGTGAGCGGCTCGGGCAGCATGACGTCGGCCCAGGGGTGGACGGCGAAGCCCCCGGCGTGCGGGTGCTCGGGCAGCAGCGTGGTGCGGTCCATGCCGAGCGGGGCCAGCACCTCGCGGCGCAGCACCTCGCCCCAGGGCTCGCCGCGCAGCTTCGCGACCAGGGCGCCGAGCAGCGCGTAGCCGGGGTTGGAGTAGTGGTGCACCCGCCCGGCGGGGTGCTTCAGCGGCCGGTCGGCCTCCAGGACGTCGTCGAGGCCGGGCCGCAGCGAGCCCTCGGTCCGCTCCCACCACGGGCCGGGGGTCTCGGCGGTCAGGCCGGAGGAGTGCGCGAGCAGTTGGGCGACGGTCGCGTCGTCGGCGGGGGTGCCGGGCAGGTGGCGGGAGAGCGGGTCGGCGAGGTCGAGCAGGCCCTCGTCGCGCAGCCGCATCACGAGCACGGCGACGAAGGTCTTGGTGAGCGAGCCGATCCGGTACTGGACGTCCGGGGTCGGCGCGTGCCCGTCGACCATGCTGCGGGCGCCGCTCCACACCGGCCGCCCGTCGCGCAGCACGCCGGCGACCATCGAGGGCGTGCGCCCCTCGGCCTGGGCGACGGCGAGCCGGTGCAGCAGGGCTCGGCGGGTGGCGGGCAGCAGCTCGGAGGGGAGGTCGGTCATGTGGGCTTCTGGACTCATCGACATGTGCACGGACAGTAGTCCAGCCCGGCCGCGACGCCGACCCAATAATCCCGCGCACGGGCCCCATAACCCCGCGACCGGGCCCGGGCTTCGGATCGGGCCGGGCCCGGTGAACCGGATCAGCCCGGCAGCGGCGGCAGTTCCGGCCGCTCCAGCCAGGCCTCGAAGAGCGGGCCGAGCGGCGCGGCGGTGTACCTGGCGGCGTGCGCGCGCAGGTCGGCGGTGGCGACCACGCCGTGCCGGTTGGCGCCCGTCCAGTCCCGCAGCATCGCGAAGAACGCGTCGTCGCCGAGCGCCCGCCGCAGCGCGTGCACCACCAGCCCGCCGCGCTGGTACAGCCGGTCGTCGAACATCAGCCTGCGGCCCGGGTCGCCGAGCGTCAGGTCCTGTGGCAGCCCGGCCAGCAGCCGGTGCGCGGCGGCGGCGTGCACGGCCGCGCCCGGGCCGCCGGCGTGCTCGGACCAGAGCCACTCCGCGTACTTGGCGAAGCCCTCGTTGAGCCAGATGTGCCGCCAGTCGGCGATGGTGACGCTGTTGCCGAACCACTGGTGGGCCAGCTCGTGGGCGATCAGCCGCTCGCGTTCCCAGCCGCCGCCGAGGTGGTTGGTGCCGAAGGTGGCGACGCCCTGCGCCTCCACCGGGACGTCCAGCTCCTCGTCCGCGACGACCACCGCGTACTCGCCGAACGGGTACGGGCCGAAGACCTCGCCGAAGTAGGCCGCCATCTCCGGCTGCCGGGCGAAGTCCCGGGCGAAGGCGGCGGCCAGCCGCTCCGGCACGTAGCCGGTCTGCGGCACCGCCGGGCGCACCGCCAACGGCACCGGCCGGTAGTGCCCGATCGACACCGTCACCAGGTACGTCGGGGTCGGCGCGCTCTGCTCGTACACCCAGGTGGTGCTGGACGCCCGGGTGGTGCGGGTCAGCAGCCGGCCGCTCGCCACCACCGTGAACGGGGACGGCGTGGTGACCGCCAGCTGGTAGGTCGCCTTGTCGGCGGGGCGGTCGTTGCACGGGAACCAGGACGGCGCGCCGACCGGCTGGCTCGCCACCAGCGCGCCCTCGGTCAGCTCCTCCCAGCCCAGGCCGCCCCACGGGCTGCGCACCGGGCGCGGGTTGCCCGCGTAGTGCACCTCGACGGTGAACGCCGCGCCCGGCGCGAGCGCCCTGGCGGGGCGGATCCGCAGCTTGCCGCCGCGGTGGGTGTAGCGGGCGGCCTTGCCGTCGACCAGCACCCGGCCGATCCGGAACTCGGCCAGGTCGAGCGCGAACTCGGCCAGCGCCGCGTCCGCGACCGCGCTCAGCCGGGCCGAGCCGGCCAGCCGGTTGGGCCCGGGCCGGTAGTCCAGCGCCAGCTCGTAGCGGTGCACCCGGTAGCGGTGGTCGCCGCTGTTCGGGAAGTACGGGTCCGGGGCGCCGGCGGCCGCCGGGACGTGCTTGGGCTTCACGGGGACGTGCGCTTCCTGCGGGCCGGGACGGGGGGACGGGGAGGTGGTCACGGCGTGCTCTGCCACGCCTCGATCGGGTTGCCCAGCCACCGCGTGTCGGCGGGGACGGACTCGGCGCGCATCACCAGCGAGGCCGGGCCCAGCGTGCTGCGCGCGCCCACCGTGCTGCCGGGCAGCACGATGCCGCCCGGGCCCAAGGTGGCGCCCTCGCGGAGGACCACAGTATCCATCCGCATGATCCGGTCGTGGAAGAGGTGCGTCTGCACCACGCAGCCCCGGTTGATGGTGACCCCGTCGCCGAGGGTGACCAGGTCCGCCTCCGGCAGCCAGTAGCTCTCGCACCAGACCCCGTGCCCGACGTGCGCGCCGATCGAGCGCAGCCACAGGTTCAGCACCGGGGTGCCCGGCACCGCGCCGACCAGCCACGGCACCGCCAGCATCTCCACGAAGGTGTCCGCCAGCTCGTTGCGCCACACGAAGCCGCTCCACAGCGGGTGCTCCACCGCCCGGAACCGCCCGACCAGCAGCCACTTGGCGGCGGCCGAGACCAGGCAGGCCAGCGCGCCGGCCGCCAGCAGCACCAGGCCCGACAGCAGCGCGGCGGTCAGCGGCGAGCCGGCCGCCAGCCAGGACAGCGCCGCCGCGGTCAGCAGGCCCAGCGCCGCCGAGGCCAGCACCGGCACCAGCCGGGCCACCTCGACCAGCCCGCGCGCCCACAGCAGCCGGGCCGGCGGCTCGTAGGTCAGGCTCTGGTCGGCCAGGTCCGCCGAACGCGGCAGCCGCATCGGCGGCATGCCCAGGTACGAGCCGCCCTTCTTCGCCTTCGCCGGCGTCGCCGACAGCACGCCCACCAGGCCGCGCTTGGGCACCGAACGGCCCGGCGCGGTCATCCCCGAGTTCCCGAGGAACGCCCGCTCGCCGACCTTCGCCTCGCCCAGCCGCACCCAGCCGCCGCCCAGTTCGTACGGGGCGATCAGGGTGTCGTCGGCCAGGAACGCGCCGTCGCCGACCGTGGTCAGGCTGGGCAGCGCCAGCACCGTGGACACCTCCGCGCCCCGGCCGACCCGCATCCCGAGGGTGCGCAGCCACAGCGGCGTGACCAGCCCGGCGTAGAGCGGGAACAGCACCTCGCGGGCCCGGTCCATCAGCTGGGTGACGGTCCACGCCTGCCAGCCCACCCGGCCGTGCAGCGGGTGCGTCCCGGGCACCAGGCCGGTGCTCAGCAGCCGGACCAGCACCACCAGCTGCGCCGCGTACACCGCGCCGAACGCCAGCGTGGCGGGCAGCAGGCCGAGCAGCGCGCCGCCGAGCGCCGGGCCGAGCGCCGCGCCCTGGTCGACGAACCGGGACAGCACGGCCAGCGCGGCGAGCGCCGGCAGCGCCGGCAGCAGGCCGAGCACGGCACCGCTGGCGCCGTACAGCGAGGCCCAGCGGGCCCGGCGGGCGGGGCGCTCCTTGGGCCAGGCGCGTTCGGTGCGGCCCAGCTTGACGGCGGGCGCGCCGCCCCAGCGCTGGCCGGTCGGCACCTGCCCGGTGACGCTGGAGCCGGCCGCCACCTGGGCGCGCTTGCCGACCCGGGCGCCGGGCAGCAGCGTCGACCGGGTGCCGACCACGGCACCGGAGCCGATCTTGACCTGGCCGATCAGCAGCCGGTCGCCGTCCAGCCAGTAGCCGCACAGGTCCACCTCGGCCTCGACCGCGCAGCCGCGGCCCAGCTTCAGCATCCCGGTGACCGGCGGCAGCGAGTGCAGGTCCACCTCGGGCCCGACCTTGGCGCCCAGCGCCCGGGCGTAGCGCGTCAGCCAGGCGCCGGACAGCGAGTCCGCGCCGCTCAGCTCGGCCAGCCGCTCGGCGGTCCACAGCCGCAGGTGGACGGAGCCGCCGCGCGGGTGGCTGCCCGGGCGCACCCCGCGCAGCAGCAGCCGGGCGCCGCCCGCCGCGATGGCCAGCCGGCCCGCCGGGGTGTACAGCGCGAGCGCGCCCGCGCCGACCCACCACCAGGAGGCGGTCGGCGCCCACGGGTAGTCGCCGAGGTGGGTCAGCAGGTTCCCGGCGGCCAGCAGGGCGACCGTCCAGCGCAGGCCGACGACGGTGAACAGCGGGATCAGCAGGAGCAGCTGGAGCAGCTTGGCCCTGGTCGGCACCAGGGCGACGGTACGGGCCTCGGCGCTCTCGCCGGCGGAGCGCTCCAGGTGCCGGGCGAGCTTGCGCAGCGTCGGGTGCTGGTAGATGTCCAGCACGGCCGCGCTCGGGTAGCGGGTGCGCAGCAGGGTGGTCAGCCGGGCGGCGGCCAGGCTGCCGCCGCCGATCGCGAAGAAGTCGTCGCGCGGGCCGCCGACCCGCACGCCGAGGATCTCCGACCACTGCTCGGCCAGCCAGGCCTCGGTGCCGTACAGCTCCTCGCCGGGGCCCGCGTTCTCCAGCTCGGGCAGCGGCCAGGGCAGGGCGGCCCGGTCGACCTTGCCGGAGGTCCGGGTGGGCAGGGCCTCGACGGTCGCCAGCAGCGGCACGAGGGCGGCGGGCAGCTCGGCGCGCAGCCGCTCGACGGCCTGCTCGCGGTCGAAGCCGTCCTGGACCACCAGATAGCCGACCAGCAGCTGGTTGCCGCCGCGCGCGGTCCGGACGGCGGCCGCCGCGCCCGCCACGCCGGGCAGGGCCTGCAGGGCCGCGTCGACCTCGCCGAGCTCGATCCGGCGGCCGCCCAGCTTGATCTGCTCGTCGGTGCGGCCGAGGAACAGCAGGCCGGCCGGGTCCGCCTGGACCAGGTCGCCGCTGCGGTAGGCGCGCTCCCAGCCCAGCGAGGGCAGCGGCGCGTACTTCTCGGCGTCCTTCTCCGGGTCGAGGTAGCGGGCCAGGCCCACCCCGCCGATCACCAGCTGACCGGTGCCGCCGGGGGCGACCGGCAGGCCGGCCTCGTCCACCACGGCGAGGTCCCAGCCGTCCAGCGGAAGGCCGATCCGCACCAGGCCCTCGCCGGTCAGCAGGGCGGCGCAGGCGACCACGGTGGCCTCGGTGGGGCCGTAGGTGTTCCACAGCTCGCGGCCCTCGGTGACCAGGCGCTGCACCAGCTCGGGCGGGCAGGCCTCGCCGCCGAAGATCAGCAGCCGCACCTCGTTGAGGGCCTCGGCCGGCCACAGCGCGGCCAGGGTCGGGACGGTGGAGACCACGGTGATCTCCTGCTCGGCCAGCCAGGGGCCGAGGTCGGCGCCGCTGCGCACCTGGGAGCGGGGGACCGGCACCAGGCAGGCGCCGTGCCGCCAGGCCAGCCACATCTCCTCGCAGGAGGCGTCGAAGGCCACCGAGAGGCCGGCCATCACCCGGTCGCCGGGGCCGATCGGCTCCTCCTGGAGGAAGAGCGCGGCCTCGGCGTCCACGAAGGCGGCGGCGTTGTGGTGGGTGACGGCGACGCCCTTCGGCTTGCCGGTCGACCCGGAGGTGAAGATGATCCAGGCGTCGTCGGCGGGGGTGGGGCGGCGCTCCAGGGCGGGAGCGCGTTCGCCGGTGGTCGCCAGGCCGCGTTCGGCGCCGAGCACGGCGGCGACGGCGGCCTCGCCGAAGACCAGCTCGGCGCGCTCGTCCGGGTCCTCGGCGTCCACCGGGACGTAGGCGGCCCCGGCGGCGAGCACCGCGAGGATCGAGACGTACAGGTCGTTGGTGCCGGAGGGCACGCGCACGCCGACCCGGTCGCCCGGGCCGATCCCGGCGGCGGCCAGCCGGCGGCGCAGCTGCTCGACCTCGGCGGCCAGCGCGCGGTAGCTGAGCACGGTGCGCCCGTCGTCCAGGGCGGGCTCGTCGGGGTGGGCGGACACGGTGGCGTCCAGCACGTCGACCAGGGTGCGCGGGGCGGCGGCCGGGCGGCCGGGGAACAGGGCGAGGGCCGGTTCGGCCTGCGGCACCGGCCCCTGGACGGGTTCGGCGTGGGGCGTGGACCCCTGGACGGGGTCGGCGCGGGGCGTCGGATCCTGCGGTGGCGTGGGGTACTGCTCCGGGTGGCTCGGTTCAGCTGTCATGGCAGCCGTGCGCTCCTCGTCCTCGCCCCGTTCCGACCGATGCCCGGCCCCTGGGGCGGTGGGGGCACCGCCTGATCGGGTGACCCCACTCCGGGGCCGGAGCGGACAACCCGACCGATGGTAGCCCCGGCGCGGCGACCCGGCAGGAGCGGACGCACGGCCCAACTGGCGTCGGAGTGGCCGAATCTGACGCTTCGTCAGTCAATAACTGAGCCCCGTTGGAACCCATGTGACGAGGTGTCAGTGGAATTGACGGACCGTCAGGTCGATTCTTCGACCGTGATCCACACCACAGCGATTGCTGCTCCCTTCGGGTGGCGGGCCCGTCGGCGGGCCGGGTTTCGCGCTCCGGTCCCCTCGGTCCGGTCCCGGCCCGCCGTGCGGCCCGGCGGTCAGCGGAACCGGTGCAGGTTCTCGCCGAGGAAGGCCTCCAGGGTGCGCGGAGCGCGTCCGGCGAGGCGGAGGAAGGTGTCGTCCGGCGTCTCCTTGCGGACCACCGCGAGCTGCTGGATCTCCACCACGTGGGTGGCCAGCCAGTCCGGCATCCCGGCCCGGCCGACCAGGTGGGCGTGCAGCTCGGACGGGCCCAGGTCGAGGTAGCGGACCGGCCGGCCGAGCAGCTCGCCCAGCAGCGCGGTGAGCTCCGGGTAGCTGTAGGCCCGCCCGCCGGTGAGCGGATAGGTGCCACCGGCGAGCTCGGGGCGGGTGAGCACCTCGGCCGCCGCGTCCCCGATGTCCCGGGCGTCCACGTAGTTGCAACGCGCCTGTCCCAGCGCGCCGTGCACCATCCCGGCGGCGGCGATGCCGGGCGCCAGGAGTAGCAGCTTCTGCATGAACGCGTACGGCCGCAGGACGGTGATGGTGATGCCGGAGGAGCGCAGCCGCTCCTCGATCAGGTGGTGGCCGCGGGAGACGGCGACGGGGGAGTCCGGCTCGGCGGCGGGCGCGGAGACCTTGACGATGTGCTCCACGCCGCAGTCGACCGCCGCCTCGATCGCGTTCAGCTCGTACCGGACCTGCTGCGGGCCGTTGGCCATGGTGAGGAAGAGCTGGTGCGCGCCGCGGAAGGCCGCGCGCAGGGAGGCCGGGTCGGCGGCGTCCGCCGGGAGGGTGGCCGTGCGGGCGAGGGTGCGCTCGTCGAGTGCGGCGGCCAGCCGGGCGGGCTCGCGGCTGAGGGCGCGGCTCGGTGCGCCGAGGGCGGCGAGGCTGCGGAGGGTGGCGCCGCCGGTGGCGCCACCGGCGCCCATGATGACGATCATGACGTCTGCCTTTCGGGGAGGGGTGCGGTGGGGAGTCGGTGCTGTGCCGTGCGGGCCGGGCGGCTGCCGCGCCAGTGCCAGGTGGTGATGGTGGCGGCGATCGCCGAGGAGACCGGCAGGTCGATGGGGAGCCGGTGCGGCCACGGGCTGTCGGCCAGCCGGGGGACCTGCGGCAGCCAGTGGGCGGCGGCGAGGCCGACGGCCAGGCCGAGCGCGGCTCCGGCCAGGCCGAGTGCGGCGGCCGCGAGGGCGCGCGGGGTCCGGGCGGGCCGGGTGCGGACGGGGCGGCGGCGCAGTGCGGCGCCGAGGGCGGCGGCCACCAGGGCGGAGGTGCCGCCGATGGTGGTGAGCGCGGCGGCCACCAGCTGGGGCTGGCCGGTGACGGCTCCACCGGCCCCGGCCATGGCGGCGGGCATGGCGTAGGCGAGCAGGACCTCGCGCCACAGGACGAAGGGCGGGGGAGCGCCGGGGGCCTTCTTGCTCATCGGAGCGGATGTCCTTTCGTTGGTAGTTAGGTACCTAAGTATTTGTGCTTAGGTACCTAACTATTAGGGCTGAGGGGAGGCGGGCCGCCGAACGGCGGCCCGCCTGGGTGCGGATCAGTCTTCGGTGAGCGCGTCCATGCCCGCGACCACCCGGGCCAGCAGGTCGAGGAAGGTGGCGCGCTCCTCGGTGGAGAGCCCCCCGACCAGCGCCTGCATCCGGGCGAAGTGCTCGGGCGCCAGCTCCCGCAGCCGGTCGGCGCCCCGCGCGGTGAGGATCACCACGTTGCCGCGGCCGTCCTCGGTGGACGGCCGGCGGGCCACCAGGCCCTCCCGCTCCAGGCCGTCGACCAGGCCGGTCACCGTCGCCCGGGAGACGCCGAGACTCGCTGCGAGCTGGGAGGGCGACTTCTCGCCGCCGTGGTCCTCCAGGTCCGCCAGTAGTCGGTAGCGGCCGGTGGAGAGGCCGAAGCGGCCGAAGTGCACCTCGCCGGCCTGGTTGATCCGGGCGCCCGCCGCCATCAGCCGGGTCGCGACCAGAATCGCCTGCGGATCGGCCGAGAGGCCGTAGCGGGCGATCTGGCGGCGCGCCTGGTCGAGGCTGGGGGCGGTGGGACCGCCCGCGGAGTACTGGGTCACGAGAAGTAATATGGCGCCTAACTTGATTCCACGTCAAGCGGGACCATGGGCTTGTGCCTAGGCGGCACGCGGAGCGATCCGCGGCGGCGTCCAGTCGGCGTGCCGCAGGACGGTCCGGACCATCGCGCCGGGCGGGGTGAGCCGGATCGCGGTGTTGCGCAGGCCGACCGCCAGGGGGTGGGCCAGCTGCTGGCCCATCCGGCCGGCCCGGCGGGCGTCCCGGGCCACGGTCTGGCTGCGCGGACGGCGGGCCGCGTCGTACCGGGCGAGCGCGCCTTCGACCGTCCGGGCCTCGGCGAGCGCCGCCGCCAGGGTCACCGCGTCCTCCAGGGCCTGGCAGGCGCCCTGGCCGAGGTGGGGCGTCATGGCGTGCGCCGCGTCGCCGAGCAGTGCGACCCGCCCCGAGACGTAGGAGGGCAGCGGGATGGTCAGCTCGTTGATGTCGTGGTGCAGCACCGCCTCCGGCCGGGTCGCGGCCAGCAGCGAGGGGATCGGCTCGTGCCAGGGCGCGAAGCGGCGGCGGACCTCGGCCAGTGGGTCCCGGTAGCGGACCCCGGCCGGGGCGTTCAGGACCGCGTGCCACTCGGCGGTGCCGTCCGGGAAGGCGATGTGGCCGAACTCGGCGCCGTGTCCCCAGGTGATCTCGAAGTCGGCCCTCAGTCCGTCGACCGGGCGCTCGGTGATCGCCCGGAGCACCGTCGAGCCGCTGTAGACCGGCCCGGGGTGGTCGGGGAAGAGGCGGCGCCGGAGCCGGCTGTTGATGCCGTCGGCCGCGACCAGGAGGTCGGCCTCCAGGAACTCGGCCTTCGGGAGGTCGGCGTGCTGGGGGCCGGTCTGCTGGGAGTCGGCCTGCTGGGTGTCGGTCGCTGGGATGGTGCCGCCGAAGCCGGCCCGGACCCGGAGCGGCCGAGTGGTGTCCAGTTCGGTCACCTCGGCGCCGACGACCAGGGAGTCAGCGGGCAGCGCCTCGCGCAGGATGCGGTGCAGGGCCGCGCGGGGGATCCCGACGATCGGGGCGCCCAGCTCGCGTTCCAGCGCCGCACCGTCCATCGCGGCGAGCCGGCGGCCGTCCGGCGTCCGGGTGCCGCCGGTGTACTGGCGGCGGGCGGCAGCCTCGACCGCATCGCCGACCCCCAGGGCGGCGAGCGCGCGCATCCCGTTGGCGGCCAGTGAGATGCCGGCGCCCGCATCGTCCAGGACGGCCGCCCGCTCGACCACGGTCACGTCCCACCCCGCCAGTCGGAGCCCGATCGCGGCCGCCAGTCCGCCGATGCCGCCCCCGACCACCACCGCGCTGCTGCTGCTCATGCCCGGTCCTTCCCGTGTTGCCGCGCTGTTTTCTACATCTGTAGAAGGAGCGTACTACGGGGCTGTCGGCAGGTGGACGGGGGTGGGGGCGGGTCCGCCGGGGGCCGCCGGGGCGGTTCGGGGTGGTGGGGTGGCGGTCGGCGGTCGGCTCGGACCGAGGTGGTGCGCGCCGGGTGCCGCGGCCCCGGTAGAAAGGAGGGATGCGGCGACACGAGGACCAGAAGCGGGACGATGCGGGGCGGCCGGACCGCCGGACGGTGCTGGCGGACGCCGCGATCGGGGTGCTGGCCGACCTCGGGGTGCGCGGACTGACCCACCGGGCGGTCGACGCGGCGGCCGGGCTGCCGGTCGGAACCACCTCGGCCTACCTGCGGACCAGGCAGGCCCTGCTCACCGCGCTGGTGCGGCGGCTGGTGGAGCTGGACCAGGGCGAGCTGCACGCCATGGGGGAGCGGGTGACGGTCCGTTCGGCTTCGGAACTGGCCGACGGCATCGCCGAGTTGATGCGGCAACGACTGTCCGGCGACGGGCGGTGGCGCTCGCTGGCCCGGTACGCCTGCGCGGTGGAGAGCGTGCGCGATCCCGAGCTGCGCGAGATTCTCGTCCCGCGGGAGAACGCCGGGCGCGCCGCCGTCCGCGCGTTCCTCGCCGACCGGGGCGTGGCCGATCCCGACGGGCGGACCACCACACTGCTGGCCTGCGTCGACGGCCTAGTCTTCGAGCACCTGGTGGGCGGTGGCGAGCCCGGTGCCGACGCGATCCAGGGACTGGTGGCGGCCGCCCTGCGGGGAGCGGCCGCGAGTTGAGGCGTGCCGCTACGCGCCGGCGCGAGCCGGGGCGCGCCGGCGAGGCCCGGGACCATCTCCCCTCCACGGGCCGCCGGGCACCGGCGGGGAGCGTCGTGCCCTCGAAGCCGATCGCGCAATAGCGGGAGCCCCTGGGTGTTCGGCCGCGCGGGAAATCCGCGCCCTTGTCGGCTGCGCAGGCCCCCCGCCGGACGCCTCCCGCCCCCACCGAACCCGGGCGGCCGACGGTCGATCGGCAACGCGGGATGACGAAATCTCAGGTCAATCAACCGTCAAGTCGGTTCATTCACAGAATATTTCGCGATGTGTCACATGACAGGTGGATGATTTACGCCGCTCCCAGGTCTTCCCACGGAGATCTCCGACTGACAGGCTGGGGCCGCCCTTTCAGTACGGAGGAGGTTCCTTGTCCCGCATATCCACGCTGGCCGGAGCGGTCACCTGCGCTCTCGCACTTGTCACCGGCACCGCCGCCGCCGCTTCGGCAGCGCCTATTGACCAGACCCCGAGCCTGGCCGAGGCGAAGGTCGATCCCGTCGCCTGGACGCCGTGCAACCCCGACCCGACCAAGCCGGACCCCGGCATCTACGACTGTGCCGTCTACCCCGTGCCGCTGGACTACGACAAGCCGTCGGGCGAGAAGGTCGGCATCGCGATGATGCGGCGGCGGGCGAGCGACCCGTCGAAGCGGATCGGCTCGCTGTTCCTCAACCCGGGCGGCCCGGGCGGCAGTGGCTACCTGTGGGCGACGACCGCCCGCTTCGGCACCGAGGTGCAGTCGAAGTTCGACCTGGTCGGCTTCGACCCGCGCGGCGTGGCCCGGAGCAACCCGCTCAAGTGCTTCAAGACCCAGGAGGACGCCGACGCGGTCACCAACCGCATGGTCGGCGTGCCGGTCACCAAGGCCGAGATCAACGAGACGCTGGACGCGGACCAGGACTACACCGACGCGTGCAGCAAGAACGCCGGCCCGCTGATCGAGCACATGTCGACCATCAACGTGGTGCGCGACCTCGACCGGATGCGCCGCGCCGTCGGTGACGCCCAGCTCACCTTCGCCGGGTTCTCCTACGGCACCCTGATCGGTTCGACGTACGCCAACATGTACCCGAACAAGGTCCGCGCGATCATCGTCGACGGCAACGTCGACCCGAACCTGCGCCTGCACAACGGCCTGGAGTACGACCGCCAGCGGGCGAACGGCTTCGAGCTGGCCCTGGACGAGTTCCTCAAGCGCTGCCAGACCGCCGGCGCCCCGCGCTGCGCCTTCGGCGAGGGCGACACCCGGGCCAAGTTCGACCAGCTCCGCGACCACCTGCGGACCAGCCCGATCACGCTGCCGAACGGCTCCAAGGTGACGCTGAGCAGCTTCACCGGCGAGGTGGCCAGCGCCCTGTACTCGCAGGCCAAGCTGGCCCCGCTGGCCAAGTCCCTCCAGGCGACCTACCAGGTGTTCCAGAAGCCGGCCGCGGCCGCCCTGCTGGCCCCGCAAGCGAACGTCTCGGACGAGGACGCCAACCTGCTCTCGGTGGACGTCCCGCGGACGGCGCTGCGGGAGGCCCCGGTCGACTCCGAGTACACCGCGGACGACTCCTACATGGCCGTCAACTGCCAGGACAAGCCGTACCCCTCCAACGACCGGGTGTTCGCGAACGCGGCCAAGGCCTGGGAGAAGGAGATGCCGACCTTCGGCCGCTACCAGGCCTTCGACGCGCCCGCGTGCGCGAGCTGGCCGGCCCCGGCCCGGGACGCCGAGCGCTTCTCCGGCCCGTGGAACAAGAAGACCTCCAACACCGTGATGGTCATCGGCAACCTCTACGACCCGGCCACCCAGTACAAGTTCGCCCAGCGGATGCAGCAGGAGCTGGGCAACGCGGTGCTGGTCAGCGTCGACTCGATCGAGCACTGCGCGGTCGGCCGCAGCCAGGCGCTGAACAAGATGGTCACCCGCTACCTGGTCGACGGCACCGCGCCGGCGGCCGGCCAGCTGCTGAAGCCGGACGCGGAGATCTTCCCGGCGGTCTGACGGAACGGCCCCCGGTGACCCGGGGGAGGGTTTGACGGTCGTGGTGGTCGGCGGTGCAGCCGGCCACCACGACCGTGTTTTCCGGGCGAGTTCCCGGAGGGCCGGGAGGGCCCGGAGAACACGGAGAACGCGGAGACGGATCGTCATCGAACCTCCCGTGGAGCGGATTCCTGCGATTCGTCGGCGACCATAGCCCATGCCACTGACAATGGGATTCCGGCGTCAAGGTGACGGTCAAGACCAGGCTGGACCAGCAGGAATGACGTACTGTCACACTTTCCATTAACCGATTCCCGTGGCCGGATATCCGTGTTAGCGTGCGGGCCGCCGGCTTCTCTCGGACTCGGGAAAGTGGGGACGGAACATGCGGTACGAATTCTCCCGGCGGGGATTCCTGGGCGGTGCCGGCGCGGCGGCCACCGGGATCACCGCCGCTTCCACGGGCGCGGCGGCGGCCGAGGGCGCGCGCCGGGAGCTGCCGAAGGGGCGGTCGGTGCTGCCCGGTGACCCCCGCTACCAGACCCTCGCCCAGGGCTTCAACCAGCGGTGGAGCAGCAGTCCCGCCTACATCCGGCTGGTGGGCGACGAGGCCGACGCGGTCGCCGAGGTGAACCGCGCGCTGGACGCCGGGCTACGGCCGACGGTCCGCGGCGGCGGGCACTGCTACGAGGGTTTCGTCGACAACGACCAGGGCGTCATCCTCGACCTCGGCACGATGCGCGGCGTCGCCGCCTCGACCGACAAGTTCGGCCGGCCCACCTACGGCGTCGACGGCGGCGCGACCAACTGGGACGTCTACACCACGCTGTTCCGGGAGTACGCCGTCACCCTGCCCGCCGGGTCCTGCTACTCGGTCGGCGCGGGCGGGCACGTCTGCGGCGGCGGGTACGGCCTGCTCTCCCGGCGGCACGGGCTCACCGTCGACCACCTCGTCCAGGTCGACGTGGTCACCGTCCGGGGCGGCCGGGCGGTGGTGACGAAGGCGCACCGCGAGGACGCGCCGGGCTCGCCCGAGCAGGACCTCTTCTGGGCCCACACCGGCGGCGGGGGCGGGAACTTCGGGGTGGTGCTGCGCTACCACTTCGCATCGGACGTGCCCCAGCCGCCGCCCCGGGTCTGGCTGAGCAGCGTGGCCTGGCCCTGGGCCGAACTGCTCCGGCGGCCGGCCGACTTCGAGACCCTGGTGGCCAACTTCGGCGCTTTCATGGCCGAGCACAGCGGCCCGCGGGAGGCGGTGTACCAGGGGCTGTTCGCCATCCTCAAGCTCACCCACCACTCCAACGGGAACGTCGTCCTGTTCAGCCAGTGGGACGGAGCGGACCCGGCCCCGCTCGACGCCTTCGTGGCCGCCGTCGAACAGGGGATGACGACGCGCCCGGTGGTGCAGACCCGCTCGGCCGGCGGGCTGTTCCTGCCCTACCCGGACAAGCGGCGCCGGATGCCCTGGTTCCAGGCGACCATGACGCTCAACCCCTCGGGAGACAACGAGCGGGGCAAGCACAAGTCGGCCTACCACCGGGAGCCGTTCGCCCCGGCGCAGATCGCCGCCTTCTGGGACTGGCTGACGCGGGACGTCGAGGGGGTGGACCTCTCGAACACGGTGGTCCAGATCGACTCCTACGGCTGCCGGATCAACGCCCGCCGCCCCGAGGAGACGGCCGTCCCGCAGCGCGACTCGATCATGAAGCTGCAGTACCAGACGCACTGGACGGACCCGGCCGAGGACGAGAAGCACCTCGCCTACCTGAGCGGGCTGTACCGCGACGTCTACCGGGGGACGGGCGGTGTCCCGGAGGTCGACACCGCGACGGACGGTGCCTACGTCAACTACCCGGACACCGACCTGGGCACCGCCGACCAGCCCGACCCGGACTACCCGCGCCTCTACTACAAGGGCAACTACCCACGGCTGCAACGCACCAAGGCCTACTGGGACGGGGAGGAGGTGTTCCACCACGCCCAATCGATCATCCCGGCCGGGCCCTGAGTCCGAGCGCCGGCGCCCCACGGGGGCGGGGAGGCACCCCGCATCCCCACCCCCGTAGAGCAGTCCGGTCACGCGCACCCGTAGCGCACACCGGGATCGGCCCCGGGGCCCGGGCCCGTTCCGCTAGGCGGCCTGCTCCGCCTCCTCCTCGACGATCCGTCCGTCCCGGACCTCGATCACCCGGTCGGCGAGCCCCATCAGCGTCGGGTCGTGGGTGGCGACCAGCACGGTGACGCCCTCGCTGCGCACCACCGCGCGCAGCAGCTCCATGATCGAACGGCCGGTCTCGGAGTCCAGCTGACCGGTCGGCTCGTCGGCGATGATCAGGCTGGGCTGGTTGGCCAGCGCACGGGCGATGGCGACGCGCTGCTGCTGGCCGCCGGAGAGCTCGCCGGGGCGCTGGTTGGCGTGGTCGGCGAGGCCGACCAGGGCGAGGAGGGTGTGGGCGCGCTCCTCGCGCTCGGCGGCCGGGGCCTTGCGCAGCCGCAGGGGCACGCCGACGTTCTCGGCGGCGGTGAGCATCGGGATCAGCCCGAAGGACTGGAAGACGAAGCCGATCCGCTCCCGCCGCAGGGCGAGCCGGCCGTCCTCGTCCAGCGAGGCGAGGTCGATGCCGTCCAGCGCGATGCTGCCGCCGGTCGGTGCGTCCAGGCCGCCGACCAGGTTCAGCAGGGTGGTCTTGCCGGAGCCGGACCGGCCCTTGAGCGCGGTGAGTTCACCACGGCCGACGGTGAACGAGACGCCGCGCAGGGCGTGCACGGTCCGCTCACCGGTGCCGAAGCTCCGGCGGAGGTCGGTGACGGCCACCATCGGCTGGGTGGTGGTGTCGGCGGTGGCGGCCTGAGGCTGCGTCATGCGGCGTCCCCCTGTGGGCGTGGCGGCCCGGTTCCATCCGGGTCCCGTCCGGTTCTACGGATATGAGTGCTCCGGCGGTTCACGTTCCCGGGCGGGAATCCGAGAAGTCGGTGTCCCGGGCCAAAGGAGTGCGCCGAAGCCGGATTTGTGAGGTGTTCATGGCATTTCAAGTAGGGCATCCCCGGCCGGGATGCTACCAATGAAAGGAATTTGCTCACTGCTTACTTGATTCGCGCAAGTCCCTTCCGTTCCTGGATCGAATCTGACAGCATCGTCCGCTATCCGGCGACCGATAGCCGGTGATCAATGCGCCGGTGTGCCCGCGGTGTGTCCATCTGTGACCGATCTGCACGCGGATCGGCACTCGGATCGGACCGACGAGCGGGGCCCGGGGATGCAACCGGGGACGTAAGTCCGGGGGAGGAACCTGATGCTCGGCTTCGTCGTGCGCCGACTGCGCGGACGAGTGCCGCTGGCTGCCGCCGTCCTGCTCGCGGTGCTGATCACCACATCCGTGCTGACCGCCTTGGTCGCCTTCAACAGCAGTGTCGGCGAGGCCGGCCTGCGACAGGCGCTCCAAGGGCCCGGTCACGCACGGACCACGGTGACGGTGACCGGCGAGCACGGGCTCGACCAGCGGACGAAGGACGAGGAGGCGCTCGCCTCCTACCGGCAGAAGCTCTTCGGCGACCTGCCCGTGCACACCGACAGCGTGATGCGCAGCCGCTCCTACAGCCTGCCCGGCTCCGGGGGTGCGGCGAACGGCACCGCGGCGAACGGCAGTCCGGCCAACGGCACCGCGGCCAACGGCAGCCCGGCGAGCGGCACCGGCGCAGCCGGCGCCTCCGCCGGCCAGGCCCCCGGCGCCCAGCTCGACCTGACGGTCCTCGCCGACCTCGACCGCGGCCGGGTCCAACTGGTGGCCGGCGCCTGGCCGGGCGCCGCCACCGGGCCGGCCCAGTCCGCTGCCCCGGAGGCCGCCGTCCCGCAGAGCCTGCTGCGCCGGCTCGGTCTGACCGAGCAGGCCCTGCCCGCCGAGGTCCGGCTCGTCGACCGGAACGACAGCAAGCCGCTGACCGTCCGGATCACCGGCGTCTACCGGGCCACCGACCCGGCCGCCCCGTACTGGCGGATCGACCCGGTCGGCGGCCACGAGATCGAGGTCGCCGGCTTCACCACCTTCGGCCCGATGATGGTCGACCAGAGCGCCTTCACCACGGCCGGCCTGGTCCAGAGCAGCCGCGGCTGGTCGCTGGACGCCGACTTCTCCGGCGTCGACCGGGCCGCCGCGCAGGCCGTCGGCGACCGCGCCCAGCGCCTCTCCGATGAGCTGCGGACCTCCGGTTCGCTCGCCGCGAAGACCGAACTGCCCGACATCATGCGCGAGTTGTCCGACAGCATGGTGGTCGCCCGGTCCACCCTGCTGATCGGCGCCCTCCAGCTGGCGGTGCTCGCCGCGGCGGCCCTGCTGCTGGTCGTGCACCTGATCGCCGCGCGGCAGGAGTCCGAGAACGAGATGCTCGCCGCGCGCGGCGCCTCGGCCGTCCGGCTCGGCTCCTTCACCGCCCTGGAGTCGCTGCTGCTGGCCCTGCCCGCGGCGGTGTTCGCGCCGCTGCTGACCCCGTTCCTGGTCCGCGCGCTGGCCGGCCTCGGCAGCGCCCACCAGGTCGCCCTGGACACCGGCATCAGCTGGTCGCTCTGGCCGGTGGCCGTGGTCTGCGCGTTCGCCTGCATCCTGCTGGCCACCGTGCCGAGCGTGGTGCGCGGCGTCGGGGCCGCCCTGCGCCGCCGGGCCGGCCGCCGCCAGGCGGTGGTCTCCGGCGTCGCCCGCAACGGCGGCGACATCGCCGTGCTCGCCCTGGCCGCGCTCGCCTACCAGCAGCTCGACCAGTACGGCGGCGGGCTGTCCCCCGACTCCACCGGCCGGCTGGACGTGGACCTGCTGCTGGTCGCCACCCCGACCCTCGCCCTGTGCGCCGGCACCCTGGTGGTGCTGCGGCTGCTGCCGGTCGTCGCCCGGCTCGGCGCCCGCGCGGCGGCCCGGGGCAGCGGCCTCGGCCCCGCCATGGTCGGCTGGCAGCTGGCCCGCCGGCCCGGCCGCGCCACCGGCCCCGTCCTGCTCCTCGTCATGGCCGTGGCCACCGGCGTCCTGGCGCTCGGTCAGCACGCCACCTGGACCGCCTCCCAGCGCGACCAGGCGGCCTTCGCCACGGCCGGCGGCCTGCGCATCTCCGGCTCGCACAACGCGCCGATGGGTCAGGGCGGCCGCTACGGCAGCCTGCCCGGCGGCGACCGGCTGGTCGCGGTGGTGCGCGACGAGCAGCCGCTGCAGGGCGGCTCCGGCCAGCTGATGGCCGTGGACGCCGCCGCCTTCGCCGAACGCGTCCCGGTCCGCTCCGACCTGCTCGACGGCCGCACCGGCACGGAGGTCTTCGGCTCGCTCGCCTCCCCCGCCCCCGCCGGCATCCCGCTGCCCGGCAGCCCGCTGCGGATCGACGCGGACATCGCGGTGAGCCAGCAGGAGCCGAAGAACTCGCGGTTCACCAGCGTCCCGATCCAGCCCGAGGTCCGGTTGCTGCTGCGCGACCGCTTCGGCCTGGTCCACAAGGTCCCGTTCGGCGAGCTCCCGATGAACGGCCAGGCCCACTCCTCGATCCGGCTCGGCGCGCTGGTCGACGCCCCGGTGGGCTCGGTCGCCGCCCCGCTGACCGTGGTCGGCGCGAACGTCGCCTTCGGCGACCGCAGCGAGGGCGAGGTCACCCTGCGGAACCTGGCCGTCTCGGACACCGCCGACGGACCGTCCACCGCCGTCCCGGTGCCGTCCGGTGCCGGCTGGACCATCAAGCCGCCGGAGTCCCGCAACGGCGCGGGCGGCTCGCCGGTGGCCGCGCTCGCCTCCGAAGCGGCCGCGCCCGACAGCCTGTTCACGGTCCGCTACCACCCCGCGGGCGGCATCGGAGACCCGATCCGCGCGGTGCTGAGCCCGACCGGGGCGCCGCTGCCGGCCGCCGTCAACGGCGTCGCCACCCACGACTACCTGAAGTCCGTCGGAGCCTCCGTCGGCGACACCCTCCAGGTGCCGTTCAGCGGGGTCGTCGTCCCGGTCAAGGTGACCGGCGCGGTCGAGGCCCTCCCGGTGGCCGGCCAGCGGGCGCTGCTGCTGGACCTCGGCTCGGTCGCCCGGATGCTGTCCGTCCAGGACCGCAACCTGCCGTCCCGCACCGAGTGGTGGCTGCCCGCCACGGGGCCGGGCGACCGCATCCCGGCCGAGGCCGCCGCCGCCCTGCGCGGCGCGCCCGGCAGCCAGGACCTCGCGCTCTACGAGGAGGTCTCCGAGGGCCTCCTCGGCGACCCGGTCGGCGCCGCCCCGCAGAGCGCGCTGATGGCCATCGCGATCGTCACCGCCGTGCTCGCCGCGATCGGCTTCGCCGCCGCGGTGGCCGGTTCGGCGCACGAGCGCTCCCGGGACTCCGCGCTGCTGCTCGCCCTGGGCGCCCCGCGCAAGCAGGTCACCCGGACCGTCGCCGCCGAGAACGCGGTGCTGGTCGGCCTGGGCGGGATCGTCGGCCTCGCCCTCGGAGCCCTGCTCGTCCGGCTGATCGTGCCCTTCGTGGTGCTGACCCCGGCGGCCCGCCGCCCGGTGCCGGAGGCCCTGGTCGAGCTGCCGTTCGGTCAGGCGCTGCTGTTCGCGGGGGCGATCGCCGTCGTCCCGCTGCTGTCGGCCTTCCTGATCGGCCGCCGGCGTCGAGACGTGGCCGCGCGGCTGCGCCACGTGGAGGAGATGTGACCACCAAGGCCGGCACCACCGTGCCCACCCCCGCGCCGCCGCCGGCGCCCGAACCGGCGCGGGCCCACCGGCCCGCGCCCTGGGTGCGCACCCGGCTGCGCGCGATGCCGCTGGCCGCGTTGCTCACGGCGGCCCTCGCGCTCGTCACCGTCTTCCTGGCGGCGGCCTTCCCGCGCATCGCGGACCGGAACGCGGACAGCGCGCTCCAGGAGTTCACGCGCGGCCTGGGCACCAACGTCACCAACCTGGAGGTCACCTCCGGGCTGGCCCCCGGCGACGACGGCGCCGCCCTCGAAGCCCTGCAGCGGAAGTTCGACGCGCAGATCGGACGGCAGCTGCCGCTGAGCGCGTCCGCCCAGGTCCACGGCACCCGGATCAAGACCGAGCGGAAGATGTTCAACCCGGGGTTCACCCGGCTCTCCGACCGGGCCGTCCCGGGGCTCGGCCTGTTCTACCTGCACGGCCTCGCCGACCGGGCGACGCTGACCGCGGGCACCTGGCCGGGCCCCGCCCCGGTCGACGGCCCGCTGCCGATCGCGCTGAGCCAGCAGGCCGCCGAGGCCATCAACATCAAGGTCGGCGACGTCATCGAGAGCGGCACCGACGGACCGGTCGCGCTGCGCACCACCGTGACCGGCCTCTACCGGGTCAACGACCCCCAGGACCCGTTCTGGGAGGGACTCGGCTGCCCGTCCAGGGCCTGCCTGGGCGTCAAGGGCGAGGACGCGTGGTACTGGACCAGCGGCTTCGTCGACGGCGGCAGCCTGACCGCGCTGGCCCGCTGGGGTTCGAGCGGCCAGAACTTCTGGCGGCTTCCCGTCGACCCCGGCTCGCTGCGCGCCGACGAGCTCGACCACACCCGCGAGGTCCTCGGCTCGTACACGGCCGGCCCCGGCATGACCGCCCTGATCGACGCCACCCTCCGGGCCGACCTGCACGCCACCTCGCTGATGCCGGACGTCCTCGCCCGGGCCACCGCCCGCTACCAGGCCGCGGCCCCGCTCGGCGCCATCGGGCCGGCCGGTGTCGCCGGCGTCGCGGTCGTGGTGCTCTGCCTGGCCGCGGCGCTCAGCACGGACCGGCGCACGGCCGAGATCCGGCTGCTCCAGGCCCGCGGCGGCTCGCGCACCGGGGTGCTGCTGCGGCTGCTCGGGGAGGGCGCGGTGACCGTGCTGCCCGCCGCCGTGCTCGGCACGGCCCTCGCGCTGGTGCTGCTGCCCACCCCGCGCTGGGGCACCCCGGTGCTGCTGGCGCTCGCCGTGACCCTGCTCGCGATCCTGGTCTTCCCGGTCCGGGCCGCGCTGCTCTGGGCGCGCCCGCGGGCGGCCGGCGGCTGGCGCCGGATGGTCGGCGAACTCGCCGTGCTGGCCGTCACCGCCGCGGCCGTGGCCGAGGTCCGACGTCGCGGCGTCGGCCACCCCGGTAGCGGCGTCGACCCGCTGCTGGTGGCCGCCCCGCTGCTGCTCGCCGTCTCCGGCGGCCTGCTGCTGGCGAGGATCGAGCCGGTCGTGGTCGGCTGGCTGGCCGCACTCGCCGGCCGCGGCCGCGGCCTGGTCGGCTTCCTCGGCCTGGTCCGGGCCGCCCGCGACAACTCGGGCCGGCGGCGGCCCTCCGCGCTGCCGCTGCTCGCCCTGCTGATCGCCGTCACCGCCACCGGCTTCGGGGCCACCGTGCTCGACACGGTGGACCACTCCCGGGCGCGTGCCGCCCGGCTCTCCACCGGCGGCGACGTGTCCGTCTCCGTCCCGCTCTACGCCAACCTGCCGGAGGCCTTCACCAAGGCGGCCGGCGAACTGCCCGGCGTCCGGGCGGCGACCGGCGCGTGGATCGAGGAGCGGGCCACCTTCGTCGGCGCCGACCGGGAGACCGCCGAGGCCGTCCTGGTGGTGGTCGAGCCCGAGGCCTACGCGGAGATCTCCCGCACCGTCGGGGTCGGCGGGTACGACCCGGCCAGGCTGACCGCCGCCCCGGGCGGCAAGGACGGCCCGGTCCCCGCGCTGTTCAGCCGGGACCTGGCCGCGCACCTGGACTCGGGCGCACCGCAGGTGCGCACGCCCTCCGGCAGCCAGATGGCCACCAGCGTCGCGGGGATCGTCACCGCCACGCCCGCCTTCCCGGACCCCGGCAAGCCCTTCGTCGTGGTGCCGGCCGGCCCCGCCGCGGAGCACCTGCCGGAGCTCAAGCGGTCGAACCGGGTGAACAAGTGGTTCGCCGTCGGCGACGTCGATCCGGACCGGGTCCGCGCCCTGCTGCGGGAGCGCGCCATCGGCAGCGGCGAGCTCCTGGGGCGCGTCGCCAAGCTGATCGACGCGGAGGCCACGGCGGCCGGGAAGACCACCGCCGGCCTGCCCCCCGGTTACGTGGTGCACAGCAGCCGCGAGAAGATCGCCGAGCTGGCCGGCGACCCGGTGCAGCACGCCGCCGGGCGGCTGTTCTGGTACTCGGGCTTCGCCGCCGCCGGCTTCGCCCTGCTGGCCGTGCTGCTGACGCTGCTGCGGGCCGCGCCGGACCGTACGGCGGTGCTCGCCCGGCTGCGCACCATGGGCCTGCGGCCCCGGCAGGGCCTGGTGCTGATCATCGCCGAGGCGTTGCCGCAGACCCTGGCGGCGGCCGTCGGCGGCGGGCTGGTCGCGCTGGCCGCGGTCGCCCTGCTCGGGGGCGCCTTCGACCTCTCGGCGCTGGTCGGTGCCACCGTCGGCGAGACCCTGGCCCCGGCGGTGCTGCCGGTGCTGCTGCCCACCGCCGGTCTGGCCCTGGTGGTCGGCCTCGGGGTGGTGCTGGAGACCCTGGTCGCCGGCCGGCGCCAGATCGCCACCGAACTGCGAGCGGGGGAACGGCAATGAGGCCGGTACGGACGGCGGCGGACCCGCCGGGAGCGGCGGGCGGGGGCGGTGCACGGGCCGTGACAGCGGCCCGGTCCGCCGGGACAGTGGAGAGCGGTGCGATGAAGCAGACAGTCGAGACAGGAGACCACCGGTGAAGAGCACTCCCCAGGAGCGGACGGTCGCCGAGGCCCCCAGCCTCCAGGAGCTCCAGCAGCGGGCCCTCGCCGCCGCCTCGCCCAAGGCGTACGGCGAGGGAGCGGCCATCGTCTGCGACCGGCTGGTCCGGATCTTCAGCGCGGAGGGGGTCGAGGTCCAGGCGCTCCAGGGCCTGGAGCTGACCATCCGCCAGGGCGACCTGGTCGCCCTGGTCGGCGCCTCGGGCAGCGGCAAGTCCACGCTGCTCACCATCCTCGCCGGGCTGGACGTGCCGACCGCCGGCACCGCCACCGTGGCCGGCTGCGACCTGCTGGAGATGTCGGTCAAGGAGCGGCTGCGCTACCGGCGCGAGGTGGTCGGCTTCATCTGGCAGCAGACCGCCCGCAACCTGCTGCCCTTCCTCACCGCCGCCGAGAACATCGCCCTGCCGATGCAGCTGCGCGGTCGTCGTTCGGGCGCCGGCGGGGCCCGGCAGCAGGCGGCCCGGGTGGCGGAGCTGATGGAGGCGCTGGAGATCGGCGAGCTCGCCCACCGCAAGCCCAACGAGCTCTCCGGCGGCCAGCAGCAGCGGGTGGCGATCGCGGTGGCGATGGCCAACAACCCGCCGGTGCTGCTCGCCGACGAGCCCACCGGCGAGCTGGACTCGGAGACCGCCGGGATCATCTTCGAGTCCTTCCGCACCGTCAACCGCGAACTGGGCGCCACCGTCGTGATCGTCACCCACGACCCGATGGTCGCGGGCGAGGTCCGTCGCACGGTCGCGATCCGGGACGGGCGGACCGCCAGCGAGGTGCTGCGCCGCACCGTGACGGACGAGCACGGCGAGGAGTCGGTGAACGAGCGCGAGTACGTGATGCTGGACCGCAGCGGCCGGGTGCAGCTGCCGGTCAAGTTCCTGGAGTCGCTCGGCATGGAGCACCGGGTGGCGGTCGATCTCGCCGCCGACCACATCGAGGTCCGGCCGGACGACATCGCCGGGCACTGACCGGCGGTGGGCGGCGCGGCGTCAGCTGTCGCCGCCCATCCGCTGGAAGAGGCCGCTGCCCTCGGCGTCCGCCCGGAGGTCGGGCGGCGCCTCCTCCGCGGCGCGCTCGCCGCGCGAGGTGGCGGTGCAGAGGGCGAAGACGATCAGGGCACTGGCCGCCACGGCGAGGATGCCCAGTGCGGTCAGGACGCGTAGCCAGGTCAAGGGAGTGCCTCCTGGGGGGACGGTGCGGCCCACAGCGACGTGCACGGCGCTGCCGGGGATGTATCGGCAGGTCGGGCCGCACGATCGAGTGCCCACGGACGGTTCTTCCCGCCGGGTGGCGCACGAGAGGTCGCCCGCGTAGGCGCTCGATGCACTCGTCGGGCGCGTCACACCCCGTCGCGCGCCCCCGCGGTGGCGGCCGCCCGTCCGCTCCCGGCGTCCACCTGGGCCCGCAGGGCGGCGAGGTCCGGCTTCCCGAGGCCGTTCAGCGGGATCGCGGGCAGCAGCAGGAGCGAGTCCGGGGCGCACCGGCCGAGGCCGCGCGCCCGGGCCCAGCGGTGCAGCTGCCCGGCCGTCAGCCGCGAGCCGGGGACGAGGGCGACGGCGGCGTGCACCCGCTCCAGGCGGTCCGGGTCGGTGGTCGTGAACATCACCGCCTCGCGGACCTCCGGGTGGGTGCGCAGTGGCTCCTCGATCTCGCGGGGGAACACATTGTGCCCCTCGACGACCGCCATCGGGTCCCGCCGCCCGGCCACCGTCAGATAGCCGGCCGCGTCCAGGCTGCCCAGGTCGCCGGTGTGCAGCCAGCCGTCCCGGAGCACCTGCCCGGTCAGCTCCGGGGCGCGCCAGTAGCCGGCCATCGCGGTCGGCGTCCGGACGCAGATCTCCCCGGTCCGGTCCGGCGGCAGCTCGGCGCCGTCCTCGTCCAGGACGCGCAGCCCGGTGTCCGGGTACGGGCGGCCCGCGGTGGTCAGCAGCCGCGGTGCCAGGTGCTCGTCCGGGCCCAGCCGGGAGACCGGCCCGCACTCCGTCAGGCTGTAGGTCTGGTGCAGCACCCGGCCCAGCCGCCGGGTCGCCTCGGCGAGCCGCCGCGGCGAGGGCGCGCAGCCGGTGTAGCCGACCCGGCGCAGGCTGCCGGTGTCGGTCGTCGGCAGCAGCGGGTGGTCCAGCAGCCGGTACAGCAGGTGCGGCGGCAGGTACATCCGGGACACCCGGTGCCGCTCCACCGCCGCCAGCACGGCCCCGGCGTCGAACCCGTCCTGCATCACCACCATGCCCCCCGCCGCCAGCGCCAGGTCCGCCGTGGTGCCGCCGCCGTGGCAGAGCGGGGTGCACAGCAGGAAGACCGAGCCGGCCAGCAGCGGGGGGCGCGGCGGACGGGCGAAGCGGCGCAGCACGCCCTTCGGGCGCCCGGTCGTGCCGCCGGTGAACCGCACCGCCATCACGTCCTCGGGCAGGTAACGGGGCGCCAGCGGGGCGGGGGAGCGGGCCGCGGCGAGGTCCAGCAGGTCCGTGCCGAGCCCGAGCGGCGACGGACCCAGCGAGAGCAGGACGGCCGAGGGCACGGCCCGCGCGACCCCGTCGGCCGCCGCCGCGCACCGGACCGGGTCGAAGACCAGCGCGGACGTCCCGGCGAACTCCGCCAGCGCCACCTGCTCGGCGACCGGCCCGTCCGGGAACGGCATCGCCACCCGGCAGCCCAGCAGATTCGCGGCCAGCCGCACCAGCAGCGCCTCCGGCCGGTTCCCGGCCAGCACCGTCACCCCGTCCCCGCGCCCGAGCCCGGCCCGCTCCAGCGCGCGGGCGGCGCGGTGCACCAGGTCCAGGCAGCGCTGCCCGGTCCACTCCTCGTCCCCGTGCCGGAGCGCCACCCGGGCGGGATCCCGGGCGAGCCCGTCCAGCACCAGCGCGGTGTACGTCGGAGCCGCCTCCGCCATGGCCCGTCCTCCTGTCTGACGGCTCGTCAGCCTAGTGGACGGCGGGCCCACGGGTGCACTGCGGTCGCCGGGGGCCCAGGAGTCCCGACGGGCGCGGGTGGGCGCCGACGGACGGGTGCGGGCCTGCGAGGTCCCCTCGGCCCCCGGCCGGAGGGCGCCCCCGCTTCCTCTCCGTGAGGCGCGCACGCCCGACGCCGAGGCCCGGTCCGGCCGGATCCGCCGAGCGGCCGGCCGGGCGTTGTTGTTAGGGTTCCCGGTCGGACGTGAACGGGGGCTCGGACTGGTGGGCGGCGGGGTGGATGCGGTCGTGGCGCCGCGCGGCGTGGTCGATCTGCGGGGCGAGGCCGGGGCGGGGTTCGTCACCGCCTACCCGGCCGACGCCGTCGTGGTGGTGTCCGGGCTGCCGGGGGCCGGGAAGAGCACGCTGCTGCGGCGCTGGTCCGGGGCGGCGGTCCGGGCCGTGGACCCGCGGACGGTGCACGAGGCCTGCGAGGCGGTGATGCCCGCCGCCCTGCCGTACGCGGTGTACCGGCCGTGGGCCCGGCTGGAACACTTCCGGCTGCTGCGCTCCTCGGTGCGCGGTGGCGGCCCGCTGCTGGTGCACGACTGCGGCAGCCGCGCCTGGATGCGGCGCTGGCTCGCCCGGGAGGCGGCCCGCCGGGGCCGCGAACTGCACCTGGTGCTGCTGGACGTCGGCGCCGCCACCGCGCTGGACGGCCAGCGGGCCCGCGGCCGGCACGCCTCCAGCCGGGTCTTCGCCCGCCACCGCCGCGGCCTGGAGCGGCTGTTGGCCGCCTTCACCCGGCACGTGCGCGCCGGCGGCCCGATGCCGACCCCGGAGGCCTCGTCCGTCCTGCTGCTGGACGCGGCCTCCCGCTCCCGCGCCGAGACGGTCCGCTTCGGCGCGGCGGGCTGAGCCGGGCCGGCGGCCGCCGTCACCGACGGGCCCGGCGCTCGGCCTCGGCGTGCCACCAGCCGGGCGGGGAAGGTCCGTTGACGACCGCGGACGCCTGCTCGGGGTGCAGCCCGATCGTCCGCAGGGCGTCGGCGTCGACCCGGACGTCGAACCAGCCGCGCCACCGGCCGTCCGGGCCGACCCCGCAGAGCAGGTCACTGCGCACCGCATCGGCGGCGATGGGCATCCAGTCGATGCCCCGGTCGCGCAGTCAAGCGCGGAGGGCGGCCGGCGGGGTCGGGCGGCCGGGAAGGTTCTCGTACGCCGCGATGGTGATCCAGTCGTCGGGTTCGCTCATGCGGCCATGCTGACACGGATCGGATCGGGTCGGCAGTGGAAAAGGAGTCGGGGCGGCGGAACCCGCCTTCGCCGGGCGGGCGTTGGCGGCCGGGAGTGGCGTTAAACCGGTCGCCTCCCACCCGGGCCCGGGCCTACCCTCGGCGGCGTGCCGGACGATCGAGCGCAGGGGGGCGGATGAGCCAGGCCGAGGCCGTGAGGGTGGTCAACACGCTGGGCGCGCGCTGGGTCGGGCAGGTCGACCCGGAGGGTGGGACGGTCCTGATGCCGGCCGGTGTCTGGCCGCTGCTCGGCCTGCTGGCGCCGGCCGGAAGCCCCGCCGTCCAGGGCGAGTTGACGCAGGCCCTGGGTCTGCCGCCGGAGGCTGCCGCCGAGCGGGCCCGGGAACTCCTCGGTCTGCTGGAGGGCATCCCGGCGGTCGGCTCGGCCCTCGGGCTCTGGACGGGTGAGCGGCTGCGGCTGCGCCCGGAGTGGCCGGCCGGGCTGCCGGCGGGTGTACACGGGCGGCTCTCCGGTGACGTCCGGCAGGACCAGGCGCGGCTGGACGCCTGGGCCGCCCGGGCCACCGGCGGTCTGATCGACGCCATGCCGGTGCGGTTGGACCGGGAGACCCGCCTGGTGCTGGCCGCGGCGCTCACCGTCCGGACCGACTGGATCCGGCCGTTCGACGAGATCGACGGTCCGCCGGAGGGTCCGGCGGACGCCTGGGGCAGGCCCGTCCGGTACCTGTCGCGGTACACCTGCCTGCTGGACCGGGCCGCCGTGCTGGAGTCACCGACCGGGCTCGTCACCGAAGTGCGGGTGCACGGGTACGGGGACATCAGTGTCCATCTGCTGCTCGGCGAGCCCGGCGCGTCGCCCGGCCGGGTGCTGGCCACCGGCATCGAGGCGTTGAGCGGGCGCCACCGCCGGACCACCGCCGACCGCCTGCCCGTCGGCACCCCCGGCCCCGGCCTGACGATCGACCTGATCCGGCGGTACGAACCGGAGGATCTGTTGGCCGTGGACGTCCCGCGGTTCACCGTCGGGGCCGACCACGATCTGCTCGCCCGCCCCGACCTCTTCGGCCTGGCCACACTGGGGACCCGCTCGGAGACCGAGCACCGCCTGCCCGGGCTCGGCGGAGCGGAACCGCTGTTCATCGACGGCGCCCGGCAGCGCGCCACCGCGACCTTCGGCCCGGACGGCTTCCGGGCCGCCTCGGTGACCGCCCTCGGAGTCGCCGGGAGCGGCGCCGCGCGCCCGCGCCCGTCGTACCTGCGGCGGATCGTCCGGGCCGGCTTCGGACGGCCGTTCGGCTTCGTCGCCGTCCACCGCACCTCCGGTCTGCTCCTGGCCGCGGGCTGGGTCACCGATCCGGACCCCGCGAGCGGTGTCCGGGCCTGAACCTCCTGGCAGGCAGGCCCGGGTGGCCGGAGGGGCACCGGCGAGAACCGGCCTGCCGGAGGGTCATGATCGTCACTTCGCCCCCGCGGCGGGGCCCGGCACTGCCAGACTGGGGCCTGCAGAGTCCGTCACGGAGAGAGGTCGCACCCCGCATGTCCAGCAGCGCCGTCGTCGAGAATCCGTGGTTCCGCAGGTTCAACCCGTCCGACTCCGCGCCCGCCCGGATCGTGATCTTCCCGCACGCCGGCGGCTCGGCCAGCTACTACCTGGAGTACGCCAACGCGCTGGCGCCGCACGCCGATGTGCTCGCCGTCCAGTACCCGGGCCGGCAGAACCGCATCGGCGAGCCGACGATCGGCTCGGTGACCGGCCTCGCCGAGCAGCTCGCCCGGGAGCTGCGGGAGTGGGCGGACCGGCCGCTCACCTTCTTCGGGCACAGCATGGGCGCGGCCGTCGCCTTCGAGACGGTCCGCTGCTTCGAGCGCGACGGCGTACGGGGACCGGACCGGCTGGTCGTCTCGGCCGGCCGCGCGCCCTCGCTGCCCCGGACGACCAGGGTCCACCAGCTGCCGGACGACGAACTGCTCGCCGAGATCTCCGCGCTCGGCGGCACGGACGACCGGATCTTCGCCGTGCCCGGCCTGCGCGAGCTGGTCCTGCCGAGCCTGCGGGCCGACTACATGGCCGTCGAGACCTACTGCAGCACCCCGGACGCGACCGTGTCGCTGCCGATCACCGCCCTGGCGGGGGAGTCCGACGCGCACGCCACCGTCGACCAGGTCGGCCAGTGGGAGCGGCACACCACCGGCCCCTTCGACCTGCGGGTCTTCCAGGGCGGGCACTTCTACCTGGCCGACCGGACCCACGACGTGGTGGAGGTGCTCACCGCGCACCTGCGCGGCTGAGCCGGCCCGGGGCACCCCGGGTTGCCGGGGCGGCGGCGCGGTCCGCACGCCGCCGCCTCCTTCGAACGGATGCGCCCGCCACCGGTGACCGGAGCGCGCCCGCTCGACTACTGTGCCTGCTTGACGGACCGTCAACAGACCACCAGGAGGCAGTGTGCGCCGGATCGCCGTCGTCGGAGCGGGCCAGGCCGGCCTCCAACTCGCGCTCGGGCTGGTGGCGGACGGGTACCGGGTGACGCTGGTCGCCGAGCGCACCCCGGAGCAGCTGCGCGGCGGCCGGGTGCTGTCCACCCAGGCGATGTTCGGCCCCGCCCTGCGGATCGAGGCGGCGGCCGGGCTGGACCTCTGGGCGGAGCAGGCGCCGGCCGTCTCCTCGGTGGAGGCGGTGCTGGCGGCGCCCCCCGGCGTGCGGGCGCTGGAGTACACCATGACGCTGGACGAGCCCGCCCAGTCGGTGGACCAGCGGCTCAAACTGGCCGGCTGGCTGGAACTGCTGGCCGAGCGCGGCGGCGTGGTCGAGTACCGCACGCTGGACCGCGGCGGGCTGCACGAGCTGGCCCGTCGGCACGAGCTGACCGTGGTCGCGGCCGGCCGCGGCGCCCTGTCCGGGATCTTTGAACGCGACGCCGTCCGCTCACCGTTCGACGGGCCGCAGCGGGCCCTGTCCTGCCTGTACGCGCACGGCGTCGGCTCGCCGGACCCGGCCGCCGGGCCGAGGGCCCGGATGAACGCCCTGCCCGGCCTCGGCGAGCTGTACCTGCAGCCGGCGCTCACCCTCTCCGGCCCCTGCGACATCCTGCTCTGGGAGGCGCTGCCCGGCGGCCCGCTGGACGCGTTCGGCGATGCCCCGCCGCCGGACGTCCAACTGGCCCGGATCCGTGTGCTGTTGGCCGAGTACCTGCCCTGGGAAGCCGAGCTCTGGACGGGGGCCGAGCCGACCGACGCCGGGGCCGGGCTGTTCGGCGCGGTCACCCCGGTGGTCCGGCGCGCGGTGGCGGAGCTCGGCTCGGGCGTGGACGCCGTCCACGTGCTGGGCCTCGGCGACGCGGTGGTGGTGACCGACCCGATCGCCGGGCAGGGCGCCAACAACGCCGCCCGGGCCGCCGAGGCCTACCGCCGGGCCGTCGTGGAGCACGGCGACGCCCCGTACACGGCCGACTGGATGTGCCGCACCGCCGAGCGGTTCTGGCAGCAACAGGCCCGCCACAGCGTCGAGTTCACCGCCGCGATGCTGACCGTGCCGGACCACCTCCAGGGGGTGTTCGCGGCCGCCGCCGAACACCCGGAGGTCGGCCGCCGGCTCGCCAACACCTACGCCGAAGCGCGCGACTACGCCGCCTGGCTGGCCACCCCCGAGCTGACCGCCGCCTACCTGGCCTCGGTGGGCAACTCCTCAGCGGGGAGCCAGGTTCGGCTCGGCGACGAGGACGGGTCCGGCGGCTCCTGTCGGTAGGAACCGCCGGACCCGGGGGCCGTACGACAGTACGACCGGACACGGGACTTCCGGACCGGAGATGGTCGGGTGCGGATCCGGCCTCCGGCTCAGCGTGGTCCGGTGCCCGTGGCGCGCAGTCTGTCGAGGGTGTGGTCCAGGTTGGCCTGGGTCGCCGCGACGGCGGCGTCCGGGTCACCCGCGGCGATCGCCTCGACCAGGGTGCGGTGGGCGTGGGTGATGCCCTCCGCTTCGACGCCGTCGTGGAGCCGGTTGTCAGCCACCACGTGGCCGGCCGCTTCGCGCAGCGCGTCGACGAAGGAGTCGAAGAGGCGGATGAGCACCGGGTTGTGCGCCGCCCGGACGACCTGGCGGTGCAGTTCCAGGTCGGTCTCGACGAGCTCGGCCGGGTCGGCGGCCGCGTCGCGGGCGGCCAGCGCCGCCCGGAGCGCGGCGACGTCCGCCTCGGTGCGCCGCTGCGCGGCCAGCCGGCCCGCCTCCACCTCCAGCGCCGCCCGGACCTCGTACACGTCGAAGACCTCGGAGCGCCGCAGCTCCCGGTCGAACTCCGAGACCGGGGCGGTGGCGGCCACGTACGTGCCCGAGCCCTGACGGGCGCGCAGCTGGCCGTCGGCGATCAGCACCCGGACCGCCTCGCGCGAGGTGGTCCGGCCGACTCCGAGGAGTCGGCTCAGCTCCACCTCACCGGGCAGTTTGCTGCCGACCGGCCACTCGCCCGTGCCGATCAGTCGGCGCAGCTCGGCCGTGGCTTCCTCCACCAGTGAGCGATGGCGTACCGGGCGAACAGTCATGAGGACGACCCTATCGTCCTCCGGGTGCCGCACCCGTGGCGGCCTGCTCGTTCACCCGTTCCGGGGCCGGTTCCGGCCCCTGCTCCGGCCCCGCCTCCGGCAGCACGCGGTCGCGCAGCCGCAGCGCGGAGCCGAGTCCGAGCGCCAGCACGCCGAGGACCAGGGCGAGGACGGTCCGCAGGCCGTGGGCGTCGGCCAGGCCGCCGAGCGCCGGTGCGGCGAGGCCGCCCACGGACATGGCGAGTCCGAGGGTCAGCCCGCTGGCGGTGCCGGGCCGGGTGGGCAGGTAGTCCTGGGCGAGTGTCACCTGCGGGGCGAAGGGCAGGAACATGGCCAGTCCGAACGCCACCGCGCCGGCCATGGCGACCGCGACGGAGGGTGCGAAGGCCACGGCGGCCAGGGCGGGGACGGCCAGCAGGTAGCCGGTGCGGATCGGGGTCATCCGTCCGTGCCGGTCGCCGAGCCAGCCGCCGAGCAGGGTGCCGGCCGCCCCGGCCAGGGTGAGCAGGGTCAGCGCGGCGGCGCCGGTTCCCGTCGAGCCGTGGAGGTCGCGCTGGATGTGGAGGGCGAGCATCGAGGTGACGGTCACGTAGGGGATCGACCAGGCGACGGTGGTCGCGGCGAGGCGTCCGAACGCCCGCCAGTCGTCGCGGTGGGCGCTCGTCGCCGCGCCCCGGGCGGCGGCCGGGGTCGCCGGGGTGTGGCCGCGGTACCGCAGCCAGCGGCCCTGCGCGGCCCACAGCAGGGCCGTCACCAGCGCCGGGACGGCCAGCAGCCAGCTGCCGCCCAGGCCGTACGCGCCGACCACGAGGGTGACCAGGGCCGGTGCCAGCGAGGCGCCGAGGGTGCCCCCGACGGAGAACAGGCTCATCGCCCGCTGGGACTGTCCGCCGGCGACCCGGGCCTGGTTGGTGGCGGCCGGGTGGTAGGCGGCGATGCCGATGCCGGCCAGCGCGGCGAAGAGCCAGGTCAGCGGGTAGCTGTCGGCGAGGGCGGCGCCGGTGATCCCGGCCGCGGCGGTGAGGAAGCCGGCCGGGATGAGCCAGCCGCGGGGGCGGCGGTCGACCAGCAGGCCGAACAGCGGCTGGACCACGCTGGACAGGCCGCTCGCGGCCAGGGCGATGCCGGAGACGGCGGTGTAGCTGTAGTGCCGCTGGGACATCAGGAAGGGCAGCAGGGCCGGGACGGCGCCCTGGTAGAGGTCGTTGACGATGTGGGTGCCGGTCAGGAAGGCCAGCTGTCCGCGCTTCATCGCGTCCCCCGCTCGGGCCGCGCCGTGTTCTGCCCGGTCGCCCGCTCCAGGACGGCCGCCTGCCGGGCGGCGTGGTGGTGCCAGGGCCGGGCCCGTTCCAGCTGGGCGCCGAGGGAGAGCAGGAGGCCCTCCTGATGGATCCGGGCGGTCAGCATCACGCCGATCGGCAGTCCGTCCGGGGTCCAGTGCAGCGGCAGGCTGATCGACGGCCGGCCGGTGAGGTTCGCCACCGGCGTGCGCGGGGTGACGGCGAGCATCCGGGCGTAGCTCCGCTCCGGGGCGTCCGGGTCGGCCAACGACCCGACCGGCAGCGGCGGTTGGTCCGTCGTGGGGCTCAGCACCGCGTCGAAGCGGTCGTACCGGTGGCAGATCGTCCGGGCGGTGGCGGTCAGCGAGGCCATCGCCGAGGCCAGCCGGATCGCGCTGTGCTCGTTGCCCCGGGCGCGCAGCCAGCGGGTCAGCGGCAGCAGCCGGTCCTCCCGCTCCGGCGGGACGGGCACGGTGGCGGCCAGCACGCTCCACAGCACGGTGAAGTCCGGCTGGTACTCGGCCGGGTCGAACGGCGGGGCCTCCTCCACCCGGTGGCCGAGGTCGGCGAGCAGGTCGGCGGTGCGGCGGGAGGCCAGCGCGGCCTCCGGGTGCCACCCGTCCGTCCGGGGCAGGACGCCGATCCGCAGCGGGCCGGGCTCGCGTTCGGCGCAGGCCCTGAAGTGGCCGGCGGGGGAGGCGGGCAGGGTGCTGCCGTCGCCCGGGACGCTGCCGGCCATGACGTCCAGCAGGAGGGCCGCGTCCAGCACCGTCCGGGCCAGCGGGCCGGCGGTGGCCAGCCCGAAGGCGTCCGTGCCGGGGGCGGTCGTCACCCGGCCCCGGCTGGGCTTGAGGCCGACCACGCCGCAGGCGGCGGCCGGGATCCGGACCGAGCCGCCGCCGTCGCTGCCCAGGGCCCCGGCGGCCAGTCCGGCGGAGACCGAGGCGGCCGCCCCGCCACTGGAACCCCCGGCGCCGCGGCCGGGGTCGTACGGGCTGCGCGCGGTGGCGTGGACCGTCTCCGTGTAGGCGGAGCAGCCGAACTCGGCGGCCGTGGTGGTGCCCAGCAGCACGCCGCCCGCGGCCCGGAGGGCGCCGACCACGGCGGCGTCCTGCGGAGCGGTGCGGTCGTCGAAGGCGGCGGAGCCCGCGGTGAACGGGAGCCCGCCGACCGGCCAGGTGTCCTTCACCGACAGCGGCACGCCGAGCAGTGGCGGCAGCCCGGCGCCGTCCCCGGTCCCGGCGCCGTCCCCGGTCTCGGGGCCGTCCCCGGCGGCGGCCAGCCTGGCCTCGGCCGCACGGGCGGCCCGACGGGCGCCGGGCGCGTCGACCGTGCGGTAGGCGCCGAGCACGCCGTCGAGTTCCTCGATCCGGCGCAGGTGGTGGTCGACGAGTTCGGTCGGCGAGACGGTGCGCCCGCGGATCGCCGCCGCCTGTTCGGCCAGCGTCAGGGCATGGAGGTCTGACATGATCACTCTCCCCAAGTAGTCCTCAGGTCACCAGGTCTTCAGGTCCTCTGAGGACTTCACCATAGAGGCGGGCCCGACTCCATGGCAAGGCAAGCCTTACCGGCTGCCCGGGTGCGCGTTGGTCCTGGCGGATGGGCGGTGCGCGCCCCTCCCTCGCCTCCGATCGCACCCGCTCTTCCGGACACTACGGTGACCGTACTATGGTGATCGGCGTGACGAAGAAACGCTCCATGCAGGAGCCCACCTTCCTGCTGCTCACCGCCCTCGCCGACCAGCCCCGGCACGGCTACGCGCTCGGCGACGAGGTCGCCGCGATCTCCGACGGCCGGGTCCGGCTCGGCGCCGGAAGCCTGTACGGCACGCTCGACCGACTGCTCGCCGAAGGCCTCATCCGGGTCGAACGGGAGGAGACGGTCGACGGGCGACCCCGCCGCGTCTTCGCCCTCACCCCGACCGGAACCCAGGCCCTCACCGACGAGAGCCGGCGGCTGCGGGCCGCCCTCCGCGAGGCCGACCGCCGCCTCGCCATCACCCGGAACAGGCTCGCGGGAGGCCCGGCATGACCGCGCACCAGGACCACCAGGACCACCAGAACCACCAGGAGCAGAGCAGGGAGGGCCGCCTGACGGCCCACCTGCTGCGCCGCGCCCTCGCCCTCTACCCGGCCTCCTACGGCACCCACGCGCTGGCGGAGGTCGCCGATCACGCCGAGCGCCGCGTCCGAACCGTGAGGCCGCTCGCCGCTCTGCGCGAGGTGGCCGATGTGGCGGGGCACGGCGTCCGGGTCCGGCTCGGCCTGGTCTCCCACCGGCCGGCGGGCCGGGCCCTGGCCGCCGCGGCCCCGCTCGCCGCCGCACTGGCCGGCGGCTACGCGGCCGTGCACCTCTATTGGGCGGTCCGGGCCGCCACCGACCCGGACGGCGGGATGCGCGTCGGGTCGCTCGGCGCCACGATGGCGCTGCTCGTCCCGGCGGTGCTGATGGCCGTCGCGGCGCTGACCGGCCGTTGGACGGCGGCCCGCGCCCTGGCGGCGGCCACCGTCGTGGCCCCGCTGCTCGTCCTGCTCGCCGGCCCCGAACTGCCCGGTGCGCACGCGCGGGGCCCGCTGACCTACAGTCTGGTCGGCCCGGACACGGTGCTGTTCGCCCTCAACGCCCTGGTGCTGCTGGCCGCCCCGCCGGACCGCACCACGCGACCGCGCTCCGCCGTACCGTGGGCGGTCGTGCTCACCACCACGGCAGCGGACGTCGCCCTCGTCCTGGTCTCCGGCCCGGGGGAGGGAGTGTTCTTCCGGACCGGATTCCCCCTCGTCGCCCCGGTGGTCGTCGGCGCGGCCGTCGCCTGCACCACCCGTACGGTCCGCTCGGCGGCCCTGACGGCCGTCGTCCTGGGGGTGCCGCCCGTGGTCGCCCCCACGCTGACGGGCTACTACGTCATGAACGCGACCGCTGTCCTGTTCCTGGTGGTGCTGTTCACCATCGGGTACGCGGTCGCCCTCGCGGCGGTCCGACTGACGGGCCGGTTCGGCCCGCGGACCGACCCGCAGCAGCCCTGACCCCCGGGCACGGCCCCGGCCCCGCGTCGTGAACCCGCGCGTACGCCCGCGGGTCCGCGCGGCGTCGGACGAAGGGTGGCATCCGGCCTGGTCGGGTCGGATGCCACCATGGCCGGCCACCCACGCGGGTGGCAGCCGGGGCCGGTGGGTCAGGGCGCCCTATGCCCCGGCGAGGAGCATCCCGCCCATTGCCAGCATGGTCGCCGCGACCAGTCCGTCCAGCACCCGCCAGACCCTCGGCCGGGACAGGACGCCGCTCAGCAGCCGGGCGCCGAAGCCCAGGGCGGCGAACCAGCACAGGCTGGCCAGTGCCGCGCCCGCGCCGAAGGCCCAGCGCAGGTCGCCGCGGTCGGAGGCGAGCGAGCCCAGCAGGAGCACGGTGTCGAGGTATACGTGCGGGTTCAGCCAGGTCATCGCCAGGCAGGTGAGGACCGCTCGCCGGACGGAGCCGGTCTCCGGTCCGCCGCCGGTGAGCGCGGCCGCCGGATCCGGGCGCAGCACCCGTCGGGCCGCCAGGAAGCCGTAGCAGAGCAGGAACGCCCCGCCGACCAGGCCCACCGCGGTCAGCGCCGCCGGCCAGGCCGTGACCACCGTGCCCACCCCCGTCACGCCGAGCGCGATCAGCGCCGCGTCCGAGACGGCGCAGATGGCGACGACCGCGAGGACGGCGTGCCGGCGGGCGCCCTGGCGCAGGACGAACGCGTTCTGGGCCCCGATGGCCACGATGAGGGAGAGTCCGGTACCGAACCCGGCGAGTGCGGCGGCGATGGTGCTGCTGGTCATGGGTTCGACCGTATGGACCGCGTATAGATGAGTACAGCTAAAGATTCTAAAGTAACCTTAGCCATACTTATGGACGAGCTTCCCCTGGACCAGGTCCGGACCCTGCTCGCGGTGGTCGACGAGGGCACCTTCGACGCCGCGGCCGCCGCCCTGCACGTGACCCCCTCCGCCGTCAGCCAGCGCGTCAAGGCCCTGGAACAGCGCACCGGTCGGGTCCTGCTGATGCGCACCAAGCCGGTGCGGCCCACCGAGTCCGGCGAGGTGGTGGTCCGGTTCGCCCGCCAGCTCGCCCGGCTGGAACGCGACGCCCGTGCCGAACTGGGCCTGGCGGCCGAGCAGGGCCCGGCCCGGGTCCCGATCGCGGTCAACGCCGACTCCCTCGCGACCTGGTTCCTGCCCGCGCTCACCCGGGTGCCGCAGGACCCGCCGATCTGCTTCGAGCTCCACCAGGAGGACGAGGCCCACACCACCGCCCTGCTGCGCGAGGGCCAGGTGATGGCCGCCGTCACCTCCTCGCCCGACCCGGTGGCCGGCTGCACCGTGCGGCGGCTCGGGCTGGCCCGCTACCTGGCCGTGGCCACACCGGAGTTCGCGGCCCGTCATCTCACCGGGGACCTGGCCGAGGATCTGGGCCGGGCCCCCACCGTGGCCTTCGACCGGCGCGACGAGCTCCAGGACGAGTTCGTCCGGTCCCTCACCCGGGGGCGGTCGGGCGCCGGGCGGATCCGCCACCTGGTGCCCGCCTCGGACGGGTTCCGGGACGCGGTGGCCGCCGGTCTCGGCTGGGGCCTGGTGCCCGAGCCGCAGGCCGAGCCGCTGCTGCGCTCCGGGCGGCTGGTGGAGCTGGCACCCGCCCGGCCGATGGACGTCCCCCTGTACTGGCAGCAGTGGAAGCTGGATTCGCCCGCCCTGTCCACGGTCGCCGAGGCCGTCGCGGCGGCCGCCGCCGAAGCCCTGCCGGCCGGGCCCACCCGCCGCCGGCCGTAGCCCGCCCGGGGCTCGGCCCGCCCTCGCTATCCCTCGTGTCCTTGGTCCTGCCCGTTCCGCAGGGCGGCGCCGTGGGCGAGCAGGACGCTCAGCGCCACGTAGTCCGATCCGGGGCGGCGGACGGGCACGAACACCTCCAGCCGGTCCCCTTCGGTGCGGTAGCCCGCCTTCGTCGCGCGCCCCGACAGGGCCCGGCTGCCGACGTGCGAGGCCAGTCCCCGGACGTCGAGCCGGACACCGTCCGCCGGGCGCGCGGAGACGAGGGCGATCCGGGACCAGGCGATCGGCGCGGGGAACGGGGAGAGGGTCATCCCCTCGGCGGTGAAGGTCAGGGCGCCCCAGCGGGACGACCCGCCCGCGCCGAGCTCGTCCAGGAGGCGTTGCGCACGGGCCACGGCGACGGACTGCGTCGCGTCCGAGACGAAGCGCGCGCCGGTGGTGGGGTGCGCCTTCGTGATCATCCGCCAGAAGCCGCACTCCTCCTGGACCCTGATGTAGTCCAGGCCCCGGAGGCGGATCCGGCCGCCCGCGTAGGGGCGGATCACGGTCTTGAGCACGTCGTGCGAGTGCGCCGAGTTGAAGTGGACGGACACCCGGGTCGACTCGACGGAGGCGATCTCCTGCCACGCGTACCGCAGCGTGCGGCGCCCCGGCCGGCGCAGCTCGAAGCCGTGCTCGTACTCCCGGATCCGGATCCGGGCGTGCCGCACGCACAGGGCGAGGCACCCCAGGGCCGCCACGGGCAGGGCCCAGAACGCGAGGCGGAACGAGGAGTCCTCGTCGTAGTACTTGCCGACGAGGGAGCACAGCACGCCGAACAGGATGAGGAGCACGACCAGCGCGGTCGTCGGCCTGCGTACGTAGGCCCCCTGGTAGGTCCACACCCGCTGCCCCAGCAGCCGCCCGCTCCGCTCCGACCCCGCCGTCGTGCCTGCCGTCACCACACACCTCGCATAGCCGTCCGATACCGCGTCGTCGAGTCTCGGGCGGGTGCGTGCGGGGGACAACGGGAGAACTACTCAATTCCCGCACGCTTTCCGTGCCGGTACCGTCAGCGCGCGTCCGTAGGATGACCACCCATGGAAACGGGGGCAGCCGCGGGGACGTTCGCCGGCCTCGGCGGCTTCGACGCCGAACTGACGCCGCTGATCGGGCGGCGGGCGGACACGGTCCGGATCGCCCGGCTGCTGTCCGGCGCGCGTCTGGTGACGCTCAGCGGCACCGGAGGCGTGGGCAAGACCCGGCTGGCGCTGCGCGTGGCGGCGGACGCGGCGCGCTCCGCCTTCCCCGACGGCGTGTACGTCGCCGAACTCGCCGACCTCCGGGACCCGGAACTGCTCGCGTCGAGCGTCCTCGGCACCCTCGACGTGGCGAATCCGGGGCACCCCGGCGCCGACGCGGCGGCCGTCCTCGCCGCCCGGCTGCGCGAGCGGCGCGCCCTGCTGGTCCTGGACAACTGCGAGCACCTGGTCGACGCGTGCGCCCGCCTCACCGACGCGCTGCTGCGGGCCGCGCCCGGACTGCGCGTCCTGGCGACGAGCCGGCAGCCGCTCGGCATCGCGGGCGAACAGGTCTTCCCCGTGGAGCCGTTGCCGGTGCCGGACGCGCGCGCGGGTCACGGCCTGCGCGACCTGAACGGCAATCCGGCCGTCGCGCTGTTCGTCGACCGGGCCGCCGCCGTGCTGCCCGGCTTCACCCTGACCAGGCCGGACGCCGCCGCCGTCGCCGAGCTCGTCCGCCGCCTGGACGGGCTGCCCTTCGCGATCGAACTGGCGGCCGCCCGCATCCGGAGCCTGACGCCGCAGGAGATCCTGGAGCGGCTCACGGACCGGTTCGCGCTGCTCACCGGCGGGAGCAGCGTCGCCGCCGACCGGCAGCGCACCCTGCGCGCGTTGATCGACTGGAGCCACGAACTGTGCACGGGGCGCGAGCGGTTGCTGTGGGCGCGGGCCTCGGTGTTCCGCGGCGGCTTCGACCTGGAGAGCCTCGAACGGGTCTGCGCGGACGCCGAACTGCCGCCCGCCGCCCTGCTCGACGCCCTCGACGGCCTGGTGGCCCGGTCGATCGTCAACTGCCGCCACGTGCAGGGACGTTCGCGCTACCACATGCTGGAGACGGTACGGGAGTACGGGCACCAGCGGCTGGCCGCGTCCAACTCGCTCGACGCCCTGCGCGGCCGCCACCGGGACCGGTACGCCGAACTGACCGCACGAGCAGGGCGGGAGTGGTTCGGGCCCCGGCAGGTCGACTGGTTCACGCGCCTTCGCCTGGACCACCCGAACCTGCGCGCCGCCCTGGGATTCTGCCTGGAGCGGCCCGGGCAGGCACGGGCCGGTCTGGCCCTGGCCGTGTCGCCCCGGCACTACTGGATGACCGCGGGCCTGCTGTCCGAGGGGCGCCACTGGCTGTCGCAGCTGCTCGCCGCCGACCACGCGCAGGACGGCGGTGACGGTGACAGTCGCGGTGACGGCGCGACGGGGCCGGAGACGGCCGTCCGTGTCCACGCCCGGGTCACCGACACGTACCTGCGCATCCTGCAGGGCGACCCGGACGCCGACGTACGGCAGGCGCTCGCCGCGTGCGAGGCGGCGGCCGAACAGGGCGGCCACCGGCGGGATTCGGCGTGGGTGTGGCACCACCACGGGATCCTCGCCGTCTGGCGCGAGGACTACGCGAGCGCCGCCGAACTGTTCGCGCGGGCGCGCACCGAGTTCCGCGCGCTGGGCTGCCTCGACGCGGCCCTCGAGTGCCGGGTCAAGTTCGCCATCGCGCACGCCTGCGGGGGCGAGGCCGCCGTGGCCGAGGAGGCGTGCGGCGAGGTCGAGGCGGCCGCCCGCACGCACGGCGAGTCATGGCTGCGCGGGATGGCCCTGCTCGCCCGTGCCCTGCTGGCCCTGCGCGCGGACGCGCCCGCCGACGCGACCACGCACGCCAGGGCGGCCATCGCCCGGCTGCGCCCGTTCCAGGACTGGTGGGACGTGGCCATGTGCGTGGAGGTCATCGCCTGGAGTACCCGGAACGACCCGCGGCGCACGGCCCGGCTCCTGGGCGTGCTGCACCTGTTGTGGGAGTCACTGGGCGGGCGGCTCGGCGCGGCGCCGTTCATGCGCACCCAGCACCTGCGCCTGGACGCCGCGGTACGGGAGGCGCTGGGCGCGGCCGCGTTCGACCGGGAGTTCCGCCGCGGAGCGCGCGCCACCGTGGACGAGGCGATGGCCCACGTCCTCGACGACCCGGTCGGGGTCCCGGGACTGACGAAGCGCGAGAGCCAGGTCGCGGAACTGGTCGCCGAGGGCCTCACCAACAAGGACATCGCGGCGCGCCTCACCATCGCGCAGCGGACCGCGGAGAACCACGTCGAACGCATCCTGGGCAAGCTGGGGCTCGCCTCGCGCACGCAGCTGGCGGTGTGGACGTACGAGCAGCGAGGCGGTCCCGCCCGGGGCCCGCGGCGCCGTGGGCCTGCGGAGCGGTCGCCGGCGGACTGAGTCGGAGAACCGGGTTGTTCGACCCAGCCGCCGGACTTTGTCGTTCGACCCAGCCGATGGACTGGGTTGTCCGACCCAGCCGGTGGACTGAAGTAGCAGACCGAGCCGACGGTCCGAGTCGGTGGACCGAGCCGGCAGACTGAATCGGTGGACCGAGCCGACAGACCGAGTCGGTGGACCGAGTCGACCGCCCTCAGCCGCGCACGTGCAGCCCGAACCCCGTGCGGCCCGCGGGCTCCAGCCCCTCCTTCAGATGAAGCGAGGGGATCTCGTAGTCGCCGAAGTTCTGCCGCCGGAACGCGATCGGCTCGGTCGACTCCAGGGTGAGCAGGCGCTGCTCCCAGGCCCGGGCGACGGCCGGGTAGTCCTCGTCGGTCATCCGGTCGCTGCCGTACAGCACGAACGGCGGCAGCACCTCGATGCCCGGGTAGTAGAGGACGCCGTGCTGGAACGGGAACAGCAGGTCGTCGATGGGGCCGCTGATCCCGCGAGCGGCGTAGTGCGACTCCGGGCCGCCGACGGTCACCGACAGCAGCGCCCGCCGGCCCGCGAGGGTGCCCTCGCCGAAGCGCTCGCCGTACCTGGTGGCGCTGTGCTCGCCGACGCCGTACGCGAAGCGGTAGGTGAACACCCGGTCCACCCACCCCTTGAGGATCGCGGGCATCGTGTACCACCACAGCGGGAACTGGAAGACGATCGTGTCGGCCCACAGCAGCTTCTCCTGCTCGGCGCGGACGTCCGGGGAGAGCGTGCCGGCCTCGAAGGCCCGGCCCGAGTCCAGGGCGACCTTCAGCGGACTCGAGGCCTCGGGGCCGTAGTCCGCGGCGTCCACGACCGCCTTCCAGTTCATCGCGTACAGGTCGCTCACCCGTACCTCGTGCCCGGCGGTCTCCAGGGTGGACACCGCGAGGTCCTTCAGCGAGCTGTTGAGCGACTTCGGCTCCGGGTGGGCGTGGACGATCAGCGTCTTCACGGGGGACTCCTTCGGATCGGATGCTCCGATCCTGGACGCCGCGGCGCCCGGCGTTCAGGGGCGCCGCTTCCGTCGGACCGGACTTCCTGGTACCGGCAGGGCCACCCTCACGGGCACCCGAGTCGGCCGAACGGGCGCCCGCCGCGGCCATACTGAGGGGCATGGACGATCTCGCGGGCTTCCTACGGACCAGGCGTTCCCGGGCCGATCCGGCCACCGTCGGCATCCGCACCGACAGCCGCCGCCGGGTCGCGGGGCTGCGCCGCGAGGAGGTGGCGCACCTGTCCGGCGTCAGCGTCGACTACTACGTACGCCTGGAGCAGGGCCGCGCGACCCAGCCCTCCGAGCAGGTCCTCGACGCGCTCGCCCGCGTCCTCGACCTCGACGAGACCGAACGCGGGCACCTCTACCGCCTCGCGCGGCAGCGCCGCCGCCGTGCGACGGCGCCGGGCAGCCGGGTCCGGCCGGAACTGCTGCGCGTCCTCGACCTGGTGGCCGGCGCACCCGCGCTGATCATGAACCACCGCCTGGACGTCCTCGCCGGGAACCGCCTCGCCGGACTCCTCCTCGGCCGCCCGATGCCGGGCCTGAACACCGCCCGGCACATCTTCCTGGAGGAGGCCGACCGCGGCCTCTACGCCGACTGGGAGAACTGCACCCTCGACGTGGTCGGGCACCTGCGGCTGGCCGCCGGCCAGTACCCCGACGACCCCCGACTGGCCTCGCTCATCGGCGAGTTGGCGATGGGCAGCGAGCGCTTCCGCCGCCTCTGGGCCCGCGCGGACGTCCGCGCCCGCACCCACGGGCGCAAGGCGTACCGGCACCCCCTGGTCGGACCGCTGGAACTGCACCAGGAGAACTTCGCGCTGCCGGACGAGCCGGGCATCGAGCTGCTGGTGCTGTCCGCGGCCCCCGGCAGCCCCGCCGAGGACGGACTGCGCCTGCTCGCGGGACTGGGCACGGACACCGGCGAGCCCCGCGGCGCGGCGGCCGTCGGTGCTGCGGGCGCCGCGGGTGACGAAGACCTGCTTCGGCGGGCGGGGAAGGCGTAGCGGCGGGGTGCCCCGTCAGCGGGTGAACTTCGCGATGGCCGCCGGGGTGACGGGCGTGAAGAAGTTGACGAGGTTGCCGTCGGGGTCGCGGAGCAGCAGGGAGCGGTTGCCCCAGGGCATCGTGGTGGGCTCGGTGACGAAGTCCGTGACGAACCCGGTCAGGTCGCGGTGGACGCGGTCCACGTCGTCGACGAGGAACTCGGTGATGACGCTCTGGTTGGCGGCCGGGCGGGCGGAGCCCGGGGCGAACAACGGGACGGTGCGGGTGCCCGCGATCGCGAGGGTGGCGCCCGTGGTCCGGAGCTCGGCGAAGTCCTCGGTCGCCCACTCCGCCCGCACCCGCGTGGCGCGCTCGTAGAACTCGACCAGGCGTGCGACGTCGCCGGTGATGATGCGGATCGAAACGAAGTCCATGGTGTCCTCCTGGGACGGGGTCGGAGCCGGCCGCGGTCGCGCGGCTGAGTGCTGGTGCCGCTGAACGGCCGTGCGCTCCGCAGACTAGGAGGGATAGTGGACAGAACCTGTCCACTATCCGCCTAGGCTGTGGTCATGTCCCGACCCACCGGCCGTGTGCTGACCCTCCTGGAGCTGCTGCAGTCGGGCGGTACCCGGACGCTGGCCGAACTGGCCGACCGCCTCGGCGTCGACGGGCGCACCGTGCGGCGCTACGTGGACCACCTGATCGACCTCGACGTGCCCGTGGAGTCGGTGCGCGGCCGGTACGGCGGCTACCGGATCTCCCCGGGCTACCGCCTTCCCCCGCTCATGCTCGGCGAGGACGAGGCGCTCGCCGTGCTGCTCGGACTGCTCGCCGGACGCCGGACGGGACTGGCGACGGCCGAGCGCACGGCGGGCGAGACCGCGGCGGCCAAGATCCGCCGGGTGCTGCCCCGGCACGTCGCGGCCCGGCTCGACACGCTCCTGGACGCCCTCTCCTTCACGGACGGCTCCGGCGGGGACGCCGCCCCTGACGCCGGGATCCTGCTCACCCTCGCCGACGCGGTGCGCCACCGACGGCCGGTCTCCCTCAGGTACACCGACCGCGACGGCCGGCCCAGTGAGCGCACGCTGCACCCGTACGGGATCGTCGCCCACGCGAACCGCTGGTACGTCACGGGCGCGGACCCCGGGATCGGCGAGGACCGGACCTTCCGGCTCGACCGCGTCGCGGACGCGAGGGCCCTGCCCGGCACGTTCGACGCGCCCGCCGGCCCCGACCCGGCCGACCGCCTGCTGTCGGGCTTCGCCACGGCCGACTACCGGCACGAGGTGACGCTGCGCATCCACGGCACGGTCGAGCAGATCCGCGCCCACCTGCCCGCCGGCGTCGCGACACTGGAGGACCACGACCCGGCACCGACACCGGACGGGGACCCGACCGCCGAGCGCTGGCTGCGCGTCGAGCTACGGGCGGAGCGCCTCGACTGGCTGCCGCCGCTCCTCGCCGCGATCGACCGCCCGTTCGTCATCGAGCGCCCGGAGGAACTGCGCACCCTCGTCACCGCCCTCGCCGACCGCCTGGCCTCCCACGCCCGCCGGACCTGACGGCACCCGCCCGGCTTCCCGCAGGCCGACCGGCCTGCCCGGGGACCGGAGCGCTCGGCCGACGTGTGAAGCACCACACTTCCGGTCCAGAGCGTGCCGGAACTCGCGGCCCGGCCGACGGCCAAGGACACTGATCGTCGTGACTGATGTGCGTGAGACCCTGGATTACCAGACCTTCGGGCGGGCGGTGCGCGAACTCGCGCAGACGATCGCCGACGACGGCTACGAGCCCGACCTCGTCCTGAGCATCGCCCGCGGCGGGGTGTTCGTGGCGGGCGGTCTGGCGTACGCGCTGGACTGCAAGAACATCCACCTGGTGAACGTCGAGTTCTACACGGGCGTGGGCACCACCCTCGAGATGCCCGTCATGCTGGCGCCCGTTCCCGCCGCGATCGACTTCACCGACAAGAAGGTCCTGATCACCGACGACGTCGCCGACACGGGCAAGACCCTGCGACTCGTGCACGACTTCTGCCTCGACCACGTCGCCGAGGTCCGGTCCGCCGTCATCTACGAGAAGTCGCACTCCCTGGTGAAGTGCGAGTACGTGTGGAAGCGGACCGACGACTGGATCGAGTTCCCGTGGTCGACGGAAGGACCGGTCGTCAAGCGCGAAGGCCAGGTCCTCGACGCCTGACCGGAGGCCTGACCGGAAGCGGTCCGCGCCGCACGCCGGGACGCCCCCCAGGCCGGGACGCTCCCAGGGCGGGCTCCCGCGGAGCAGAGAAAATCGGAAGGGTTGGGACCTGTCACCCCTTCGGGGGGTGGAGCTGGCGCGCGCGGGCAGCGGTGCGGCAGCATCGGGGCGGGAGCCCGGTCCTGGCAGGACCGGGGGTGGTTGAGGAGCGGGTGCCCGTCGTGGTGACGCGGGCACCCGCTTGGCGGTGTCCTCGCTGATACCGGTGCTCGCAGCTGATACCGGTGCTCGCAGCCGGCACCGGTGCTCGCATCGCCCGCCCGATGCGTGACGACCGACGACCTACACCTCGTCGTCCCGGCCGCCGTCCTGCGGCGTCTCGCCGAACCGCTCCTGCGCCTCCGCCGGCCCGCAGCCGAAGGCGCGGCCGATGTACTCCCAGGTCATCAGGTTGTGGTGGGCCCTGCGGCCGGCCAGCAGCGCGGTCGAAGCGGCGGCGCGCTCGAACCGGCCGGCCGCACGGGCCGCGGCGTACGGCCTGCTCTCCGTCAGGTCGCAGATCCGGTCCACCAGCGCCGCGATCAGGTCCTCGACCTCGCGCGGCACCACACCCTCGGCCAGGTCGACGTGCGACTCCCAGTCCGCGAACGGCCCGGTGTCCTTGCCCACCGCCTCGGTCGCCGAGTCGTCGCCGAAGTCCAACCGGTGCACCTGCTCGCCCCGCCAGCCGCAGCTGCAACCACCGCGCACCGCGGTGGCCCGGGGGCCGTCCGCACCGTTGTAGAGCCACCAGGTGGTGCGCCCGTCCGGCAGCGGCTCCGGCTCGCTGCCGTCCGCCAACACCGCCGCCGGGAAACCCCGGTGGCGTTTGCTCTCGTCAACCCATGGCATGCCGTGTCCCTCGCGTCCCTGGAGTACAGCACCAGGGTTCTCAGCCCGTGGCGCAGTGTCAAGGCTTCGCGACAATCGGTGCGATCCGCGGATCACAGGGGCCGCGGCCGGGAGCACCCAGCGCCTGCGCGCGCATCGGGGCTCTCGCGGATCGGGTCAGCTGCTCGGATGGGAGGCCGCCCAGCCGTGTTCGAGCAGGGCGAAGGCCTCGTCGGCGGCCCGGCGCGGTTCGGGGTGCTGCAGGATCAGGCTGCGGGCCGCCAGGGCGAACCGGGCCAGGGCGACGCAGCTGACGTCGTCGTCGGGCGCGTCCACGGCCTGCGCGATGGCCCGCGCCAGGGCCGTTTCGTGGCGGGTCCACATCCGTTGGGAGTAGTCGCGCAGCGCGGGGGTGTCCTGCACCAGGCGGGTGAAGTCGGCGAACCGCGGGTCGGCGGTGTGAATGGCGAACCGGGTCTGGTTCAGCAGCAGGTGCTCGCGCAGCGCCTGTGGGACCGACCGGCCCGGGGGCCGCTCGCGCACGGCCGCGACGAGGGCCGCCTCCAGGTCGTCGTCCTGGTCGAAGACCAGCGCCTCCTTGCTGGTGAAGTGCTTGAACAGGGTGGTCACCGAGACGTCCGCGGCGTCGGCGACGTCCTTGACACCGACCTGGTCGTAGCCGTGTTCGAGGAAGAGTTCGAGTGCGGCGTCGGCCAGGGACTGGCGGGTCTGGGCCTTCTTGCGCTCGCGGCGCCCAATCGCTTCGGTCACCCGACCACCATAGCCCGAAGTGCATCCACTCTGAAAGTGTAGTCATTGCACTTATTTAGCGAGTGTGCTTTCTTGGTGGTGTCGGGCCGCCCGGCGACCCGCCCACCACCGGAAGGACGCACCCATGCCCACTGCCCGTGCCCCCCGCATCGCGATCGTCGGCGCCGGCCCCGGCGGCCTGACCTGCGCCCGGATCCTGCAGCAACACGGCCGCGCCGTCACGGTGTTCGAACGTGAAGCCGACGCCGACGCGCGCCCGCAGGGCGGCTCCCTCGACCTGCACGCCGACACCGGCCAGGCCGCCCTGCGGTCGGCAGGCCTGCTCGACCGGTTCCATGCCCTCGCCCGCCCTGAGGGCGACGAGTGGCGGGTGCTCGACCATGCCACCGGCGCCCTCCTCGCGCAGCGGGGGCCGACCGCGGGCGGGGGCCGGCCGGAGATCGACCGCGGCCAACTGCGCGGCCTGCTGCTGGACTCGCTCGCCCCGGACACGGTGCGGTGGGACCGTGCCGCCGCCGGGGTCACCGCGCTGGCGGGCGGCACGTGCCGGCTGCTCCTGGGCGACGGTACGTCCGAGGAGTTCGACCTGGTGGTCGGTGCCGACGGCGCCTGGTCACGGGTCCGCCCGGCGCTGTCACCCGCCGTACCCCGCTACACCGGTGTCACCTTCGTCGAGACCGGCTTCGACCAGTGCGACACCCGCCACCCCGAACTCGCCCGACTGGTCGGCAGCGGATCGCTGCTGGCGAAGGGCGTCGGCCGGACCCTGGTCGCCCAGCGCAACAGCAACGGTCACATCCGCGGCTACCTCGCGCTGCGCGAGCCGCAGGACTGGCACACGGCCGCCGGACTCGACCTCGGCGACCAACGGGCCGTGCGGGAGCACCTGTTGGAGCTGTTCGACGGCTGGGACGACAGCCTGCTGCGGATCCTGCGCGACAGCGACCACGGCTTCGTCAGCCGGCCCCTGCACGTGCTGCCCGCCCCGCACGCCTGGACGCACGTGCCCGGAGTGACGCTGCTCGGCGATGCCGCACACCTGATGCCCCCGGTCGGGCTGGGCGCCAACCTCGCCATGCTCGACGGCGCCGACCTCGCCCACGCCCTCGTCACCGAATCCAGCGTCGGCGACGCCGTCCGCGCCTACGAGCACGTCATGCTGCCCCGCTCGATCAAGGCGGCGACGGGAAGCGCCCAGGGCCTCGACCACCTCGTCCCCGCGACGGCCCGCTGAGTCGACTCCACCACCGCTCGACGATGCCGAAGGCGCCGAAGTCGTCCAGGGGATCGACTCCGACGGCCCCCTCGACGCGTTCCGGTACCGCGCCCGCCCTGAGGAAGGTACGGGCGGGTGGTACGCCGGTCGTATACCGATGGCCCGCCGTGGTGCGTCTGACGTACCGCCAGTTCGTGTCGCAGGGCGATGCCTTCGGAGCAGGTGCGTTGAGAGGCTCGACCGGCACGGCCCGGACGTCCTCCGGGCCGGACGCGTCCGTCACCCCCCTGGGAGAGAGCAGCATGACCATCACCGGCACCACCGTCCGGCGCGCCTCGGCGGCGGGGCTCGTCCTCGCCACGGGCCTCACCACCTGCCTGGCCGTCGCACCCGCCGCCCTCGCCGCGACGCCGGCCGTCGCCGTCGACGCGGCCCCTGCCGCCGGACTCGGCCGCTACTACCAGCAGCCCCTGGACTGGCACGGCTGCGCTCGGGGCGGGGACGACCGGACGGGCCGCGCCCTCGACGCCGCGGGCGCGCGCTGCGCCGACGTGACCGTACCCCTCGACTACGGCGACCCCGGCGGCAGGACCATCACCGTCGCCGTGTCCCGTCTGAAGGCCACCGACACCCGCCGCCGGATCGGCTCCCTCCTGGTGAACCCCGGAGGCCCGGGCGGCCCAGGCCTCGGCATCGGACTTACCGTGCGCCCCGTGATGAAGGAAACCGGCGCCCGCTACGACGTGATCGGCATGGACCCGCGCTTCACCGGCCGCAGCACCCCCCTGGACTGCGGTCTGCCCTCCGGGCCCGGCCTGCTGTCGGCCGGCCCCGGCCGGGCCGGCTTCGACCGCCAGACCGCCCGGGCCAGAGACGTCGCGGACCGTTGCCGGGCCACCAACGCCGAGGTCCTGCCGCACGTCACGACACGCAACACCGCCCGGGACATCGACGTCGTGCGCGGCGCGCTCGGCGAACGGCGGATCTCCTACCTGGGCTACTCCTACGGCACCTACCTGGGCACGGCCTACACCCAGATGTTCCCCGCCCGCTACGACCGGGTGGTCCTCGACAGCGCCCTGGACCCCGACCGCTACAGCCCCCGCCTCATGAAGGGAACCGAGGCCGAGAACGAGAAGGCGTACGACGACTGGGCCGACTGGACCGCCGCCCGCGACACCACCTACGGCCTCGGCCGCACCCGGGAGGAGGTACGCGCCACCCTCGACGGCGTCATCGCCGCCTCCTCCCGCGAACCGCTCACCGTGGGGACCGCCCCCGACGCCTTCCGCCTCGACGACAGCCAGGTCCCCGCCCTGCTCTTCACGGGGATGGCCGACGACACCGACCCGGCGCGCGCCTCCCTGGCCGAGCAGATGTCCCTGCTCGCCCGGGCCGCCCAGGGCCACCCCTCCACCCTGCCGCCCGCCTTCGCCGACCTCCTGCGCTCCGTGTTCACCCCCGCCGGCTCCAGCACCGGCAGCGCCCAGACCGCGATCCTGTGCGGAGACGCACCCGCCCCGCGCGACCCCGAGACGTACTGGAACGACATCGAACGCGCCCGCGCCGCCCACCCGCTGTTCGCCCCGCTGACCGAGAACATCACCCCCTGCGCCTTCTGGGACCGCCCCCGCGAAGCCCCCGTCCAGGTCCGCCACGACACCCCGGCCCTGATCGTCGCCTCCACCGGCGACCCCCGCGTCCCCTACACCCGCAGCACCGCCCTGCACGACCGCCTCCCCAGCTCCCGCCTGCTCACCCTCGCGGGCGCCAACCAGCACGCCAACTACGGTGTCCACGGCAGCTCCTGCGTCGACACCGCCGTCAACGCCTACCTCGCCACCGGACACCTCCCCGCCCGCGACCGCACCTGCACCGCGTAGCTCCGCTACTCAGTGGCCCTTGAGTACGTCCGCTCATGCGTTCCGACCAGCTGTTTCCCTACCGTGACCCGCATGGACACGAACGCGGCTCCCGCCTGCCCCCGGCCCTCCGACACCCCGCGCTGGGCCACCGTCCTCGGGGTCGCGCTGGCGGTCCTCACCGCCCTGGTCGTCCTGGGAGCCATGGCGCTGGCCAAGTTCGAGGACTCCCTGACCCAGCACGGGTACGTCAAAGGCCCCGGAAGCGTCGTCGAGCCCCTGGGCGCGGGCGGGACCGCCCGCTACGACGACGGCCTGAGGATCACCGTGGGCCCTCCCCGCCGGGAACCCGACGGCAGCTACAGCTTCACGATCACCTACGACAACGGCACGGGTGAGGAGTTGCGCCCGGGCGGGATGTCCCCCGACACCGGCGTCGGCACGACCGGTGGCTCCGCCGCCGTCGTGGTCCGGGCGGGGAAGGCCATCGACTCCGGCCCGCTGTCCACCCCTTCCGCCTTCGGCTCCGCTCCCGTCCCTGCTGCGAGCATGACCTTCCTGGACCAGGCCGCGACCGTCACCGCCCTCACGCCGCCCCTCGGCACGGAGCAGAAGCGCACCGTGCCGGTGCGGGTGAAGCCCGACAAGGCGGGAGGCCCGGTCACGATCGAGGTCGCCCCGAAGTCGCCCGGGTTCCGCGACACCGCGTACTGGCAGTTCGACCTCGGCTGACTCCGCGTACAGGTGCCGCCTCTGCCGCTCCGTGGTGAGTGGCCGACGGTCAGGGCCGGTGCGAGGAGCCGGACGCGTGCGAGAGCCCGTCGGGCCTCTGCCGCGGCCCGGCGGCAGCTGCGCGCAGCCGGTCCAGGGCCGCCTGGCTCTCCGCGTCCGCCGCACGGTAGATCACCAGCAGCTGGTCCGGGTCCTGGAGCGGCCTGAGGGTCTCGAACTGCACGGTGAGGACGCCGGCCTCGGGGTGTCGCAGCGCCTTGTGGCCGCGGCCGTTGACCCGGACGTCCCGCTCGGCCCACAGGCGCGCGAACTCCTCGTCACCGGCGGTGAATTCGGCGATGAGGCCGCTCAGGGCCCGGTCTTCCGGGTGGGCGGCCCACGCGGCGCGCAGGTGGGCGATCCCCTCCCGCACCACGCGTTCGCGGTCGAGGTAGAACTCCCGCACCCGCGGGTGCATGAGGCACAGCCACATCGCGTTGCGCTGCGGGGGCGGCAGGGCGTCGAAGTCCACCATCAGTCCCGCCATTTCGGCGTTCCAGGCCAGGATGTCGTAGCGGTGGTTCAGGAGCATGGCGGGCAGCGGCGCGAGGTCGGCGACCAGCCGGGCCAGCGGCGGCGCGGCGGCGGTGGCGGGCCGGTCGGCGCCGGGGGGCCGCCGCAGGGCCAGGTCGAAGAGGTAGGCACGCTCGTCGGGGGCCAGGCGCAGCGCCCCGGCCAGGGCCTGGAGCACGTCGGGGGAGGGGCGCAGCCCGCGGGCCTGTTCCAGCCGGACGACGTAGTCGACGCTGACCCCGGCCAGTTCGGCGACCTCCTCACGGCGCAGCCCCGGGGTGCGGCGGTTCCGGAGGCGCGCCGGCAGGCCGACGTCCCGGGGATCCAGGCGTTCGCGCCGGCTGCGCAGGAACGCGGCCAGCTCCTGGGTCTGGGTCCTGTCCGGCGCGGAGGTCGTCATGACCGGCGCAACAGCCAGGGTAGGACAGATGTTCCCAGGAAGTCCCCTCCCTTATCCGTGCCCCGTCGCCACCGCAGACTCGCTGTCGACGACGGATCACGAACACGGGAGGTCACCATGGCACTCACCCTCGACAGCTACCGGCTGCTGGGCCGTTCCGGACTGCGGGTCTCACCGCTCGCGCTGGGCACGGCCACGTTCGGCACCGAGTTCGGCTGGGGCGCGGAGAAGGCAGAGGCGCGCAGGCTGTTCGACGCCTACGTCGAGCGCGGCGGCAACTTCATCGACACCGCCAGCACGTACACCGACGGCAGTTCCGAACGCCAGCTGGGCGAGTTCACCCGGGGCGGCCGCGAAGGCCTGGTGCTGGCGACGAAGTACACCACGCTGCGCCGGCCGGGCGACCCGAACTCCGCGGGGAGCCACCGCAAGAGCATGTTCGCCTCGGTGGAGTCCAGCCTCCGGCGGCTGGGCACGGACTACCTCGACCTGCTGTACCTGCACGTGTGGGACTTCACGACGCCGGTCGAGGAGATCCTGCGCGCCATGGACGACCTGGTGCGGCAGGGCAAGGTCCTGTACGTGGCGGTCTCCAACGTCCCGGCCTGGGAGGTCTCGCGCATGCAGGCGGTCGCCGACCTGCGCGGCTGGTCCCCGCTCGTCGCCCTGCAGATCGAGTACAACCTCCTCAACCGGGCGGCGGAACGCGATCTCGTCCCGATGGCACGGGAGATGGGCCTGGGCGTGCTGCCGTACTCCCCGCTGGCGGGCGGCCTGCTCACCGGCACGTACGGCCGCGCCGACCTGACCGCGGCGGCCGCCGGCGCGGGGGAGGGCACCCGGAGGAGCTTCAACGCCGGGCTGGGCATGGTCACCGAACGCGCCCTCGCCGTCGCCGAGGTCGTGAAGGAGGTCGCCGCCGAACTGGGCCGCACACCCGCGCAGGTCGCGCTCGCCTGGACGCTGCACCGGCCGGGCGTGACGGCGCCCGTCGTCGGCGCCCGCACGCTCACGCAGCTGGAGGACAACCTGGGCGCCCTGGAGGTCGAACTCAGCGCCGCCCAGTCGGACCGCCTCGACGAGGCCGGCCGCATCGAACTCGGCTACCCCCACGACCTGCTGGCCGGCCCCCACATCCGCCAGGTCACCCGGGGCGACCTGAAGATCGCCCCCCGCCCCTGAGACCCGCCGGCGCCCCGAGACGCCACCCACCTGACTCCCCGAGCAGACCGCACAGGCCATCCTGGGAGCGGTGCCGCACTGGACGATCAACACCTAAACCCCGTAGGGAAGTTAGAGAGGACATGGGCACCACCGAAGCCAGTCTCACCCCGCTCCCGATCATGGACGTCCACGTCGTCCTGCACCACCAGGACCCGGCGGCTCTGCGCTCGATTGTTCACCTCACTGAGACCCGTAGAGCTCCCACTGCCTCATGACCCCTGCGTAGAGGTAGGAACACGCCTCTTCCTCCGAATCGAAACTCGCTTCCTCCCAGTGCTCGCCACGCTCATAGACGTCGATCGTCCATCGACCGTCGCGGCCCTCGGTGAGGACGGGGGCCGCCTCGTGCAGATGGTTGGACGTCGAGAGACCCCGCGTGCTGATCCCGTAGAAGCGGTCGCTCACACCTGCCTCGGTGAGGCGCGTCAGAAGTTGGTGACGATCCATCAGCAGGATTTTCCATTCTCGAAGACAAGGTATTCCGCGGCGCAGAGTACCTTGACGGGCTTTTCAAGGGAGAACTGAGTGACGCCTCCGGGTTGTTCGAACCACGGTGCGGCCTTGGTTGCCGCAGGAATCCACTGCATGCGAATTCCAGCACTTCCCGACGAACTGCTCCCTCGCCAGGTTGTCGTATCGCTCCCACTCCTCGGCAAGGCGCCCGGCGTCGGCGTGGGTGGCGCCGCGCGCGCTCCCCGGCTGCTCCTGTGCGCCGTACGACCCGAAGCGTTGGCCCACCCGGGATGGTCGGCCAGCCGTGCCTGTCCCGCGAGGAGGAGCGGTGGGACCGCCATTTACTTTGGGTGCTCGCCCACCTACGCTCTGCTCTGAAATTCTCGGAGCGTCGCACAGAAGGGGGAATCACCCGTGGGTGACGAGAACAAGGGCGGCCCGAACGACGGTAGGGGCGGCTCCCACGCCAAGCCCGGTGGCCCGCAGATCGGCCCCAAGCCGAATCCCGACGGACAGGGCCCGACTCCCGATCCGAAGCACAAGTGACGGCGATCGCCGACCTCCAGGGCCGGCTCGTCGACCGGTTGGAGGCCTCGGGTGCGCTGACCCCGGGCTGGCGTCAGGCCTTCCTCGACGTCGGGCGCCACCTGTTCCTCCCGGACGTCGTCTGGGCGAGCACCAGCGACGGCTACGAGCGCTGCGACCGGACGGAGAACCCCGGGAGGTGGCTGGAGCTCGCGTACTCCGACGTGGCGATCGTGACGCAGTGGGAGGACGACGCGGACGGCGGGCAGCGGGAGCCGACGTCGTCGGTCTCCATGCCGACGATGGTGGCCTCCATGCTGCGCGACCTGGACGTCCACGAAGGCCACACGGTCTGGGAGGGCGGGACCGGCCCGGGCTGGAACGCCGCGCTGCTGGCCCGGCGCCAAGGCGCGCAGGCCGTGGTGACCGTGGAACTGGACCGGGAGGTCGCCGCCCAGGCCGAGGCGAATCTCCGGGCCCTCGACGACGCCCCGACCGCGGTAGTGGGCGACGCCGCCGACGGGTACCCGCCGCGGGCCCCGTACGACCGGGGGATCCTCACCTGCTCGGTACGGGAGGTCCCCGCGGCCGTGATCGGGCAGATCCGGCCGCAGGGAGTGCTGGTGCTGCCCTTCGCGCCGCTCTTCGGCGGCGGAGCCGTCGCCCGCCTCACCGCCGCCGGCCGCACCGCCGAGGGGCCGTTCACGGGGTCCTCGGCGTTCATGCGCATGCGTCAACAGCGCTACCAGGGCCCGCCCGTCGACGACTACCTGCCCGGCGACTGGCCCGGCGACGCCGCGCAGGAGTACACGACCCTCAGTCCGCTCGATGTCGTGGACGACTGGCTGGCGTCCTTCGTCGTGGGCCTGGCCGTGCCCGATGCGTACTACCGGCGCAGCGACGGCGACGGGATGACCACCCTGTGGCTGTTCGACACCGGCGTCACGTCCTGGGCCACGGTCGACTTCGTGGACGGCGCGGAACGGTACGAGGTTCGCCAGTCGGGTCCTCGCCGGATGTGGTCGGAGATCGAGGATGTCGTCCGCTGGTGGGAGAAGCAGGGCCGCCCGGGCTTCGACCGGTTCGGGCTGACCGTGGACACGGACGGATGGCACCGGGCGTGGCTGGACGAGCCGGCCAACCCGCTGCCATCCGTACGGGGGTAAGGCTGAGCCCGGCCGGACAGCGGCTTCCCCCGCGGTCCGGCCGGCACGTCTCCCGGTACCGGATCGGCCGGGAGACGAGACCTCCCGCGCTCCTCGGCGGCCCGCCGGACGATCCGGCGGGCCGCCGCCCCGCGTCCTGCGGCGCCCGAACGTCCCGCTGTACGGCGGCCGTTGACCAGCAGGTCGGCGTCTCATCGTGCGTCAGGACGGCGCTCCGCCGTCCGATGGCGCTGACGTCCAGCACCTGCACCTGCTCGCCCGCCGGCCGGCCGACCGAGAGCAGTCGGCCGGTCGCGGCACGCACGGCCTCCCGGCCGAACCAACGCCGCTCAGACCACCGCCCCGTTGTGGTCGCGCGCCCGCGCCGCGCCCGCCGCGTGAGGCGCCGGTGCCTCCCCGGCCTCCTGCGGCCGGTCCGGGAACCGCTCCTGGAGCAGGACGACCACCGGCATCGCGGTGAACACCGTCGACGCGGTGCCCAGCAGGACCCCGGCCAGCAGCGCCACCGAGAAGTCGGCGAGCGCGTCGCCGCCGAAGGCCGCCAGGGCCACCAGGACGAACAGCGCCCCCATGCCGGTGTTCACCGTCCGGGGGAGGGTCTGCGCCACGGCGCGGTCCGCGAGATCCGCCCAGTTCGCCTTCGTCCCGGTCCGGCGCAGCTCGCGCAGCCGGTCCAGGACCACCACCGTGTCGTTGACCGAGTACCCGACGATGGTGAGCAGCGCGGCGAGGAAGACGCTGTCCACCGGCTTGCCCAGCCAGGCGAAGAGGCCGAGGACGAGCAGCAGGTCCTGCGCCATCGCGATCACCGCTGCGGCCGCGAAGGCCCACCGGAAGCGGATCGTGAGGTAGAGCAGCTGGGCGGCGACCGCGAGCCCGAGCGCGGCCAGCGCGTAGCCGCGCAGCTCGCCGCCGAGGCTCGGCCCGATCAGCTCGTCGCGCTCCACGGACAGCTCGCCGGTGACGCCGGTGAGCGCCTCCCGGATGCGCTCCTGCTGGTCGTCGCCGGTCTCCTTGGTGCGGACGGACACCCCGGTGTCGCCGGTGGTCTGAACCACGGCCTGGGGGAACCCGGCGCCGACCACCGCCGCGCGGGCGGCGTCCGCGTCGACCCGCTGCGCGGCGGTGTACTGCGCCACCCGACCGCCGGTGAACTCGACGCCGAAGTCCAGGCCGCGCCCGCCGATCCCGGCCACGGCGAGCAGCAGCAGGCCGGCGCAGACGCCCAGCCAGCGCCGCCGGTGGCGCATCAGCCGGGGCGGCCGCCGGGTCAGCCGGGTCCGGAGCCGGCCGACGGTGGCCATGCCGGTCAGGGCGGGCCGCCGGGCGACGGCGGGCCGGCGCACCGCCCACTCGGCGAGCAGCCGGGTGATCAGCATGGCCGAGAACATCGAGGCCAGCACGCCGATCGAGAGCGTCACCCCGAAGCCCTTGACCGGGCCGGTGGCGAACACGAAGAGCAGACCGGCGGCGAGCAGCGTCGTCACGTTGGAGTCGGCCACCGCGCTCCATGCCTTCGCGAACCCGACGCGCAGCGGGCGCCGAAGGTCCCGCTCCCTGCCGGGGCCGACCGCGCGAGGAGCGGTGTACTCCTCCCTGGCCCGTTCGAAGACCAGCACGTTGGCGTCCACCGCCATGCCGATGGCGAGCACGAAGCCGGCCAGCCCGGGCAGGGTGAGCGTCGCGCCGAGCGCGACCACGGCGGCGTACGAGATCAGTCCGTAGAGGGCGAGGGCGACGGTGGCCAGCACACCGAGCAGGCGGTACACCGCGATGACGAAGGCCCCGGTGCAGAGCAGGCCGATGGCCGCGGCGAGGGCGCTGGCCCGAATCGCCTCGGCGCCGAGGGTGGGGCCGACAGTGCTCTGCTCGATCACCGTCACCGGGACGGGCAGGGCACCGCCCTTGACCAGGGCGGCGAGATCGCGGGCCTCGTCGGCCGAGAAACCGCCGGTGATCTGGGTCGAACCACCGGTGATCCCCTGCCCGCAGGGCACGCTGTCCTGGACGCCGGGGGCGGACAGGACGCGGTCGTCGAGCACGATGGCGACCCGGCGGGCGGGGTCGGCCGGCGCGGCGCACGCGGCTTCCCCGGTGAGCCGGGCCCAGGCGTCGCCGGCCGAGCCGCGGAAGGAGAGGTCGATGCTCCAGCCGAGGCCCGTCCGGGTGTCGAGGACGGCCGAGGCGTCCTTGACGCCGTCGCCGGTCAGCACCGGCGGACCCAGCCGCAGGTGGCCGCCGGGGAGGCCGGGGTCGGCGAGGACCCGGGAGCCGTCCGCCGCCGGGGGTCCGGCCGGGCCGTCGGCGGTCGCGGTGACGGCGTGGAAGGTGAGCTGGGCGGTGCGGCCGATGACCCCGGCGGCCTCGCGGGGGTCCTGGACGCCGGGGAGTTCGACGACGATGCGCCGTTCCCCGGCGCGGGCGAGCGAGGGTTCGGCGACACCGAGACCGTCGACCCGGCGGCGCAGCACCTCCAGCGCCCGGTCGGTGGCGTCCGCGTCGGCGCGGACAGTGGGCGAGTCCTGGGTCTCCAGGACGATCCGGGTGCCGCCGCGCAGGTCGAGCCCGAGGCGGGGCGGGGTGGTCAGGGCGACGTAGAACGAGACGCCGACGACGGCGAGCGCGACGAGCGCGCGCCAGAACGCGGCACGGCGAATAGGCATGGGTACTCCACGGGCGGTCCGCGGGAGCCGGGCGTCCGCAGGGGGACGCCGCACCCGGGACGGGCGGACGCGAGGGGACGGCGCGCCGCCGGGAACGCTCCGAGCACGGTGGCCGGAGCCTTCCCGTCCGGGCCGCGGGCAGGCCGCGGCACCCGGGTCGGCGGGCGCGGTGGAACGTCAGCTGGACCGGGTGGAAGGGGGACCGCGGGTGTGGCGGGGGTCGTAGCGATCGGACGGCGGCGCCCGCTCCTGGCGCGGCCCCGGGGCGTACATCCCGGGCCGGGGCCGGGGGGCGTCCGTCCGGCCGGACGGGAGCGCGGCCGGCGGGAGCGCGGGCAGCCGGACACCGGCCTCGGCGGCGGCCGTCTGCCGCTGGGCGACGTCGTGGCGGGGGCGGTCCGCAGCGCGCCGGACCTCCGCGCCCGCCGGGCCGAGCCGTGCGACGGCGGGGGCCGCCGGGGCGGCGACGGCGGGCGGCGTGCCGGGGGCCGGCTGCGCCGCGCCCGTCGCCGTGGCCGTCGTCGTGCCGAGGAGGACCTGGCAGACGGCCCAGGCCGTGAGGAACGCCCAGGACAGCGCGGCCGCCGCGGTCCGACGTACGCGTCGCTCCACTCCGGCCCCCTCCCCGCTCGTGCCGTCACCAGGCCCCGCCCGCAAGAAGCTCTCACTGTAGGCGACGACACCGTCGTGCGGGGAGGCCGGGGCGGCGGAGCGGACCGGCCGAGGCCGGGGTCACGGTCCGGCGGGGACCTGCGCGGTGGCGCGAGGGCGCCCTCCCGAAGGACGGCGCCCTCGATCCGGCGCCCTTGACCCGGCGTCCGCGGATCAGTGCCGCCGGCCGAGGAAGTAGCCGATCTCCAGCGTGCACCCGCCGTACGATCGCTCGCTCCGCCTGCGCGGGGAGGCCCGAACCGAGGACGTCGACCCCTGGGACTTCCACGCGTCCGCCTCGCCCATGGACAGACGAAGGCTGTCGGCACGCTCGACGGGATCGCCGTCCGCGCTCTCATCGCGCTCCGGCGGCATGGCGGTCGGGCTGGTCGGCCGCTTGGCGTCGCCTTCCCGCTCTGTCATCCTGCGGGAACGGTGGCCGGGGGAGGGCCGTCGGGTGGTCCGTGCTTCAGGGGGGTTTGATGGGATCGGTCGGTGTGGTGTGCGCGGTGGCCGCGCTCCTCGGGGCGGCGCTGCTGCGATGGCACCCGGCCCGGGGGAGGACTGACGGCCTGACAGCCGCGGCGATCGCGGGGGTCCGTGGGGGATCGAAGGCCGCACTGGTCGTGGCCGTCGTCGAACTGCACCTCGCGGGGGTGCTCGACACCGACCGACGGGGCCGCCTGCGGCGGGTGGTGCACGCCCACTCAGGGCAGGACGCAACTCCACTGCACCGGGCAGCGCGGACGGCGTTCGGCCGGGACCTGTCCTGGGCCGACGCCGTGACCACCCCACCTGTGCGGCGGGCCCGCGAGGAGACCCGCACCGACCTGGTCCGCCGCGGCCTGCGCTGCGGTCCGGCCCGGCTGGCCGCATCCAGCGTGCTGGCTGCGGCCACGTGCGCCACGGGCGCGTTCGCCACCGCCCGGGGCGCCTGGTGGACAGGCCTGCCCATGGCCGTACTCCCGCTCATGCTGCTCTGCGCTCCGGCCCGCACCCTCGCCGGACACAGGCTGCTTCGCGAGCTGCGCCGCCGGCACCCCCTGAACGGGGCGGTGGCATCAGGTGGCACACGGCCGGGGCCCGACGGGGCAGGACTGCTGACCGCACTGTACGGACGCCGGGCGCTGCGCCTGCTGCTGCCGGACTTCGCCGCCCGGGCCGCGCTCCTCGGCGGGCGCGGGGCCCGGGAGACCGTCGCCCGCACCGGCAGCGACTACGGCCCGTACGAGGGGTCCGGCGACGCCGCGATCTACGGCGGCGACCTCTGATCTCGGGTGACCCCGAATGCCGCTGCCGGTACAGGCGCCCGTCGGCGGACTGCGGCTCAGCACCGCTGCCGGGCCCTCCCGCCGTGGTGCGCGCCAGCGCGGACCTGTGGCCCGCCGGTCCGCACACCGCACCGACCACGACGCCCCATCGGCCCCGCCAGTGCGGAGGCTTGCCTGCGGCCTTCTCCGCACCGCATGTGGCTCATGCGGCCCGATCCTGTCAACAGCCGCTGGTGGCAGGTGTGTTCAGCAGGGGACGGCCTGGGCGCCGATGAGGCCCTGGCCGGTGGCGGCGGCTCTTCGCCAGACCGGTACAAGGTCGTCGAGCAGGGCGGCGGCGTCCTCTTCCGAGACTTCGTCCAGGATGTCGTACAGGCGCTGCTCCACGGTGCTGCGCTGGTCGGGTGTCAGGTCGAGTGCGGCCTGGACGGCGGTGAGCGTGGCGCGGACCTCCTGCGGGGTGAGGACGAAGTGGCCGAACCAGCCGGGCAGGGCGAGGAACCGCTCGGCTCGGAGCGCGTGGGCGAGGCCGACGGCGGGGTAGCCCTTGCGGCAGGAGGACTTCAGGAACGGGCCGGCCGCCTCGTGGGTGCCCCAGATCCCGAAGAGCACGTCGAGATGGTCGTCGAGGAGGTAGGGGGCGGCCAGGTCGTGAAGCTCCGTCACGTCCGGTCGTCCCGGGCTTTCGTGGCGCCACCGCTCCAGCCCCTCGCGGCCTGCCGCCGCCTGGGCGTCGATCAGGGGCGTGAACACCGGGGCCACGTCGGCGACCACGTCGACGGGCACCGGCATCACGACCCAGTACCCCCTGAAGCTCATACCGCGAGGATAGGCGGACCGTGTGACACCCGGGCCGTTGTTCCCGGGGCCGTTACCGGCGCCCGACGATGGCGTTGGCGGCGGTGTGGCGGGAGGACGGGTCGTCGGGGCCGCCCGGTGTCCTGGCGACGATGGAGTCGGGGGTGAAGTTCCACCCGGGCTTGCCCGTGTCGGCGAGGGGGGTGCTGGCGACGGCGAACCCGGAGCCGTCGGCGGGGGCGGCGACCTCGCTCAGGGTGGCGTTGCCGTCGCGGTGGGAGGCCCGCAGTCCGTTGTACGTGCCGTGGATGGTCTGGCCGCCGTCGCGCAGCGGGCTGAGTGAGGCGGTGGGGGTCTGGTACGGGTCGCCGGCCGGGCCGAGGTTCGTGAAGACGATGCTCGCGGTCGGTTTCGTCGGGTCCGCTTTCCCGGCTGCGACGGCCAGGTTGCGTGCGGCGGTGGCGTCCGCGGGAAGGGTCCCCACCGCCGGGTCGGGCGGGACGTAGGCGGCGATGTGGGTGGCGGTGTCGGGGTTGCCGTAGGCGAGGACGGCGCCCGGGACGTGGGACACCGAGCGGGGGTCGTCCACGCTGAGCAGGAGCTGGGGCGGTACGCCGGGGGTGTCGATCTGCTTCTGGAGGGCGTCGAGGCCGTCCAGGTTCGCCTGGGTGATGTTCTGCGAAGGGGGGCCGGTGAGTTCTCGCGCCATCTCCTCGCGCAGCTGGGGCAGCCAGGCCCGGTTGGCCTGGTCACGGACCTCGGCGGGCACGCCGTCCAGGGACCCGATCCAGCCGGGGCGGTCCTGGATGAGCTGCTGCCGGGTGGCCTCGGGCAGGGAGTCCCACCACGCCCGGTTGGATTCGGGGTTGCCGCCGCCGCTCCCCACGCCGCCGCCCGGCATCCGGTCGAGTTCGGCGACGGCCTTGGTGATCTCGGCGACCTTCTCCGGGTAGTAGTCCCCGTCCTGCTTGGCGATGTAGTCGAAGGCGGCCAGGGCACGGGCGAGGCGGTCGTCGTCGCCCCGGGCGGAGGTGCACAGGGCGTCGATGTCCGTCACGAGGCGGTCCCGGGCGGCCTCCACCTCCTTGCGCCACTCGGGGTCGTTGCGGGAGTGCTGGTCGGGCGGCAGGACGCGCACCACCGGTGTGGCGTTCACGTCGGCGGCGACGATCTCCAGGCAGTTGCCGGTCGCCCGCGTGATGAGCGTCTGCTGGCGTGCCTGCAGGAGGAGGACGCTGTCGATGCCGTCGGTCAGCATCCGGCGCAGGTCCTCGATGAACTGGTCGACGAGCAGCAGCTGGTTGGTGCGGTTCTGGAGCGCGGTGGTGGTCGCGTCCGACGCCTGGCCGTGCCAGGACGAGGAGGCGAGGGTGCGCTGCATCGTCTGCCAGGCGGTGACCTGCTGCTTGTACCTGCCCTCGAAGGTCGTCAGGACCTGGACGGCCGTCCTGAGCGTGCCGACATCGGCTTCCTTGATCATTCCCCAGTAGTGCGGCATCAGCCCTGCCCCCCTGTCCCGGTCTGCGCACCGGCGCCGTCGACCGTCGAGGCGGCGCCGTTGTCCGTGTTCTCGTAACTCCTGGCGATGATGGACAGGTTGCCGGCCGCCTCCGCCAGGGTTCTGGTGGTGATGCGGTCGATGTGCTCGCCCAGGTCGTGGAGGGCGGCCTGGGCCGCTCCTTCGAAAGACCAGTTCGGCAGGCCCAGGGCCGGCGGCGCGTGGCCGAACGCCTCCGCCCAGTCCTGCTGGATGCCCTTCGCCACCGCGTAGCCGCTCTTCGACGCGTCGCGCAGGTCCTGCGGATTCACTCGGAACCCTGCCATCGTCTCAGCCCCCTCAGACACACCAGTTGCGTGATCGAACCGCCGCCCAGCGTAAATGACGAGCCCGAACAAGCCCAGCGCATCAGGGTTTTGACGGACAGCCAGCAAAAATGCTATCGACCGATCCCGGGGCCCGACCGCAGAGCCGAGCCCCGGGCGGTGCCCGGCTCCCGACCGCTGCGCCCGTCCTCGGCCCCGAGGGCGCAGCCGCAGGTCGGAGCCCGCCGTGATCACGAGTGGCCCACCCGGACGGCGCGACGAGACGTTCCGGGCCCCCTCGGGCGATCGCTCGGCCCGGTAGCCCGGTGGCCCGGTGGCCCGGTCGCGCGTTCGAGTGGTGTCGAGCCGCCGGTTGAGCGAGATCGGCGCTTCGCTACCATCCATGGAGAACGTCAGGTGCATGGGTGGGAGGGGCACTTCGGTGCCCGGTCCCTGTTCCCGGAGTACGGAGCGTTCATGTCACCGCTGTCCGTGGCCCGTCGCCTGGTCGTCGTTCTGCTGTCCCTGCTCGCCGTCGCCCTCGCCGGCGGTACGGCAACAGCGTCCGCCGCCGCGGCGAGCGCGGGGGTCCGAACGGGAGTGGACTGGGATGCCGTCGCCAGGTGCGAGAGCGGAGGGCGCTGGCAGGCCGACACCGGCAACGGCTACTACGGGGGGCTACAGTTCGACAGCGGGACCTGGCGCTCGAACGGCGGCCTCGCCTACGCGCCGCGCGCGGACCGGGCGACCCGCGAACAGCAGATCGCCGTGGCCGAACACCTCGCCGAGCGTCGCGGCCTGACCCCGTGGCCGGCCTGCGGAGCCCGTGCCGCACACAGCGGCGACCACCCGGCCGCTCACACCGGCAGCCACCGGCCGGCGCACACCCGGCCCCATGCCTCCGCCGCCCCGCCATCCCACGCCGACGCCCCCGCTCCGGTCTGCACGGACGACGACGAGGACTGCCCGGACACCTGGACCGTGGAACCCGGCGACACCCTCGGCGGCATCGCCGAGGCCTTCGCCACGGACGGCGGCTGGCCCGCCCTCTACGAACTCAACCAGGACACCATCGGCGACGACCCCGATCTGCTCCTGCCCGGCCAGGTCCTCGCACTGCGCTGACGCCCGCCGGCGGAGCGGGCCCGTACGAGCGGCGGCTCGACCCGTAGCCCGGGCACCTCATGGTCCACCTCGCCACTCGCGCCATGCCATCATCACCCCGCCTGTGAAGGAGCGTTCCACCGCGGCACTGGTGTGGAGTCGCCAACGACTCAGGACCAGGCGGAGATTCACGAGCCAGCCTCCCGTGACGTCGAGAGCCGGACGCCCGGCCGGACAGCTTCCAGCCCTTGGAGAGGCGTCCGCTCCTGGTCCGGCGGTCCGTCGCGGCGGGCACGCTCCGTCTCCGGGCCGTGCTGTCAGAGCCCGGTGCGATGCTCAACCACCATGGACACCCAGCAGTTCTGGAACCTGATCGAGGATGCCCGCTCGCGAGTGCCGGCCCCGGACAACGGCCACGCTGTTGCGATCCGGGCCGGCGCGCTACTCGCGCTTCGCCCCGCCGGGGAGATCGTCGCCGCCGAGCAGGTCCTGCGGAACCTGATGGCCGACTCGTACCGGGCTCCGCTGTGGGGCGCCGCCTACCTGATCAACGGCGGTTGCTCCGACGACGGTTTCGACTACTTCCGGGGTTGGCTGATCACACAGGGCCGCACGACCTTCGACAGCGTCATCACCGACCCGGACCGGCTCGCCGCGCTCCCGGCCGTACAGGCGTACGCCGCCGACGGGATCGACATCGAATGCGAAGAAGCCCTGAGCATCGCCTGGAGCGCTTACCGGGAAGCCACCGGTGAAGACCTCCCCGACGAGGCCCTCACCGTTCCGTACCCGCCGCTGGACCCGGCCTGGAACTTCGACTTCGGCGACGGTGACCAGCTGAGCCGACGGCTGCCACGCCTGGCGGCGTTGTATTCGGAGTGACGAAGCAGACAGCGCGGCGCCGCTCGAGGTCCGAGCCGACGGGCCGCCTCCCGTGGGCTACTGGATGCTCCAGCGGTGCGGATGTCCGGGATCGTTCGGGCAGGTGAAGATGTTGAGTTCGCCGAATCGGCCGACGGTGATTCCGGTGCAGCCCGTGGGGACCTTCCGGCCGGGTTCCGTTGCCGGAAGGCCCCCACGGATGGTCGGGGCGGGTGCCTACCAGACCTTGTGGAGCTCGAACAGGTCGGCCTTGAAGGAGCCCTGGGTGACGTGGGATCCGGAGTTGGAGCCGTCCACCGAGAGCCAGCGGTTGCTGTGCTTGGCCATGATCGCCTTCAGGTTGGTGCCCGGCACCGGCTGGATGAAGAAGATCTCGCTCTGCGAGTAGTTGCAGGGCTCGTCGATCAGCCAGTTGCCGTCGTCGGTCATGGCCTGGTCGATGCCGAGGCACCAGTGGCGCGCATGGTCCATCAGCTTGTAGTACTTACCGTCGGTCCGGGTCGGATTGTTCTCGCCGCACAGTGTCCACTGCTGGTGGGCGGCGTCCTGCCACGGCTCCTGGACGATCGAGCCGTTGTCCCACGACGCATGGGACCAGCCGAGCACCATCCGGTCGCTCGCATAGGTGTACGGGGTGAAGATGCGGTACCCGCCGCTCTCGCAGGTGAAGCCGTCCAGCGGATTCGCCGCGTGCGCGGCCGGCGCCGCGACGGTCAGCAGCGAGCCGACGAAGGCGACGCTGCCGAGCACGGCTCCGAGTCGGTGGGTGGAGCGCTTGCCGGACTTCGCCATGGTCTTCCCTCCTGGGTGGGACGCGGTCACGGGTCAGTGCTTGCAGAGTTCGAGGCGGGCCGCCTCGCGGACGGTCCCCGCCGGCTCGGGGTACGAGCAGAGCACCACGCCCTCGCTCGCCGCCCCGTACGTCGTGTAGTAGCCGGTGCCGTTCGGGTTGGCTTTGATCCAGTACCCGGTGCCCTGGCCCGAGCGGGCGCACAGGTAGCGGGTCCACTCGCCGTCGACGCGCAGGAACCCGCGGAAGATCCCGTAGTTGCCCGGCGCGTTGATGTTCACCGTCCGGGAGGTGTCCGTGGTCCGGGTGTTGGCCCGGCTGGTCTCGACCTGGAATCCGGTCTTGAGGCCGACCTGCCCCAGGGCGGAGCTGTAGCTGAGGTTGAAATCGGCACTGTTGTTGATCTTGGTGGTGATCATCGCCACCTGGGTGAGCCGTTGCTGCTGCTGCCCCGTCGTCCCGGGGACGACGTTGAAGGACGTGAACTCGGTGACCACCGGGGTGACGGTGGCCGTCACGATGTCGTCCCAGACCTGCTCGATCTCGGGGTTGCAGGTGGCGCGCGGCGGCGCGTCGGCCTGCGCGGGGGCGGCGGTGAGGCCCAACCCGGCGACGGCGAAGAGGGCGGCCAACCCCGAGGTGAAGACGGTCCGTCGACGCCTGGGTGATGCTGTCATGAGGAGATCCCTCCGGTAGGGGGAATGGTTCCGGTCCGACCTCCCGGAAGCCTCGCGTGCGGCCTGACGCCCTGTCCATCCGAGATATCTAGGGGGGTCCTGCGCACACGATGGTTTTCGGCCGGGGGACCCGGCGGGTCTGCGGGACGGCATCGGGGATCGGCAGGGGCGGCAGCGGGTCCCAGGCGGCGGCCGTCGTGGGCGGCTCCCAGCCGTCGCCGCTTGCCGGTTCGTGGGGTAGGAATGGGGGCTGTACGAACCGGGGGAGGGGTGCGGATGAGAGCGGCGCGAATCGCCGTGGTGGTGGCGGGCGCGGTGGCGCTGGTCGCGGGGTGCGCTTCGGGAGGTGCGGGGGGTTCCGGGGGATCCGGGGAGCCCGGGGGGATGTCGGCGCAGGCGCACGGCTACCTGTCGGAGGCGTTGGACCTGTTGCAGCGGGAGTCGTTGAACACCGGGACGGTGGACTGGCCGAAGCTGCGGGGCGAGGCGTTCGCGCGGGCGGCCGGGGCGCGGACGGCGGCCGACACCCATCGGGCGGTCGGCGGCGCGGTGGCGGCGCTCGGGGACGGCCACAGCCGGTTCTACCCGCCCGGTGAGGCGGCGGCCGTGGACGCCGACCCCGCGACGGTCGACGCCCCGACGGTCGAACAACTTCCGGGCGGCATCGCCAGGTTGAACCTTCCGGCGGTGAACGGCTCGGAGCGCACCTACGCCGAGTACGTCGCCCGCGGCCGCTCCGCCGTCGCCGGGGCGAGCGCCTGCGGCTGGGTGGTGGACCTCCGCCGGGAGAGCGGCGGCGGGATGTGGGCGCCGCTGGCCGTGGCGGCTCCGCTGCTCGGGGACGGTCCGGTGGGGGCCTTCGTCACGGCGGACGGCACCCGCAGCGTCTGGTCGGTGCGCGGGGGCGTGCCGTTCCTGGACGGGGCCCCGCAGGCGGAGCCCCCCGGGGACGGCGCGGACGCGTGGCCGGGCGCGCCCGTCGCCGTCCTCACCGGCCCGGGGACGGGCAGCGCGGGCGAGGCCGTCACCATCGCGTTCATCGGCCGCCCGGACACCCGCAGCTTCGGCGCGCGCACCTACGGGGTGCCCACCGGCAACGCCGCGCACCGGTTGTCGGACGGTGCGGTCGTCCTGCTCACGGGCGCCGCCGAGGCGGACCGCACGGGCCGGATCCACGCGGGGCCGATCGAGCCGGACGAGGCCGTGGACACCCGTAAGGAGGGGGATCCGTCACTCTCCGCCGCGACCGGCTGGCTCGGGCGGCAGGCGTCCTGCCGGAGCACCCCGTAGTACCCCGTTGTCCCGTGGCAGCCGGAGCGATCGTCCGTGTCCGTCATGGCGCGGCCGGGGCCGTACGGGACGCGCGGTGCCGTGCGCCGGTGACGACGAGGGAGACGTTCTGCCCGCCGAAGCCGAAGGAGTTGCTGAGCACGGCCTCCTGGGGGACGTCCCGTCGCTCCGCGACGACGTCGAGACCGATGTCGGGGCCGATGCCCGCCGCGGTGAGGTTGCGGGTCGGCGGGATGACGCCGTGCTCCACGCTGAGGACGGCGATGAGCGCCTCGATCGCGCCGGCGGCGCCGAAGAGGTGGCCGAGAGCGGCCTTGGGGGCCGTGACGGTGGCGCGGCCGAAGACCTCCCTGATCGCGTGCGCCTCGGCGGCGTCGCCGACCGGCGTTCCGGTGGCGTGGGCGTTGATGTGACCGATCTGCCCGGGGGTCAGACCGGCCTGGGCGAGGGCCTTGCGCATGGCGGAGACCTGACCGGCACCGTCGGGGGCGGGCGCCGTGATGTGGTGGGCGTCGGCGGCGATGCCGGCGCCCGCGAGCACCGCGTGGACGCGCGCGCCCCGGGCGGCGGCGTGCTCGGCGCTTTCGAGCACCAGGACGGCGGCGCCTTCGCTGAGGACGAATCCGCTGCGGTCCGCCGCGAACGGCCGGGACGCCGAGGCGGGATCGGCGGTGTGCCCCGACAGTGCCTGGGCCCGGGCGAACCCGGCGACGGTGATCGGGGTGGTCGCGGCCTCGGTCCCGCCCGCGATGACCACGTCCGCCTCGCCGGCCCGGATGAGACGGGCCGCCAGCGCGATCGCCTCGGCCCCGGAGGAGCACGCCGAGACGGGCGTATAGACCCCGGCCCGCGCGCCGTACTCGATGCTGATCAGCGCCGCCGCCGCATTGGGCATGAGCATCGGCACCGTGCGGGGTGAGACGCGCCGGGCTCCGGCCGTCTCCAGGACGTCGTCCTCCCTCAGCAGCGTGCCCACGCCGCCGATGCCCGTGCCGATCGCGGAGGCGAGCCGGTCCGGGTCCACCTCCGGGGCTCCGGCATCGGCCCAGGCTTGGGCCGCCGCGGCGAGGGCTGCCTGCTGCGAGCGGTCGAGCCGCCTCGCCTGTACCGGCGGCAGCAACGTGGCGGGGTCGACCGCCATCGTCCCCGCGACGGTGTCGGGGAGGCCGAGTCCCTCGTGGGCGCGCAGGACGCCCCCGCGGATGCCCGACTCTCCGGCGAGCAGGGCTTCCCAGGTGGACGCCACGTCGGCCCCGAGCGGGGTGATCGCGCCGAGTCCGGTCACGACGACTTCGGTCCGGTTCATGCTCCTCAGCCTTTCTTGTATGCGATACAAGTGAACGCGGGGCAAGTTGTATCACATACAATTCCGGGATGGAGAACGAGCGAGTGGAGAAGGGGCGCGTGGAGGAGACGGAGCGCGTGGGGAAGAAGCGAACCGGAGCCCGACCGGCCCCGGGCCGCTCGCGGGACCGCGGTCGCGCGACGAGGATCCGGCTGATCGAGGCGACCGCGGAGCTCTGCAAGGAGCGGCCCGGCGCCGAGCTGAGCGTCGCGGAGATCGCGGGCGCGGCAGGCGTCTTCCCCAACCAGGTCACCTACCACTTTGGTTCCAAGGACTCACTGCTCGTGCACGCCGCCTTCCTCGGCCTGCTGCACGACGCCCGACGGATCGAGCGCATCGGCCGCCAAGCCCCCGACGCGGCGACGTTCCGGCGCAACATCGCCCGCGCCGTCCTGGCCATGCCCTCGCTCCCGTCCGTCACGCGGGCACTCGCCGCCGGGATCTCCAAGCCCGAACTCGCCCCCGTGGTCGACCGGCACCTCCAGCTGCTGTTCCGGCAGTCCGAACGCTTCGTCGGCCAGCTCGTCGACAGCCGCGGCTGGACGGCCCGCCGACCGCTCGCCGTGGAGGCCAGGACGTTCTGGAGCACCGCGCTCGGCGCCGTGCTGCTCGTCCGCGCCGGAGCGCACGGCACCGTCGCCGACCTCGACCTCGCCGGATCACTGACCATCCACGACGAGCCCGGTCCCGGCTGAGCGGGCGTGTCGTCCGGGACGGCTACGCTTCCGGACCATGTGGAGACAAGCGGCCCGCGAGGCGTTCCCCGACGCCGGTTTCGCGGAGCCCGCCGACGCGTCGGTCCTGGCGGCGGCCGAGCGCAAGCTGGGGGAGGAACTACCCTCCGAGCTCAGGCAGTTGCTGCTGGAGAGCAACGGAATCATCGGGCGGACCAGCGTGGACACCGTCTGGACCGTCGAGCAGATCGCCGAGCAGAACCTCCACTTCCGTACGGACGGTTCCTTCGCCCGGCCGTATATGCCGTTCGACGCACTCCTGTTCTTCGGGGACAACGGTGGCGGCGACCAGTTCGCCTTCGTGCGGACGCCGCGGAGGCCGGACGTCTTCGTCTGGGAGCACGAGACCGACAGCCGCCGCTGGGTGGCCGGCGGTCTCCGGGACTACCTCGGACGCTCGCTCGCCTTCCCTGTCAAGTGAGCGTGTTGGGAAGCGAAGCCATCTGCTGACTCAAGGTCGCTGGACCGAGTAGTGCTTTGTTAGGTCGGGGCTGGTCTTGGTCTGGGCAGTGGTCGTTGGCAGGTTGGAAACCCAGTGGTGGGACGGCTTCGGCAGGTGGGCGGGCCACTGGGCCGGCAGTCGGCACGCGGGAACGGTGCCGTCCTCCTCGATCCGGGGCCGGTGTCCGGCCAGCCGGACCCGTAGAACGATGAAGTCGCTGGTCAGGTGGTCGCGGGAGCCGTGTCGCCAGGTGATCGTGCGGGCCGCCGCTCGGCCGGCGGCCCGCACGTGCCCGGCCGGCGGGACAGGTCGGGTGCGGTAGCGGGGTTTGGGGCGGGGGCCGAGTCCGCCGTAGGGCGGCTGGCGGGGGACCGCGTCCGGCGGGTGGGCGGTTGCCAGGCCCTTGACCCGCACGATCCAGTGCAGGCCCGGTTCGTCGAGGGCGTTGCGGAAGTGGGCGTTGTCACCGTGGTCGGCATCGGCGACCACGACTGGCGGGGTGAGGTGCCGGGCGGCGAGCTCGTCGAGCATCTCCACCGCCAGGCGCCGCTTCGGCCGGTGGTCCTCATCCGCCGGGATGCGGCAGTGGGCCCGCCGCCGCCCGGTGCGGGCGGCGGCGGCCTCATCCGCAGCATGTTCCGGGTCCCGGGCAGCGGGCAGGAACAGGCGCCGGTCGAGCGGACAGGACGCCGTGTCAGTGACCGCGTGGACACTCACCCCGATCTGGCAGTTGCCGATCTTGCCGAGTGTTCCGGAGTACTGGCGGGCGACCCCGGGCGAGGCCGTGCCGTCCTTCGGGAACCCGGTGTCGTCGATCACCCAGGCGGCCGGTGTCAGCGCCTGCACGGCCCGCCGGGTGATCCGGGCGCGGGCCTCCTCGACCGGCCAGGTCGAGGAGGAGATGAACTGCTGCAAGCGCTGGTGGTCGACGCCCAGGCGCTCGGCCATCGGCTGCATCGACTTGCGCCGCCCGTCCAGCAACAGGCCACGCAGGTAGCTGGCGCTGACGTTGCTAAAGGTTCTTCCTCGGTCCGATCCTCCTCGACCCGTGAAGCGGGCTACCACGCTCTCGACACCCGCGCCGGTCCGTGACTTCCTGAACAACCTCGGCTCGAATCCCGCCGCGGCCAGGTGGGTGAGCTCGCGCGTCTGGCGAACGTGGCGAACTCGTGGTCGGTGATCGTTCTTCTCACCCTGCCCTACCGTCCACCTGGCGCGAGTCCGGCCCCGAAGGCGATGATCGCCAGGTGGACGCGGTCCCGGGCCTCGAGCTTGGCGAACAGACGCGCGACATGGGTCTTCGCCGTCGCCGCGCTGATCACCAGCCGCTCGGCTATCTCAGCGTTCGACAGCCCCTGTCCGACCAGTGCCAGTACCTCGCGCTCCCGGTCGGTGATCCCCGCGATGGGACTCGAGTCCGCGGCGGCCTCGGTGTCCGGTTCGGGGGCCGTGGGGGTGGCGGGGGTGGCGGAGGTTCCGGCGAAGTCGGCGATCAGCCGTCGGGTGACGCTCGGCGCGATCAACGCGTCGCCGGCCGCCACCACACGGATCGCGTCCAGGATCGCGTCCAGGGCCATGCTCTTGAGTAGGAATCCGCTGGCGCCGGCGCGCAGAGCGCCGTAGACGTACTCGTCGTCGTCGAAGGTCGTCAGCACCAGCACCTTGGGCGGGTCCGGCTCGGCGGTTGCCTGCCGGGTCGCCTCGATCCCGTCCATGCCCGGCATCCGGATGTCCATCACCACGACGTCCGGCCGCAGCTCACGCACCAGGCGCACCGCCTCGCGGCCGTCGCCGGCCTCGCCCACCACCTCCAGGTCGTCGGTGTCGCCGATCAGGATCCCGAGCCCGACCAGCATCAGCGGCTGGTCATCGACCAGCAGCACCCGCACGCTCATGCCGGGAGCCTCGCCGTCACCCGGAATCCGCCCTCCGGACGCCTGCCCGCGCTGAACTGGCCGGACAGCAACGTCACTCGCTCGCGCATGCCGAGCAGGCCGAAGCCGCTCCCGCCGGCCGCCGCCCAGGGCCTCGGACGGCCGGGCCCGCCGGGACCGTCGTCCCCGTCGTCCACCACCTCGATCCTCACTCCTTCCGGCTCGTAACCGACCTCGACCCTGCACGTCCGCGCACCGGAATGCCGCACCACGTTCGTCACCGACTCCTGGATGATCCGAAATGCCGACAGTTCGATCTCCGGCGGCAGCGGACGCCGCTCGCCCCGCCAGTCCACGTGGACCCGCACCCCGGCGTCGGCCGTACGTTCGGCGAGCCGCGGGACATCGGCCAGGCTGCCGGCCGGCGCCAGCGGAGCGGCCCCCGGCATGGCCTCGTCCGGCTCGGCGCGGCGCAGCGCCCCGAGCATGCGCTGCAGCTCCAGCAGCGTCTGGCGGCTGGTGGACTCGATGCCGCTCAGCGCCTGCCGCGTCTGCTCGGGCTTGGTGTCCACGACCCGCGCCGCCGCTCCCGACAGCACCGTGATGATCCCGATGCTGTGCGCGACACTGTCGTGCAGTTCGCGGGCGATCCGCAGCCGCTCGGCCATGACGGCGCGGGCCGCCTTCTCCTCGTGCAGGGCTCCGAGGTACTCACGGCGCTTGCGGTACACCCCTCCGAAGATCCACGCGACCGCGAACCACAACGCGAACCCCCCGGCCCACTGGACCGCGTCGCCGACGGACTGCTCGCGGTCGTGGATGTCGTTGACGAAAGCGGCCACGACGCCCGCGACGGAGCCGACGGCGGCAACCTTCGGCCGCCGGGCGGCGAGGTACCCGCCCAAGGCGACGAGCAGGACCAACATGATGACGGGCCGGGCGCCGAAGGCGTCGCCGAGGACCGATTCGCCCAGGATCACCGCGAAGACGGTCGCCGGCAGACGGCGCACCAGCAGAACCGGAAGGGCGAGCACGACATACAGACCTAGCATCTGGACGGGCTCAAGGTCGGGGAACCCGAACAGGGAGTGCTCAGGATCCGGGGTCCCCATCGTCAAGGGGATCATCAGCGCGTACAGGCCGGCGGTGGCCAGCACCACGGCCTGTGACGTCAGCCAGGTCACGCGCTTCGATGTCGAGAGACGTTGGAGGAGCTCTTCCACGCGGAGATCGTATTCAGTGGCGTGGGCTCCGCGCGTCGCCCCGGGGATGTACGCGGGGTACACCCCCGGGCCGACGGCCTGGGGAACGCGAAATCCACCGGCCGACGCGATGGATCATGGTCCGTTCCTAGGTTCATGGCCATGACGAATCCGCCGATGATCGCTCTCCAAGACGCGATAAAGCAGTACGACGACGGCCCGCCCGCGGTGGCCGGTGTGACCTTGTCCGTGGCGTCCGGTGGTTGTGTGGCGATCCTCGGCCATTCCGGCAGTGGGAAGTCCACGCTGCTGGACCTGAACGCCGAGGGCCAGACCATCGTGCTGGTGACCCACGACGTGCAGCTGGCCGCCACCACCGCGCACCGCACCATCGAGTTGGTGGACGGTGCGGTCGCGCGGGACGTCGTCAACAGTGGCAGCGGTGCCGGCCTGGCCGCCCACGCGCGGCTGACCCGTCCGGCGGGAGCGCTCGGATGACGCTGCGCAAGCCGCCGATGCCCCGACGCCTCTTCGAGGCCGGATTCCACGCCATGGCCCGCATGCTGCCGCCGGTGAGCCGGTGAGCGCGCTCGGCAAGGTCGTACGCTCCGGCGTGGGCCGGCGTCGGGCCCATTCCCTCGTCATGGCCTTGACGACGTTCACCGCGATGTTGTCATCAGTACTCTCCCTCGGCCTGCTGACCGGCGTTCATTCGCTCCGTCTGGTCCGCGTGGACGCCGGTTCGGGCTCCGGTGTCCCGCGGATCCTTCCGAAGGCCGCGGCCGCTTCCACGTTCCCTCTGCTGCTTCGCCGGGCGGCCACGGTCCTCACCGTGCTCGGGCTGGCGATGATTCCCTGGCTGGTCTTCCTGCACACCGGGCTGCCGGCCACAGCCCAGGCCTCGCACTGGGCCTGGACGTGGACGGGTCTGGACAGCTTTGAGGCGCTCGGCCTGCTCTCCACCGGACTGCTCCTCAGGCGCGGCGACTGCCGGGCCTGCCTGACCTCCGCCGCGACCTCGGCCGTGCTGCTGGTCGACGCCTGGTTCGACACCATGACGGCTGCCCCGGGTTCGGACTTCAAGCTGGCGGCGCTGATGACGGTCTTCGCCGAGTTGCCGCTGGCGGTGGCCTGCGCGGCTCTCGCGACCAGGACCTTCCCTCGGCCGGGCCGCTGAGCGGAAGAGCTCGTGACGTGAGCCCGTCGACGACCAGGTGGAGTTTGCCGGTCAGCCCGCCTCGGGAGCGGCCGAGCGCCTGGTTCTGGGTTCCCCTTTTCGTGCCCCGGCGGCACTCTGGCGGGCTCGCACGACGGTGGAGTCGACCGATACGAGCCAGTCGATGTCGCCGGCCGCGTCCGCCTGCGCTTGCGCGGCCCGCAACATCCGCTCGAAGGTTCCGTCCTCGGCCCAGCGCCGGAATCGGGTGTGCAGGGTGGCCCAGGAGCCGTACCGCGGCGGCACATCCCGCCAGGCCACCCCGGTCCGGAACCGTCGTAGGTCCAGCGGTAGGGCTTGGCGTCGTGTTCGTCGTAGGCCAAGACGAAGGTGGCGCTCGACGATGCCGGCGAAGGGAACCCCGCGCCGCACGACATACTCCCGGCGGATTACTCCGGTACCTCGCCGGGGCTACGAACGACACCAGAATGGTTACATCCACGGGCCGATTCGATACGGAGCCGCGGAACCTAGCGTCGATCCCATGAAACGCAATCGCCGTATCAGCGCCGTCGCGGCGCTGGCGCTCGCCGCCCTCGTCACCGGAACCGGCGCCGGTTTCGCCGCCACGATCACACCGTCGGCCACACCGATGGCCACGCACGCGTTCGACACCGCACCGGCCACGGCCACGGCACCCGCGCGGACCTTCCAAGGCACGCTCCCCGCGCCGACCGGCCCCTACGCCGCCGGCGAGGACGTCATCCACCTCACCGACGCGAGCCGTCCCGACCCGTGGATGCCGTCATCCGGCCCCCGCCAACTGACCGTCACGATGGTCTACCCGGCCGTCCCCGGGACCGGGACTCCGGCCCCTTACATGACCCTCGCCGAGGCAGCCGGAGCCATCCAGCTCCGGAAGATACCGGCGAGCTCTGGCATCACCCCACAGAACCTTTCCAGCGTCGCCACTCACGCCTTCGACGGCGCGCGGCCGCGGAGCGGCAAGTATCCGCTGGTAGTCCTCTCGCCCGGGTTCGAGCACCCGCGCATGATGCTCACCTCGCTCGCGACCGACCTGGCCAGTCACGGCTACGTCGTCGCACTCGTCGGCCACACCTACGAGGACAGCGGCGAGACGCTGGCGAACGGCCAGACGCCGCCGTGCGCGATCTGCGATGACCCGAACCTCGACATGGGCACGGTCACCGCCAGCCGCGCGCTGGACGTGTCCTTCGTGATCGACCAGTTGACGCATGGCAATACCGCGTGGCGCCTGGCACACCTCATCGACGAGCACGAGATCGGCATGGCCGGACACTCCCTCGGCGGAGCGGCGGCCGCCACCACGATGATCGCCGACCCGCGCGTACGGGCCGGCGTGAACATGGACGGCACCTTCGCCCCGGCCCCGATGCCCGGCCAGATCAACCGGCCGTTCCTCATGCTGAGTTCGCCCGGCAACCACCCGGCCGGCGGCGGCGACACCACGTGGGGGCAGGCCTGGGACGCCCTCGGCGGCTACAAGAAGTGGCTGACGGTCGCCGGCGCCGACCACACCAGCTTCACCGACCTGGACCTGCTTCTGGAGGAGGCCGGGTTCCCGACGCCGCCCCTCTCCCCGGCACGCGGGGTGGAGATCACCCGCGAGTACGTGACAGCGTTCTTCGACCGGACGCTGAAGGGGATCCACAGTCCGCTGCTGGACGGCCCCTCGCCGAACAATCCGGAAGTACTCTTCCAGCACTGGTGCAGCGCCGCGTCCGCTTGCCGTTGACCGACAAGGTCCGGATGGTGACGGTGGCTTCCTGGGTTGCGATCTCCACGTCGGGAGAACGCCGGACAGGGCGGTCGGCTGCGGCTGTCGGTCCGGGTTCGCGCGTTCAGGTGACGGTTCTAACGCGGAGGGCGCTGGCCGATGGGGACGACCGTAGGGTCGTCGGCGACCACACGGGCGCGCAGGCTCTGGTTCTCGGGCACGGTCCGGGTCGGCGGGCGACGGCGCCGGTGAGGTCGTGGGTCTTGTTCATCGCGTCGAGCTGCTTGCCGGAGGCGCCGGTGCGGGCGAGGACGTATTCGCGGGCCAGCCGGATCGCCCCGTTCTCCTCGTTCGCGGGCAGGGAAGTCCGGCGGCCAGCAGCGGTTCGAAGAAGGAGCGCAGTGCGGCCTTGCCGGCCGGGGTGGACCTGTTGGACCTGGCGGTCCTGCTGCGCAGGTGTTCGCCCTCGCACCAGGCCGCCAGGATGTCGTCGGAGAGGTCCTCGACCATCCGGACGGCCCAGACCAGCAGGGGACCCATGGTCTCCGCGGCCAGCGGCTCGCGCGCGTTCTCCCCACCCAGTGAGCCCGCGGCCGGCAGGTAGTCGTCAACGCCGAACTCGTCCCACGGGGGCCGGGCGATGCCGGCCGGGAACCCGCTGAGTCCGTCGAACACCCACAGCCGGACCAGCGCGGTGAGCGGCCTGGTCGCGGCCTTGCGTGACGTGGCGCTCTCCCGCAGGTGGAGCCCGTAGTCGTGCAGCACCTGCTGGTCGCACGCGGCCAGCGACTGGATGCCGCGTTCGTCGAGCCAGGTGGCGAGGTGCCGCCATGTGTCGATGGTCTCGCGCACGAGCGCGGGGGACAGGCGGGTGCGCATCTTGATGCCGCGCTGCTTGACGAAGGTGGGCCGCAGCTCACCGTTGATCAGCGTCCACGCGGCCAGCCGGATCTCCTCGCGCAGGTGGATGGGGAACTGCTGCCAGGTGACGGAGCGCAGGCTCTCGCCCGGGTTGGCGATCAGCGGGGCGAGAGACCATACCCGGTCCGCATAGCGCGAGTTGAAGTGGGCGTGCTCGGGCGTGCTCGGGCGTGATCAGGTGGTCGGGCACGACGGGCGTGGCCGGGCCGGGTACGGCGAGGCGGAAGCGGTCGGTGGCGGCCTCGGTGGTCACGGGTCGAGGTCTCCGGCGAGCAGGTGGTCGATGATGGTACGGCCGCCTTCGGTAAGGCCGGTCAGTGCCTGTTGCCAGGCCGGGGCGCCGACCTGCTGGCGAAGGTCTTCGAGACGGGCGTGGGCGTCGCCCCACCCTCGGCCCACACGTCGGCGGGCAGCACCGAACGGGCGTTGCCGAGGGCCTGGTGCAGGTGGGCCAGCCGGGGATGATGCCCCGGGTGGACACGGGCGTTGCGGCAGCCCAGGCAGAGCAGGAACGAGGCGGCGCAGCCGCCGGCCGCGTCGGGGGTCGGAACTGGCCGACCGCTTCGCCACACGCCGCCCGGTCAGCAACGACCCCGCCTCCTGCTTCCGCAGCCCCGACGACGTCACCGTCCGCACGAACGCCACGTTCCGGTCCTCCAGCCGCCCGGCCCAGCCGTACGCCGGCCGGCTGTCCCCGTCGAGCCCCGCAAGCCGATGTCCGTCCACAGTCGCCAGGTCCGCGGCGTCAGCCACCGCACGTTCGACGACCGCGCGTCCTTCGCCCGCGCCTGTGGAACCTCCGCCACCGAGCCGTCCCGGCCGACAACCTCCCGCATCTCCACCGGATTGGAGGCGATCCACCCCGCCCACTTCGCCCAGCGGAACAGCGCCGTGAACGCCGCAAGCTCGCGATTCCACTTGGCCCCGCCGATCTGACCGAGGTTCTCCGGAGCACAGGTCCGCCAGAACTCGTAGTCGTTCAGATCTCGTCCCTCCGCCCGGAGCCACGACTTGCCCCGCCCCCACAGAAAGGTCAGAAGCAATGCGATGTCCGTCGCGTAGTTCCTCTTCGTCTCCACCTCGTAGAACCGGAACGCCCTCGACTGCACGTAGAGGCTCAGTACCGGATCGACCTGGTGGTCCGGCGACAGGGAGATCGGGTCCCCCGGGTGAATCCCGCTCGCCGCCTCCCGCGCGCTCAGGTCGTCCCAGCCGGCCAGCAGCTTCGACCGGACACCGGCACGGTTGCGGGCGTCTGGGACCCAGAACACCTTCCAGCCTGTCAACGAGCACCCCTTCGGATCGCCTTCAACAGGCACACTCCAGTAGGGAAATGGACGACGGCGGAGATGACTGGTACCGGTAGCCCTCCGGCTCACCGGGACATCGGCGTCCCGGCGCCTCTTCCCCAACGCCACCGCCCCGGCCTCCCGAGTGGTGGGAGGCCGGGGCGGTGGTGCGGTGCGGGTGCGCGGGTGCGCGGTGTCAGCGCGCGTCGCGCAGGAAGACGGAGCGCTGGACGGACTGGTGGCCGTTCGACTCCGCGCTCACCCGGATGTCCACGTCGGCGCCGTACTTCGGGGCCTCCTTGAACGTGGCCCGGAAGGTGTACTCGACCGTGTTGCCGTCACGGACGCCCGGCACGTTCGGGTCGACCGTGACCAGGCCGCACTCGTCCTTCAGCTCGACCGGCTTCCACACGTCGCCGACCCGGGCCTCCACCGTGACGTCGTTCGGCGTCGGCCCCTCGGAGCTCCAGACGGTCACCCGGGGGCGCAGGCCCGCGGTGCCGTCCGGCGAGGAGACCCGGAAGCTGAACGGGATCGGGTCCGTGGTGATCACGCCCTTGGCCGGCGGCATCACCGAGAGCATCTCCGGGCTGTGGCTGTCGACGACCGTGGCGTTCAGCTCGGCCTTCGCCATGTCCAGGTAGTTCTTGGAGTGCGGCACGGGGGCGTCCGCCTCGATCGTGATCTGCCCCGGGCGGTTGGCCAGGGACAGTCGCATCCGGAACTCGATGGTCCGGCTCTCGCCGGCAGCCAGGGTGAAGGCCGCGTCGTCGGCGGTACCCGCGTAGTCCATCCCGCCGCCCTGGCTGAGGTGGTCCAGCGTCTTCCAGCCGGAGGCGTCCTTGCGCTCCAGGGTGCCGTCCGCCATCGCGAGCACCATGGTGCAGGGCGCGCCCTCGTACTGCTGGGTGGCCACCACCGGGGCCACGCTGCGGGTGCCGGTGGCGTCGTTGTTCTTCCAGGTGACGGTGAAGGGGACCAGGTCGTTCAGCCCGATCTTCCCGCCCTCGCTCAGGCCGCCGAAGGTGATGCCGATACCGCTTCCGCCGGACGGGGCGGGGGCCTTCGGCGCGGCGGGCTTGGCCGCGGCCTTCGCGGCGGCCTTGACGTCGGTCTTGGCCGTCGCGGCCCCGGCGGCGGGGGCCTGCCCGGCCGGGGTGGCGGCGGCCGGGGCCGCCTCGGCGGTCGGCGCGGCCGGGGCGGGGACGGTCGGGACGGCGCCCGCACCGGGGGTGGCCGAGGAGGTGGTGGCCGGGGCGGAGGCGGGAGCGGAGGCGGCGACGGAGGCCCCGCCCTCGGTCGGGCCGCAGGCGGTGACGCCGACGGCGGCGACAACGGCCAGCGGGACGATCTTCGCAATACGGGCGATAACGGACGCGTTCATGTGACAGTCCCCCCAAGGACATGGTGATGGTGGTGATCGGATGAGCGGGCGCCTACTGTCGCGCCCCGAGGAGTCGGCCCGAGCCCCCCGGCTCCGCCGGCTCGCTCTCCCCGCCTCTCACCCTGATAGACGTCCATCCCGCCGGGGGGTTGCAGCCGGGTTCGAAGAAATTTTTCCCGGCCCCGCACCCGCCCCCGCCCCTGGACCGAGGGCGGCGTCCAACGCCCCGGCCCGCGACGCGTTCGCGCAGGTCCTGGACGCGGTGCGAGCGGAGCCCGGCGCCGACCCGGCTGCCGCCACCGCCATCCAACAGCCTGTGCGAGTTCGCCCTGACCAACCCTGCCGGGGGCCATCCGCCCAAGCACGGCGGTGAGTTCACCTTCGGCGCCCCCGGCACCCGGGGCGACGGGCAGGCTGTCACCTCCACCGCGCCCCACCGCCGTATGGAGGTCCTATGTCAGCCGGAGCACCGGAGCCTCCTCCGGTCTCTGAGCCTCATCGATGACCGGGTCAAGTCTCGACGCCAACGGTTCCGGAACGCGCGCGCCCGGCGCCTCCCTGCGGGACGCCGGGCGAGCACCTGGGCCCCGAGGCTCAGTAGACCCGGTCGCACCGCTGGGAGCCGTAGCCGAAGCTCCCGTCCGGATGCTTGTACATCATCTGGACGCACACGAGGCCCGCGCCACGGCCGCCGAAGGTACTCGTGTTCTCGAAGTCGTACCACCGCTTGGTCTCGGTGTCGGCGTGGAGCCCCGGGCCGCTGAAAGCGAAGAAGCCCTCGAAGGTGGAGGCGCCGGCGGCCGAACTGCGCTTGTAGGCATGCGTTGCGTACCCGTCAGGGCCGCCGGTGACGAACGGGCACACCAGTTCGGTGCACTGCATGGACTCCGCCTGGGCCGGAGCGGACAGCAGCCCGACCGAGGACACCGCAACCAGTCCCGCCGCGGCCAGGCCGCTCTTCAACCTGGTTGACCACTGACGGATGGCTGTTCGGGATGATCCAGTGCGCATCGCTCGTCTTCCTCTCCTGGACCCGGCACCGCAGTACCGGGAGGAAAGCCCTGCCTCGACGCGAAACAGGGCTCGGATCCTAGAAGTTGATGAATCGCCACCGCTGATCGGCAGGAGGGTTGGTGCTGTAGTCGCAGGTGGCCTGCAGGATCGGGACGTTCAGGTTCGTGTTCTGGGGGACCAGACACGTGCCTGTCGCCCTGTTCACGAGACGCTTCCACTGCGGGTCGGCCGCATTGATGGTGTCTATGTACCAGTCGGCATCCGCTCCGGCGGCCCCGCAGTCTATCTGGCGTGCCTCTTGTTGGGATCGTGCGAGCAGGCAGAGCCGACTGTTCACGTTGGCGAGGAAGTAATAGTTCTCGCCGAGGTACTGGTGCTTCTCCCACTTCTGGTCCGCATACCCGGCACACTCCACCTGTGCGAGGCCGGTCTCGCTTCCATGGCCGGGCCCGAGAATGCACCGCTCACTGTTGTAGTTCTGGATGTTGTACGGGGTCCAGGACGACACAGCCGCCGGAGCGGCAGCGGTCGTGCCGGGAACGCCGAGGACCGCCAGTGCCCCTGAACCGAATACTGCCAGTACCGCCGTGAGTCTCTTCATGACGTACCCCTTTCGGAAGGAAATCCGCCCGCCCGGCACGCCCGCGGAACCCGTCCGGTGCCCTTCCGGCACCGCGGAACCGTCCTTCGTAGCCGCCTCATCGAGCACGGGACTTGCCGGGCCATGGGCAGTCTCTCCGGGAACTCAAGGGAATCCCAAGGCGCAATCAGGCCAACGTGACAAGTCCTTTGCTTACGTTTCGGAATGACACCCAATCCCCGTGGGATGCAAAGTGGACCGAACCAGCGGGAGTAAGAGGCGGTGCAGGCGGCAGCCGTATGCGTGGCGCGCGATCAGCGCCCTGAGTAGACCCCGTTGGACCCCGGCACACGTGGTGGCGCCGCACGCCGCCGATCATCCGGTGAGGGCGCACTGCGTCAGTTCGCCCTGGCGAACTCCAGTCACCCGAACCACACGGTCCAGAGCCGTGTGCTGCCCGCCTGTCTACGGTGGCGTGACGCCAACGCCCGCCACCACGACGTCCCGGCCGCCCAAACACAAGGGGCGAGCCCGCATCCGCGGCGAGAAGGGCCTGCGCCGGGGCGGCAGGCCCTCCTCGCCGCGTGATCAAGCAACCCGGCGAACGAACTCGCAGTGCTAGAGCTGGCTCAGGATCGTCGGGTCCGTGATCTTCGTGTCCTCGGCCAGCATCATCGCCTTGCTGAGGATCACGGCCAGCAGGCGGTCGCCCTCGAAGGGGAGGTAGCCGGTCTGCGGGGCGGCCGCGGCGGACTTCGGGACGATGCACAGGTACTGGTCGTTCGGCGTCATCAGGATGTTCCCCGAGCCGAGGTGGATCTTGTACGTGTGGCGCTCGCCCTTCACGTGGAGGAAGCGGCCCTCGAGGGTGCAGCGGTCGGCTATCGCCAGCCGGGGCACGAGCCGCTCCAGCAGCATGCGGCGCGTCTCGGCACCCTGGCCGAGCTCACCGAAGCCGTACGACCTCCAGTAGTCCCTGAAGCGGCCCTCCGGTCCGCCGTCCTGCCAGGCCGGGTCGTTGCCGATGCTGGCCACGCCCACGAACAGGTCCACGTCGCGCAGGACTTCGGACAGCACGAGCGGCGGGACCTCGGCGAGCTGGACGGGCTCCACCGGCCCGGCGCCGGCCTCCGGCCACATGCGGTACTCACCGCCGTAGCAGTCCGCCGCGTTCTCCGGCGCGTCGATCGGGTAGAAGCGGACCTGGTCGGTGGCCAGACGCAGGTAACTGCCCGACTCGGTGGTGTCGTCCCCGTACTCGTCGCCCTCCCCGTGGATCCAGTACTCGGCGCGCAACCCCCACTGCGGCAGCGCACGGGTGGCGGGCGGGGCCGAGTCGTCGACCATCAGGCGCAGCTTGTTGCGCCACCCCCGGGCCGACGTCAGGGAGTGGAACTGGTGCTGGCGCAGGACGTGCGCGGCGAAACGGTTGGAGTACGTCCCCGTCGCGCGCTCGGCGTCGGTCAGCAGGTACACCTCGCGGTGGGCCTGCTTGAACGGCTGGGTGATCTCGTGCCGCTCCAGCCAGTCACGCCAGGCCACGACCTGGGCGGGCTCGTGGCCCACCGGGTGCCAGAGCCGGACCTCGGCCCCTTCCCGCACCGGGTCGTCGGCGAGGGTGCGCAGCTCGCCGTCCGCGAATCCGACGGTCGTGCCGTCGACCGTCCACAGCAGCCGTCGGGCCAGGGTGCCGACCAGGGGGTGGTCGAGGTACCGCTCGCGCCAGGCGGTGTACGGCCAGGTGCGGCGGCCGAGGAACTGCCGGTCCAGACGCTCGCTCTGGGCGGAGAGCATCTTGTCGATGTCCTTGACCGCCGTCTTCAGCTCCTTGAGCTGCTCGGCGTGGTCGCGCTTGACGGCGGCGGGCACGCTCTTGACCTCCTTGCCCGCGGCGTTGCGCCAGCCGAGGAACACCCTGGTGCCCCGGACCTCCAGGACCGCCGTGGCCTCGCCCAGACGCGGCTCGGCCCGGCCGACCCCGGTCAGCCCGTAGGCGGGGACGGCGATCTCCTCGACCTCCTCGCGGGACAGGCCCAGCGCCTCGGCCCGGGTCCGGAGCGCGGTGTCGAGCAGCTTGAGCGTGCCCTTGTACGTCACGCGGGTGGCCAGGCGGGCGAGTTCGGCGAGGGCCGCTTCGCCGTCGATGCGGGAGAGCGCGGTCGTGGCGGCGTTGGCGACCTTCGGGTTGCGCGGGCCGAGCCCGGGGATCTTCCTGAGGGAGGTCTCGACCAGCGCGCCGAGGGCGCGGGCGGTGTCCGGATGGGCCGGCAGCAGGGCGAGCATCCAGGTCAGTCCGCGCAGGGCGTTGGCGTTGTACGGGTCGTAGGCGCTGTGTCCGTCGGACCCGAGGAGTTCATGGTTCAGCGCGAAGGTGCGGCGGCCGACGAGGGCGAGCCAGGGCAGCAGGGTGGTCCGGACGCGGTCGGCACCGAGGGGGAGGATCAGGCGTTCGGCCCGCTGCTCCCACGGGCGGGAGGGCTTGGCGGCTGTGGCGGTCGTCGCGTGCCGCAGGAGTGCCTGCCAGTCGGGGTCGTCCAGGGTGTCCCGCAGGGCCTGCTCGGCCCATTCCTCACCGACGTTGAGGACGGGCTCGGTGAGCGTGCCGGCGAACTCGACGAGCGGCTTCCTGCCGTAGGTGTCCAGGGCCGAGCGCCGGTAGACGGCCACGACCTCGGGAGTGAGGGGGCGGCCGGCCCCGAGCTCGGCCTCGGCGAGGAGCAGGTGACGGCCGCTGTGCACCACGGAGTTCTCGTGGCCGAGCTCGTCGAGCTTCTCCGTGCGCTCCGCCGGGAGCCGGTCGCCGGGCAGACCGTGCGCGACGACAGCCAGCAGGATGAGAACGTTCCCGCGGGCGACCGGGCCGGCCTCGGCCGAGTGGTACTGCCCGACCAGCGCGTCGGCGAGCGCGGTCCGGGCCTCGGACGGCAGCGCGCGCAACTCGGCGAAGGCGCCGTCCCACCGTCCCTCCCAGTAGCCGCTGTGCCTCCCTGTTCCCAGCTTCAGCAGCTCGACGGCGAGGTCATCCGCCTCTCCTGCGTACTGCCGGACCAGCTCCGTGATCTCCTGGAAGTCCATCACCGTCATCCCCCCACCAGCGGAACGAGCTTCAGGAACGTGACCTCGGTGCCGAGGCCGAGCTCGACCTCCTCCTCCGCGTCGGTGACCTGGCGTTCCCCCACCAGCACCAGGAAGCCGTTGCCCGCGAACGCCCGGAGCGCCAGCTCGCTCTGCGCCTCCGGATCGATCCGGCGCGGCGTGCGCAGGGCGTACCCGTTCAGCACCCGCTCGGCATCGTGCGGCCGCACCAGCCCCTGGAACACCTGTGGTGCCTTCGCGTTGTACTCGGCGACCTCCTGGAACACCCTGCGCCGGATCAGCTCACGCACGGTGAGCCTCTCCTCGAGAACCTCCAGTTCCCACCCGTCGCTCCGGTCCCCAGCCGTCGTCTCGTCGACGAACATCACGATTGCCATGCCGTGAACAGTACGGGCCTACTCTGACACTGACGTTCGACAGAGTGGTGCGGGACTGCTGGAGCCGAGCCACCCGTGCCTTGGCCGGCAGGCCGACCGGACCGGAGGGTGGGGCGCCCGGAGGGGTGCCCCACCCGTGCGGCCCGCTAGCCGGCGTGGAGGGCGAGGGTCGGGGAGAGGCGGGCGGCCCGGACGGCCGGGTAGAGGCCGGCGACCGTGCCGATGAGCAGGGTGGCGGCGAAGCCCCCGGTGACGGCCCACGGGGGGACCACCCAGGGCAGGCCGCCCGAGGCGGCGAAGGCGTAGGTGGCGGCCGCGCCCAGGGCCACGCCGGCCAGTCCGCCCAGCCCGGAGAGCAGGAGGGACTCCGTCACGAACTGGAGGCGGATCTGGCCCCTGGTGGCGCCCAGGGAGCGGCGCAGTCCGATCTCGTGGCGCCTCTCCAGCACCGAGATGATCATCGTGTTGGCGACCCCGACGCCGCCGACCAGGAGCGCCACCCCGCCCAGCCCGAGCAGGAGGTCGGTGAACGCCCCCTCGGTGGCGGCCTTGGCCTGGAGCGCCGAGGAGGGGTCGGTGACCTGCACGTTGTGCGGGTTCTGCGGATCGACGGTGCGGGGGATCAGCTCGCGGACCGCGCTGACCGTCCGGTCCGTCGACCGTTCGTAGATCTGGGTCGGGTGGCCGTCGAAGCCCAGCAGCGTGCCGGCGCCGTCCCAGCCGACCAGGGCGGCCCGCTCGATCTCGGGGGCCAGCGGCAGCGGGTCGAGGATGCCGATGACGGTGAAGTACCGGCCGCCGATGTGGACCTGCTGGCCGGGGGCGGTGATGCCCAGGCGCTGGGCCGCGACGTGTCCGAGCACCGTCGACGGGTAGCGCCCGTTGGCCTCGTTGAGCCAGGTGCCCGAGCCGACCGCGCCGCGTACGACGTCCAGCAGTCCTTCGGTGGCGGCCTTCACGGTGATGCCGCCGGTCTCGTCGTCGGGGATCTTCTCGCTGCGCCGGACGGACTGCGCCAGGTCACCGGTCGCGCCGACCTGCTCGACCCCGGGGACGCGGCTCAGCATGCCGACCGACTCCTCGGGCAGCTTCACCTTCTCGCCGAACAGCCCCTGGCCGGGGGAGGCCACCAGCAGGTTGGTTCCCAACCGGTCGAGCTGACGCAGGAGTTGGGCCTTGCTGGAGGAGGAGATGCCGACCACCGCGATCATGGTGGCGATGCCGATGGCGATGCCCAGCGCGGACAGCACCACCCGCAGCGGCCGGGTGCGCAGGCCGGCCGAGCCGACGTGGAGGACGTCACGGGGGCCGAGCCGGGCCGGGGAGAGCCGTGTGCGGCTCATCGCTCCCCACCCCGATCGGCCGGGACGGCGGCGCCGGTGCGCAGGTCCGCCACGACGCGGCCGTCGCGGATCCGGACCTGGCGGGGCAGGCTGTCGGCGATCTCGCCGTCGTGGGTGATCACCGCGATGGTGGCACCGTCGGCGTTGAGGTCGTGCAGCAGCTCCATCACCGCTTCGCTCGAGGCGGAGTCCAGCGCGCCGGTCGGCTCGTCGGCCAGCAGCAGGTCCGGCTCGCCGACCACCGCCCGGGCGATCGCCACCCGCTGCCGCTGGCCGCCCGACAGCTCGTGCGGCCGGTGGTGCATGCGGTCCGCGAGCCCGACCCGCTCCAGGGCCAGGGCCGCGCGCCTGCGGCGCTGGGCGCGCGGCAGGCCCGAGTAGAGCAGGCCCTCGGCGACGTTGTCCCGGGCGCTGACCCCGGCCACCAGGTGGAAGGACTGGAAGACGAAGCCGATGTGCCGGGCGCGCAGGGCGGACAGCCTGCGGTCGGAGAGGGCGGCGACGTCGTGGCCCGCCAGGGTGACGGATCCGGCGCTGGGCCGGTCCAGGGTGCCGACGATGTGCAGCAGGGTGGACTTGCCCGACCCCGAAGGGCCGACGATGGCGAGCAGTTCGCCGCTTCCGATGCGCAGGTCCACCCCCTGCAGCGCCACGACCCCGCCCGGATACTCCTTGGTGACCTGGTTCAACTCGACCACCGCGCTCATGACGTGGGCACCCCGACCTTCATTCCCTCGGCCAGGCCGGTCCCGCTGACCTCGACCCGGCCCTGTCCGAACATGCCGAGCTCGACCGGGACTTCGCGCGCCTTCCCGTTCTCCACGACCTGGACGCCGAAGCCCCCGCCGGTCAGCGCGAGCAGGGCGTTGACCGGTACCGTCAGCACGTCCTTGCGGACCTCGCCCTCGAGCTCGACGGTGACCGGCGCCCGGTCGAATCCCTCCGCCTGCCCCGGGTCGTCGAAGACCACCCGGGCGGTGATCTTGGCGGGCTTGTCCTGGGAGCCCTGCTCCTTGCCGTCCTCACCGATGGTGCGGTCGACGGAGGCGACCCTGCCCTTGGCCCTGCCGCCGCCGGGCAGAGCGACCTCGACCCGGGTACCGGGCTTGGCGAGGTCGGCCCGGGAGACCTCGATCCTGATCTGCACCTGCCGTTCGGAGCCGGTGGTGGTGAGCACCGGCTTGCCTGGAGCGGCCTGGTCGCCGACGGCCGCGTCGTTCTTCTTGATCCGCACCGGACCGGGCGAGAAGGCGATCTGCTCGGGGCCGATCTCGCCGGTCTGGGCCAGGCCGTGGGCCTTCTGCCAGCGCTTGACCGCCTCCACGGTGCCGGGGGTGAACTCCTCGTCCGCGGCCAGCCCCTTGCCGTGGCCCAGGGCGCGGAGGTTCTCCTTCAGCTGTCTGACGTCCGGCCCCTTGTCGCCGGCCTTCAGCGTCCGGTACACGGGACGCTCGCCGACCATGAGCCGGACCTTCCGGCCGTCGACCTCGTAGAGGACCCCGTCGCGTTCCACCAGCGCGCCGGCCTCCGGGAGCCAGGTGAGGGTGCCCGTCACACCGGCGTTGAACCGGCGCTCCTCGGCGTACCCGAGCGTCCCGTCCACCTGGGTCCGGCTGCTCAGGTCCTGCCGTTCCACCGAGCCCGTGCTCGGCGGCAGCCCGTCCGTGCGGTCCGTGCCGGCGCTCGCGCCGCCGCCGGTCTGCGAGAGGGCCGTGACCCCGCCCACCAGCGAGACCGAGGTGACCAGCGCGGCGATCAGGTACGTTCGGCGGCTCCGCCCGCGCTCACTCCGCATTCTGACCACTGCACGCCTTGTTCGCCTTGTCGAACCTGTCCTTGTCGGGGCCCTCCGGGACCTTCATCGCCTGTCCCGACATCGCCGAGTCGCCGTCGAACTTCGGGTCCGGCATGTCCACACCGTTACCGCGCATGCACTGGGCGAACTTGAGAGCCCTGTCCTTGTCGGCCTGGGACATCTTCGCGCCGCCCGCCCCACCGGCTCCACCGCAGGCCTTGAGGGCTTCCGCCATCTTGTCCTGGCCGCCCTCGAGGACCAGGCCCCGCGGGTCCTGGCCCGGCTCCGGCTCCTTCACCTGGGCGCCGTGTTCGCGCAGGCACTTACGGTGCTCGTAGGCCTGGTCCGCCGCCGCGCCCCTGCCCGACGAGTCCGAGCCGCCGCCCCCGCCGGAGCCCGTGGCGCCTCCGCCACAGGCCGCGGTGAACAGCGCCATCCCCGCCACCAGCACGGCCGCCGCGCCGTACCTGTGGTTCCGCATGTGGTTCCGCATGGAATTCCTCCGTGTCCGATTGCGAGTGGCCGGCCACCGTGTCCGATACGTCTCCGATACCGGGTGACCGACGACGCAGAGGCTGGCACGCACCCGCGTTTCGCCGCTGTCAGCCGAGACCTTTACGGCGACGAAAGGTGGCTTTCAGGTACACCTGATGTCATGCGTGTACTGATCGTGGAGGACGAGGAATTCCTGGCGGACATGATCGCCGAGGGATTGCGGCGCGACGCCCTGGCCGTCGACGTCGTGTACAACGGCGCCGACGCGCTGGAACGGCTGCGCCTCACCGACTACGACGTGCTCGTACTCGACCGCGACCTGCCCGGAGCGCACGGCGACGAGGTGTGCCGGAGCGTCGTCGAGCAGCGGCTGCTGACCCGGGTGCTGATGCTCACCGCCGCCGGCACCGTCCGCGACCGCGTCGACGGCCTGGACCTGGGCGCGGACGACTACCTCACCAAGCCGTTCGCCTACGAGGAACTGCTGGCCCGGGTCCTGGCCCTCGGCCGCCGCACCCACCCCGCCCTTCCGCCGGTCATCGAACGTGCCGGCATCACCCTCGACACCGCCCGCCGCCAGGCCTTCCGGGAGGGCCGCTACCTCGCCCTGTCCCGCAAGGAGTTCGGCGTCCTGGAGGTGCTGATGCAGGCCGAGGGCGCCGTGGTCAGCGGTGAGGACCTGATCGACCAGGTGTGGGAGCGGAACATGGGATACCGCACCAACGCGGTCCGGGTCGCCCTCAGCAAACTCCGCGCCAAGCTCGGCGAGCCCTCGGTCATCGACACCGTGCCCGGCCACGGCTACCGCATCGGCGTCCCGGCGTGAGGCGCTCCGCCCCGGTCGGCCCGAACCGCCTTCCGCTGCTTCCGCTGCCGGGCAGAGCACGCCCGCGGCGGCCCGGCAGAGCGCGCCCGCGGCTACCGGGCAGAGCTCGCCCGCGGCTGCCGGGCGGGGAGCGGGGCCGGCTGACCATGCTCTACGGCGGGCTGCTCGTCCTCGCCGGGGCGATGCTCATCGTCCTGGTCAACTTCCTGGTCCGGGAGGGGCTGTACACCTCGATCAGCACGGCCGTCGCCGTCGAACCGCGACTGGCCACACTGGCGACCCCGGACCCGGCCGCGGCGGCGAAGACCCTCATGGTGGGAACCGCCGCCCCCGCGAACGCCCCACCCGGGAGCGCCCCCGCCGGAACCGACCCCGCCGACGGCGGACAGTCCCACTTCCAGGCCGTCAAGGTCGTCACCCAGGCCGCCGAGCAGGCCGCCCAGAACCAGCTGCTGACCGTCTCCCTGATCGCCCTGGCCGCCTTCGCCGTCATCTCGATGGCACTGGCCTGGTGGATGTCGGGACGGGTGCTGCGCCCGGTGGCGGTGATCACCAACACGGCGCGGCGGCTCTCGGGCGAGAACCTGCACGAGCGGATCGCCCTCGACGCACCCCCGGGCGAACTCAAACAGCTCGCCGACACCTTCGACGACATGCTCGACCGCATGGAGCAACTGGTCGGTGCGCAGCAGCGGTTCGCGGCCAACGCCGCACACGAACTGCGCACCCCGCTCGCGGTGCAGCGGGCCGCGGCCGAGATCGGGCTGGCCACCGGGGACCCGGCCGCCGTCGCCCGGGTCCGCCGCAAACTGATCGAGGTCTCCGAGAGCAGCGAACGGCTCATCGAGGGCCTGTTGTTGCTGTCCGTCTCCGACCAGAGGCTGGACCACCGCGAACCGGTCGCACTGGACCAACTGGCCCGCGCGGTGGCCGCCGAGTGCGCCGCCCCGGAGGAAGCCCGGGCGAACGGCGTCACCGTCCGGACCGACACCGCCCCCGTGTCCGTCGAGGGTGATCCGGTGCTGCTGGCACACCTGGTACGCAACCTGGTCGGCAACGCCCTGCGCTACAACCACGACGGCGGCCGGGTCGACGTCGACGTGCGCGACGGCGTCCTGGAGGTCGCCAACACCGGCCCCCAGGTGCCGCCGGAGACGGTCCCCTACCTCTTCGAGCCCTTCCGCCGCCTCCAGGAGCGTCGGCACAGCCCGCGTGAGGGCGCGGGCCTCGGCCTGTCCATCGTCGCCTCCATCGCGCGCGCCCACCACGCCACCGTCACCGCCGACCCCGGCAGCACGGGCGGACTGCGCGTCCGGGTCGAGTTCCCCACGGCCTGACCCGGCGGCCAGGGGCACCCGCAGGGCACGCGATCGGCCTCGCCCACCGCCCCAGCGCCTACTGGGCGCTGGGTTCCCGGGTCGCCGTGCGGTAGAAGTTCAGCGAGACCGGTCCCTTCGTGCTGGTCGCCTCCGGGCTCTTGCCCGTCATCTTCCGCTTCTCGGCAGCGTGGTACCGGAGGTCCTTGACGCTGTCCGCCGGCGGGACCGGATTGTCGGCCTCGAAGAGCTGGGAATGTCCCGAGTCGGCCACGACGAAGGTGTCCCCGTGCATGTTGGCCTGGCTCTCGCCCGCGTCGCCGAAGTTCGCCGCCACCAGGATGTGGACGCCTTCGTACGGTTCGTTCCAGAGGCTCTCCGCGGCGTTGTCCGAGCATATTTGGAGGCGGACCTGAACGCCCTTCACGGTGGTCTCGAAGTTCTCCTGCCCGATGGCGAAGAAGCCTTGCTCCATCTCCTCCTGTGAACGGTCCGGAGCTCCTCCCCAGTCCGGCGCCTCGAAACGCTTCGTGTAGGTCTTCGGATCCTGGCCGCCCTGGAAGACACGCGCGTAGTTGTCGAACACGGTCACGTTGCCCGACCCGTCGGGGTCAGGTCCTTGCTCCCAGATCTCCTCCAGCTCCGCTACCGAGTCCTTGGCGTATCCGTTGTCGGCACCCATGTTCTCCTTGAGCCGCTTCCGGCCCTCCTGCTGGTCGGCGCGCGCCTGGTCCGATTCGTGCGCGTCGAGGGAACGTCGGCGGCCGATGGTTCCCGGCACCACCAGGTAGTTGCTGGGCAGGATCGCCAGGCGGTCGGCGAGCCACTCGTCCACGCCGGCCGCCTGGTCCCCGCTCAGGAAGTGGGTGCCCTGGCCGCTGAAGTAGTACTCCGGCGCGGTGAAGATGTACACCTGCTCCGGGTCGTACCGCTTGCTCCATTCGAGGAACGCGGTGTCCAGGGCCTCGCCCAGGAGCTTTTTCTTCTTCTCCAGCTCGACGGCCGACCACTGCGCACCCGCTTTCATCACCTTGTCCGTGGGGGCCTGGACGCTGGCGATGTGGACACCGGTCCTGTCCGCGCCGATCTCCGTGTCGTGGGGATCGAACGTCTCGCGCGCCCACGGCTCGGTGCTCCCGAGGCGCCCGCCGGCGGCCTCCGCGAGGTTCGCCGCGACCTCGCGGTCCTCCTCCGCCGTCGCGCGCTGCACCGCTACGTCGGTACGGGTGCCGACGGCGGCTCCGCCCTCGGTCCGCGCCGGCGGAAGCACCGACCGCCGCATGACGCGAACGGCGTTGGCCTCGGCCTCGCGTTCGAAGCGGTCGGAGGGGTCGGAGACCTTCAGCCCGGTGCCGTCGTCCGTTCCGGCGACGGGGCCCTGGCGCTGCTGGATGACGTGGGTGAGTTCGTGGGCGAGGGTGTGCTTGTCGCCGCCGCCCTCGCCGATGACGACGTGGTGGCCGGAGGTGTAGGCGCGGGCGCCCACGTCCACTGCCGAGGCCCGCGCGGCCGCGTCCGTGTGGATGCGGACGTCCGAGAAGTCCGCGCCGAGCCGGCCTTCCATCTCGGCGCGCGTGCCGTGGTCGAGCGGACGCCCCGGGGAGCGCAGCACGTCCTGGACGGTGGAGCGCTGAACGGCGTGTTCGGTCTGCCCGTAGTCGAATTCGTCGCCCTGCCTGGGCTCTTCCTGAGCCCCTGGCCGTCCGGTCCGGCGGAGCATCCGGACGACCGCCGCGTTGCCGACGCTGCGCTGGAGGGCCAGGAGAGGCGGCGCGCCCCCGATCGCGGGCTTGCTCGCCGGTGGACGGCTGCGCTCGGCCTCATCGGTCTTCGCGCTGTGCTGGGCGTGCATGGTCTCCCTCTCGCACGGCAGGCGGTCACCCTCCTGACTAACAGACGGGCAGGAGCTCCACCAGAGGCGCGAAGGCAGTCCGGGCTGCCTGATCGGGCACGACGCGCTGCCCGTCGCGCAGACACGGCCACCGTTCGGCCGTACGCCATCGCCCTGCGCGAGGGCCTGTTGCGGCACCCGGCCTCCGGTGCGGGCCGCACTTGCCCCCGGGTGGGCTGCGGGACGAGGCTGGAGGGGAGAGGGAAACGGGTGCGGGAGGCGTCGCTCGTGGACGGAGACGAGCCTGCCGGCCGGTCCGCCGGCGGGCACCGGAGTGTGCCGCACACGGCCGACCTGCGGGTCGAGGCCTGGGCGCCGACGGCGGAGGGCTGCATCGGCGAGCTGGTGCACGGCGTCGTCGGCAGTTTCGCCGACCTGGCCGGCGCGCGGATCGTCGGTGAGCGCGGCTGCACGGTCCTCGCGGTGAGCGATCCGGACCTGCTGGCGGGCGTCCTGGAGGAGGTCGTCTACCGGATGGACGTCGACGGCGAGCTGCCGGTGGCGGTGGCGGTCGGCCCGATCGAGGGCCTGGACGGCGCCCGTCGGGTGGCGGTCCGGTTCCGGATGGCCGACGCCGCCACAGCCGCCCTGGTCGGCGCCGTGCCGAAGGCCGTCTCACTGCACGACCTGGACCTGAGCGCCGGGCCGGACGGCTGGACCTGCCAGGCCACGGTGGACGTCTGAGCCCGGTCCCGGCGCGGTGGGCCGGAGCCGCGGGAGCGGGGTGAGCGAGGTGGAGATCGCACTGACCGAGGCCGGCCGGTACCGCTGGCGGATCGAGCCGCGCCCGCCGATGCGGGTGCCCGGGGTGGTGTTCGCGAGCGCCGCGCTGCTGCCGCAGGCCGCCGGGGACAAGGCGCTGGAGCAGGTGGCGAACGTGGCGGCGCTGCCCGGGATCGTCCGCGCCTCCTTCGCGATGCCGGACGTGCACTGGGGCTACGGCTTCCCGATCGGCGGGGTCGCCGCGACCGACGTCGAGCGGGGCGGGGTGGTCTCGCCGGGCGGGGTGGGCTTCGACATCTCCTGCGGGGTCCGGCTGCTGGCGGCCGGGGTCAGCCGGGACGAACTCGACCCGGAGCGGATCGGCCGCCTGATGGACCTGCTGGACCGCACCGTCCCGCGCGGCCTGGGCCGGGGTGGCCTGTGGCGGCTCGGCGGACCGGAGGAACTGGACGAGCTGCTGCTCGGCGGCGCCCGCTACGCCGTCGAGCACGGCCACGGCGTGCCGCGCGACCTGGAACGCTGCGAGGACCGCGGCGTGCTGGCCGGCGCGGCCCCCGGGGAGGTGAGCACCCGGGCCGTCGAGCGCGGGCTGCAGCAGGTCGGCAGCCTCGGCTCGGCCAACCACTTCCTGGAGGTGCAGGCCGTCGACCGGGTGCACGACCCGCGGACCGCCGCCGCCTTCGGACTGCGGCCGGGACAGGTCTGCGTCATGATCCACTGCGGCTCGCGCGGCCTCGGCCACCAGATCTGCACCGACCACGTCCGCGCCATGGACCGCGAACTGCACCGCTACCGGATCGAGCTCCCGGACCGCCAGCTCGCCTGCACCCCGGTCGACTCCCCGCGCGGCCGTGCCTACCTGGGCGCCATGACCGCGGCCGCCAACTACGGCCGGGCCAACCGGCAGCTGCTCGCCGAGGCGGCCCGCCGCGCCTTCGCCACGGTGCTCGGCGTCGGGCTGGAGCTGGTCTACGACGTCTCGCACAACCTCGCCAAGCTGGAGACCCACGAGGTGGACGGCGAGCTCCGGACGCTGTGCGTGCACCGCAAGGGCGCCACCCGGGCGCTGCCGCCGGGCGACCCCGACCTGCCCGCCGACCTGGTGGAGGCCGGGCAGCCGGTGCTGGTGCCGGGCACCATGGGCACCGCCTCGTACGTCATGGTCGGCCTGCCCGGCAACGAGGCCTTCCGCTCCGCCTGCCACGGCGCCGGGCGGGTGCTGAGCCGCCACCAGGCGCTGCGCACCGTGCGCGGCGAGCGGCTGAAGGGCGAGTTGGAGGCGCGGGGGATCGCGGTGCGGCCGGCCTCCTGGCGGGCGCTGGCCGAGGAGACCCCCGAGGCGTACAAGGACGTCGACGCGGTGGCCGCCGTGACCGAGGCCGCGGGGCTCGCCCGGCAGGTCGCCCGGCTGGTGCCGCTGGGGGTGTGCAAGGGGTGAGACACCCTCCGTTTCGGCCGCGTCCCTCGACTCGCCCGGCCGAGCGCGCTTGGATGTCGGACGCGTCCGTCACCGGGGCGCGTCCGGCGACGGATCGCATCCCGTCGCCGGAGCCCGTCCGGCACCGTCGGGCGCGTCCCTCACAGGAGGTGGTCATGCCGGGAAGCCCGGATCCAGCCGTCGACCGCCGGGGCACCGGAGGCGGTCCGGTGATCGAACTGCGGGCGCTCACCAAGCGCTACGGCAGTACGGTCGGCATCGAACAGCTGGACGTGTCGGTCGAGGCCGGCGAGGTGTTCGGCCTGCTCGGCCCCAACGGCGCCGGCAAGACCACCACGCTGCGCTGCCTGGTCGGCCTGCTCGGCCCCAGCGACGGGCAGGTGCGGGTGCTCGGTCTGGACCCGGTGGCCGACCACGGCCTGCTCGCCCCCTCGATCGGCTACCTGCCCGGCGAACTGCGGCTCTACCCCGAACTCACCGGGCAGCAGACCCTCGACCTGCTCGCCGCCCTCCAGGGCGCCCCGGTCCCGCGCCAGCGCGAGCTGTGCGAGCGGCTGAAGCTCTCCCGGGCCGACCTGGCCCGGCCGGTGGGGCAGTACTCGCGCGGCATGAAGCAGAAGCTCGGACTCGTCCAGTCGCTCCAGCACCGGCCGCCGGTGGTGGTGCTGGACGAGCCGAGCGAGGGGCTCGACCCGCTCGTCCAGGAGACCTTCTACGAACTGCTCGCCGAGGAGGCCGCGGCCGGGCGGACCGTCCTGCTCTCCAGCCACGTGCTGCCCGAGGTGCAGCGGACCTGCGGCCGGGTCGCCATCGTCCGCCACGGCCGGCTGGTCACCGTCCGCTCGGTGGCCGAACTGCGCCAGGCCCGGGCCCGCCGGGTCCGGCTGCTCCTCGACGACGGGCGGGGCGCCCGGCCGCTGGGCGCCGCCGAGCGGTGGTCCCCGCGCTGGGACGGCCTGCGGGTCGAGCTGCTGGTGCCGCCGGACGAGGTGGTCGCGGCGGTGCGCAGCCTGCTCGCCGAACTGCCGGTCGCCGACCTGACGGTGGAGGAGGCGGGCCTGGACGAGGCCTTCCTCGACCTCTACCGGTCCGTCGGGGCCGAGGAGCCTTCGACCGGCGGCAGCCGGCCGGAGCGGGAGGAGCGGCCGTGAACCCGGGCACCGTCAACCGCCGCCTCCCGCTGGTCTGGCTCGCCCTGCACCGGCGGCGCCGGATGCTGCTCTCCCTGCTGTTCGGCATGGTCGTCTTCGAGGCCCTGATCGTGGTGATCGCCGGGACCATCCCGCCCGGCGACCTGTTCGGCGGCGGCCGCACCCCGCCCGGCGCGTTCAAGGCCTTCAGCGGTTCCAACGGCGACGTCTCCATCGCCAGTTACCCCGGCCTGCTCGGCGCCGGGCTCACCCACCCGTTCTGGATCGCCCTCCAGCTGACCGTGATCGGCTCGCTCGGCGCCGCCGCCGTCGCGGCCGACGTCGAGTCCGGCACCATCGAGCTGCTGATGACCCGCCCGGTCTCCCGCCGCCGGCTGCTCGCCGAGCGGACCGGCGCCCTGGTCGCCGCCTCGGTGCTGCTCAACGCCGCCGCCACGCTGACCCTCGCGCTCGGGGTGGCGGTCTCCGCGCCGCTGCGCGAGGCCGTCCCGGAGGGCGCGGTCTTCACCGCCGGACTGCTCGGCTGCGCCCTCGCGTTTTGCCTGACCGGACCGGTGCTGGCGGTCTCCGCGGTCAGCCGGCGGCGGGCCCATGTGGTCGGCGCGGCCGTCGCCTTCGGCGCGGTCGGTTTCGCGCTCAACTTCGTCGCGCTGGCCTGGTCCCCGGCCCGGCCGTTGCGCTACCTCAGCCCGTTCCACTACTACGCGCCGGGCGACGTGCTCGGCCACGGCGGGGTGCCGTGGGCGGCGTTCGGCGTGCTGCTCGGGGTGGGGCTGCTCGGGCTGGTGGCGGCCTTCCGGCTGCTGGAACGGCGGGACCTGGCGGTCTGATCCCGGGGCGCGGTGTGTGGCTGGTGGGCGGCCGGTCGGCGGGGCGCGGCCGGTCAGCCCCAGGTGCGGGCCGCGGCCAGCAGGTGTTCGCGGACCAGGGCCACGTGCGGGTTGGCCGAGCCGGCCGGGCGGCGCACCAGGTAGGCGGTGTTGATCGGCGGATCGGCCGGCTCGTGCAGCAACCGCAGGGCCCCGGAGGCGAGTTCGGCCCGGCACAGGTAGCCGGGCAGCACGCTCCAGCCCGCGCCCGCGGTCACCGCCGAGAGCAGCGCCCGCAGGTCCGGCACGGTGACCGCGGCCCGGGCGTGCAGCCGCCGGTCGAAGACGTGCCGCCAGTAGCGGCGGGCGATCGGCAGGTCCTCGGCGTAGCTGAGCAGCGGTGCCTCGGCCAGCGCGTCGGGCAGCTCCCGGCCGGCCAGCCGCTCGGCCCAGACCGGGGCCGCGACCAGGACGAACTCCTCGTCGGCGAGCGGTTCGGCGAGCAGCGTCCGGCCGCGCGGACGCCGGGTGGCGACCACCAGGTCGTGCTGCCCGGCGCGCAGTTCCGCCAGCAGCGGGTCGGTGAGCCCGCCGGTCACCCGCAGCTGGACGCCCTGCGCGACCAGCGGGGCCAGCTCGGCCAGCAGGACGGTGCCGAGGAACTCGGCCGGCCCGGCCAGGTGCACCGGTTCCGGCGCGCCGCCGCAGCGTCCGTCGGCGAGGCCCGCGAGCCGGTCCAGGGGCCCGGCCAGGCGGGCGGCGAGGTCGTCGGCGTACGGCAGCGGGCTGACCCCGCGGGCCCAGCGTTCGAACAGCTCCCGGCCGAGCCGCTGCTCCAGTGCCCGGATCTGCGCGGTCACCGTGGACTGGGAGAGGCCCAGCAGGTGCGCGGCTGCGGTGAAGGAGCCCGCCCGGTGCACGGCGAGGAAGGTCCGCAGCTGGTTGAGGTCCAGCGGGCCGGAGCCGGTGGCCGGGCGATCGCTCATGCCCGTGAGCGTACGGGATTCCGATGGCTCGGCGGTGGGCCCTGGGGTGGGCCCGATGGTGGATTCCGTGGTCAGTTCGGTGCTGAGCTTGGCGACCGGCTCGACGGTCCGGGTGAGGTATCGGAATTCCGATGCCTCGTATCGCGTGGCCCATTGGTTCCCGCGGGCCGGGCGCGTCTAGCGTCGACCGCGTGAGCGCCGCGGCGGACCGTCGTGGCGGAGACCGCGGCACCCCCGGAGGCACACCCCCATGGCCGACATCCTGTTCGTCCTGACCGGTTCGAAGGTCTGGACCCTGAACGACGGCACCGAGCACCCGACCGGCTTCTGGGCGGAGGAGGCGCTCGTCCCGTACCGCGCCTTCACCGAGGCCGGCCACCGGGTCGCCGTCGCCACCCCCGGCGGTGTCGTCCCGGTCGCGGACCGGGCCAGTCTGACCGACCCGGCGATGGCCGAGGAACTGGCGGGGATCGCCGAGTTCCGGCAGCCGCTGGTGCTGGCCGAGGTCGACCCGGCCGACTACGACGCCGTGTTCTACCCCGGCGGCCACGGCCCGATGGAGGACCTGGCGGTCGACGCCGACTCCGGCCGGCTGCTCACCCGGGTGCTCGCCTCCGGGCGCCCGCTCGGAGTGGTCTGCCACGGCCCGGCCGCGCTGCTCGCCGCGCGGACCGAGGACGGCGGCTCGCCCTTCGCCGGGTACCGGGTGACCGGCTTCACCAACGCCGAGGAGACCCAGGCCGGCCTGGCGGACCGCGCGCCGTGGCTGCTCCAGGACCGGCTGGTCGGGCTCGGCGTGGACTTCGAGGAGGGCGAGCCCTGGGCGCCGCACGCGGTGGTCGACCGCAACCTGGTGACCGGTCAGAACCCGGCCTCCTCGGCTCTGGTGGCGACCGGGCTGCTGCGGCTGCTGAAGGACTCGGGGAAGTAGGGGAAGTAGCGGCGGAACGGCCGGTCCGTGCGGTCGCCCGTGCACGGGAGCTGCCTGAACGGGTGAGGAGCCCACGGCGGGTACGGCGCGGGCATGCGCCCGCGCCGTACGGCCGTCCACGGCACCCGCCCTCGGACTCCCCGTCCGGCCGGGCCCCGTCAGTGCAGGTCGTAGGCGGTGAGGGGGTGCCCCGCCCAGATCCGGCGGGCGGCCTGTTCCGGGTAGCGGACGGTCTCCGAGCGGGCGTCCAGGACGCGGGTGAGCTGCAGCTCCGGATCGAAGGCGGGCCACCCCGGTTCGCCGGTGGTGGCGAACCGGACCCAGGCCCGGCGCAGCTCCGCCGAGACCCGGACGGCCTCCGGCGGGGGCGGGTCGCCGAGCGACTGCCGCGCCGTCGGGCTGTCCAGGCTGCCGAACGCGAGCGGTACGTCCAGGCCGTGGCAGGCGCCGAGGACGCCGCCGAGGGCGGGGGCGGGCAGGGCGAGCTCGAAGAGGTACGAGGTGCCGCCGGCGGCCGCGTTGGCCTCGGCCAGCCGGAGGGACGGCACCCGGAACAGGGCGTCGGAGCCGACGGCTTCGAGGAGTTCGGAGGGCGTCGCGCCGGGGAGGGCGGACCGGTAGGCGTCCGGGCCGCCCGGCGTCGGCGCGAACGCCTTCAGCATGCGCTGCGCCTCCTCCTCGGTGAAGCCGCCGTGTCGGCCGCTGAGGACGCTGAACAGCCGGAACTCGTCCCGGGTGTGACCGACCAGCAGGTCCACGCCGGCGGTCAGCGCCGACCACGGGGAGCCCGGCAGGATCTCGCCGTCGACCACCGGGACGGTGGCGATGCCGCTCCGTGCCAGTCGGCCCCAGCGTGCGACGTGGTCCGGCAGCGCGGCATTCAGCTCGGTGACCGCCGAGGCCAGGCGCCAGGGGTGCACTTCGGCCAGCGCGGCGGCGGTGGGGACGGTGCCGAGCAGCTTCGCGAGCTCGGCGGTGACCTCGGCGGCCAGTGCGGGCGTGCAGTGGTTGCCCGGCACCGAGTGGGCGACGGCCCGCCGGAACAGGCCGCGGGCCGGGTCCATCGCCAGCAGGGCGGCGACCGAGCCGGCGCCCGCGGACTGCCCGGCGACGGTCACCCGGGCCGGGTCCCCGCCGAACCGGGCGATGTTGCGCCGCACCCAGTGCAGGGCGGCGATCTGGTCCAGGAAGGCCCGGTTGGCCGGGGCGCCCTCCAGCAGGGCGAAGCCCTCGGCGCCCACGCGGTAGTTGACGGCCACCACGACGAGCCCGGCGGAGGCCAGGGCGGTCGGGTCGTACAGCGGGTCGCCGGCGGTGCCGGACATGAACCCGCCGCCGTGGATCCAGACCAGGACCGGCAGCCCGGCCGCGCTCGGATCGGGCGTGCAGACGTCGAGCGTCAGCCAGTCGGTGTCCTCGGACGGCTCGCCGGACCCGGCGGGCATCGGCCCGGACTGGGGGACGACGGGGCCGAAGGCGATGGCCTCGCGGACGCCGTCCCACGGCTCGGGGGCGGCGGGGGCGGCGAAGCGGAGGGCTCCGACGGGCGGCTGGGCGTAGCGGATGCCGCGGAAGACGGCGAGTTCCCGGCCGCCTCGCTGCTCGTGGTGCTGCTCCGGGTGCTGTTCCGGCTCGCGCCGCGGCTCCCAGCGGCCGCGGACGAGTCCTTCGGTGGTGCGGATGACGGGCTGCTCCGACACGTGGACGCTCCTCCCTCGGAAGGCTTCCCACGTTATAGGTCAGCTGTATTATGTCAAGCGTATGGAAAAGATCCCGCAGGGTCCGCGGCTTCCGCGGCCCGCGGGCAGTCCGAGGAGCCGCCGCCGATGCCCAAGCAGGTCGACCACCGGGAACGCCGCGAGACGATCGCCCGCGCGCTGTGGCGGGTCGTGGAGCGGCGCGGCGCCACGCACCTGACGATGCGCGAGGTCGCCCAGGAGGCGGGCATCTCGCTCGGGCAGCTCCAGCACTACTTCGGCTCCCGGGCGCAGATGCTCACCTTCGCGATGGACTTCGCCGGCGAGCAGAGCGGGCTGCGGGTCGGCCGGGCACTGGCGGAGCTCGGCGAACGGCCGCACCCGCGCGACGTGCTGCGGGCGATGCTGGTCGAGCTGCTGCCCCTGCACGCCGACGCGCGGGCGACCAGCCGGATGAGCGCCGCCTACGTGCTGGAGGCGCTGCACGACGAGGAGGTCCACGCGCGGGCGCGCGACGGACTGCTCCAGGGGCGGGCGATGGTCGAGGGGATCGTCCGGCAGGCGATCGCCGACGGGCAGCTCGCGGCCGACCGCGACCCGGTGGTGGAGACGGACCTGCTGCTCGCGCTCACCGGGTTCACCACGCTGCTGGAGCTGGACGTGGTCGAGCCCGCCGCCGTGCTCACGGCCGTCGACCGGCACCTGGACCGGCTGTTCGCGGCGCCGGGTGGTGCGGGCGGTGCGGGCGGTGCGGGCGGTGCCGTCGGCGGTCGGTGAGGGGGCGGCGGTCGGTCCGGGGCCCGGGGGCCCGGGGCGGGGCGTGGCAGGCTACCCGGGTAGCACCGCCGCCCGCGACCAGGAGCACCGCCATGGACCGACCCGCCGCCCTCCGACCCGCCGCCCTGCGCCTCGACGCCACCGCCTCCGGACACCCGGCGGGCATCCTGGACGCCGCCGAGCGGGCCGAACGCCGGGGCATGGACCGGCTGGTGGTCGCCGAGACCGCGTACGACCCGTTCCTCCAGCTCGCCCGGGCGGCGGACCGGACCGAGTCGATCGAGCTGGCCACCGGCATCGCGGTGGCCTTCGCGCGGACCCCGATGACGCTCGCCTACCAGGCCTGGGGGCTGCACGCGGCCTCCGGCGGACGGGCCGTCATCGGGCTGGGCTCGCAGGTCAAGCCGCACATCGAGAAGCGCTTCGGGATGCCCTGGGACCGTCCGGCCGCCCGGATGCGCGAGTACGTGCACGCGGTGCGGGCGATCTGGCACAGCTGGCAGACCGGCGAACGGCTGCGCTTCCGGGGCGAGTTCTACACCCACACGGTGATGACGCCGGTGTTCTCGCCGGATCCGGTCCCGTCCGGGGTGCCGCGCATCCTGTTGGCGGGCGTCGGGCCGCTGATGACCCGGACCGCTGGGGCGGTGGCCGACGGCTTCCTGAGCCACCCGTTCTCCTCCACCGCCTACCTGGCCGAGCAGGTGCTGCCGCGCCTGACCGAGGAACGGGCCCGGGCCGAGGCGGAGGGCGCCGCGTGGACGGGGCGGCCGTTCGAGATCGTCGGCAACGTGCTCACCGCCACCGGCCGCACCGAGGAGGAGCTGGCGGCCAACCGGGCCGCCACCCGCGAGCGGCTCGCGTTCTACGCCTCCACGCCGGCCTACCGCCCGGTGCTGGCGCAGCACGGCTGGGAGGGGCTCCAGGAGGAGCTGCACACCCACTCGGTTCGCGGGCGCTGGGCGGAGATGGCCGCGCTGATCGACGACGAGGTGTTCGACGCCTTCGCGGTCTGCGGTCCGGTCGAGGAGGTCGCGGGGGAGATCCACCGCCGCTACGCGGGGCTGGTCACCCGGCTGTCCGTCAGCCTCCCCGAGGACGCCGACCCGGAGCTGGGCCTGGACGTCCTGGCGGCGGTGCGGGCGCTGGGCCGACCGGAAGCGGACGCCGGATGATCGGGATGGACGGCCGACCGGGCACAGGGTGATGAAGTCCGGGCAGATTCGTGCAACGCGTTTCCGGTGGTGAGGGCGGGCGGCAGGATCGCGGTGGCAGGCAGGGCCGTCCCCGCGAGGACCGGCGGCCCCGGACCTGCCGCGTTGTGCGGGGCCTGTCGTGCCGTGCGGACCGTTGCGCCGTACGGCCTGTCATGCCTCGGCCACCCGTTGCCGATCGTGGGGGTGTCCGCGTGTCCGTGTCCGACAACCGTCCGGCCGACTACGACCTGGCGGAGCGCTGGGACCCGGGAGCGAAGGCGTACGTCGACGCCCTGGCCGACCCGGACGAGTTCCTCCGCGTCTGCGCCGAGCTGACCGGCTTCGACGTGCCCGAGCTGCGCTCCACCGGCATGGCGGACGAGCACCACCGCACCACGCTGGCCCACCGGGTCCGCGACGAGCACGCCCTGGTCCACCTCTGGTACGTCGGCGCCTGGCCCGGCGAGGCGCCCTCCTCCGCCCGCGCCCACGACCAGGGGCTGGTCTGGCGGACCTTCCACGCCGTCCCGCCCGGCGCCGCCGCCCCCGGGCACGGCAGCTGGGCCGGCGCGCCCCGGGGCGCCGAGGTTCCGGGCCCCGAGGTCCGGGGAGGGGCGGAGATCCTGGGCGGGGCCGGGACGTCGGGAGGCACCGCATCGCGGGGCACCGGGGCAGTGGCACCGGAGAACGGCGGTGAGGGCCGGTGACCGCCCGTTGGGACGCCGTCGTGGTCGGCGCGGGCTTCGCCGGGACACTGGTCGCCCACCGCCTGGGCGCACAGGGCTGGCGGGTCCTCGTCCTGGAGGCCGGCCGGGCCGCGCCCACCGGCGCCGAGGCCGCCACCGCCCACCGAGCGGCCGGCGGCGGACCGCCCACCTCGCCCTACTCGCACAGCCCCGAGGCGCCGTCACCCGACGTCACCGACCTCACCGGGAACCCGGACGGCGGCTTCACCGCCACCGGCCACCTCCGCCAGTACGGGCCGCTGCCCTACGCCAGCGGCTACCTGCGCGCCAACGGCGGCACCGGGCTGCTCTGGACCGGACTCACCCCGCGCATGCACCCCGAGGACTTCCGCACCGGCGACCTCGGCCACGGCCGCAACTGGCCGATCGGCTACCACGACCTGGAACCCCAATACCGCGAGGCCGAACGGGAACTCGGCGTCGCCGCCGACGCCGAGGAGCAGCGCCGTGCCGTCGGACTGCCCATCCCGGACGGCTACGACTTCCCGATGCGGGCCATCCCGGCCAGCTACCTCGACCGGCAGCTGGCCCGGGCCCTCGACGGCCGGACCGTCCGCGATCCCGCCGTGCCCGGCCCCGCCCGGCTCGCCGTCACCGCCACCCCGCACGCCCGCAACGGCGTGCCGACCAGGCCCGGCTCCGCCGACGGGCCGCTCTGCGCGGGCAGTTCCAGCTGTGTCCCGGCCTGCCCGAGCGGGGCCAAGTACACCCCGATGCGTACCCAGGCCCGCTGGGCGGCCGGGGTCGAACTGCGAACGGAGGCCGTCGTCAGCCGGGTGCTGGCCGACCCGGAGACCGGGCGGGCCCGGGAAGTCGAGTACCTCGCCGGCGGCACGACCCACCGGGTGACGGCGGACCTGGTCGTCCTCGCCGCGCACGCGATCGAGAACGCCCGGCTGCTGCTCCTCTCCGGTCTGGCCGACCGCAGCGACCAGGTCGGCCGGAACCTGATGGACCACCCGGCCCTGCTCACCTGGGGGCTGATGCCCCGACCGGTCGGCCCCTACCGGGGGCCCGGCTCCACCAGCGGCCTGGAGGCGTTCCGCTTCGGACCCGGGCGGGACCGCCGGGCGCCGTTCCGGATCGAGATCGGCAACTGGGGCTGGTCCTGGGCGGGCGGCGCGCCGGAGGCCGAGGCGGCGTCGCTGCTCGCGGCGGGCCTCCGGGGCAAGGAGCTCCGGGAGCGGCTCGGCGACCGGCTGGGCCGTCAGTTCTCGCTCCAGTTCGAGCTGGAGCAGCCCGCCGACCCGGCCAACCGGGTCACCCTCGACCGGGACCGGCGTGACCCGCTCGGCCTGCCGAGCCCGGCCATCCGCTACGACGTCTCCGAGTACGTCCGCGAGGGCATGGCCTCGGCCCGGGCCGTCTCCGACCAGCTGTTCGCGCTGCTCGGCGCCGAGGACCACACCGCCTACCCGGCGGCCGGATGGCCGGGACGGCTCGAACACCGGGGAACCGTCCACGGCTACCGGGGCGCCGGCCACGCCGGTGGCACCCACATCATGGGCGACTCGCCCGCCAACTCGGTGGTCGACCACTGGCAGCGGTGCTGGGAGCACCCCAACCTGTACGCCGTCGGCTGCGGGTCGATGCCCTCTCTCGGCACCTCCAACCCGTCGCTCACCATGGCCGCCCTCGCGCTGCGCAGCGCCGAGCGGATGCACCGCGACCTGCTGGAGCTGCACCGCCCGGCGGCGGTGGCGCCCCCGGCCGCCAGCCGTGTCCCCGTAGCGCCCGTGTTCTCACCCGCGTTGACCCCGTCGTCGCCCCCCTTGCCGTTCTCCTCGCCGTCCTCCTCGTCCCCCTCGTCCCCCTCGTCCTCGGAGCCCTCATGACCGGCCTGCCGCTGCCGCCCGTACCGGAGCCGTACCACCTGCCCTTCCACTACGGTGCGTTGCACAACGTCGGTGTCGACTACTTGGTCGACCGTGCGCGGGCGAGTGAACTGCTCGCCAAGCGCCACCCCGGGCTGAGCGTCGCCGCCTTCGACGGCGGGGCCTGCGTCTCGCTCAACTTCCAGCTCTACTTCGCCCAGTATCCGAACGGCGGCGGCATCACCCAGGAGCTGGAGATCAACCTGATCGCCCACCCGGTCTTCGCCGAGGAGCGGATGCCGGTGGTCAACTACGGCCAGTACGCCCGGGGTTACGACCAGACCAAGCTGCTCGGCATCGCGCGGCTGCACGTGCTCTGCGACAACCCGCTCGCCATCGACGCCGGGCGCCGGCTGTACGCCGAGCCCAAGCACCCGGGCTGGTTCGAGACCACCCTGCCCTCCCTCAACGCGCCCGACGTGCGCGAACGCTGGTCGGTCTCCTGCCGTCGGGCCGCCCTCGGGCCGGACGGGCTGAGCCGCCACGACGAGGAACTCCTCGCCCTGGACGTGAACCTGGTGGGCCTCACCCCCGAGTCCGTCAACAACACCCCGATCACCGGCTACGGCACCGACGACGAGGGCAAGCTGCTGGCCGGCCCGCTCAACGTCTACCAGCCCTACCGCTACTACGCCCTGGACGACCGCACCGCCGACCGCGTCCGGCTCGACCTCGGCAACCCCGCCGAGGAGTCCGCCCGCGACCTCGCCCACCTGATCGCCGACGCCCCGGCCGCCGGAGTCTGGACCTACCAGTCCCCGCCCGTCGCCGCCCACAACCGCGCCTACTACGTCCGGTGACGGCCCCGGGCTCGGCTACCGTCTTCGCCCCGGGCGGCACCGCCGTACGGCGGGATGTCGCCCACGGCCGGGTCTGGTCGGCCATGCCCTACACCGTGCTCGTGGACAACGGCGACGTCCTGACCCTCACCGCCCGCCCGGGGACGGAGAGCCTGGCCCCGGCCAGCTGGACCGTCGCCGCGTACGCCGGAGACGACGCCCTGCGCCTGGACTGCGTTCACGACCTCGCCTCCGGCCGGTGGGAACTCGACCACTGGACCTGGCGCGACACCGTGGTGCTCAGCCGCTTCACCGCCGGAGTGCCGTTCAGCGTGCACCGTTTCCTGACACCCGACGGCCGGCCGCTGCGCTGGTACGTCAACTTCGAGCGCCCGTACCGCCGGACGGCCATCGGCATCGACACCCTCGACCTCTTCCTGGACCTCGTGATCACCCCCGATCTGTCGTCGTACAGCTGGAAGGACGAGGACGAGTACGCCCAGGCCCGGCGCCTCGGCGTCGTTGACGAGGCCACCCACCGGCAACTGGACCGGGCCCGGGAGCTCGCCCTCGCCCAGCTCCGGGACCGCACCGGCCCGTTCGCCCCCGACCCGGACGCCTGGACGCTCCCGCCGGAGGGACCGCTGCCCACCGTCCCGGCCACCGCCCTCAGCACCCCCGCCGGAAAGTGGGATGAGGGCGGATCAGTGGACTGTTAGGGTCGCGCCCCTGCACGAAGGACGGCGAGGGGCAGACGTGACGGCCGCGGCGGACAGGATGGGCATGGCGGACACGACGGACGACATGGAGGCGCTCAAGCACCTGCACGACGGCGGCGACTACCGGCGGCTCGCCGAACGGACCTCGAATCCCGACGTCCTGCGCCGACTGGCGATCGGCGAGTACCCGTTCGTCTGGCACGCGATCGCCGACAACCCGGCCGCCCCCACCGACCTGCTGGCGGTGTTGGCCGGGCGCCGGCAGCAGGTGTGGAACAACAATCGCCTCCTTCGCTTGGTCGCGGCCCACCCCGCTCTCACAGGCGAGGCGTTGGACGGCCTGGTCGATCTCGTCGGGGACCGCCTGCGGGAGGGCGACCGCCCGTACGCGGCCGTCCTGGAGCTGGCCCGCCGACCGGAGCTGTCGGCCGAGCGGCTGCGCCCGTTCGGCCGACAGCCCGGGGCCTCGGCCAGGCTGCGCCGGGGGATCACCCGGGCGCTGGCGGAGCGCCCGGACCGGTGAGCGCGGGCGGGACCGAGCCGGGTGCCGCGCCGCCCGCCGCCGCCCGCGACCAGCGACCGGCGAGGACGGTGCCGACGATCAGCTGGAGCTGGTGGTAGAGCATCAGCGGCAGCACCATCAGCCCGGCTTGCGCTCCGAACAGGACGGTGGCCATCGGCAGGCCGTTGGCCAGGCTCTTCTGCGAACCGCAGAGCACCGCCGCCACGGTGGCCGACCGATCGAGCCCCAGCAGCCGGGCACCGAGCCCGGTGGCCGCCAGGGCGGCGGCGAGCAGGGCGAGAAGTACCGCGAGGAGCCCGAGCAGTGCCAGCGGGGTGGCCAGGCCCCAGATGCCCTGGGACACCGCCGCGCTGAACGCCGTGTAGACGACCAGCAGGATCGAGCCGCGATCCACCGGCGTGAGCACCCGTTTATGCCGGGACAGCGGACCGCCGAGCCACGGCCGCAGCACCTGTCCGAGCAGGAAGGGCGCGAGCAACTGCAGCCCGATCCGCAGCAGCCCGTCGGCGGACAGCTCGGTGTGCGAACCCAGCAGCCAGGCCGCCAGCAGCGGTGTCAGCGCCAGACCCGCCAGGCTGGAGTAGGTGCCGGCACAGATCGCCGCCGGGACGTTGCCCCCGGCGGCGCCGGTGAGCGCCACCGAGGACTGCACCGTCGAGGGCACCAGACAGAGGAACAGCACCCCGGTCTGCAACGGCCCGGTGAGCGGGACGGGCGTGAGCAGCGCGGTGGCCACGCCGAGCAGCGGGAAGAGGACAAAGGTGGTGGCCACCACCAGCCCGTGCAGCCGCAGGTGGCGCAGCCCGGCCAGCGTCTCGCGGGTGGAGAGCCGGGCGCCGTAGAGGAAGAACAGCAGCGCCACCGCGAGGTCGCAGGCCACTTCGGCGACCCGTGCCGAGGCGCCGGAGGCCGGGAACAGCGCGGCCAGCCCGACCGTTCCGGCCAGCGCCGCCATGTACGGGTCCAGCCAGCGCGGCAGCAGTCTTCGGGAGCGGGGCCCGGAGCCGCGTCGCGTCCGCGCCCGTACCTCGAGCGCCTTTGCCCCACGGGGCCGCTCCCCGCGCGCCCGGAGCCCTGGTGGCTGCTCCGGGCGCGCCAGGCCGTCGGTCACGGGCCGCCTCCCGTCACCGGGCGGAGGGCGGGCCCGGAGGAGGATCCCGGGCCGAGCAGGCCGCCCACCAGCGAGCCGGCGCCGTCGTGGTCGCTGCCCGCGGAGCCGCTGCCGTTCTGGAGGTTGGCCGTCCGGTCGATCTCCAGCCAGGAGTCGGCGTTCGAGTTGTCCACGACCGTGATCAGCCCGCCGCCGGCGGCTGCGGGCGCCGCGGCCCCCGCGAGCAGGGCGCAGGCCCCGGCCAGCCCCAGTGCGGTGGCCCGCAGGGCGGCGGCCGCCGAGGGCTGGGCCGACGAGGGCAGGACGGGCGAGGGCCGGGCCGGCCTGAGCTGCCCGGCCCTCATGCCGTCACCGCCATCAGCCCCCTGGGGCGCGCGATGTTCCGCTCCAGCAGCTCGGTCGACTCCCGCACGCCGACCTGCTCACGCCCCCCGGACGGGGTGGGCAGCCGTCCGTCGGCGCTCTTCAGCTCGGACAGGGCGTCGTCCATCGCCCGGTGCGCGGCGAACAGGCACGGGGTGCTGTAGATGGCCACGTCCACCCCCAGGGCCGACAGCTCCGAGAGCGACAGCCGGGGCGACTTGCCGCCCGCGATCTGGTTGAACAGCAGCGGCTTGTCGCCGACCACCCGGCGGATCCGGCGGATCCACTCCTCGCTGCGCACGCCGTCCACGAGCACCACGTCGGCGTCGGTGGCGGCGAGCGCCCGGGCCCGCCGCAGGATGTCGGCCTCCTCGGTGGCGTCGGTGCGCGCGACCACCACCAAGTCCGTCCGGTTGGCGAGGACGAGCTCCAGCTTCTCCAGGTACTCCTCCAGCGGGAGCACCAGCTTGCCGTCCGCGTGCCCGCAGCGGCGCGGCCGCTTCTGGTCCTCCAGGATCACGCCCGACGCGCCGATCCGTTCGAGCTTGCGCACGACGTGGCAGGCCACCTCCGGATCGACGTAGCCGTCGTCGATGTCGACCAGCAGGTGGTGCCGGGGAAAGGCCCCGCGCAGCCGTTCGACGAAGCCCACCATGTCGGGCCAGGCGATGAAACCGATGTCCGGCAGCCCGTAGTAGGAGGCCGCGAAGCCGAAGCCGGAGACGAACATGCCGTCGTAGTGCTCGGCCGCGATGGAGGCCGAGTACATGTCGTAGACGCCGATCAGCGGCGTCGCCCCCGGGCCCGCGATCTCCGCGCGCAGCCGCTGCCCGGGGCTGTCCGTTGCCGTGTTTCCGTGGAACAAGGTCTTCTCCTCACTGGGGATGACTTTGCCTGAACTTGGTGCTTACCAGACCGAACTGAGGTGTCATCACTATGCGCTCTTTAAGGTTCCGTGGGCAAATCTTTAAGTGAGATTCACTCGCGAGAGTGAAGAAATGTCGAAGATATGAAAGATGCTGATATGCATATCGGCTAAATGCTGTGACGCTCCAGCAAGGTGGTCGGGGTCGGCGCCCCGGAGGCAGGGCTGTCGGAGTCGACTGCCGTCACGTGAATCGCCGGGCGAGCGGTTCTCAGGCCCGGTCGACCATTTTGCCCGTCATGAGCTGCCCTTTCAGCAAGGTGCGTACCCCGCCGCCGACGCTTGCGAATATGCCCCCATCGGCATTCCTGCGGACTTCCACCCGCAATCTGGAGAAGCCGAGTTCGGTGGTGCCCTGGACGATGTCGAACACCACGGGCTTGTCGATCGGCCCCGTGTGCGCCAGCCATCCGGCCATTGCCAGTGCGGCCGAGCCTGTAGCGGGGTCTTCCGCGCAAACCGGCTCGGGAACGAAGACCCGAGCGCGGACTTCGGGCAGTTGCGGAACGAACACTGCCACCCCGAAGACGCCGGCCAGTCCGGGCACCCTCTCGGCGAGCGCCGCAACCCTGTGCGGCAGGGCCTCGGCCGACTCCAGGTCGGCGGCGCTCACCGGGAGGCAGGCGAACCCGAGCCCGGCCGATGCCAATCTCACGGGCCCCACTGCCGCGTCCGGAGCGAGCCCAACCGCTTCGCATACGAGATCCGGAACGACGGGCGGACCCACCTGGCAGGCCCGTTCCTCCAGTACCGCACTTTCCCCTGTCGGCCCCACCTGCGCGTGAACGATTCCGCCCCGAGTGCGCAGCGCCACCCGGCCGGGCTGGGCCAGGCCCTGCCGCACCGCCACTGCGGCTGCTCCCACGAGTGGATGACCTGCGAAGTCCAGCTCGACGTAGGGAGTGAAGATCCGCACCTCCACCTCTCCTTCGTCATCCCGGCGCAGGAAGACGGTTTCGGGCATGGCCAGGCGGGCCGCCAGGCGTTGCATCAGCGCATCGTCACATGAGGCAGCGCACGTGACCACTCCGAGTGGCCCTCCGGTCAGCGGCTCATTCCCGAATACTTCGACCAGTTCGAATTTCATGCACCCGTCATCGCCGGAGACGGTCGAGTTGTCGCTCGCGAGTGTGGGGAGCGCAGGGGTGCCGGCGGAGTGGGTCGTCATCGCGGTTCTCTTTTCGAGTGGCTCTGCTGTCGTCGGCTGGGCTGTCGTCCGTGGCTGCCGGGGTCGACATTGAGCATGGTGATCATCGGACCGGCGGGGTCGGTTCGTGGAGGACGGCCGAGGCGAGTGCCGAGTCCAGGGCGCCCAGGTCTGCACGCGCGGATCCGTGCGTGCGTCAGGGCTCCTCATGGATTGGACGTTATATCCAGCCTGGACTAAGTGTCCACCAGAGTTGCCTTCTCGCGAACGGTCCGGTGCGAGAGCAAGGTCGATCACGGGGTGCCGGACCCCTGCCGGCAAGCCTGTCCGAAGTGCGCCGACCAACCCGGACCCGCCGAGCCCGGACGTCCGCACCGCCCACTCCGCGCGTCCACCCTCGAAGGGCACGCGGCCCGCAAGGGCAAGGACAGCGGCCGACCGCCCGTCATCACCGACGACACGGTGCACACCGTCCTGCGGCGCCGCGCGGGCGGCGGTCGGTCGAACAGATCCAGCCCGGCCTGATCATCCCCGCCGGCAAGCGGAAGGGGCGGAACCCCTCCGTCGCGAGCATCTACCGGGCGCCGACCGAGCACGCCAAGCGCGAGGTGTGCCCCGAAGCCGTCGAACAGGCCCACATCGACTTCGCCGTCCTTCAGGTCGGCCAAGTCCCCGGTGCCCGCCTGGCTGTCCCGGGCCGAGTGCCACTCCGACTGCAGAGCGCTGTTCCTCGCTTCGCCGTGGCTTCGGGGGAACAGGGCCGTGTACGGGGCGAAGCCGGCGCCGGGGCCCGGCCGGTGGGGAGTGGGCCCCGGCGCGTGAGGGGTCAGGCGCGCGGGAGCGGGGGCGCGGCGCGGCGTTCGCGCAGCGTCCGGAGCATCCGGCGGGTGGCCTTGGTCGCGACCGGGGGCAGGAGCTCCAGGGCGAGCCGCCGTGAGGTGGAGCGCTGGATCGGGCCCTTGACCTGGTAGTTGAGGCGCATCACCCGGGCGCCGGCGATGGTGTCCTCGTCGACGGTGTACCCCTCGGCCGGCCAGTCGCGCTCCCGCAGGACGGCCTGGGCGGCCGCCGCGTCGCCCCAGGTGCCGTAGAACTTCATCGGGGTGAGCAGGACCGGCCGCAGTCCGCCGGTGAAGACCGCCTCCCAGACCGCGGCGGAGACGCCCGGGGTGTGCTCGGAGCGGTAGTCGTCCAGGGCGACCACGCCGTTCTCGCCGAGCGCGGCCCGGGCGACCGCGATGTCCCCGGCGACGTGCTCGTAGAGGTGGGAGGCGTCGACGTGGACGAAGCGGCAGCTGTCCGCCCGGACGCGGCCGTCGGCCAGCACCGAGGTCGGGGCCTGCACTATCTCGGGCAGCTCGCCGTGGAAGGCGAGGTAGTTGGCCTCGAAGGCGCTGCGGGTGAGGGTCTTGCGGTAGGACATGTTCATCTCGGCGGCGTTGTCGGCGTCGCCCGCCTCGGAGTCGAACAGGTCGCAGACCGTCAGCCGCTCACCCGGCTGCAGGTGGTCGCCGAGCAGGACGGCGCTGCGGCCGAGGTAGCTGCCGAGCTCCAGGATGTCGCCGGTGACGCCGGCCGCGGTCTGGGCGGACAGCAGGTGGCTGAAGGCGGCCCGGTCGAGGCTGAAGAACCAGCCGGGAATGTCGTCCCGCTTCAGCGGCGCGGAGTGGACTGCGGCCTCGACCGCGGTCTCGGACATGGGCACGGCGGCCTCCAGGGGGACGGCGGGGCGCGGTGGCGGGTCACGCCCGCGGAGGGGGACGCCGAGGACGTGAGGCGGATCATCATAGCGACGCCGGGGCGGGGGAGAGCCAGATGCGGAACGGCCTAAATCCGGCTCTTCGCTCTGCCGTTCGGCAGGGGTTCACGCCTTCGTTTTCGCTCCCGAATCGCCTGGTCGGCCTGGGTCCTCTCTTTCGGATCATGCCGGGCGCACGACGCCGGAGCACGCACCTCGCCGCGTTGTCGTCGGTCGCCGATGCTCCGCATGGACTCCCTCCTCCGCCTTGCGATGCACGCACCCCGACGCCGCACGCTGATCCGACGTGATCCGAAAGAGAGGACCTAGCCTTCCGAGAGCTCCGCCCCGCCCGGTCGTTCCAGCTCCGCGACGGTCTCGGACAGCCAGGCCCGCTCGGCCGCCGTGGAGGCCCGGGCGACGAGCAGCATCCCGCGCCGGAAGGGGTTCGGCTCGCGCTCGGCGGTCACCGGCTGCCCCGTCCCGTCGTAGAAGAAGCTGCTCGGAGCGTCCAGGAAGGCCAGTCGGCGGCGGAGCACGGCGGCCTGCCGGGTCGGGTCGGCGAGATGGTGCAGGAACGTGGTGACGGTGAAGAAGCGGATCTGGTCGGTGATCTCGGCCTGCTCCGGGTCGGCCAGTCGGCGCAGCAGTTCGGCCCGCCCCTGCGCCGTCAGCTCCAGGGTCTGCCGCGGTGCGGCGCCGCTGCCCGGTTCGGTGCGGCGGTGCAGCAGTCCGGCCTTCTCCAGCCGGGCGATGGCGGGGTAGAGCGCGCCGTCGCTCACCGGTCGGACATGACCGGTCAGTCCGGTGATCCGGGACTTGAGCTCATAGCCGTGAAGCGGCTGGTCGTACAGGAAACCGAGGATCGCGAGCGTCAACACGGCTGGAGCCCTTCGGTCGGAGTGCGCCCTGTGGAGTCGTCATGTTACCTCTTGTCGATGTGCCTCGAAACGATGTATCTCTATTCGAGGCAGGTCGAGAGGGCCGCAGCCGAGCGAGGAGAGCCGAGGCGGGCCGGGGCCCGCCCGGTCACGTACGAGCACCACAGGGGAAGGGAGATTCCCAATGATGTTGTCAAGCCAGGGCGGTGACGCCTCGTGACTGCCTTACTGCGCTGGGGCGGCGTTCTTGGGCGCAACTGCATCG
>NZ_JBHVRS010000025.1:0-29944 GCF_042885595.1 Kitasatospora sp. NPDC058046
TCCCGGGTCCACCGACCCGGGATGCGGCGCGGCAGCCGATGGTTGTGGGGTGGTGTTGTTTCAGGTCGCGGTGCTGGGCGATGAGACGGATCGTGCCGTTCGTGGTGAGGCGGGCGAAGCGGTAGCGGATCTCTCCGATGGTGCGGGCCCGGCGTCGGGGGTCCGTTCCTTGGCTTCGGGCTGCCGGCTGGCACGTGTGGGGGTCGCCCCTTCCCTCGGGGAGCGGGAGGGTGGGTGCCGGACTCCCGAGGCGGCCTCGCACCCTGGGCCGGGAAGCCGGGTGCGGGACGGCGACCGTGCCCGCACCCCGGGGGAAGGGGCGGGGAGCAGCGGGGACTACTGGCCGACGGAGATCTGCGGTTCGCGGATCCGGGCGGCGGACTCGTTCAGCTTGGCCCGCCGCTCGCGGAGGCGCGCGGCTTCCTTGGGGGTGGGCATCATCGCGGTGAGGTGGAGCACACGGCGGGTCTGGGTGCGGCGGGACTCGGTGCGGTAGACGCGGTAGCCGGCCGCGGCCAGCTCGGTCTCGGCCTGGTCCAGCGCGGCGTTCCTGGCGGCCCGGGTGGCCTCCCTGCGGGCCGCGGAGCGGTCGGGCTGCTCTTCCTTCTCCCCGTTGACGAACCACCAGATGTCGGCCGCGCGGTCGTTCCCGTGGCGGAGGCTTGGCCAGGCGAAGGCGCCCGTGATGGTGGTGTCGTTGCGCTGGTCGGTGAGTCGGGCGAGCGTGAGGCCGGCGGCGCTGAGGACGTGGAGGACGGCCCGGGTGGGCCGGTGGTCGGCGTGATCGGGCAGGTGTCCGGCGGTGGTGGCCTGGCCGGGCATGAGGGCCGAGCGGATCATGGTGTTGGTCTCCTGGGTTGTACTGCGCCCGGGGTGGCCGGGCGCAGCGGTGTCGGGGGTTTTATCCGCGCCGGTTCCGGCAGAACCAGCCCGGGGCGGGGCGTAGCAAGGGCCTTGATGGTCAGCGGTGTCGGGCCGGGCGGGAGAGCGCGGCGGCGAACTGCGCCTTCCGCGCGAGGATTTCGGCTTTGAACCGGAGCCTGGCGCCGGTGCCGCCGGCCACTGCGTCCGCGGCCGCCCGGGCGACGTCGGCGCGGTGGCGGGTGTTGGCACGTCGGGCGGCCTCCCTGGTGTCCCAGGTGGTCGCCTCGCCGCAGGAGCAGAGGGCGGTGGACTGGCCGGAGTAGGCATGTCCGCCGGTGCGGTCACGGCCGACGGTGCCCAGGACGACGTCTGCGATCCGCCGCCAGCCGGCGGGTGTGGTGGTGCGGGTCATGTGTCGGGCTTTGGGGGCGGCGAGCTGCCACAGGGCGGCGTCGAGGACCGGGGCGACGGACCGGGGCGTCCACTGGGGGCCGTCGAAGGCGATGCGGAGGTACGCGGTCGGGGTGTTCACCGTGATGGCGTGCCGGTCGACGCGGATGGTCGCGGCGGGAACGGTCCATTGCCACGCACCGTCGGCCTGGCGGGCGGGATCGCGGTCGTCGCGGCGCATGACGGACCGGGTGTGGACCGAGCTGCCGTTGAGGGCCGGGGAAGCGTCGCCGAGCGGCGTGGTCGGGACGTGGTCGAGGATCGCGGCGACCACAGGTGCCAGGGCGTCCGGGTCGGGGCGGGTGTCGGCGGTGCGCAGGATGACCAGCGCGGCGCGGTCCCCCGCCGGGTTGACCACGGCGATTCGGTGGAAGCGGCCGGTACGGGAGCGGAGTTGGCCGCCCGGTACGTCGGCCGTGGTCACTGCGGGGTCCATGAGGAGTCCGGTGAGTGCGGCCGCGTGGGCGGGCCGGGGACGGGTGTGCCCGGCGACGGGTCCGGTGGTGGTCACGGTGTCTGGGTTCCTTCATTGTAGCGGCGCTGTGTGCCCTGTCGGGTGGGGCGCAGCGACCTGGTGGATGGGTCGGTGGGCGGGACGGGGAGGACCCGGGCGGTGGCCGGATCGTGGGCGCGGCGGGCGGTGTGGGGCTTCGTCCGGTCCGGGGCCGTGGTTGCTGTCGGCCGCCGGTACGGGCAGGTCCGGGGATGGGGGCCCGCACCCCGCCTGTTCTCGTCGTCGGCGGGGTGCGGGGGTGGGTCCGATCGCCGTGCCGGGGGTTCCGGGCGGGTGATCGGACCCTGTGGTGCGCGCCTGAGGCCAGGAGTGAGCGGGGCCGGGCCGGGGGCGGGCGCCAGGTTGCACAGCGCCGGCCGCCGTCGTGGCGGGCGGTGCGGTGCGAGAGGGAAGGTAGGAGCGCTGCCCGGCCGGTCAACCCCCGGCAGGAGACGGGCTCCTGCCGGGGGCGCGGACGGGCGGGCGGATGGGATGGGGGTTGCTCTCAGGTTGGGGTGGCGGCCTGGGGCTGTCAGTGGGCGGGCAGGTGGGGCCCGGTACGAAAGCGCGGGTAGTCGCCTGCGGCGAACAGGCGTTGGATCGCGGCTTCGGTGACGGGCAGGGTGGGGCGGGCCCGGTGGGGGTTGGACAGGATGGCTGCCGGGTCTGGTCGGCCGTGGACGCTCGGGTGGATCCGGGCGAGGTAGGTACGGAGCATGTCGAGCCAGGGCAGGCCCAGAAGGGTGCCCCAGACGGCGGCGGAGACCAGGGGCGAGAAGATGTCGCCGAGTTGCTGGCACTGGCTGGTGCGGGAGCCGGTGACCGGGTAGTCGCCAGGCAGGCCGACCAGTGCGCAGACTTCGGGGATGGTGAAGCGGCGTCCGGTCTCCTGGCAGTACCAGCCGCGGATCTTGCCGGTGACGGCGGTGATGGTGCGGTCGAGGGCGAACACGTTGCCGCCGCTGGTCTTGCGTTCGCCGCGGGTGTTGATGCGGGTGTCCGGTGGCCAGCCGAGGGCGAGGGCGGCGTTGGTGCGGATGCCGGGGACGGTGACGGGGCCGGGGCGGCCGTACCAGTGCGCGGACATGATGGCGCGGTTGCGGTTGCTGGCGGAGCCGAAGTCGGCGGCGTCCAGGTCCTGCCACTGCACGGATTCGCATCCGGCGGTCCACAGTTCGGTCTGGATGTACTCCTGGACGTCGTCGGGCAGGGCCGAGCTCTGTTCGATGACGATGTGCTGCAGTGGTGCGCCGATGGAGCGCAGGCCCAGGATCCAGATGACCGGGGCGAGCATGAGTCCGGCGGTCTCGGCGGTCATGTCGTCGACCAGCGCCCACAGTTCGGCGATGGGGGCGCCGGAGGGCTCGATCATGTGGTCGTCGCAGTCCTCGTCGCAGTCGCCTGGGTCGTCGTGGGTGCAGACCTCCGACCCGTCCACCCACACGTTCCCCAGGTGGGCGCCGACCTGGTCGATCGCGTCGAGGAGGATCTGAAGGTTCGTGGCGTCGCGACCGGCTCCGAGGCCGGCGCGGGTCCAGTCGGTGCACGGCATCGTGCACGTGACGCGGCGGGTGAAGCGCAGTGTCGGGTGGCGGGGGTCGAGTGTCTTGATGTCCTGGCGGATGACGGTGCACCCGGCTGCTGTGCTGGTGGCGGCCGGGTCTTTCCTCAGCTCGATGCACACCGTGTCGGTTTCGACGCCGAGGACCAGGCGAAGCCCGGCGCAGCCGCCGCCGCATCCGGCGCACACGCTCACCCCGCGGGGGGCGTCGCCGGGCTTCGGCGGGTAGAGCCAGCGGGCCGGGTACGGGCCGGCGAGTTGGTCGCGCTGTGCTGTGGTGAGGGAGTCGAGGAGGGCGGTGAGTTCGGGGCCGTCGAGGGCGAACAGGTCTTCGTGTGTGGGGAGGGCTTTGTCTGTCGGCTGGGCTCGGCCGTCGGTGTCGAGGGTGAAGAGGGGGAGGTTCTCGTGCGCGGTGGGGCGGGTGGTGGCGGGTGTGCGCGCGGGCGTGGGCATGTGGCTCCCGGCCTGGTACGGATGGGCAGACCGGCGGGCGTGGCTGCGGCCCGTGGGCGGGAGCGGGCGGCGGGGCGGCTGTCGCGGTGGGCCTGGCCCGGCTTGGCCGGTCTGATGTGCCGGAAGGTAGGCGTGGGAGGGAGCCGGTCAACGGCCCACCGGACGGACGGGTCGCCGGACGCGAACGCCGCGCCCCGCCGCCCCGGGCCCCTGCTGGCTTGCCGGGCCGGGAGGAGCAGGCGGGCGGCGGGGCGTTCCCGGCCCGGGGGCGGGGCGGGTGGTGTGGCTGGTCTCAGCGGTCTCGGCGCGGCCGGCTCCCCGGCCGGGACCGGAACAGGCGGCCTGCGGGACGCGGGCGGGCCCGAGTCGTGGCGGTGCCCGGAGGCCGGGTAGAGGGGGGCCACCGCGTGCCGGACGGGGCCCCGGCAGGCCTGCGGCGGGATGTCAGTCGCGGGGGACGTACAGTCCGCGCTCCTTGCGCCGCAGCTCCCAGTCACGGCGTCCGGATTCCTCGCCGGGCCGGAAGTCCTCGCACGCGAACACGCTGCCCTGCGGGCCGTGCCACTGTTTGAGCTCGGTGCAGTTCAGGCACCGGGTAATGGCCTGGCGGAACTCGTAGCACCGGGCCCGGTGCTCGTCCAGGGCGGCGGCCAGGGCGTGGTGCGGGGTCCGGTGGCCGTCCTGGGTGGCGGTGCTGGTCCAGTCCCCGGGATCACAGCACTCCTGCGCGGTGGCGATGTCGAACCGGCCGCTGTACGACCACGGGCCGATCGGGGTGAACTCGGCGGGGGCGTGTGGGCCGTTGAGCATGTTCTCGGGGCAGACGGATACGAGGCAGGCGCAGCCGGGCACGGTGTGGTCCCAGGCGGCCAGGTATCCGCCGTCTTCCCACACGGTGACGGTGAACTCCCCGAACGCGTGGGGGGCGAGGGCGGCGAGGGTGTCCGGGTGAAGGGTGATCGTGCGGCTCATCGTGTGGCCTTCCTGTCGGTTGCTGTCCGGGTCGGGGTGTCGGGCGGGGCGGCAGCTGCTCGGGGCTCGGATGGCCGCTCGCGGGCTGATCCGCCGGCCGTGAAGGCGGGCGGGCGCGGGGACTCGGACGGGGTTCGTCGTCGGCGGGGCGTGTGGCCGTAACCGCGTGGAGTGGTCCGGCTGGCGGGCGGCCGGGCCCCTGAGAGGGAAGTCAGGGGTCCCGGCCGCCGTGTGCCGCCTCGCCCGGGGGGAATGCGAGAGCGGCACCGGGGGCGCTGTCCCCACCTCTGGGGGACGGGGACGGCGGCCTCCGGGGAGGCCCGCACGGCCGGGCGGGTCACGGCCGCCGGGCGGGAACAGGACACACCTTAGGAGCGGCAGACAGCCGGTCAACCCTGCGGCGCTGGGGGCGCAGGCCCGTCGTCGTCGCGAGCAGGCAACGGCCGCCACCACGCCGGAAAGCCCGCGCGGCCGGGACGGTCACGACCGTGCGGGTGGGAACCAGGACGCACAGTAGGAACGGCAGGGACGCCGGTCAACCCCGGGCCGGAACGGGCGAGGCCTGGGGTTGACCGGCGTCTGGCGGGCTGGGCTACTGCTCGTGGTCCTGGTAGTCGGCGTCGCATTCGGAGCATGCGTCGGCAGGCTGGCCCTCGTGGTCGGGGCAGATCCGCGACCATGTGCTCTCGGGGTCGTCCGGCGGTGACTGGGCCGCGAGGTTCTCCACGACGGACGCGTTGCTGACGTCCACGGCGCAGTCGTAGACGTAGAAGCAGCCCTCCGTGTTGAAGGCGCCCCACTCGGTGCGGCCGTCGGCGTTCGCGCACTGGGCTATCGGATCGCCGACGGTGTCCGTCAGCGGTACATGCCCGTGTTTGCATGCGGCCGGACGGGTCTCGTCGGTGTCCAGGGGGCGCGTTCGGGCCTCGATGTCCGCGACCTTGGCTGCCTCGTCGGTGGCCGGGACGATGTCCTTGTGGGTCGTCTTGCTCATGGATGTTCTCCTGCTCGTCGTACGGGCTGATGGGTGTGGGACCGCGGGCAGGCGGCCCGGGCCGGGCAGCTGAGTGTGTGGGCGATGTCGTACGGCGCGCGGACGTCGCGGTCGGTGTGGCGCAGTGCGCGGACGTCGCGGTCGTGGGGTCCTTCGGGTACGGGCGGACGGGACGGACCGGATGGCGCGTGACAGGGCCGGTCCCGGTATGCCGGAGGGTCGAGGCGGCGGGGCGCGGTCAACGGTCCACCGGGCGGGGACCGGCCGCTGGTGACCGGCTGTGCCGGGTCTCCTCGTTTCCGGGGGGCCGGGTCCGGCGGGGCAGCGGGAACCCGCCCCTTGTTCTGCTGCCGCCCGGAGGTCGCGGCTTCGGCGTCGTCGGGGGCGGCGGGCCGTCTGGGACGCGGCGTGCGGGGTGACCGACCGCTGCGGGGCCTTGGTCCGGGCCGGGCGGGGCGCGACGTGGAGGGTGCGGCCCTACGGGTGTGCCGGCGGGGTCCGCTGGCACCGCCGGGTGTCGGGCGCGGGAACCCGGTCAAGGGCCGCCACCGGGCTGTCCGCGGCCCGGTGGCGGCCCTTGCGGGGCGGGCGGTGGTGCGGGCCCGGCCGGGTGGTCGTCCTCAGCCGAAGCGGATGTCCCGCCGCGTGCGGACGATCTTGTCGACGAGGCGGTCGGCCTCCGGGCCGGGCCGGTCCATGTCGGCTTGGCCGTGGTCGGCTGCCTCGGCTCCCGAGGAGAACAGCGGCACCGGGGACTCGTAGGTGACCACGGCTTCGAAGGTCGGGCCGTCCATGGCGGCCGACACCAGGGCGATCCGCGGCGCCAGCAGGGCCTCGCCGTGGCATCCGGCCCAGCCCGCGCACACACGGCCGGCCTGGCTGTCGGCGTCGTTCTGGTGGCACCGGAACACCGCGGTCGGCTGATGTGGTGTCGGGGCGTCGTAGGCGCGGAGCTTCTCGTACTCCTCGGCGGCCCATATCCCCGAGGGGACGTCACGCCGGTAGGGACAGCTGTCGCAGGGACGTGGTGCGGGCGGGCGGGTCGTGGACGTCACGGAAGGAGTATGCGGGTCGCGGGGCATGGCGGGCCTTTCAGGGTCTGCGGATGCGGGCCGACGCGAGTGGTGTCCGGCTCCGGGGTGGAATGGTCGGGCCGCCGCGGTGCGGGGTGCCCCGCCCGGCCGGAGCGACTCACGGCCGCCGCGGGGCGGGAACAGGGCACGTCGTGGGGGGCGGATAGGGGCTGGTCAACTGTGTTGGCGGCACGGGCGCGCGGAGGGCACGGGGCCGGTGTGCGCCGGGTGGGGCAGGTGCTCAGCCGGTGGTGGCGCCGTCGGGGTAGGCCCAGCCTTCGGCGTCCTTGGGGGCGGGCCACCGCAGAGCGGTGAGGCGGGCCCGGTCGGCGGGGTGGAGGTGGAACAGGGGGCTGAGGGTGAGTCCGGCGAAGAGGTTGCACCAGGCGGGCAGGGGGACGGGAACGGTCGGCTCGCAGTCGCAGGGCTCGCCGTCGTCGCAGTCGGCGCCGTGCGCGGGGCGCAGCCGCTGGGGCGCGGGGTTGCGGATGGTGACCAGGTACCAGTCCGTGATGGTACGGCCGGGGATCGAGGGGTCCGGCCTGCCCGTGTCGACGCTCTCCCAGAGGTAGAGCTCGCCGGTGTGACCGCTGTCGATCAGGCCCGTCAGGGCGTCGCGCACGGGATCGTAGTTGCGGTTGTCGGTGATGGGGCTGCGGCCGGCGCCGGTGAGGCGGTAGCCGGTGACGGTGGCCATGGGGTACTCCTCAGACGGCGGTGCGGGTGAGGGTGGCGAAGTCGGTGTAGTCGTTCAAGATCACGGCGATGAGGTCGGGATCGAAGACCGCCCGGGCCCACTCCGCGACCTGCTCGATCGGGATGCCGCGCTGGGAGAGCTGGAGGCGGGCCCAGACCGGCAGGTCGGCGGGCGGCTGGGCGTCGGGCAGGACGGTGCGCATGGGGCACTCCCTGGTGGTGGTGCGTGGGCCGCCGGGGCGGGATACGGGGCCGAGGCGGGGCGGTGGGCGCGGGACGGGGACGGACCGGTGACGGAGGAAGCCCGCGCCGCCGGAGCGCAGCGGCATCGACAGCAGCCGGGCGGGAACAAGACAGACAGTAGGGCCGTCGGACGGCCGGTCAACCCCGGGTGGGTGGGACGGTCAGGCGCGACCGGGCGGCGCCGGTGCCGCGCGGGAAGATCCCGCGCGGTGCGGGCGCAGGGCACGGGGAGGAGCGGTGGAACAGCCGGACGCCCCTCGTCCCGGCGCGCAGCGGTGCTGCGCCCCGGGACGAGGGGCCGTGGTGCCGGCGGTGCCGGGTAGCGTGGTGGGCGGTTGTGGGCTGGCTCAGTCGCTGTAGGCGATGGCGACGCGGTCCGTGCCGACCCCCAGCTCCAGCCAGCACAGCCCGTCCGTGACGGCGGCGCGAAGCTGCTCCAGCATCGTGGTGGTGGCGTCGCTGGTCAGGGGCTCGTTCAGCGGGAAGTACTCCGCGAAGTCGTCGCCGCCGACCGGGGTGTCGCAGAGTCCGTCCTCGGTGCCGGGGCCCCAGCCGTCGGCGTGGACGACGTGGTGGTGGGTGTCCTTGCCCGGCAGGTGCGGCAGGCCGTTGGACATGATGTAGGTGCCGTTGTCCTTCGCCCAGATGAGGCATGCTCCGCTGGCGTCGGAGTAGGGGCTGGCGCGGTGGTCGGGTGCGGCGGCCGCGTGCTCGGCGAGAGGCAGGATGTCGGCCAGCGGGAATCGAAGCAGCAGTGGCTTGGGCATGGGTGTGGACCTGTTCTTTCGAGACGGAGTTGAGAGCGCGGGCCCGGTCACGTCCTTTGGCACGGACAGGAAATGGCCGTGCCAGGGCGCAGCGCGGGGTGGTCGTGGTGGGACGCCCCGCGCTGCGGGGCTGGCGGGGCTCCTGAAGGCCCGTACGGCCGGGACGGTCACGGCCGTACGGGCGGGGACAGGACGCACAGTAGGAGCGCCGGGCGGCCGGTCAACCCCGGGCCGAACCGTGCTGGTCAGGGCTGCCGTCGGCACGCCGGTGCCCCCCTTCGGGGCGCCGGGTCCCGGCCGGGGGCCGGCCGGGCCGGGCGGCCGGGCGGGTGGTCAGCGGATGCGGATCCGGCGGCGCAGCCGGAGCGGGCGGGCCGGGCGGCGGCTGGTCCGGTTGTGGAGCGGGTGGGGGTCGTCGGTCTCGGTGCCGGGCAGGCTCGGGTCCACGAGCGCCAGGCCGAGCGCCTCGCGGTGCTCGTCGTCCAGGTGGAGGCGGGCCGGCTGGCCATCGGCGAAGACTAAATGCACGACGACGGGCTTCGCGGGGTCGTGGGGGGTGTCGACCTGTCCGGTCCAGGTGGCGGTGGGCGGGGCCGGCTCCTGCTGGTCCTGGCCGTCGTTCTCGTCGGACTCGGCGCGCAGGTGGTCGTGGGCGTCGCAGGCCTGGCCCCAGATCCGGCCGTAGTCGGTGGGGTACTGGGCGATCAGGCGGGTGAACAGGTCGGGGAAGGTGGTGCCGGTGCCGGTGCCGTCGCCGCGCTGGTCGTGCTCCATGGCCCGGGCGATGGCGTCCGGGTCGTCGGCGAGCAGCGGCAGGTGCGGCAGGTCGGGGCGGTAGGCCTCGGTGGTGATTCTCGTGCCGGGCAGGTGCTGCGTGGTGCGCATCTGCCCGCGCAGGCCGGCGGCGACGGATTCGGCGATGTGCTGGTGGTGGGCGGGGCCGATCCGGATGTCAGGGAATCCGGCGGGCCGGCGCACGAGTACGGCGTACAACACGGGGTTCTCTCCCAGCGTGGTGGGCGGGTGGGGCGGGGTGGCGGTGGACGGTACCTGGCCGGTGCGCGGTCGGGGCGGACGGGCGGCGGGCCTTGGCGCACCGGGGTCGGCCTGGTGGCGGGTCAGAAGTAGTGGTAGCCGTCGTTGGCTGTCAGGGCGCCGTTGGAGCCTGCCTGGAGGATGTCGGATTCGTACTGGTGGTAGTCGCACAGGATCCAGTCGACGGTGATCTGCCGCGCCTCGTACGCGTCGAGGTAGGCCGGGGGGAACTCGCAGCCCTCGCACTGTGTGATGCGGCGCGGCGCGAAGGTGGCGGAGGCAACGGCGGCGGTCGTGGCCGGCAGGTCGGAGGGGGGCGTGCTGTGGTCGGCGGTCACGGGCGGGTTTCCTGTCGTGAGGTACGGAGGCGGGGCGGGCGGCCATGCGCGGAGGTCCGGGCCCCGCCGTACGGGCGGGGCCGGGGGCAATCCGGCCGTGAGGGGCACGACCGCCCGGGGGGAACAGGAGGGACCGTAGAGCGGGTGGCGGGCCGGTCAACCCGGCGGTGCGGGGTGCGCGGCCGGAGCTTCGACGGGGCGGGGCGGGGTGAGGGTGGGCCGGGGCGGGTGTCCCCGGCCCGCCGTTGCGGGCCTGGACGAGGGGATGGCGGGACCGGGGCGGCCTGAGCACAGCCCGTCAGGCCGTGGGCTGCTCGCTGACGGTCATGTAGCTGCCGGTGGCGAGGTACTGCTGGAAGGACGCGTAGCCGGTGTCGATCCGCAGGGTTGCGCCGCGGGTGGTGTTCACGGCCTCGCTACAGGCGGGGGCGGTCAGCACTGTCGGCTGGCTGGCGTCGTCACGGGGGCTTCGCGGGCGGCTGTCTCCACGGGGCGCACCAGTTTGTGACGGACACCGCCGTCAGCGCGCGGCCAGGACGCCCGCCGCACGTCGGCAGGGCGGTTCGTCGGGTTCGGCAGGAGCATTTCGTCGGTTTCCCGGCCAGCGAGCCGGTGCGTGGTGGGCTGGGACCGGGCGGTCTCCACCGGGCTCCCGGCCCCCGGGGGTCGACGTCCGTGTGCGGCGCGGGCTGGGGCCGTCGCGCAGTCCGGTCGGCTCGTCGAGCGCGGTCGGCTGCGGGATCCGCCCTTTGGCCGGTTCGCCGCTGCCTGCGGCCCGAAGCGCTCTACCATCCGACAATTCGACCTGAATAGCGTCTGGACTGGATTCAGTCCAGAGGCTAGGGTCGGCCGCATGGACATCAGGACCGAACTCGGCAACTTCCTCGGCGAGAAGCGCGCTCTGGTCGACGCGATCACACGGGAGTTCCGTGCCGGCACGCCGGCCAAGGCGATCGCCCGGGCCGTCTCCCCCGCCTTCAGCCGCGACCAGGTGACCCAGTACCTGGCCGCCGTCGCGCTGCACGACACCGCGCGCACGGCATTGAAGGAGGCGGGGCTCGCACTGGTCGGCGTCCGGGTCACCGGTATCGACGCGCCACGGGAAGCACTCCTGGACATCGCCGCCGAACCTGCCGAGACGCCCGACTACGAGGACCTGCCGAGCCGGATCCGCTCCGCCCTTCGGGACTTCCACATCACCCTCGACCTCCCCGCGGGCGAACACGACGAGACCACCGACGACCTGATCGACAGCCTCCTCCTCGAAGGGGAGCCCGTGCGCCTGGTCAAGCTGAAGCCACGTACCTGACCGGGGCCGGCCAGCGGCAGGCCGCTCACGCGCCGGGCGGCAGCGGCCGCCCGGGCCGGCCCCGGAGCACCCGCGGCGACCGATCGACCGCTCTCGACTACCAGCCGCCGCACGGCGCGGCGGACCAAGGCACGAAGACCCGGTGGACCAGGTCCGCCGGATGCCGACCGACCATGACGGGGGACACTATGACAACCGGGCAGACCATGCATCCCACCCCGACCGAAGAGGAGTTGGTCGCCTACCTCCGTCAGGCGGCGGCCGAGGCCACCACCCCCACGGCGCGTCCGGTCACCGAGTGCTGGACCTACACCAGCCAGTTCGACCTGCTGCTGCGCGAAGGGCGGCTCTTCACCCCGGCCCCGCTCCCCGACGGGGTCGAGCGCCTACACCCCGGCTTCTGCTTCACGAACGCCGCCCAGGCGGCCGACGACCACCCCGAGCTCCACCTGACCTACGCAGAGGGCTACGGTACGGCGCTGATCGACGCAACTCTGGCCCTGCACACCCCACACGGCTGGGCCGTCACGCCCGACGGCCTGGCACTCGACCCCACCTGGCCCCACGAAGACGCCGGCGCCTACCTCGGGCTCCCCTTCGCCGACCCGGGCGTGTGGCCCCACCCGCTCCTCGGCCGGAGCCTCCTCCAGGAACCGCCGTTCCTGGAGGACGTACTCCGCCACGGCCTCCCCGACGGCCTGCTCGCCGACCTCGGCCGCCCCATCCGAACGACAACCCGATGCCCGGCCCCACACTCGACCTGAGGCTGAGGTTGAGGTTGACCCCGGAGTCCTGACCCGGCCCCAGCGCAACAGAGCGGCCGGGGCCGACCCGGGCGCCGGTCGACGGCGGCCCCCTGTGGGACGACGTCGGACCGGATCCGGGGCCCGGACCGAGAACAGCCTCCCGAGCCGGTGGATCGACCCGTCGGCCGGGAGGCGGCACCGGACCGACATCCGACGGCCCGGCACCCGACCCCACCCGCGAAGACGCCGGCGCCTACCCCGGGCCCCCTTCGCCGACCCGGGCGTGTGGCCCCACCCGCCCTGCGGCCGGACCCTCCTGCGGGAGCCGCCGCTCCTGCACGAAACACTCCGCACCGCCCTCCCCGACCCGGCCACCCGGCCACCCGGCCACCCGGCCCAACGTTGAGGCTGAGGCTGAGGTTGAGGTCGGCGGCCGACCCCGGAGGCCTGACCCGGCCCCGCGCAACAGAGCGGCCGGGACGGACCCGGGCGCCGCTCGGTGACAGGCCCCTCACGAGCCGGGCGGCCCGGACGCGGCCGCGGCGGCCAGCCGGCCGCCCTCGGCCGCCAGCCGCCGATCGACGATGCGCAGTGCCCGCACAAGCGGCCCCGGCCTGGCGGCCGGCCGCGCGTGCCGCGTCTCTTCGCCGGCGCAGTTCCCCGCCTCCCTGTGCCACGGAGCGGGCGTTGAGGCCGTCGCGAAGGCGGGCGCCGGGCTTATCGCAGTGGGCTTCGACGCCTGACGGCACGAGGCCCAGACGCCACCCGAGACGATGGCGAGAGCGCGCCCGTGGCCGGGCGCCACCGCTCCCGGAACCGGCAACGGCCGACGACCGGTCGGCGCACAAGCCGCGGAACCGGGGCGGTCGGCGCGACACCAGGCCCCCGCCACGGACAGGCACGGCCGGGAACACCATGGCGGTGGTCAGGGCTGTTACGCTCCTTTGGCGGTCCTGATGTGCCATCGGCATCAGGTCTGCTCGCGCGAAGCCCTCGAAGGCCACCGGCCCCGAGAGCTTCTGTCGTTCCCTGCCGCTGCGGGGATGCGATTGTCCTACCAGGGGCCGGTGCGGGCCACCTCGCGGTCAGCGGGTGTTGCCGTGGACGGTCGTGCGGCCGGGGTAGTGGGCCTCCAGGTAGTTGCGGGCATCGTCGAGGTCGCCGACGACACCGACGGTGGTGGTGTGGCCGTCCGGCGCGAGGTCGGTCTTGAAGACCGTGAAGCCGGGCTGGTCGAGGGACTGGAGTTCGGATTCGAGCGGGTAGTCGTGTCCGCGTCGGTAGGCGAGGTCGGAGACGATGGAGCCGCGCACGACCCGGGTCTGGCCGGGGAAGCGCTTGTCGAGGGCGCGACGGGCATCGTCGAGGTCGCCGATCACGTCGACGGTCTGGATGTAGTCGCCGTGGTGGGATCCGACCATGCTCACATGCCAGGTGGCCGGGCCGATGCCGGCTTCGTAGATGGCCTGGTCGAGGTCGGCCAACGCCTGTCCCCGGGGCGCGGCGGGCTGGACGGCGGCCGCGCCGCAGGCGACGGCCAGGACGGAGAGGGTGACCACGAGCCTGCCGGTGAGGGCGAGGTCCACGGGGGCGTCCTTTCGGGCTGTCAGGCGATGGAGAAGCTGAACTTGTCGATGACCGGCGAGATCGGGGTGAACAGGAGCGCGCTGTAGCAGGTGGTCCGGAATACTGTGTCCCCGCAGACGACCTTGTCGCCGCCGCCGGCGACGACGACGCCTCTGGCCTGCATGTCCTCACCACCGTTGATACTGGCGAAAACGGGCCCGCCGCTGTCGCCCCGGGCGACCGCGCTGTCGCTGCCGTTGGTGCGTTCGGCGACGTCCATGTCCGTGTGCCAGGTGCCCCCGACGTTGCCCGCGTACTCGGTACGGGTGATCTTCAGGCCGCAGTGCACCCCGGACATGGCCCCGCTCTGGCACACCAGCGAGCCGACGCTGTTGTGCCCGGCGCCGAAGACGCGCTTCGAGTAGCCGTTCCCGTTGTCGAACCGGCCGTCGTAGAACCGCCCGGACGGCGTTCCGTTGATGCTGATCACGGCGACGTCGAGTCCGGTGTCGGAGTCGGACACCGTCCCGACGGTGGCCCCGGTGCCCGTTTTGTAGGTGCCGGAGGTCCCGCAGTGAGCGGCGGTGAGCAGCACCGCGACTTCGCCTCGCCAGCCGCCGAATCCGGAGGAGCAGAAGAGGTTCGTGGGCGTGCTGAGCTCGGCACCAGCGCTCCAGGGAGCGGTGTCGTTGTGGCGGGTCGCGGTGGCCGTGGGAGCAGCGGCCGGGACCGCGTCGACGGGGACGCCGGCGAGTTCGGCGGCGCGGGCGGCGACCTGCCCGCGCGCGGGAGCGCCGTCCCGGCGGACAGGGTTCGGGGTGTAGCCGACGACCAGGCCGGTTCCGTCCGCGGCGGGCCCGGCCGAGGTCCACTCCGCCCCGTCGTCGCCGCGTTGCGCGGCCGCGACGAGCCGGTCCCGCGCCGTACACAGCTCCAGCAGGGTGTAGGGCGCCGGCCGGACGGCCGCGGTGATCCCCGGCGGGGTGTGCTCCAGCAGGTCGGTGACGCGCTGGGGCACGGTCCCGTGCCAGTACAGCGTCAGCCGGCCGGTCCGCGGGTCGATGGTGTGCCCGGCGTAGCCCGGGACCTCCGCGCGCCGGTGCTCCGGCACCGCGGTGATCGCGTCGGCGAGCCGGTCGAGTGCCGCCTGGCGCCGGAGGACCTCGGGGGTCACGGTGCCCGCCGCACGGTCGCCGCCGCGCGCCGTCGGCGCGGCCGCCGTACGGACCGGCACCGCGGCGAGAAGGGGGAGCAGGGCCCCGGCGACGACGGTCGACCTCCTGATGCGCACCCACCCAGTACCCCACACGGCGGGCCGGCGCCACCAGCCCCCCGGCGGCCGTGTCACCCGGACGGGCGGCCGTTTCCCCGCGGTGGACGGTGCGGGAGCGGCAGGAGGCCGGGCGTCCGGCGGCTACCGGTGTCCGGTCGCGGGGGGCGGCACCGATCCGGTGGCGGCCGGCTCCGGTGTGACCGTGATGTAGGTCGGCGCCGGAGCGCTCTGCCGGGAGTCCGCCGCGTACCAGCCGGCCGAGGCAGCGGGTGGACGCCGCCCTCCACCTGGGTCCGCCCCTCCACCCAGCCCTCGGACCGAACCGCCCGGCACACCTGTTCGCCGCTTACCGCCCGCACTTCGCCGACCACGCCGTCCCCGCCGCGCCCCGGGTGGGCGCCTGGGCGCCCCCACGGCCGAGGAAGCCGCAGTCATCGGGCTCGCATACCTGGCCACCCACATCACGGCCCGTGACCTCGCCGCCCGCCTTGCCGAGACCTACCCGGACGACGACACACTGCCCGACCTCTTCAACCACACCGTCCTGCGGTTGTGGCCGGCGCCCAGCCGCGTCGCCCGCTCCGGGGAGCGCGCCTATGCTGCCGTCCCCCGGTTGCGTGTACACCCGGAGGCACTCGGCTGCCTCGCCGACGGTCGTCTGCCGCCGCGCACCGCCGACCAGCGGCGACCGGTGGGGCGCAGCCGGCTGTTGGGGCATCGGGTGGGGCGCGGGCCGGGCACGGCGGCCCGGTTCCCGGGCTCGGGTGCCGGGACGGCGGCGGCCTGGTCGTCGGGGATGTCGGTCGCTTCGGTCGCTTCGGTCGCTGCCGGGACGGCGGTGGTCTCCAGGACGGCGGCCGCGCTCGGCCGGTCGAATCCCGGGTACTCGCCGGGTCGGCGGGCGAGGCTGTTGGCCGTCAGTCGCGTCCTGGAGCTGTTCCAGGATGCCCACCTGCCCGGCCAGGTGGGTCGTCGGCTGGTCGTCGGCGGGCCGGGTGCCGGGCGGCAGGGCGGTGCAGTCGACGCTCACCCGTCGGCCTCGGGGTCGTAGGCGTTCTGGACCGTGACGGGGGTGACGGTGAAGGCGGTGGCGATCTCGCTGCTGGCGTCGAGGACGTACAGGGTCTGTCCCTGGTCCGGCTCGGGGTCTTCCGGTTCCCAGCGGGTGGGCGGGGTTCTGAACTGGGCCTGGACGTGGTCTTCGGCGTGCTGCCGGGCGGCGGCCCGGGTGCTGTAGGTGCCGAGCGGCACGGCGGGGGTTCCCACCCGGTAGACCACCGGTTGGGCCGGCTCCCCGCCTACGGCGGTCGGCTGCTCGTCTTCGATGACGGTGAGGCGGTAGCGGGTGTTGTCGGCGGTGGTGAGGGTGATCGCCCAGGGGCCGTCCGGCTGGGCGGGGTGGACCAGGGCAACGACGGTGATGCTGGCCCTGGCGTTGCCGGTGATCAACTGGTAGGCGAGGCAGCAGGCTTCGGCCGGGATGTGGGCGTGCCGCGCTTGTGGCATCGGTACCTCCTGGAGTGGTGGGATCGGGAGGCACGGTAGGGACGCGAGGGGGCCGGTCAACCCGTGCGGGCTCGCCGCCGCCCGGGCCCGGCACCCGCCGGTGACAGGGACAGGGCGGGCGGGGCGGGTGGCGGGGCGCGGCGAGCGGCCGTGTGGGGCCCGGGTCGGCGGGGCGCCGGCCGGAACGGACGTGGCCCCGACAGGACCGTCGGCACACCGCTCCAAGCGGGACTCCCGGGCAGTGCGCCTGCCAGGCGTCGACCGGTCGCATTCCGTAAGTACTCCATCACTGCCGGACATCCTTCGTTCAGAACGCGTCGTGATCGTCGGCACCCCTGAAGAACGGCTTGTCAGGCATGCACGCGGGGTAGTGGGCGCTCTGCAGAGCAACGACCAGGAAGGCGCACCCATGACGAGAGGCACCCCCAGGCGCGAGTACCGCGATGTCGTGCCCGCAGCCCCGAAGTTCCAGCGGCGCCGGCCCCGGCCGGGCCGGTCACCCCTGGAGGACTACCGGGAGGCCCAGGCCGCCGATGGGGGCCGGGACTCGAAGTGGGCCCGGCTCCAGGCCTCGGCCATCCGCTCCACCTGTACCTGCCGGGACTGCACCGCCAAGCGGCGGCCGGTGTGAGCACCACCGACGACGGCCCGTCGTCCGGAGCAGGCCCCGCCGGGCACGGGGCCGTGCCGGAGCCCGCCGGGCGCGGGCCGGTGCTGGAGCCGGCCGAGTCGGAGTCGATGCGGCGGCTGCGGGAGCGCACCGCCGAACTGGAACGGGGCGGGGCCGCCGGCTGGCGGTGGATCTTCGAGTGAGAGAGACGGAGGAAATGATGGGCGACACCCCCGTGGGGCCGGTCTTCCAGGCCGTGGACGGCCCGCTGCCCGTTCCGTGCGCGGAGGTGCCCGGTACGCGTCTGCGCCGGGCGTGGCGGTTCATGGACTGGACGCTGAGCCACACCGCCGACGAGCCCGACACGCCCCCGGTGATGCACCGCTACCGGTGCGTCTCGGAGGAGGAGGACGGCACGGTGTGCGGGGCGGCCGGTCCGGAGGCGGAGGACTTCACGCTGGCGCAGGCCTGGCCGTTCCTCCATGCCAGGCAGTCCCCGGAGCACCGCTCGTTCGAGCACGTGGCGAGGGTGCCGTGGGCGCTGTCGGTCAGGCCCCCGGCCGGGCGGGCGCTCCCGTGACCGGGCACCTGCTGTTCGCCGCCGCCGCGCTCCTGCTGCTCGTCGGGGGCCTGGACCTCGACGGGGGCGAACGCGAGGTCGGCCGCCTGTGGTGGGTGCGCGTCCTGCCCCACCGCACGATCGAGGTGTGGCGGCGCGGACGCTTCGGCATCCGTGTGGAGATCCACGACCGCCCCTGCCCCCCCGCCCCCTGAACTCCCGTCACAGGCAACGGAAACAGCTCTCCTGGCCTGTGACGGGAAGGCGGCCCCGCCCCTTCCTTCCGGGGCGGGCGGGGCCCGTCCTCCGGCCACCGTGGAGACCACCGCCCGGACGAAGCCGGCGCCCGTGGGAGCACGTATGAGGATCGTGCCCGACGCAACCCTGATCGCCCTGCCGGCCACCGGCCCCGACAGGGCTCCTGCACCTGTTCGGGCAGCCCCCCGGCCCGGACGCCAGGCCCCGCCCGGGTGCCGCCGGCACCGTGTGGCACCGCGGGTGCCGCCCCTCCGGCCGCCCGCACCGGCGGGACAGTGTGCTCGCAGGGCCGTGCGCGCCGGTCGCCCCGGTTCGCCGTTCACGGGCCGGGGCGACCCAGACTCCCCCGCACCCGCCCCTGTGCCCCCGGCCGTCAGCCGGTACATCGCCGGGAAGCACACCCCGGACGCAGTGCCGGTTCGAGAGAGGTGGGAAGGAAGCCGGCCTCTGCGCCCGCCCCGGCGCCAGCGCACGCCCGCCGGGTCAAGGGGCACCCACAACCCCTTGACTCCATGCTCCCGCACGACTGCGCAGCGTGCCACTTCCCGAGACTCCCGCCCGGGCGCCGGCCCGGGCGGGCCCCGTTCCCCCCATCCCTTCCATCCAGTGACGAGTACACCGACCGTGGGTGACAGATCCGGCCCTGGACAGTTTCCAGCCCCACGGCAAGCAGTGGTACGCCGAGTACGGGTTCCGGGACCAGGGCCGGCTGGGCCCCCGCCCGGCCTCGGCGACGTCGGCGGCTACACCGCGCACGGCTCCTTCGGACGCGTGGCCGCCCACCTGATCGCCTCCGCCCCGCCCCCGCCCCCGCCCCCGCCCCCGCCCCCCGGCGACCAGGTGGCCGCGGACTTCGGCCGGGTACTGCTGCCCCACGCCGGCCGCGTCGCCCGGGGCACCGGCCACCGGGACGACGAACCCGGTCCCGGCACCGGCCCGGACCCGGGATGGGCCACCGTCGCCCTCACCCACCGCCCGCACGCCGGCCGGCCGCACGAGCCGCGGGCCGTCACCGCGGACCCCCTGCGCGAAGGGCCGGCTCGTGGCCGCCGACGGCCACGCCGTGCACCTCCCCCGCCCGCAGGCACGGCGGCCCCTGGCGGCGGATGCGGACAATGCCGTCCGCACCGTCCCGCGCGTCCCCCGGGACGCCCCGCGAACCGCCGGCGACCGAGCCCGCAGAACGGAGCGGGTACCCGGCACGCCGACATGCCGGGCACCCGCCCCTCTCAACTCCCCTTCCCCACAGGGCAAGGGGGACCACGTCCCCGATAATCCCGCAGCACCCCTCTCCCCCGTCATCCCCCGCAGGGATGACACCCCCACGCACCCCGCAACCCGCCACCACCGACGAGGACCCTCCGATGCCGATGAAGACCCCGCCCGCACACCGCCCCGGCTCCGGCATCCCCGATCCCGCCCCCGAGCAGCGGGCGGAGAGCGTCCGCCGCTACCAGGCCGGCCGATCCCCCGCCGTGAGCTCGACGTCCCGGAGAGCCGGCCGCGCACCCGCCTCAACGACCGGGGCGTGCCCCTGGGTAGAGCTCACGCTCCTCCAGGAGCTTCCTGGGGCCTTGCGGCCCGCGGTTCCCCCGGATCTCGAAGTCCGTCGCGTCCCCCTTGCATCGGGGTGTCGCAACGACCTCTCGAACTGAAGTCGTCCGGGGCCTGGGCGAACGGATCGGCGCCGTCGAACTCCGTGGACGCGTGTGGGTACCGAAGACCGCCGAGGGCGCCTCGCCGGGCGCCCTCCCGCCCGGCTGCGGCTACCGGCTCCGAGCCGGCGCCGGCGCCGGCACGAACGGTCCACGGCCCTCCCGCTGCCCCCATCGGAGGAAAGAGGAGAAGTACCGGGCGGGCCAGGCCCTCCTCCCTGGCAACCCCGGCTTGGGCGGGAGCTCCTGACGCTACGCGGCTTTGTCCAGTGCCCGGACCCTCTCGCGAAAATCCCGTACGGCGGGCACGGCGGCGTACTTTTCCAAGGACTTCGAGAACTCGGTCACCCGAGTCACCGCCCGGTCGGAGGTCACCGGGCCTTCGAGCAGGGCGACGCTCTGAAGGGCCGCGTCCAGCGCCCCGTCCAGGTTGCCCCCGGCAAGCCTGGCCTGCGCGAGCCTGGGCGCCCGGACCGCCCGGTCGCGTGGAACGGCCGCAGCGATGGACGCCTCCAACGACCGTGTCGCGTTCCCCGGCTGCCCGCCTCGAAGAAGCACCTTGCCCTCGGTCGAACTGATCTGAGACTCGCCGTACCAGTGGAGCCAGTCGGGGCGGTCGGCTCTATCAGCGCGGTCCCACAGCGTGACCGAGGACTTCAGCGCAGCGGCAGCGGCACGGTGCCGGCCATGTCGCGAAAGGGCCTCGGCGCGGTGGAGCTGCAGGAAGCTCTGCGTGATCGGAGCCAGGCCCGACGGAGCCCCGTCGGCGGCGGTCTCGATCAGATCGACCCGCGCCTTCGTATCGCCCGCGTCTCCGACATGCACTCCCATCTCGGCCAGGATGAAAGCACCGAACGCTCGATCGCCGGCCTGGTCCGAGGACCGAAGCGCGCCCACGTAGTACTGCTGCCCCGCGGAGCGAAGGCCGGCGTCGTAGGCCATCCAGCCGGTGAGGTACGAGACTCTGGACGCCAATCCGTAGAGCCGCCGGCCGACCTCGCCCGTGTACGTGCCGTTGTCGAGCAGGCCGGTGATCAAGGCGAAGTCACCCCGAGCGTGCTCCAGGAGGCGGGCACCACCCATCTGCTCGTCCAGGCTGCGAAGCGCCGTGACACGCTGCTCGACAGACTCCACCAACTGCTCGGTGACCCGGTCGCCGCCGAGTGCGGCCGCCGCCGCTCCAGGGGCGGCGGCCCAGTTCGATGCGAGCCCCGCCAAGGTGGCTCCGGTGATGGTGAGAAACCCTCGTCGGTCCATGTGCCCACTCCTGAGCAGATCCGTCAATGCGCGCACGGCACCCGCCTCGCTCCAGGGGGCGGCGAGCACTGAGACCTCCCAGACGGGAAGCCAGTCCGGCCACCCGCCAGCCTTCACGTGCTCCTGTGGCACCCCCAAGAGGTCCGCAAGTACCTCCTGCGCCACGTCGTCGGGCGCCTGCTTCCAGGTCTCCCACTTCCAAATGGTAGTGCGATTCGTGCCCAGGTTCTTCCCCAGCTTCCTGCCGCGCTCCCTCAACAGGACCGCCAACTTGCTTTGCCCCCAATCACGTTGGCGGCGGATGTGGACAAGAGGGTGTGCGGATGGCTCGATCATGACTGTCCCCGATCCCAGGCTCCGGCGCACGGGAGCCTACCCATGCTGACAGTGCGTCACCTCCCGCATACAGAAACACCCCCGAAACGTTCCCCTGGCAAACCCCGCCCCCGTTGAATGGTTGCCAGTCACCCGGGACCGAACCCCCGACAGACCAAAGAGAAGAAGGAGGGCGCGTTCCGACGGCTCGCGACCGTTGCCCGCACGAATCCACACCGCAGCGACCCCGCACAACAACCTCAACCACAACAGGAGAACCAGCATGTCCACCAGCACCATGCCCGCCGCCGAGAGACTCGGTGGGCGCGCCCGCGGGATCCTGACGGCGATCACCGCGGACCCGCGGTTCCCGGCGTCCGCGCCCGCGACGCCGGAGTACAGCCGCGACTGGCGGTGCTTCACCGGGCCCCCGACGATCAGCGAGCGGAACCTCGACACGGACAAGGCCCCGCTGTTCGCCGAGGCGCTGCGCGCCGTCGCTCCCAAGGCGGCGGCCTTTGAGACGAGCGGCAGCGAGACCCACACCGGGCCTGCCCCGCCCGGCCCCGTGGACGAGATGACGCACGCGATGACCACGCAGCCGCAGCCGCCCCGCCCGCACCGCCGGGCGGACCGGCTTCACACTGGTCCACCAGAGCGACCGGGAGCACACGACGACACCGGCGGTGGGTACACCCACGCCGCGTACGTGGCCGGGTGGGGCACCGAGCCGCCCGCCCGGCACTGGCCAAGGCCGAGGCCGACCGCCGCCCGGACATCCTCGCCGGGGAGTACGGCTCCATCGGCTTCGGCCACGGCCGGCGCGAGCACGCCACCACCTTCCAGCCCCCCGGGCCACCGCCTCGCCGGCACCCGCGTACCGGCCGGGAGGCAGCCGACGCGGTCTCCGCGCACAGGCCGGGACACCCTCCCGATTGCCGCGCAAGCCGTCGCCCGGGTTGAACGGGCAGCCCCCGCCGGGGCGTTCCAGCACCTCGAACGCCCCGGCGGGAGCCGCGGACCCGGACGCGTCCAGCACGCGTCGTGATCGCCGGCGCCGTTGACGAACGGCCCGGCGGACACGAACACGGCGCCGAGCCCCTCAACTCCCCCAGGACCAGGAAGGCGCACCGATGGCCAGACGCACTCCCCTGCGCGGGTACCGCGATGCCGCGCCCGGGGCCCCGACGTTCCAGCGCTGGCGGCCCCGGGCGGACCGGTCGCCGCTGGAGGACTACCGGGCGGCCCAGGACACCACCGGGGGCCGGGACCCGGAGTGGACCCGGCTCCAGGACGCCGCCATCCGCTCCACGTGCGCCTGCCGGGGCCGCGCGGCCGCGCGGAGCACGGAGCACGGCATGAGCGACGGCGACGGGCCGTCGTCCGGGGCCGGGCCCGCCGGGCGCGGGCCCTCACCGGAGCCGGCCGAGCCGGCGTCGACGCGGCCGCCGCGGGAGCGCACCGCCGAGCCGCGGCGCGGCAGGGCCACCGACTGGCGGTGGACCTCCGCATGGGACAGGCACACGACGCGATGCGCGACGCCCTGACGGGCCCGGCCTTCCGGGACCGCCGGCAGCGGGGCGCGGACGGCCTCCCAGCCCCGCGCGCGGACACGCCCGGCGCGCGCGTGCGTCTGCCCCGGACACGGCCGCTCACGGACCGGACGCCGCGCCGCACCGCCGACGAGCCCGACACCCCACCGGTGACACACCACAAGCCGGTACCCGTCGAAGGAGGAGGACCGCACAGCGCGCCGCGGCCGCCGCTCCGGTGCCGGAGGCCTTCGCACCGGCACGGGCCCGGCCGTTCCCCCACACCAGGGACACACCCCCGACCACCACTCCTCCGAACACCCGGCGACGGTACCGCGCACGCCGTCGCCCCGAGCGGAACCCGGGACGGTGCCCCCGTGACCGGACACCCGCCCCTCCCCACCGCCGCGCTCGCGCTGCTCCTCGGCGGCCTGGACTCCGACGGCGACGAACACGCAGCCGGCCGCCCGCGGTGGGTACGGATCCCGCCCCACCGCACGACCGACGTGTCGCGACGCGGACGCCACGGCATCCCCACCGAGATCCACGACCACCCCAGACACCCACCCCCTGAACACCCGCCGCCGGGGCCCACCACCACGTGTCCACCCCCGGCGGCGGGCCCGACTCCCGCCACACCCCGCGGCGGGGACACGGCCCCGACCCACCGGCCCCTCCTACCGGGACGGCCGGGACCCCAACCCCTGGAGCACCCGTGAAGACGGAACCCGCACCCGTGGAAGTGCGTGTGAGGACCGTGCCCGCCGCCGGCTACGAGCCGGGGACCGCCGGCACCCGCCACAGCCCGTGCACCGCCCGCGACGAGCCGGACGAGCACTTCCCCGCGGTCGTCACCGACTCCGTGCGCGCCGCCCGCCTCGCACCCGACGGGACCCCGGTCGCCCTGCTGGCCGCCGACCCCGACGGGCTGCCGCGCCGCACCGGGCAGCCCCCGCCCAGAGCGCCCCGGGTGCCGCCGCCACCGCGTCACGCCCGGCTGTCCCCGCCGGCGTCCCACGCCGGCGGGAGCGAAGGAGGGACACGCGCACGGGAGCCGTGTGCCCACCCCCAGAGCACCCCGGCCCGGACACTGGCGGGTGTCCGGACCGGGGCCCCGAACACCCCCGCCCCGGCGGCGTCCTGGACAGCCGACACCCGGGGCTCAGACCCACCCGTACCGCCCCCCGTGCCTCCCGGCCTGTCGTCGGCACACCGCCGGGAGGCACCCCTTCCGTTGGACGCCGGGCCGTGGAGAGGAGGACATGGGGCCCGGGCGCCCGAGCCCCGACCGGGCGGCAGCGGCACGCACGCTCACCGGGCGGGACATCCCAGACTCCCTCACTCCATGCTCCCGCACCACCGCGCAGCGTGCCACCCGAGCCGCCCGCCGACAACCCACCACCCATCGAGGACACCATGAGCGACACTTCCGGCCCCGACAGCTACCAGCCCCGCGACAAACGGTGGCGCGTCGAGTACGAGTTCCGGGGCCAGGGCCCACTGGGCCGCCTGCCCGGCCTCGGCGGCGTCAACGGCTACGCCGCCCACGACACCTTCGAGCGCGTGGCCGCCCACGTGATCGCCACCGCCGCCCGCCACCGCCACCCCGGCGACCCCGCCCCCTCCGACCTCGGCCAGGTGCTGCTGACCCACGCCCGCCGCGTCGCCCACGACATCGGCCACTGGCACTACGAACCCGACCCCGGCACCGACCCGGACCCGGGATGGGCCACTGTCACCATCACCCACCACCCGCGCCGACCCGCCGTCACCGTGAGCCCGCACCAGACCCGGTACCCGACCGCGGCCGCCGACGGCCACGACGACGCACCCGCCAACAGGCACGACACCCCGAACACGAACATCGAGGACACCGCCCGCGCCGCTCTCGGCATCCCGCCGCGCGCCCCGCACACCACCACCGACGACTGAACACCGGCACGCACACACCGAAGCGGATGCCCGCGGCCAGCCCAGCCGCGGGCACCCGCCCCCTCGACTCCCCTCCCCTGCGCGGAAGGAGACCCGGATCCCGATGGTGGCCCGCCACCGCACCCGCCGCCATCCCCCACAAGGATGACGACCCCCACCCCACCCGCCCACCCGACACCGACGAGGACCCTCCGACACCGATGAAGACCCCGCCCGCACCCCGCCGGAACACCGACACCCCCGAACCCACCCCCGAGCAGCGGGCGGAGATCGTCCGCCGCTACCAGGCCGGCGAATCCGTCTACAAACTCCGCCGCGAACTCGGCGTCCCGGAGACCTGGCTGCGCACCCGCCTCGGCGACTGGGGCGTGACCCTGCGCGGCTACGCCGAAGCACGCAAGGCGAGCCGGGAGTACAGGCGCCGGACCCGATGACCGCCCCCTCACCTCCCCGCACGACGCCACCGACCGGGCAGTCCCCGCCCACACCGAACACACCGTGCAACAGGCCACCGAGGCGAACCCGGACCCTCCCGGACACACAACCACCCGCCGGCCCACAAGCGGGCGAACACCGCCACCCCGCCCCCACCGGGCTCCCCCGAGCCCTACCGAATCACCACCGACACGAAAGAGGCCACCACCACCCACCCCTCCCCACCCCGTACCCACGCCTCCCGCACGCACGCGCCGCGCGACGGACCCCCCGCCGAACACCGCCGCCACGAGACCCCCGCGACCCGCACCCGCACCCGCACCCGCACCCGCACCCCCGGCTACACCGCCCACTCCGACGCCCGGGGCGACCGACCACGGCCCGCGCACAGTGGCACGCCGACGACCCACAGCCCCCGGGACGACAGCCACGCAACGACCCTCCACCGCCACCGGACACCCAGACCGACCACCCGACGCCGACACCGACCACCAGGACGAGAAGCTGTGGACCCCCACCCGTAACAGGACCCCACCACGCCAGTACGCAGGAACGTCGGTCGCACCGCCCGCAGGCCCTCCGCCCACCCCTGAGGACCGCCAAGCGGGCCGCCACCGAGACCGAACACCAGACCATGATCAGACACCTGGTCACCGCCGCCCTGCCCGCCATCGCCCAACACCACCGCACCCGCGGCGACGTCGGCACCTGGCCGTCATGTACCGCTGCGCCCCCGGCCGGCTCCACGAACAACTCGTCAAGGCCGGGCACATCGACCCCGACGACGCCCGCTACACCCCGGCCCCGGGGAGGGTATCCCCGTGCCGTGCCGGGCCGGAACGGACGGGTGGCGGTGCGCGGCGGGCGTCCATGTGGGGCCAGGATCCTTCCTGGTCGCCGCCCGGGCCCCGGACCGCGGCGGTTCCCCGCCCGGGCCGACCGGGGGCACTGTGCCCCTCAGGTACGGTCGTCGTCCGCCGCGAGGGGGCCGGGGTCCGAGGCGATGAGGGAGGCGAGGACGACCCGGGCCAACTCGTCGGCGGCCGCGCGTGGCAGGGTGACGGGTTCGCCCCGGCCGGCGGCGGCCACGGCGGCGGGGGCAAGACGGAGGGGAACGGTGAGGGCGGCCAGCGCGATCGTGTCGAGGAAGTACCGGCGCTCGTCCTCGTCGACGGCGGGAAGGAGGCCGGCGGTGTGCTGCGGGGCGCGCGGGCGTTGCCCGGCGCGGGCGGGCACGCTGCCGGGAACGGGGCGGTCGTCCGGCCGGCTCGCGGCGACGGGTGGGGCGGGCGGGGCGGTGGCGGGCGGGGTGCGGGTGAGGGTCAGGTAGGCGGTGCGTTCCTCCCAGGTGATGGTGTAGCCGTGGCGCGGGGCGCGGTCGACGGCCCACCGGTACTGCTCACGGATCTCGTCCAGACCGCCGTGTTCGTCGAGGTCGCGGCCGGTGAGCTGCACGCCGCCGGCGTAGCGGTAGTGGAGGGTGATCCTCACGGCGGCCTTCACCTCCTGGATACCGGTACGGCCGCCGCGGGCGGTCGCGTGGAACCCGTCGGTGGTGCCGGGCTGGTGGACGGGCAGGCCGAGCGTGGCGAGGAGGCGGCGGGCCTGGTCGGTACTGATCTTGGCGGTGTCTGCCATGGTCGGTGTCTCCGTACGGGACGGTCGCGGGCGGGCAGGGGGTCCGGCGCACTCTACCGCCGGGCCCTGCCCGGGCCGGTCCGGGCCAGCGGGCACCGGCCGGGACGGGCCAGCGGGCACCGGCCGGGACGGGGCGTGGAGTGCTGCTGGTGGCCGCCGGCGGGACCGGACCCCGCACCTGACCCGTCCGGTGCCGGACGGGGCAGGTACGGGGTGCGGGGCGGGTCAGGGGGCGGGGATCCAGCCGTCGGCGGTACGGCGCAGTACCGTCCACTGGATGAGGTGGTGGTGGGCGGTGCGCGGGAGCAGATGGGCGTGGTGGGCGATGGTGTCGGTGGTGACGGGCAGACCCGTGCTGTCCCACAGGACGGCGAAGGTGTAGAGGACGGTGATGGCTCCCGTGCTGAGGTCGGGGTTGGCGACGACCAGTTCCAGGGCCCGCGGGCCGAAGGCGGGGAGCGTGCCGGGGCGAGAAGGGGCGGCGGGGCGGACGCCTCCGGTGCTGAGGTCCACGACGAAGGCGGCACGGGTGTCGACGTCGAACACCTCGAACTCGTCGCTCTCGCGAGGGCCTCGCCCGCGCATCACGTCGGCGGCCTCGTGGGCGGCGTCGAGAGGGCTGTGTGCGTGGATGGCCCCGGTGGTCCACGACACCTCGTAGTGACGCTGCGTCTCCGTGTCCTCGGTGTCCGAGGACAAGGCGGCAGAGGCTGTGGTGGGACGGTGGGACATGGTCCTCCTCGGAGGGTCAGGTGATGCCGGGGTTGCCGGCCGGGACGGCTCGCGCACGGTCGGGGAAGGTGCGGGGCGCCCCGGCCCCGGGGCCGGGGCCGGGGCCGGGGCCGGGGCAGGGGGGGCGGGGCCGGGGCAGGGGGGCGGGGCGGGGGGTCAGAACGGCGCCTGTGCGGGGACGCGTTCGGGCCGGGTGAGGTGCAGGCGCAGCCAGGGCCGGATCCGGGGGCAGGTGCACACGGCTCGGGAGCCCGCCTCGGGCTCGTGGGCGTAGCGGCCGCAGGGGAAGCAGTCCTCGTCGGTGACGGGCGCGTGCCAGTCGCAGTCGAACTCGGGCAGGCGTCGCACCCGCACGCCGGACCGGTCGAGGGTCACGCTCCACGGGCCGACCGTACGGGTGCGGCCGCAGCGGCCACCGGGCCCGGTGGCGAGGGGGCCCGCCGGTTGGAAGGCGGCGTCGGGGTGGCGGTGCGCCCAGCGCTGCCACACCCGGCGCGGGTAGTGGCGCAGGGCGCCGCGCTCGGGAGCCGGGTCGGTGGCGTGGGTGTCGGTGAGGGCCGCGCTGACGGTGAGCGCGAGGGCGGGCTGGGGGCCGTCCCACCGGTCGGGGTCCAGCGGGTGGGGGCGGGTGAGGGCGGCGTTCAGATGGCCGGGGGCGGTGGTCAGGGCGAGGATCCAGCCCCGAAGCGAGAACTGGCGGGTGTGCACGGCCATGCGGGTGTCCTTCCGAAAGGGCGCGAAAAGCCCGGGGCGGGGCGCAGCGGGGCGGGGCCCGATGGGCGGAGCGGGACGAGGGTGCCGGGCAAGCCCGCGCGGCGGGAACAGCTCACGGCCACCGGGCGGGAACAGGACTCACCGTAGGAGCGGCAGAGGGCCGGTCAACCCTGTCGACCGGCGTGCGGGACACCCGCCCGGCCCCGGACCGCGGGCCCGACCCCTCGTCTTTTGCGTCAGCGCGGCGCTTCACCGGTCACGGCCGCACGGTCCCGCCGGCGGCGCGCCGGTGTTCGGCCGGCAGCGGCGAGGGCGCCGCGGACCGGGTGATCTGACGCATCGTGGTCACTGCCACGCCGAGCTGGTCCAGGGCCTCGCCCCGCACGCCGCTGCACACCGCCCGGTGCGCCTCACGGACGATCTCCTGGACGCCGCTGATCGCGGACAGGAGCATCGTGGCGGAGCTCTTCGGCAGCGGCCGGACCGGGAGAAGCCTGTCGAGGGCCGCGCGGGTCTGCTCCAGCAGATCACCGACGATGGCCAGCAGGCGGCGCAGCGAGGCCGTGTGCGGGATCGTCTTGTGGGTGCCGGGCAGGAGCATGAGGCGGTCCAGGTCGGCACGGAATCCGAGGCCGGACGCGAGGCACTTGACCTCTTCCTCGATGGCATGGACCTCTGGGAGGTGGCACTCGGCGGCAGCTTCCAGGTCGCGGGGATCGACACCGGTCATGGGCTGGCTCCTTGAAAAGGGGGTGTACGGGCCGAGGCCGGCACGGGCGGGAAGGGGCCGTGTGCTCGACCCGCGGGCCGGGTACGGCCGCGCGGGCGGCGCCGTGGGCGGCTGCCGCCAGGGGCCGGGGAGTACGGGCGTGCGGGGCGTGGCGGCGCTCCGCGCCCCGGTCCGGGCAAGCCCGCAGGGCCAAAACGGGGCCACGGCCGCCGGGCGCGGCACTCGGGACACACCGTAGGTATGGGAGGCGGCCGGTCGACCCCGGCAGCCGGGAGCAGGCCGGGGCGGCGGTCCGGGTCGGTAGCGGTCCGGGCGAAGGGGGGCGGCCTCGGCAACGCCCCCGTGCGTGGGGCAGCCTCCTCGCCCCGGCACGGTGCTCGGCGCCCTGCCCGCAACGCCCCCGTGGGTGGGGCAGCCTGCGGAGCCGTCGTCGCGGACGGCGGCTCCGCAGGCCGGAGGGGATCGGTTCAGGGGGTCCGCGTGCGCACGCGGCGCAGGCGCACGGCCATGCCGGGGCCCGGGTTGACGCCGTACCAGCGGGTGTCGTCGGCGCCGGTGGCGTGCCGGGTGTGGCGCTGCCAGGAGCCGCCGGTGGGAGTGCGGGCGGTTCGGGGCCGCTGGTGACGGTCGGCGGTGTCGATGGCGGCGAGGACGCCGCCGCTCCAGGTGGTGGCGTCGGTGGAGACGTGGGCGACGAAACGGGTGGAGGCGGCCGTGGTGTGCCGCGCCTGGTCGTCGGAGCACGGGCAGCAGTGGGTGGTGCCGGTGACGGGGTCCGTGGCGGATCCGGTGCCGCAGCCGCGTGTGGGGGTGGGCCGGTGCCCGCAGTCCAACGTGGCGCACGGGACGGGAGCAGCCGGTGGCCGGCGGCCGGCGGCGGTCACAAGCGGGTGTCCTTGCCGGTCGGTGCACCGTTGGTGTCACCGGGTTCGGCGCCGTCGGCGATGAGCCGGCGGCGGATGTGGTTGCGGTCCGCTTCGCTCAGGGCCGCGCCGGGGTACGGCGCGAGCATGGAGTCGACGGCGGGTATCAGCTCGCTGACGGTGGTGATGAATGGCTCCAGGCCCAGTACCTGGAGGGGCTCCCTGTGGCCGTTGCTCTCCCACAGCTGGGCGAAGACGTTGCGCAGCGGGCGGTCGTAGCCGAACTGCAGGTCCAGGGTGTCGGTGAGCGTCATGGTGTAGCGGGACATGGGGCTTCCTCGGATGGTGGTGGATGAACCGGGGTGGTCGTGTGCG
>NZ_JBHVRS010000025.1:30044-60306 GCF_042885595.1 Kitasatospora sp. NPDC058046
GTCGGCGGGCGGCACCCACAACCTCGCCTCCCCCGCAGGACAAGGGGACAGGAGCAGCCGGGGGTGTACCTGCGCTGGAGCGCACAGCACTCGACGGGTGGTGGTGGATGAACCGGGGTGGTCGTGTGCGGTCGGCGGGCGGCACCCACAACCTCGCCTCCCCCGCAGGACAAGGGGACAGGAGCAGCCGGGGGTGTACCTGCGCTGGAGCGCACAGCACTCGACAGCGACCGGACGGGACAGGACACACCGTAGGAGCGGAAGACGGCCGGTCAACCCCGGCGGTACGGGGGCGCGGGGCCGGGGCAGGGAGGCCGGCCGCCGGGCCCGGACCCAGAACCGGTACGGGGGCGCGGGGCCGGGGCGGGGAGGCCGGCCGCCGGGCTGGCGCGGCTGCCCTATGCCCGTGGTGCTCGTGGCGCCGGCGACCGCCCCGCAGGACGGCAGCACGCGGGTACCCGGGCGCGCCCACCCCCGTCCAGGAAGCGGTGCGGGCCCCGCGACCGCCTGCCACACGGGCAGGCGGTCGCAGGGCAGGGACCGCCCGTCCACCGGGCGCTTCCTTGGTGCTGCCCGGCCCGAGCGGCTGCGCCCGGCGACGGGTGGCTAGTCGGTGGCGGGCCCAAGGACGCGCTTGCGGCGCCGGGGCCGCGTGGCGAGGTGATGCGCGGCCAGGCAGGAAACGGCGGGTGCGCAGCCGACGACCATGCCGATGACGGTCATGGCGGGACCTTCTCCAACCGCGGCCGTGAGCATCGTGTCGTGCTCTGCCAGGAGGACACCGGCGATAGCGAACGGGCCGACCACCGCGAAGGCCAGGTCGAGACCGACGGCGAGGTTCGCCCAGCCGGTACGCACATCGATCGGGTCGACCTTGCTGACGTCGTCCATCGCCGCCTCGACGACGGTGCGCCGGGTGACCAGGGGAACGACGGAGTACACGAGGACGAGGAGCACCAGCAGATAGGCCAGGTAGGCCAGTTGGTGGATGCAGATCGCCACGACGAAGACGATGCCCTCGGCGGAAAGGACGCGGTGCAGGGGACGACACCAGCGGTGCGGGCAGGCCCTGGTCAGGGAATCGGGTTTGCGCATCGGGACTCCTTCGGAAACGGACGGATCAGAGCAGGTCGTCGAGGACGGGCTCGCCAAGCCGGGCCGGGAGGGCGACAGGTGACAGCAGCGACGGGTGACAGCCGCGACGGCTGCCCGGTGCCAGCCGGGGGTGGCGGCCCAGACCCCACCCCCCAAGAGGGGTGGGAACGTACCGGGACATCCCGCACGGCCGGGACGGGGCCAACGGCCGCCAGGCGGGAACAGGAGACACCGTAGGACCGGCATGCCGCCGGTCAACCCCTCCCACCCCGGCCCGGACCGGGCGGGGCCGGGGCGCAGCGGCCGCTTGAAGCGGGCCTACGCGAGCGGGCGCAGCAGGTAGCGGTACAGGCCGCCGTGGACGTCCGGACCCGCCCACTGCGTGGCCCGCGCATACCCGAGTCCACGCACCACGACTTCGGCGTCGGCGAGCGTGGCCGCCGCGTCCGTGTCGAACGGATCGGAGATGAAGTGCTGGGGTGCGACGGGCCGGCCCTGGCACACGAGTGCGGACGGGCCCCCGGCCGTGTTGTGCCACCACTACCAGAAGGCCTCGCGAACGGTGGCAACATCGCGCGCATCACGGGTGGTACAGGCGGGCGGCATGAAGGGTCACCGTCGATGCAGACGACCGGCCCCGAACACGCCGCACCACTCGACACCGACACCGAGACCGCAACACACCGACACACAGGCAGACCTAACCCGCCCTCGCCAAGTACAAGATCTCCGTCCACGCGGCCGTCACCGCAGGCTCCGTCGCGATGCTCGCCCAGGCCTACAACCCCTGGTGGCTCCTCGGCTGGGCCCGCGTCACCGTCCGCGAACACACTGTCTCCCAGACCATCACCGGCGCCATCCTCGGCGCCATCGTCGCCGGCGGCGTCTATACGCTGATCGCCTGAGCCAGCAGACCCCACCACTTCACCGGCAACAGGCACAGGGCCCGGGAGCAACCGCTCCCGGGCCCTGCTGCGCACTACTCCGCGACGGAGTCCGGTCGTCCTTGAGGATCCTCATCGGCCGGTCGAACCACGTCGACCGCCTCGGCCCCGGGCGGCGGACCGTCGGCGCCGTCCGACACCTCCGGGCGCCCACCGGAGACCTCCGCGGGAATCGATCTCCGCTCCTGAAGGACCCGCTTCACCCTCGCCATCGGCAGCCCGGTCGCCAGAGCGATGTCGCGCAGTGTCGCCCGGCGCAGCGCCAGGGCGGTCACCGCGTCCCGCAACGCCGCTTCGCGGGTCTCCTCGACGGCCCGCAGCTTCTCCAGTTCTGGCGTCACCGCGATGAGCTCGATCTCGGCGGCCACACCCACGAGCTCTAGCCCTGCCAGGACGTCCTCGCTCAACTTCTTCAGTGTCCGTCCGTGCCCGTACACCCCGTGCTCGGCGACGTGCGTGACCCACTCCCGGCCTCGCCGGGTGACCAGGCATTTGATGACCACGCTCACTTCACGCCCTCCAGATCATCGATGATCTGCTGCACGAGCGTGTCCGGGATCGGAGTCGGCAAGACCACCTTCCGGCCGCCGATCCGGTACAGGGTGTGGGTGGGGCTGCTGCTGACCGGAGTGACGGTGAGTCCCATCCGGCCGGCCGCGGCCCGGATGCGCAGCAACCCGCCGCCCTCCCCCGCGTCGGCACGCAGGGAAGCGGTAACGACCTGGGCCTCCCTCCACTCCTGCAGACTGACCACCGGCTTGTGCACGACGCCGGGCGACCACACCCACTCCGACACCGGGTTCAGCCTGGAGAACCCGGGTCGGCCGGTGCGCTTCGCCTTCCGGTTGTACACCTGGTAGCCGGTCAACTTCGGGTTCGCGATCAACCCCTCGACGAGGCTGTGCGTCCACTCACCGTCGATCGGGTACCGGTTGGGCTCCGACGCCAGGACCGCGATGATGTCCGCTCCCTTGAGGTGCTCCTCCCGCCGCAGGCGGCACAGCTCCCGGGAGGCATCGAAGCGGCGCGAGTCGGGGTGCGGGGCGAGCTTCTTCTTCAGCCGTTGCACACCGAACCGTCCGGACCGCGGTTCCGGCGCGTCCGGGTCGATCTCCGCGACGTACGGGTAGGGCGGGGAACCGTGATTCCACCCCTGGATTGCGTGCTGTATCTGCCCGCCCATCGACATCTCCAGCATGGCCGCCCGGTAGAGCTCGGCGTCGACCTGGCCGTAGCGGCGGGTGCGCAGCCGGCCGGACTCCGTGCCGCCGACCGGTTCGTTGGCGTACACCACCTCGATCCCGAGCTTCTCCAGCTCATGTTCCACGGTCAGGCTGGTCAGCATGTGGCGGGCCACGCGGTCGGAGCGTTCGGCGCAGACGTGGGTGACGCCCAGTTGCTCGGCTCGGTCCACGAGGTCCTGGAGCCCGCCGTCCCGAGGGGTCGGAACGGCGAGCGAGTCGTACATCTCCTGCGGCCCGCGGCCTCGCAACTCCGGCGGCAGCATGCCCGACTCAACGTCCCAGAAGAACGCGATGAACTCCTCACCGGGCTCCAGGCGGTCGGAGGCAAGGGCGACCTGACGGGGTATGGAGCTGCTCGGGTTCTGGTTGTCCTTGGTGGAGACGCGGCCGACGAACACCGGCCGGCGGGGCCGCAGGTCCGTTGCCAGGTAGTTCTGCAGGTCCGACAGGTCGATGGGCGGTCCGTAACGGTAGGTCATGGGTCCTTCCTTGGGTCGCTGGGGAAACTCGATGGAGAAGGCGGCTGACCGGCTACGCGGGCCGGCCGCTGAAGAAGCCGTCAGGCCGTTGGTGCCGTTCGATCCTTGATCGGCTGGAGTGCCGCAAGCATCCGCAGGCCGGCCCACCCGTCGACGTCGTCGAGTTCGATCTTGGTGAAGTCCACAGTGCCGTCGCCGCGGCCGTGCAGTTGCACGATGCCGCCCGAGTCCTTCTGTGAGATGCGGGAGACGACTGACCCGACGTTGCTCGGCCAGGACTCGCCGACCCACCAACCGGTCAGCGGCCCACGCAGGCGGACAGCACTGCACCGGGGCCGGGGCGCACGGTGCGTGGGGGCCCACGCGGGGCGTCGATGACGTGGGGTCAGTCACAACGTAGGGATGTCCCCGGGCGGATCAACCCGCCCCCGACAGGATCTGCAGGGCAAGCCGGGCCCCAGCCACACGCCGCGCCGGGACGCAGGAACACCCCGCAACAGACAGCGAACCGCGCCAGGCACGGCCCGACGGGGCAGCCTCCCAGTGCACCGACCCAACCCCAAACGCCCACCGGAGCCGGGCTCGGCGAACGGACGGCCGCAGCCGGTACTGCCGCCTACAGCCGCGCCGGGCACGCCGACGTCGTCGTCGGAATCGGGCCGTTTCGGACGTGCCGGATAACAAGGGGGCGGTCGGACCGTGCGCGGGGCCGGGTCCGAACGGAACGGCTCGCGCTCAAGCGCGACCGGCTACGCGGCAGTGGCTGAACTGGACATTGCGCTGGGCCCGGACGGGGCGCACCGAAGGCGCGGGCATCAGACGTGTTCGGCGTCTTGCAAGCCGGTGTCTACATGTGGGTGATGGCGGTGCTGCCGATCAGCGGCACGATGTTGGTCGCTGTGTCCACGCGCTCGTATCCGTTCGAGGCCACCGCCAGGTGGACTCCGTAGCCGTCGGATCCGGTGATGTGCAGGACGTCTCCGACGGAGACCGCCCGCACGCCGCTGGGCCAAGTGCGGTTGAACGTGTCGGCGCCGAAACCGTTGCCGATGACGAACACGAGGTCAGCCGCCGCGTCGACGGTGGAAGCGTCGATGGTCAGGACGAGGGGGCCGTCGCCGAGGATCTCCGCCCGAGCGAGCGGCTGGCCGGGTCGATACCCGAAGAAGTTTAGGTACTCGCCGCGCGCGCCGGTGGTGACGTTGAGCAGGACGGTCGCGGTGTAGCGCCGGGCTGAGGCGGCGGCCGAGGCTGGCGGTCGCGACGTGCTCCCGGGCAGTGCGAAGGCGCGGGCGAGGGAACGAAAGAATCGGGGCATGGGGCATCTCCGGTGGGAAATGGACGCCGGTGGCGGCGGATCGCGCACCCGGCTGGCCAGTCGCGGGCCGGGCAGCCGTCAGCTGTGTCCGGGCCGGTTCTGGGGCGTCAACATAAGTGCGTCGCACGGGCGGTCAAGGCCTTCCGGCGGCTTTTCCCCGGTGAGGGACGGGCTTGTATCCGTCCGTGTCGCGTGCTGCCCGCCGGCGGCTGTGCGGCTACTTTCGGCGGCGGGCTCGAGTCTCTGCCTCCTCGATGGCCTCCGCGGGGGTCTTGTCCTCCTTGTGGGCGATGGCGGCGGCTACTTTCTGCTGGATGGCGGTGTCGTCGGGGGTGGGCCGCCAGTCCTCGAAGGCGTCGGCGAGCCATAGGCGGGCTGCGTGGGTGGTTCCGACGGTCGTGGTCGGCCGTCCATTGGTAGTGACGCGCAAGGGGGTTCCGTCGGGGTTGGCGATCGCCTTGGCGGCTTTCGTGGCGGCACGGGCCGTCTTCTCCAACTCCCGTTCCTCGCGCTCCTTTCGGGTCGCGGCCCCCAAGCGGGAGGTCATGCGGCTGAGCCGGCGTTGGACGTCGACTGGGGCGCTGGGGAAGCAGACGGTGCAGGCGCGTTCGCCGGCGTCCTGGACGATCTGCTCTTCGGTGGCGCCGGAGTAGGCGGTCAGCCAGGCCAGTCGGGTGGCTTGGGGTCCGTTGTGGCAGGTGGAGCAGTGTGAGCTGCGGTGGGCGTGCCCGGTTCCGCAGTCGGGTTGGGCGAGGTAGGTCCGGCTCCACCCACCTCGTCGCTCCCACTCAGCGAGGTAGGGGCTCTGTTCCCGGGCGATCTTTCGGAGTTCTGTATTCGTTGTTGTGTGGGCTTCGGGGCTATGCAGGGCTGTGGGGTCGGCCCGATTGCTCCTGCGGGCGGTTGCGAGCACCTGGGCATCGGGGAACGCGGCTTTGTGTCACCGAGTCGAGGACGAACTCATCCGGGTCATCGTTGCGGCACTCCCCCGGCAGGCCCAGTCGGACTCCACCACGGTCTTGCTGCTGCCCTCTCCCCCTGCGCCAGCTGCATCCCCCGCTGTAGGACCCCGTCACTTGGAGAGTCCACCGGCAGCCTGGATGCGCCAGCCGGGGCATGGTCAGCGCATCACAGGCCCCGGCCCGCAGTCTGTTAGACGCTGGCAGCCTGACGGGCTTCCTCTCTCAACCTGAGCTCACGAAGTGTCAGCGGGTAGACCACCCGGTTTCGCTGTTCCTTGAGAATAGCGTAGTCCCCGTTCGCCCTTCGGAATTCCTCCTCCTGCGTCTCGGCTATCGCATATCGTTCGTGAAATAGGCGCAGAGTGCGAAGCCACTGGGATTTTCCGGCGCGTACGCACATGCCTCCACAATTGTTGTGCGTGTAGCCCATTCCGTAGAGTCTGGGCGGCTCGATCCCGAGGCTCCTGGCTTCGTCGAGGAGTTCATTCTTGGTGAGTTCCGGCTCTCCTTCCTCACACAGCGGGAAGGCTGTCCGCCAGGGTTGCCAGTTGGTGGCGATCGGCGGGATCCGGTTGCGGTCGCGCGCGCTGGCGTCGATGCCGATATACAGTGTGGTCCGCTCGTGATCAGCGTTCTTTTCAAGCCACCGCTGGCACGGGTCGATCTTCAGGGCTTTGGTGCATCCAGCGATTCTGCTGTTTCCGAGGAATTTCTTGTCATGGAAGACCTGGAATGGATCACGGCCGTCCGCAACGCGCACCAAGGGGACATCGAGGAGTCTGCTGGCGTCCTGGGCGAACCGCCATGAATCAAAGTCCTCGATTTGCGTGTCGGCCATCAGAAGAGTTGTCCTATCGGGGCCGTGTCGTCTGACCACTCGAACGGCGGAGGCGAAGGATCCGATGCCCGCACTGAATTGCACGACGTGCTCGTACTGCTTTTTCATGGCCGGGTTCCTCCCTTCCATCGCTGGCCGTTTCGGAACGGCTATGGCGGTGAAATTAGGCGGCCCAGCGAGCGAGTCAACCCTGCACAGGACCACAGGGCCGTCGACCCGGCGGCGGTCCTTTCCTGTCTCAGGTTCGGTCCTGCGGCCGGCGCCGACGCTCGGCCGGGGCAGCCACGAGCGGCTGGAGGCCGGTGGTGGTGTTGCGGCTCCGACTCCGGGATGCCGGTCCCGGGTTGGACCACCGCGTCACCGGCGCCCCAGTGGCACTGTGGCGTCGGGCTGTGCCCGGCCGGCGGACGAGTCTCAGGAGGGCGGGCGGCGGTGGACGAGTGCGCGGCGCGATTCCTTGTCCGTCGTTTGGGGGACGGGCAGGTTGTTCTCCTTCAGGAGTGCCTTCGCACTGGCCTGGTCCAGACGCTTCCCGCCCGGAGAGGTCTTGACCTCCACTTCGTAGCCGTTGGCCTTGTACCGATCCGGGCGGGTGCGGCCGAGCGCGGCCAGGTGGTACTGCTTCTCTTTCCTCCAGCTGCTCTCCTGTGCGGCGGCCTCGGCGTAGCCGAGCGCATGGGCGACGACGTCGGCATCGGTGCGTACCTCGGCAGCCTGGGTGGGCTCGGTGCCCGGCCAGCACCTCGTCATGTAGGGGCAGGAGTCGCAGGTGAGGTCGAGCCCAGGGCCTCGGTGGGCGTCGCGCGGTGCGAAGGCTGGAGCCTTGGCATGCCGCAGCAGGTCCCGCACCCGAGCATCGACGAAGGCCTCCTGTTTGGGACCGAACTCGCCGATCCACACCCCGGAGGTACCTCCGTGAATGCGCGACATCGGCACCACCACCACCGCTCGGATCTGGTATCCCATCAGGCGCAGTGCCGTGGCGTAGCCATAGAGCTGTAGGAGGCGGGCGCGTGAGGGTTCGTCGCCGTCGTCGCCTTGGTCGTAGCCGTGGGTCTTGAGGTCGACGAGTAGTCCGTCGCCGATGGCGGGGGTGAACAGGTCGAGTCGGCCCGGGATCTTCAGGCCCCGGATGGGGAGGATGACGTCGTGTTCGACGAGGGTGAGGTTGTGGCCCAGTTGGGCGGCGAGGCGGGGCAGCACCCAGTCGTGGGCGGCCTGGCCCAGGTGGGAGGCGCGCTGTTCTTGGTGGGAGTGGTCGTCGCTGGGGGTGTAGCGGGCGAGTTGGTAGGCCGCGCGGCGGGTGCATCCGCCGAGGCCTGAGATGGATAGGGTACCGGGGTCGTGGTGGTTGGCGGCGGTGGCGGTGCGGAACATCGCGGCGAGCGCGTCTTCGAGCTGGCGGCGGTGCCCTTCGAGTTCGGCTCGGTTCACTGTGTGGAGTCGGGGCAGTCGTCGCGGTGGTGGTCGGCGGGGGTGTCCTCGCAGGCACATAGGTCGGGCATTTGTGCCCGGGGCGCGATCTGGAGTGGGGTCGGGGGGCTCTGGTCGGGCTCGGCTGCGGAGGGGGCGTCCGGCTTGCGCAGTTGCCGGTAGATCGCGTGGGCGGAGTTCCCGAGGGTCTTCTGTGCCGCGAGGATGTGTTGTTCGTCCTCGTCCGTGATGGTTCCGTTTGCCTTCTCTTTCCTGGTCTTGGTCTGGTTGCCAAGGAGGACCTGGTAGACGCCGTTCGGCTTGAGCACGTCCGCCATGGCGCGAAGGAGGTTCCAGGCGGCCTGACGGGGGTCCGGGGCGTCGAATGTGGCCGGCTTCGGGTCTTCGGGCTGGTGTGGCGTGGTCTCGGGGGTGGAGCGGGCTTGGTCCGCGTCGGGCTGTGGGGTGGTCGGCGGTTGGATAAGCGGCTGCGGGTCGGTGCGCTCTGGGACGACCGTGTGGTCGTCGCGCTGGTTGGCGGCGGCCGGGTCGGGCTTGGGTCGGTCGGCGAGTTCGGTGGCCGGTGGCGTCAGTGCTTTGGTGGGGGTGACGGTGTCGGCCAGGAGATGTGTCTGCGGCGGGTCGGCTGGCGGCATCGGCTGAATGGGTGTGGGCGCCGTCGTGGCGTCGCCCTCCAGTGTGGGGACCTCGTCGCCGAGTTCGGGCGCGGGGAGCGGGTCCTTGAGGGGGCGCTCCGGGGCGGGGGTCTTGTCCAGGGTGGGCTGCGCGGTGGTTGGCGTGGGCAGTGGGGCGGGGTCGGCGGCGAGGAGGGTGCCCCATCCTCGGGGGGCTCCTCGTACGACATGCGCGGCGTGGGTGTTGACGGTCAGGGTGGTGACGCGGGCGTAGAGCATTCGCTTGGGGTGTCGGCGCCAGAAATCGGCGTTCGGGCCGCTGGTCAGCTCCGCTACCAGGGCGTCGTGCATGCTGTAGGTGGTGAGGAGCTCGCCCTGGCCGGGCCTGTGCGGGTCGGTGACGGCCACGGTGCAGCGTTCGTCGGTGGCTTCGATGATGCGCCAGCCCCAGCCGGCGCGGTGTAGGAGGGCCCGTTGCGCAGAGGCGTAGAGAGCCAGCCCGCTCTCCTCGCTGTCGTCCGGGTAGAAGCTGTTGATGGCTTCCCAGGTGGTCAGGCCCAGGTCCTGCCCGGCCAGCAGGACGAGCACGAGGTCGACCGCGTTGCCTTTGAGCCAGCGCGGCAGTCCGCGGGCGTGCGAGAGCATTTCGGCTCTACGGACGTGGCGTGCGAACTGCGGGTCGTCGTCGAAGAGGTCGGCGACGTCGGACAGGGCGGGGAAGGGCGACATAACTGTTGCGCTCATGCCAATTTCTTTCTCGTGCAATGGCTTCGGGCCGGTTCCTGGACGGTGTCAGCGGATTCGCGGGGTTCAGTGGGAGGTCGGGTCGCCCCGCTCAACGGGGCGAGCGGTTCTCGCTGCTCTCGCGGAGAGGGCATCTGGGCCCCTCTGTGAAGGCGCCGCAGTGCCGGGTGTCAGCAAGCGGAAGCGGGTCACAGGGTGAGGACCAACGGACCTTCGATCACCGGACACCGGGCCGCGATGTGCTCGAGGATGTCGTCGTATCCGTCGAGGTCGGTGACGGTACTGGTGTCGCCGTAGGTGATCCGTACGCCTCCCTGGCTCCAGGAGTGCCCGTCCTCTGCCACGGGGAACGAGAGCCCGGAGGCGAAACGACCGTCCGCAGTTCGACCCAGGCGGTCGTTGTGGAAGTGCCCCCAGATCTCGGCCCGGAGGGTCGCCAGTGCAGCGTCGGACGCGGGGCCACGGTCACTGTGGGCCAGGTCTCCTTCCAGTGTGTCGGTGGTCGTCTGCTCGGCCTTGTCCGGCGCGGCACTCCCGAGCAGGACGTGGGCTATGACATCGACGATCCGCTTCGGTTCGCCAAAGACGGGCAGGGGAAGACGGGTGGGGGTGTCGCTGGTGGCGTCGGACCGCAGGGCAGCGGCCTGCCATGCCGTCGTGGTGGTCCATGTGACGACGGCGCCGTAGGGAAAGCGCTCCGGGTCGAGCTCCGAGTGGCCGGCAGGCCACTCAAGGACTGCGCCGGGGACCGCGGTGACGCCGCCGTCGGGAAGCTCGTCGGTGTCGCCCACGGTGAAGTTCGCGGGGCGCAGGCCCCTGGAGGACAGGATGCCGTCGACGCGGTCCAGATAGGCTTCGGCCTGCTGGCTGGTGACGTTCATGGGTTCCTCATCTCGTCGTGGCCTCATCAAGGCCTGGTATGCGAAGGACTGCCGAGTACTGTCCCGGCACAGATGCTCGTGTGGTGGCTTGAGGGGAACCTAGCCAGGTCCACCGGCGAGTCAAGGCAAGCTCGATGGGCTTCTGAATGTGGCGCATTGTCCGGTTTCGAGCCTCGATGCCTGCAGGTCGGGGGTGTGAATGGGTGCTCGCCGGGTCAGGAGGCTCAGGTGGCAGGGCCTGCTGGACGTCGGCGGCATCAAAGCGCTGACCGGCGGCGAATTACCACGCTCCTCACACGGGCTGGAGCTGTGGTGAGCCGGCTCAGGTCGATGCTTGGAGGGGTGTAGCCGCCGTTCTGCCCGTCTGCGGTCCGTTCGGCGGCCGCACGGCCTGGTGGCGCCGGAGGATGTCGCGCTTCGCGCCTTGACTGTCAGGTCGCCCGGCCCACACGCCCGCGGTGCCCCCACGGCGGTGTAGCGCGGCTGTCACTGCTCCGTGGTGGAGTGTGTCGCCGGGGGAACGGACGACAGACGGCGGCCGGGGAACAGTGGCAGGCCCACGTCCACGCTGCCGTCGGCGGCCCGGAAGCACCATCGGAGCCGCCGTCTGCACCGGTAGGGTCCACGTGTCGGCGAAGGGGTCCGACACCGCACGGGATCACACAGAAGGGGAGCTGCCGGTGGCCCGGTCGGATCGTGCACGCGATGCCCTGTCCAGCGTCCGATGGTGGGTCGTGCCTCTGACCGCCGCGATCGGCGCCGGGACGCTGCGCGCCTTCGGTCCCTGGCAGGGGTGGGAGCCCGGGCTTTGGGCGGTTGCGGCAACCACAGTCACCGTCCTGTGGCACCTGTCCGTGCTTGCGCGTATGGCGCTGGACAGTGCCCTGTTCCACGAGGTTCCCCGATGGGACTATTACGCTCACGCCGAGGTCGAGATCGGCGAAGTCCGGGCGCGGGACCGGCACGCCGTCATGCAACGCTCCCGGCAACGCGTCGAGGAGTTCTCCCGTACCCACAATCTCGTGCACGTGTCACTGGGAATCCCCGCGCCGACCCCGCACGGCTACATCGAGGCAAGCACGCTGCAGGTCGACGGCTACCGCCACGTCTCGATCGGGCATCGGTGGCTCAACCGCGGGTCGCGGCATCTTCCCGCCATCCTTGAGCATGAACTCGCGCACCTGCGACGACGGGACGCGTTGCGGCGCCTGATTCGGCGTGCGGCGGGCAGCGGCCTCGCAGTGGCAGCAGCGTGGCACGGGCCCGTGCCGGCGGCCGCAGTGGTATGCGGAGCGCTACTGATGGCGGGGGTGGTTGCCGGCTGGTGGAGCGAGCTCGCCTGCGACCGAGCCGCGCAGCGCTCGTGCGGGCCTGTGGCGGCCGCGGCGATGTGGCGCGAGCAGATTGAGGAAGACCGTGACGTTCCCCTGCTGCGGCGCTGGACGGCCGCCGTACTGAGCTTGAGTTCCCATCCCCCGCTGCGGCTGAGGATGTGGCTGGCTTCGTGCGGGCGGTCGTGCGGTGGTCGGGCCCGGGACGGACAGGCGGCAAGTGACGCTTGAACGCCGTCGGAACTTTCGGCGCGAGGACAGCAGAGCAAAGGCTCGGGAAGCACGGCGGCCGCCTTGCGATGCTCGTACAGGGCGACCTACGCCACCGAAGGGCCGGTGGGGTGCGTTCAGCCGATCCGTATCGGCGCAGTAGGGTCGTACTACGCGATCTCGAGGGCGCAGTCCCCGCGTGCAGACCCTCGCGCAATCGCTGGTCGGACATGGTGCTGTCGACACGGCAAGACGGGGAGGAGGAGACGTCCGGCACCGTACCAAGCGCCGGACGCATAGTCCGAAGCCCGAGGCAGACGGCGGGCAACGCAGCAAGCGGACATGGCGTCACACTCGCTGCGTGCCGCGGTCCTGGGGCGGCGGACCCGCACGGATCTGAGGAGATTCCTTCGTACCGTCGCCGAACGCGACGACCTGCTGCTTCATGTGGGCCGACTAACTGTCGGATGTCGAGACCCGCCGTCCTGACCGGTGTGACTCGCGTGATGGTGCGCAGGGCAGCGGGTAAGAACACGATCGCACCCCGTGGGTTGACTACTGCGGACCCCGTGTCACTTCCTCCCGGACATGGCGCGCTCAGCTGCCGACAGTTCTTGAAGCGGTGCTCAGTCGACGAAGTCGGTGCCGTCGCACCAGCGAAGGACCGAGCCGGCCGTGGTCCATCCCGCTCCGAAAGCGGCCAGGAAGACGGTCGTGCCCGGGACGAGAAGTCCTGTGTCGATAGCACGGGCCGCTGTCAGCCCCACCGACGCAGATACTGTGTTGCCCAGGTCCTGAACCGTCGTGCAGGACTTCTCCGCCGGCACGTCCAGTGCCGCCAGCACGTTCTCGATAAGCCGCAGGTTCGCCTGGTGCAGTAGCACCAGATCGGCCTGCCCCACGGTGATTCCGCTGCCGGCCTCCAGGTCGCGGATCAGGGCAGGGACCCGGCTTGTCGCGAAGGCCTTGACCGCCTGGGCATCCATGGTGAACCCGTGCAGGTCCTGGCCCGTCAAGGCGAGTCCTTCATAACCTGCGGGGTCGGTACGAGAGGATCCGTAGAGTAGGCCGGTACCCTCCCGGCACTGCCGCAGTAGCCAGCAGCACGCCCCGTCGCTGAAAATCGTCGCGGCCAAGGCCAAGCCCTCGCCCGGACCGATGTTGTCGAAGTCCATGAGGGTGCTGTTTGCCTCGGACTGTACGACAGCAACCGTCCCGGCGCCTGACCGGACAAGGCTCTCGCCGAGCTGCAGTATCTGGACGGCACCCGCGCACCCCGCACCCACCACGTCCACTGGGGCCATCCGCAGGTCCAGTCCCACGGCCGCGATCAGGTCCGACCCAAGGCCTGGCATCAACCGACCCGGCGTCGTGGTGGAGGTCACCAGCGCATCGATCTCGCACGGCGCGATGCCGACCTTCTTGCAGGCATCCAACAGCGCCTTGGCAGCCATCGTCGTCACGTCCTCACCCACGCCGCAGTGACGCCGCTGCTCGATCCCGAGCCGCTCGCGCACCCACGCATCGGACAACCCGGTCGCCCGTTCCAGGGCAGCATTCGGGACAACCCGATCGGGAACGTAGGATCCGATGCCAAGAATCCCTGCGTTCATCGTTGCTGACTTCCCTCCATAACAGTTCGCACGTGGACCTGTTGGTTGTCACCCGGTCCGACTGAAAGTGGCGACACCACATCCGCCAATCACCGAGAAGGCGAGCACCGACCGTTCCTGACCCATGTCCCAATCCTCATCGCACGGTAGGACCGCGGCCCCTGCCGTCCCATCCGGATCCTGCTCCAAGGACCTTCGAATGCCGCCCTACGGAAGGCCGCCCCCAGGTTCCCGCCTCGCGGGACGCGATTGCGGGCGCCGTGCGGCAGTGGGCGCTGCCGTCTGGCGTCATGAGCGACAGCACAGCACCGACAGCCTGAGCGCCCCCGACCTGTTGTCGACGCACTGCGCTCCGACGTGTTCTTCGCCGTCCCCTTCTCAGTCACCACCCCTCGCATACAAGTGCCGCATCAATCCCGCAGACGGTTGTTCTCCTTGGGAGGCTGCCGGGCGGTGCCCTGCGGCGCCTGGGGTACGGGCGTGGCTCCGATTCTGGTCGCTGGGCAGGAAGCAGGTCGAGTTTCCTGCTACCAATCGCGGTTGCGCAGTTTGTCGAGCTGGGCGACCTCGGCGGTGAGGTCGGTCTTGACCTTGGCAAACTGGTCGGCGTGGGCGTTGATAAGGGCGTTCTGGCGGTCGGACTCAGCTGCGAACCAGATGCCGATCAGGTTGGAATCGCGTTTGCAGGCGACATCGGTGAGTGCCTGGGCGATCTCGGCGGTGCTGGGTGCCGCGTCGTCGAGCGAGGTCGCGTTGTCGGTGGCGTGCAGGGGGTCGGTGAGGTCGTAGCCTCGGGATTTCATGCAGGAGGACCAGGCGGCGACCGCGGCGACGACCTTGGTGTCGGTCTGGGATTCGGTGAACGTTTGCGCCTTGATCTCGCTGACGAGGCCCTCTCCCCCGCTGGCGGGTCCGCCGGGGCCGCCAGCGGCCCCGGGCATCAGTCGCTCCAGCTCGGCAACGCACCCGTGCTCGGGCAGTGCCTTACCGTCGAACTCGGGGGCTCGTGCTCCGGTCTTGGGGTCTGTGCCGGTGAGGACCATCCGGGCCCTCTCGTTCATCTGCCCTAGCGTCGTCGGCTCACTGGCCGGGCTGCCCTCGCCGGAGCGGCCGGTAGCGGGAGTGTGGTATCCCCAGGCACGGGCGGTCTGCGTGTCCGCGACGCCGTAGCGCCGGTTCAGAAGGCCGTACATCTGGCTGTCGGGGGCCGGCTGCGGCGCGACCGGGTAGTCCTGACCGTAGCGTTTCATGCATGCCCCGGTGGCCGCCTGACGTACCCAGTCGTAATCGGTGGCCTGCTTCGGTGTCAGCATGTAGGTCTCGATCGGCAAGTGCAGCCCCTCGACGCCGTTAGTGACGGTCGGCGTCGGCACAGGATCGGACGGGGCCAGCTGCGAGCCGGCGCAGTTAGTGAGCGCGAGTACGGCGATCGAGAATGCCGCTGTCGTCTGGAGAATGCGGCGGGTCCACGGATGTTCTGCCCCGAAGTCGGTGTTGCCCGCCGCAGTTGTTGTGTATGAGATGGGCACGGTTCTCCACATTGTAGGAAGGGCACCGCCGAGGACCGGCCCGCAGTGGGGCACGTGTCGGTCCTCGGCGGAGTTCGGGTGGGAATCCGCGTCGTGTTCAACCGGTCTTCGGCCTCGCTGGCGCTGCCTGCGTCCGGAAGGCGGGATGGTGGCTAGTTGCAGTAGATGCCGGCCCACTCGTTCTTGTTCTTGAGCGCCGTGGTGAGGTTGCCGCCGCGGTAGGGCGGCACCCAGTTGACGTCCCCGAGGGCGCCGTAGTTCGCGTAGACGCCGAGGTTGCAGCCCGCGCTGTTCTCGACGGACGCCGCGTTGTGCAACGTCGGTTGTCCCGCCCCGCGCGAGCCGTAGGCGTCCGCCTGGAAGTACCCGTAGGGCGCGGCCATGCGGTCCTGCCGGTAGTTCGACTTGTAGACCGCGCCCTCGGCACCGGAGTTGTAGTAGAGGCACCAGAACGTGGCGGAGTCACTGCCGGTGGTGCAGCGCCACGGGTCGCTGTACGTGTTCCAGCCGCTGATCACGCTGACCGAACTCGCGTGGGCGGCCGTGCTACCGGCGACCACACTGGTGGCGGCGACCGCCAGGACTGCGGCGCCGAGAGCCATCTTGTGGGCCGTCGAGGTGGCGTAGGTGCGGATGGAGGTGGCGATGGTCATGGTTGCGTCCTTGTATGAGGTGTCGTTTCGGAAAGGGAATCGCCTGAGGTGGCTGTCTGCTGGGCCCTGGTGCCGGGTCCCAGACGCCTCAGGCTGCGGCGCCGACCCGGGCCATCGGCCGAGTCGGCGACGGCTTGCGCAGCGCCAGGTCGATGGCGTCTGCCAGTGTGTGCACGACGGGGGCTCCGGTAGCTGTGAGTGCGGCCTCGCAGTGGGATCCGCCGGCGTAGAGGACGACTGCGATGCCGGCTTGTTCGGCGGCGAGGGCGTCGTCGGCTGAGTCGCCGATGGCGACGATCTGCTGCGGGGGCAAACCGAGGTTCTGCACGTGCCGGCGCATCGCGGCGGCCTTGGTACCACCGGTGGGGCCACGGCGGCCCTCCGCTAGGCGGAACAGGGTACCGACGCCGTGGTGGGAGAGCTCGGCGAGAAGGTGCTCATGGGTGTGCAGGGACAGCAGGGACTGGGTACCGCCGCGGGCGATCCACGACAGCAGTGCGGCACGAGCTCCGCCCATGAGGTGGCTGGTGTGCGGAAGGTGGCGCCGGTAGCTGGCCTGGTAGGTGTCGTCGGCGGTCAGCCATTCGTCGCGAGTGAGCGGCCGGCCGAGAAGCCGGGCGTAGAAGTCGGGGACGGGCACGCAGTAGGTGTCGCGGTACTGCTGTATGTCGATCGGCGCGATCTGGAGCCCGGCCAGCGACTCGTTGACGGCAAGCAGACGGGCCTGGTTGTCGTCGAGGATTGTGCCGTTCCAGTCCCAGACACAATGCCTTCGAGGGGTCATGGGTTCGGGTTCTCTCTTGTTAGGTGGCAGGAAAGATTGCAGTGGCGTGTCAGGAGCTGGGGCGTGTCTGCGGTGGGCGGCACAGTCGTTGGCCCGGGCACACGGTGGCGGCTGGGTCTGCCGGTTCAAGCTGTGTTCGGCACCGCACGTGCTGCCGCCGTGAGAAGCCAGAGCAAGCGGGCCAGGCCGCCGGCCGCGGCAAGCAGGGCCAGGGCGTAGGAGGCGAAGGCCCCGTGATGGTCGGCCAGAGGACCGGCGAGTGCCGTCCCGGTGGCGCTGCCGATGCCCACGGCGGCCACAAGCCAGGAGAATGTCTCGGTCAGGCAGCCAGGGTCGGCGGTCCGTCCGACGCGTTCGAAGACAACGCCCAGCAGCGGGCTGAGGCACAGACCAGGTACAAGTGCGAGCAGGGCCATAGCTGTGAGGTTTGGGGGTTCGGCCACCAGCGGTGCCCATCCGAGGGTGAACCCGGCCATCAGACCAAGTAGTGTTCGGTCCCCCACTCTGCTGCCACGTCGACGGCTGGAGATCAGGCCTCCCACGCAGCTTCCCGCACTGAACGCCCCAAGGAGGACCCCCGCACCGCTGGGATCACCCAGTCTGTCGGCCCAGGCCGTTCCCGCGACTCCATGCGCTCCCAGGGCCATACCGACGAGCAGGAGGACACCGGCGATGCCTCGTAGCTCCCGTGAGCGCATCGGGCCCATCCAGTTCGTCGGCCCGGTAGGAGGGGGCTGCCAGGCGCGGGATGGCGCTGACGTGGTCATCGCCCATGTTCCCGCGACACCGAGGGCGGCGATCAGCATCAGTGCGGTCCCGGGCCCGGACAGCGCCACCGTTGCGCTCACCAGGAGGGGTCCGAAGGCGAACAGCAGGGACTGCGCGGCGACATCGAGTGAGAACGCCGCGGTCTGCAACCGCTGGGGAACAGCCTGCGACCACAGCACTCTCAAGGATCCCTCCAGAGGCGGGGTGGCGAGTCCGGCAGCGATGGACGCACCTGCGGTGAGAAGCCGCTGTCGAGGGTCGAGGACCCCGACGGCGATCATGGCTGCTGCGGACGTGATCGCGGCCGCCATCAGCGGGAGGCGCTGCCCATACCGATCCACCAGGCGACCGAGCACGGGCTGGCCGATCGTCGCGGCGAGGCCGTAGAGCCCTGCAACGATGCTGGCCCAGATGTAGCTACCTGTGGCCACCGCACACAGCAAAATGGCCAACGGCGCGGACGCCACCGGAACACGACCTACGAGCGAGGCCAACAGCAGGTACGGAATATTCGGTACCGCGAGTACAGCGCGAACTCCGGCAGGCGGCTGGCACCGAGTTGAATCGGCCTTCGCCGGCCGAAGAGATACAGGCATAGGTGTCCCTGAGAGGGGTTGTCGCATAGCCTCGATTATCCCGGATATCAGAATTGACGGTTCGACAGCGAGATGGAGGCTGTGCGGGCGGATCAGGACGTTTGCGAAGCGGTCTTGGGTGGATTCCGGCGGCTGCGACGGGACCGGACCGGCAGCCGTTGACGGTGGCGTCCCCGCCTCGCCTCCGCCACCAGACGCGCATGCTCCGCCTCACGGATGCGCTCCGGCACGGTGAACTTGGCCATTTCGAGATGAAGCCAGTCCACGACAGACGAACCCTCCTCTTACCAGAGCAGCAGTTGACCGGCCCAGCCATCAGAACTTCTCCGCGGGCCGAGCACCGAAGCTTTTGCTTCGCCAAGGACACTAACCACCGGTGCGGCACGCTGCATTGCGAAACGACGACCATCAGACCAGGAACCCGCATTATGGGAAACGAGCCACAGAGTTCCCGTCCACCGGAATCCGGGCCGCACCCGAGGACAAGTCCCGCGGTGATCAAGAAGACCCTCTCGCAAGTGCCGCTCGCGGTATGGACTCCGCGTCCCCACAAACAGGTCCTGGGCCAAGCCGCAACACGCGGCGGGATGTCCCCGGCACAGAAGCCGCCTCACTGATCGTTCCCGGCCTCGCCGGCTCACTCAGCTCCGTACTCGACCAGCGCAGACTCCTCGCCATCCGCGTCGAGGAACTGCTGGAGGCCCACCCTCTTTCCCCGGTCCTGATCTCCATGCCCGGCATCGGGGTCAGGACCGCGGCCCGCATCCTCATCGTCGTGGGCGACGCCACCAGCTTCCCCACCGCAGGCCACCTCGCCGCCTACGCCGGCCTGGCGCCGGTGACCAGGAGCTCCGGTTCCTCCATACGGGGCGAGCATCCCTCACGCCGCGGCAACAAGCGACTCAAAGGCGCCTTTTACCTCGCCGCGTTCGCGTCGTTGTCCCCGCCCGAGTCACGCACCTACTACGACAAGAAGCGACGGCAAGGCAAGCACCACGTCGCCGCCCTCGTCTGCCTGGCGCGTAGACGCATCGACATGCTCTCCGCCATGCTCCGCGACGGCACCTCGTACGAGCCCCCGGCCGCCATCGCCGCTTGACGAAAACCATACGGGCACGTTGGTGGTGAGGCCCGGCATGTGGGTCAGATCGCGGGGGATCCGGAACAGCACCACGGTGACCCGTTTGCGGGCTTCGGTCTCCCAGCCGACCTGGTCGTCGTAGCGCTAGGCGCGGATGCCGCCGCGGGACTCCGACGAGAACACGGTCAGCGGCAGGTTGCCGTTCCACCGAGCGTCGAGTTCGGCGATCGCGGCCGGTCGCCAGGAATCCACAGGGCCGCCGCTGCGGGGTGTCGGCCCGACGAGGAACACAGACGAGCCGGGCTCGCGGAGCGCCTCGCGGGCCATCACGACGTTGATCACTTCGGTTCTCCCATCAGATCGCGGCTGCGCGCGTGGTGCCAAACGTCCAGGCCAACGGAAGGCGGTCGCCGGCGGCACGGGGTCCGATGTGGACGTGCGCGCGTTCTTCGTGATCGGGGTGTCTCATGAGTCTCGGGCGAGCCGTGAATCCAGCCCGCCGGATTCACTCGATGGGGGGCTTCTGCGGGTTGAGACTGGCAAGCCCGCTCCTGGCCTCGGGGATCAGGGGCGGTTGCTGTGGCCACATGGCGGGCTGCGTTTGCCCGGCGTGTCTTGGGCACAGCTTGTCCGGTGGCTTCGCTCCGGCCGCCGCTGCAGGCATCGACGGCGGCCGGAGTCACTTCCAGATGGCGCGAAACGCCCCCGTCCCCACCCTCCGTCCGGGACAGTTGGCATGTGACTAACCCGCAGGCCGCACGGCATGCCGCTGCCGCATCGAAAGCCTTCTCGCTCGCTCTCCTTGCGCGGGCCCTGCACGAGGAGGGACGTACGGAGGAGGCACGAAACCTCTGCCACACAGTGCTTGAGCAAACGCAGGACTGCGACGACTGCCTCGCGATCTTCCGGTCTGTTTTGCCCCAAGACCGGGCTCCGGCGGTGCCCGGTGCGGAGCCGGGGACAGCAACGGGCGCTGGGCCCGAGCCGGTGGGCGGGGCTGCGCCGACACCAGAGACGCTTCCCGTCGGGGAGGCGGGCCGTCGAAGGTCCGGTGATGATGAGCGCGAGCAGCTTCGGCGGAGGGTCCTTCGGATGGACCGGCATGACGCGGTGTTGTCCATGCTGCAACAGCACGTCGACACGAGCTTTGGCGCGAAGAGGCGGCGGTACTCGCCGGGCGTCTACGCCAGCGAGTTGCACAGTGGCGGGGGCGCGATTGCACTGGCCTTCGCGGGCTACCTGGTAGTCAAGATGCTCGGCCCGTTCGTCGAGGCCTGGGCCACCAAGCTCGGCGAGCAGTTTGGTGAGTCAACAGCCCGTGCACTCGGGCGTATCCAGCTCAAGCCCGACCGCCGGTTGCAGGTAATGATGCTGGGGATCACCGCCCCCCGAACTCCCACCACGACCCTGGTCCTGCCGGCTGAGTTGAGCGAGGCCGCCCAGCTGGCAATCATTGACCTCGACCCTGTGGACGAAAGGGTCTGCGGCAAGACCCTGCACTGGTTCGCGGAAGAGGGGAAGTGGGCCTCACAGGAGGACGTGGAGGCCGAAGCCTTGGGAATCTCCTCGGCCGAGGTCCTGGCCCTGCCCACCGTGGCCACGGAGGAAGGCAGGGGCATCGTCCTGCATATCGCCAGCTTGGGGATCGTCACCGGACAGGCGTACATGTTGTGCACCGACGGGAAGATCTACCTGGTCCCTGACAGCCTGCGAATGTGGGCGGACAACGCCAGAGTCACGGACGAACTCCGCCAACGCCAGGGCAAGCCACCGCTCTTCCCGTGCCAGTTCGAGTTCGGTGTGTTCAACGGTAAGGCCTTCGCTGAATACATCAGCAAGAAGCGTCGATCGTCACCCCGCTAAGCCTGCATCGGTAAGAACATCCATACCGGATCGTGCGCCAATGCCGGATTTCGCCTGGTAGGCGGCGGACGGGTCGTCGGTACCGGCACCGCGAGGGCGGCAAGTTCGACCTGGCGCGGGCGCTGGAGCTCTGGCACTCGCGGTACGCGCATCCCGTACGTCGTCAAGGCCAGCTGGCGGCCTGCTGATGACCCCGCACGCCCAGGTCCTCGCCACCCGCGACGCTTCTGACGGCCGATGCTGCTGTTGGCCGGGGCGATCGCCGCAGGGGTCATCATCGGGGCCGCGCGGACCTGGTCGACGGCGGGCTCGCGGTCAACGGCCGGTTCCCCCCTGCGCGCTGCCCTGGGGACATCGGCATGGCCGAGGGCGGCATGGCCGACCTGGAGCAGTGGATCGATTCGACGGTGTCCTTCCTGGTGCGCAGGGTCGTGGAGGTCACCATGACGCCGAAGCGGATGGCGACGACGGCGCTGACGGGCGCGACGGTGGCCGAGGCGCTGTATGCCTAGTCACGTTGCTGCCCCACGACCAGTGCGGCTCGGCCGGCATCGTCGTCACCTCGTTCAGGTACACCGGCGTCCCGTCGGCGATCGCCCGGAGCTCAAGCAGCCGCGCCACACTCTCGCCCGACAGCACCGGGCTCTCCGGGTCGCACACCGCGTCCTTCGAGTTCACTGCGAACAGCAGCATCTCCATCTCCTCGTGAGGCGTCCAGGAGACGAGAGACAGCAGCGGCAGAGAGCCCGCTCCGACCGTGTTCACCAACCCTAGCGACACGTCATGAGACAGATCTGAACCGCCCCAAGAAGAAGTGGAACACCATCTGCGTGGCGAACATGCTCTTGCTGGTGATCAGGTTCGCGCGTGCGGGTGCTCGGCCATCAGCCCCGAGGCCCTTCGCATCACGACAGCGGTGACCTCCGGGTCGGTTCCGGCATCCTCGACATGAACGCGGGGCAGGACGAAGACATGTCCCGCATGCACACCTCCTCTGCACGGGCGGACCGCGAGGGCGTCCGGCCACTCGCGAACGATGACAGCCTGAACCTCCCCTGCGGCGATGGCGCAGAACGCGCAGTCCTCCACGTCAGCGCCCCCTGGTCCGGACGATCCTGCTGCGGGATCGGGCGATGCAGCCTCGGGCGATCCGCCCGTTCGCGGCCCGTCGGCATCGAGGCGGGAGCCACCTGGGCGGGCCACGCACGTGGCTCGGCACCTCGTCGTCCGCTTCGGGCCGAGGTTCGAGCGCATGTAGCCGGTGACGTCCGTGGTCGGACCGGCCTGCGGAACCAGAGCGCACTCGGCACGGACACGGCACGGGCCACCTCCTTCCGTCGCGAGGGCGCCTTGCAGGATCACGATGCGCATGGCGGTGTACGGCCTTCCTGACACAACGGGTCGTTCGACCGCCGGGCATCGGCGGGAGCGTGCGGTGGGATCCATTCCATCTCCGCGGCCGCGCATCGGGAAGAGCGTTCCGCCTGTTTCATGTTTCCTCTTCGCGGGCCTCCCCTACGGGCCCCGGAGACCGGCCCGGGCCGAGCCGGACGCGTTCGAGCAGCGGTGCCGTGAACGTCGATTCCCTGCCGCCCCCAGGCGAAGGCGCAGCGTCCAGGTGCGCGCTCCGGCTGGGTGGCCGGGCCGCCGGTGTGCCGGGCGGGCGCAGGACGGTGGCGTCAGAATCGGGGCACGGCACCGACGGTGCGCCCGCCCGGTGAGAGCGATGCCGTCCGGCCGATACCGTGGTCCGGTGACTCTCGACGGCATATCCCGCACAGATACCGACCCCGCCCGGCTGGCGTCCGGGTCCCCGATCGCCAAGGCGCTGACTGACCTGGGCGGCAACGGACTTCGGGCCTTGGGGCACCTGCGGGACGCCCGGATAATGCTGTCCGAGGCCGGCCGCTGGGAGCAGCCGTACGAGGCTGTCATGGCGTCGTGCCGGGCGGCCATCGACAGCCTCCTCAAGGAGGCGGGCCGCGAGTTCGAGGGGGTGTTCGACGCTCAGGAGGCCGCGTACCGGGAGCTGCAGGCCTTCCTGGGAAGCGCCGACCGGAAGCCGGTCCGGCCGGCCGGACCGCTGGATGCGCTGCTGGCCGCCGTTGTCGCGGCGGAGGAGATGCCGCCGGTCCTCGACCCGCGGACCGGTCTTGGCGCCGCGGTGGGGAAGCTGCTGGCGGTGCCGGCGAAGTACCGTCCGGATCCGACGGCGGAGTTCGAGGCCGTCACGGCGCTGCTGGCCCTCATGGCGCCGATGACCGCGCTGCCGCCGGCCGGGGCCGAGGAGCAGAAGCCGCTGCTGGCCGCCCTGGCCGCGGTCCGGGAGACGCGCGGGCGAAGCACGGCACGCCGGGCCGAACGGGCACAGGCCGACGGCGGTGATGACCTGGCGGCCCTGCGGGAGGCCTTCGCGTACTGGGCCCGCGAGCGTGAGGACAAGGGCGGCTACCGGCGGCGCCAGATCGAGCACCTGGTCGAGAAGCTGACCCGGGAGGCACCCGGACCGGGTGAGGCCGAGGCGGTCCGCCTGTGGGGCAGGTTCTACGCGGACGCCTCGGGCGTCCTGCACGGCGGGCAGGTCGACGGCGCCGGGGACGACGGTGGTGCCGACGCCGCCCGCGGCCTGCTGGAGGAGATCTTGCTGCATGTCGAGCAGCTCGTCCTGGGCCTGCCCGCGCTGGCGCCCGAACTGCTGCGCCTGGTGAAGCTTCAGGCTCCGTCGGCGGCGGACGTGGAGGCGGTGCGGCGCTGGCACCAGCCGCGTCAGGTCCGGTACTTCTTCGAGCACGCCGAGAGCCCGCTGTGGCTGGACGCGCTGAGCGTGGAGCGGCTGCTGCCCGAGCCTGGCCGGTGGGCCGCTGAGCCCTACCTGCACCGCGTCGCGGGTGCGGATCCGCAGAAGGCGCTGTCCTGGCTGACGGCGAACCTCCCCGCCTTCACCGGCGCCGGCGCCGGGGCGCTCGCCGCGCTGGTACGCGTGGCGCGCACCGTCGGCGCTTCGTCGGCCGGGCTGGTGCGCGCCGTCTCCGGCCAGGAGGCCCACCTGGACGACCTCCTGCGGCACCTCGTGGGCTGGCTCCACGGGATCCCCGCGCCCGCGCGCGACCAGGCATGGGTGGACGTCATGAAGAACGTGCTGCTGCACATGGTGGTGCGGCCCGGTGGCCACCTGTGGGAGATCCAGCAGGGCCTTCTCCAGCTCCAGGCCGTGGTGTTCCCCCCGGAGGGCGAGCAGAACCCGGTCCTGCGGGTGCCGGTCCGCGCGGTGCTGGCCAAGGCGTTCAGAGCGGCACTGGCTGCGGAGGACCGGGATCTACCGTGGGGTGAGCTGGATCTGGTCGGCGATCTGCGGGCGCTCGTCGTCGCTGACGACTTCGGCCCGTCTGCAACCCTGCTCGCCGCCCGCGCGGTGCTCGACTACGCCCGCACCGAGTCACTCCACGGCACGGCCCTTGGGGAACGCACCGCGCAGTGGGAGAAGACGGCCGCCGGGCGGGCGGCCGACCGGCTCACCGCCGTGCACCTGCTGGAGGTCCCGCCGGCGCCGGAAGGCGAGAAGGCGTGGTGGGAGCGGGCGCTCGGCGTTGCCGCCGGTCTCGGCGCGGTGGTGCGGGTGAGCGACGACGTCGCGGACTTCGTCGCCACCGTCGTGGAGCACTGCCCGCACGACGTGCGGGACCGCCTGGAGGCGGTCCTGGCCGACGCCTTCGGTTCACCGCCCGAGCCCGCCGACCTCGCTGCGGCTCTGGAGGCCACCGCCGCCGGACAGTTCGGCCGGCTCGCGCCCGTGTGGTCGGTGGTGCGGGCGTTGTCCCCGGTGCTGCCGGTGGCCGTTCTCGAGCCGTGGCAACCGGTCGTCGACGCACTGAACGGCATCGCCGGAGTGCCGGACCGCCGGCCCGGGCCGGTCTTCCGGGTGGACGGCGGGTTCCTGGACCGGCTCGCCACCGCCGCCCGGGAGGTCGGTGCTCTCGCCACCGCCCAGGGGGTGGGCGTCGCCGCCCGCACGCTCGCGGCCCGCCGCGAGGAGGATCTCTCCGACGGCTACGCGCGCAACGTGCTGGGCCGCGTCGTCGCGGCCGACCCCGTCCTGTGGGAGTCCTGCATCCCGGACGCCGTGGAGGGCCTGGGCGATGCCGGTCTGGCCTGTGCCTACCTAGCCGCGCTGCAGGCGCAGTGCCAGGCCGAGCCGTGCCCCTTCGCCGACCGCGGCACCGCGATCGCCCAGGCCGCGCGCGCCGCCTGGAACCTGCTGCCCGAGGTCACCCGCTCCTGCCCCGACGACCTGGCCGGGCTGGAGCTGACGCTGTGCCTGCTTCTGCGCGATGCGTGGGCCGACGGCCACGGCCTCGACGGGCTGGAGGACGCCGTCGTGCCGTGGCTGATCAGCGCCGTGACCGTGTGGACAGCCCCCACCCGTACCCCGCAGCACCAGCCGCCGGCCGCGTACGCGCATCTGGACGCCCTGATCCACTGGGGCCTGGCCCGCACCGGCGCCGACAGCGAGCTGCCCGAGGAACTCGCGACCCTGCTCACCGCCCTCCTCGACACCGGCGACGACCACGCCCTGGCCGCCATCGGCACCCACCTGCCCGACCTCCTCGAACGGGCACCGCAGTGGACCGGTGACCACCACACTCTCCTGTTCGGCCTCGACCACCCGTCCCGCCCCGTCCTGACCTGGCTCACCCACCAGAGCACGAACCCGGACACCGTCCTGGCGATCGTCCGCCTGCTCGACCGCACGCAGCTCGCCGCCTACCTGCGCGGTGACGACCCGGCCGACCAGGTCGTGCGGATCTGCGCGGCTCTCCTTCTCGCCCGGCCGGAAGAGCTCGGCGGCCACGACTCGTTCCTCGGCCTGGTCGCGGACGGCGACCACGCACCAAGGGCCTTGTCCCGGCTGCTTCACGCGGTCGCGTGGGCGCTGCCCCGCACTACCGGCGCCGCCACCGGTCCGCTGTTCGAGCGGGGGATCGCGATCTGGCGATCCGCCCTCGCTCTCGACCCCTGCGACCCCGCGGCGGTCGAGGGCGCCGGACAGTTCGCGTTCACCGAAGCCATGGACGACACGGTCTGGCTGGAGCTCACCGCGGCCACCGTCGACCGGACCGCGCTCGTGTCCGGCGCCGATGCCGTCGCCCGGCGCGCCGCCCGTCACCCCCAGTCCCACACCGCCCGTGCCATCGTGACCCGCCTCCTGCCGCTGTGCGACGACGCCGCGACCAACGACCTCCCGCCCTACCGGCGCAAGGCGATCGCCGCCGCCGGCATCACCCTGTGGAACGCGTGCGATCCCGAAGGCGCCGGCCGGGCGGAACTCGGCGAAGCCCTGATCCAGCACGTCGGCTTCCTGGAGGCCGCCGAGCGCGAATAGCCTCCGACGTCCACCTGGCCCTGAAATCGCTTCGGCCGAGAGGGGCGGGCCCCGCAGGCCGTCGGCGTAGGCAGGCGTCACCGAGAAGGTACGGGCCGCCCAGTCGGTGCAGCGGATCGATCTGTTGCCCCGGTTCGAGCTGCGCTCCCTGAAACGGACCATCACATGGGCCGGGTTGTTCTGCTGGGCTGGTTCGGAGTCGTTCCAGGGCCTGTGCGGACACTCCGTCGGGAGCGACAGGGGTTCGCGCCACGGTGTACGGCACGGTGATCCGTACGGGAGCTGTCTGGGCAGGCTTCCGGACCGGGCGACCGCCGTTGCCCGACCCGCCCCTGACACACCACGCAGGCCGGGTCTTCTTACACTCACGCCGGGGAAGCCGCGCTGCCGGCCCCAACGGCCGCCAACTGGGGAGACTTTGGCACAAGGTCAGCGGTTGGCGGTGGTGTAAGGGGATGCGGAAGATTGCTGCCTGGATCTTCCACGCCACGACATACGGGCCGTCGCTGTCCTGCATCAGCTCCTCGTGGGTACCGTGCTGGACGATGCGCCCGTCACCAAACACGACGATCTGGATGACGACCATGTCTGCGCGGACCTGGCGGAGGGGTCGGAGCCGTGCCGCTGCCGGTGAGCGGCGAGGTTGGTGATCGCCCGCGCGAGGTCGTAGGTGGTAGTGAGGTGCTGCCAGGCGTGGGCGGTGACGGGTTCGAGAAGCCGCCACTGGCCACGGCCGGTGCGGATGTCCAGGAAGGTGACGGTGCCGTCGTCGGAACGGGCGGTGTAAAGGCCGGTCGTGTGCGGGCCTCCAGGTCCGTGTCCGGTTGGCCGCCGCTCTCCCTCCAGGTGGCGCGGGCATGGGCCGGGTTGTTGAGGCCGGCATCTGCGAGGCGGAATGCCTTGATGACGGGGGCCAAGGTAGCCCAGTGTGCGCGGATCCCGCTGTAGAGGCTGATGGCGAACGCGATCTTGGTGCAGCACGGCAGCAGAAAGTCGGGAATGGCGCCAGTGAAGGCCCGTCCGGTGATCGCCTCGCGGTCGTCACAGCGGCGATGCTGCCATTTGGGAACGGCGTGGCAGACATCGGTGACGCGGGTGTCGAGACAGGGGGAGCATACCGACAAGCGCCGCCAGTGGCAGGCGATCCTTTCGTACTGGGCACTGCCCGCACCCATGAACCCCAGCGCCACCAGCCCAGCAAGGCAACTCGGGTCCACATAGCGGGCGGTGAACGAGACTCGGCCAGCTACAGCGCTGCACTCTCTGGGGGTAAACCACCTGGTGCCGAACAGGGTCGCACACCACGCCACCTGCTAATGCGAGCGAGCACAGGACGGAGCCGAGCCTTGTCCATCAATACCTTCAATCCATGTTGCCGGGGCTTTCGACTAGGCGCTGGCCGGTTTCGCTACGACCCTGCGTAGCATGCGGCAGGCGCTGACGTGCCGGCCGCCACACAACCTGGATGTGGTGGCCGACGCAGTTCAGGCCAGAGAGCGTCGCGAGGACGTCACCGCCGCCGCAGCCGCTCATGCACTCCACCGATACGACAGGTCGGACAGGGGTCTGCCGGCCATCGGGAATGCCCAGCAGACCCAAGAGGCAGGTAGGGGGCTCCGCGAGAGGCAGGCAAGTGTCACCGGAGCCCTCGGTGGCGCCGTTCCGGCAGACCATCATTGAAACCCCATCTACGGCAACGTCTAGACCGACCAGGAAGCCTTGACTCCCCGAGAACAGAGCACAGTCCGTCTTGCTGCACTCCATCAACCGTCAGGCCGCCTCTGGAAACAGAGTCGGCCATCGCATGTCATCGAACGCCAAACAAGTGCAGCACACGCCTCACCCACTTCACGCGGAGACACCTGAGCCACTCACCGTGACCGCTGTGTCCCTGTGTCCCTCCCTGTATCCCTGCCTGTGTCCCATTTAGTGAATTAGTGAAATCCCATCAAGGCGGCGTGTCGCCTTGCAGTTCACCAAACCACATCACTACCCGACGCCTGTCGTCGATCGATCACTCGATTCACAATTTCACAATCTGGGACACAGGGGGGGACACGGGGAGGGACACAGGGACACAGCAATCAGATCGAGTGCCCGTGCGCTCATCTGAGTCGCGGGAGGTGAGGCACCCCTCCCTGCCCGATGGGTCGCGCGTCAGCCTGCAGCGCCACAACGAAGACCGGCCCGCAATTCATCACGAGGCGGCCAAGGTGTCCCGAAAAGGGCGAACTGGGGCCCGACTCCCACAGCTCCGCCTGCAGCTCTGCTAGCGTAGGCACGCCAGCCAAGGCAAGCAGATCCACCTGAGTCGCGATCAGGCAGGCCAGGTCGTGATGTGCGCAATCAACAGGGAGTCAGGCTCAAGGAGTCGGCGAACACGCCCTCACCTGGAGTCGGCGGTCCCTGTGGACCTCACCGCAATGAGGAGCTTTGGCTGGAAGCACGAGATCCAGACATGGAGGCGGCCCTCAAAGGCGCATTCACCGGATCCGCTAGCCACTCGCCCACCGCAAGACAAAGGCACACATCTCATGACCAAGCATCCAGCGGAAGTTGCGCTCCACAGCGTGACCGTCCCCGCGCCCGCCGAGGCGCCTTCATTTGAGAGCGACGGGCGCCCTCAGCCGGCGGAGACGCCGTCCCTCACGCTCCCCGATAGCCTCAATCCTCAGCTGCTGGCCATCATCGAAGGCCTCCAGGAGCCGCTTCGCACAGCAGTGATCGCAGCTATCAACACTGAGGGTGGAGTACGCATCACCGCTGGCAACGCCAAGGGCGGGGTCATGAAGACCACGCTCTCGGTGTACATCGCATTGATCCTCGCACTCACCGGCGAGCCAGTGCTTCTTGTCGATGCCGACGAGACCAACAAGACATGCCTCAAGTGGCAGGCAGCGGTCGGAGAAGCATGGCCGTCTTCCGTCACCGTCGTGCAGTACTCCGGATCCCTCATGACCAAGCAGGTCACGGATCTGATGGCCCGCGGCTACAAGCACCTCGTGATCGACGTCGGCCCCACCCACACGGGTGTCCTCAAGGCAGCCTGGGCGCTCACCAAGCGCGGCATCGTTCCCACCCAGCAGCACGTTGGTGACATCGTGCAGCTCGCGACCACGTTCCAGCTCCTTCAGGAGATGGGTGAGGAGATCGACCTTCACGTCCTCATCGCGCGCTCCTACCCAAGGCGAGTGAGCTACACGAAGGCTCAGGACTACATCGAGGACACGATTCAGGGAGGCAAGCCGGACTTCCCCGCTGGACTCCCCAGCGTCTCACTCCTCGAATCGACCGTCCCTTTCCTTGAGGGAATTGCCGACACCTGGGGCACACTCCCGGACGACTTCGCGTACTTCTCCTCGGTTCTTGCCGAGGCTCTTGGAGTACCGCACGGTGTTCTCGCCGCCCCGGCACGCGGGGAGGAGTAACACCATGGCAAGCAACAGCTCTTCCGGACGTACTCCCAGGAAGCGCGCAGCTTCCAAGGCCGGCGGCGCCTTCAATGCGCTTAACACTCTCTCGCAGTCCGGCCAGTTGGCTTCGATCAACAACACACCGGCACCGCCCTTCGACAACGCGTCACCAGCGACTATTCCAGTCGCAGGCCCCAACCCAGCTGCTCAGCCGCGCGAGGCAGACCTGGCAGCTTCGCTGGCGCCCCAGCGGGGCGGCGAGGAGACAACGCCTACCTCCACGTACCCCTCAGGGCCTGCCTCCACCCAGCCGGCCCCCGCCGCACCGGTCGCCGCACCGGTCGCCGCGACCCCCGTGCACGAACCCGTCCAGCAGGCCGAGCCCGTTCCCGTGCCGGCCCCCGCCGCACCGGTCGCCGCACCGGTCGCCGCGACCCCCGTGCACGAACCCGTCCAGCAGGCCGAGCCCGTTCCCGTGCCGGCCCCCG
>NZ_JBHVRS010000025.1:60406-154311 GCF_042885595.1 Kitasatospora sp. NPDC058046
CCGCACCGGTCGCCGCACCGGTCGCCGCGACCTTGCCTGCTGTGACCACTTCACACAACGCTGCGATTGCACCGACTTTCAAGATCAGCAGCGCCCCTCTCGCTGCCCCGGCCCCGAACGCCCTTCCCCCAGCACTGGCGAAGAAGGTGCATGGATTGCCGAATGGCTACCTTCTCCTGGCAACCAGCTACCGAATCGCCAAGTCTGCGGTTCCGAGCAAGACGGCCCGTACCAAGCGCAACATGCGGCTCAACACTGAGGTCGCGGATGCCCTCACCCGCCAGATGCTGACCGACAAACGCCTGCTGGGTATCAAGGACCTCAAGCCCAGCCACTACGTCGACGCGGCCCTTACGTACGGTCGCACCGCCGATGTCGCGACCCTGATCGCGCAGGCGGATGCTTTCCGTGAGCGCTGGCTGGGCGAGGACGACCCATTCGAGGACCCGAATCACTACACCATCACTGCCGCCAACAACAGCTGGCTCGACGACATGCTCGATGAGCTCACCCTCGCCAAGGCAAATGGCCTTCACGGCTACATGATCAACGTCATCATCGAGGCATACCTCAGCGAGCTCAGCCCACCCGGCTCCGCGTAGCGGGCCTGTAGGTGTTGAGGCGGTCTCCGATTGGAGACCGCCTCAACGCGTTTCTGCCAACACCTGGCCCCCTCGCATCCGCAGGGCCACTTTTCTCCACGACTCCGGTCCAGTGCATCCGACGGTGCCACACTCACGCAGCCGCACCGACAGCAATCTGAACGACCCTCGTGCATGTCCTGTCCCGCAGGTCCCCGCCTGGCCGACCGTCTGCCGTACCCTCTATCCATCGAGCGCCTCGCGCATCAAGCTCACATGAGGCCCCAGATCCAGGCGCAATGTTCCTGACCTGCAGGTTCTCTGCAATGGGGTGACGAGCTGTAGCTTTCTCACGGCGTGTCGACCCCAGGATCGTTGACTGTGAAGCGACACACCGCGTTAGGTGGTGTCATCTCAACTGCGCGAGGGTCGTATGATCCTCGTCAGAAGATGAACGACGGTCTTGTACACAGGCACAGCGCTGCCAGTCTTTAGCGCGCCCGCAGGACGGTCGACCGATCGAGGAAGGACGGAGGATCAGTTGGCACGCCGCTCACCAGTGCGCTCTGACGGGACTATCTCCCAGCGCACGGTTTCGGAGTGGTCAGGTGTGAGTCCTGGCACACTGAAGAATCTGGCGCGCATCGGGCTGCTACCGGAAGCCGGCCAGCTCCGGCCTAACGATGTGGTCCTCGCCCGGATCGCGCACGCGCTTGGCTCGACTCGATCCACCAATCGAGATTCGCAGCAGGACGAGCGCACTACCGCTGCGATCCGGCGCGACTACGAGGCGCTCGCGATAGTTGCTGAGCGTCTACTCAGAATTACAGACGAGCCGCTGCCCAAGCGGTCCCGCCTCATCGTGCACCCTGCTGGCGCCAAGCTCATCACTCATGACTACCAGCTTCTTGAGTTCTGCGAGGACGACGCGATCTCGCATGAACCCTTCCAAGTCCTACCGATCGGCGCCTGGCACATCGATCTGCAGGGGCGCCTAGCCGAACCGGAGAACCACGGTCAGATGGACATAGCAGCATAAAGAAACGGCACCCACCAACTGCCGCAAACAGGGTGGGCGCCGCTTCGTGCAGGCTCGTAGCCTTACTCGCCAAAGCCGAGGTTACCAGAGCCCCCAGCCGAGTCGTCTCCACGAGGTGGAGCCTCGGCTATCTGTGTCTCACTCACCCACTGAGCCCCTTGGCACCCACGATCCCGCGCAGGCGAGTCTCACCCTGTGGTCGTTGCATGCTCCGCTCATTGCGGAGGTCTGGCGCACCGCAGAGTTGCGCCCAGGTCGGCCTTCTATGGCGTCGCCTCGGCTTGGCCTGGTGCCGTTCTGCCATCGGGACTTCCTGTGGCACGACCGTGCCCGGCCTCACGTGACCGGTCGAAGGTAGGGACCACCCCAGTCAAACCCCTAACCAAATGCTGCACCACCAGTGCCCGATCTAGCTCCTGACGCTCGGGCTCTAGATGGTTTTTGCCACTTTCAGCCCTGGAGTAGGCCATCAGTACTAGTCCACGGGGCGGATCAGTGTTGCCAGAACCAGAGGTCTGCTCTGCTGGCTTCCACTCAGGTCGCTCCTCATCCCTGTCGCACCTCGCACCCCCGCCCTTCGCGGCACAGTCACGGTCAAGTGACACTATTTTCAACGCACTTCAGCTCAGTCCTGCAATGCGCCACCGTTTGCGGAAGGCTGTCCGGTTCATTCTCGACAGCCCCGAGCTTGCTGATGCTTCGGATGCTGTGCGCCTGGCTGCCGTTGTTCTTCTGGCCAAGTCGCCGGCGAGCCGTTGCGGTGTCAGGATCCGCCAGGCTGAGCTCGGACGGTGGCTTGGGGTCGGGACGTCCCACATCGAGCACAACGTCCTGCCGCTGCTGCGCCGGGCAGGTGCGGTCGAGTCCCGGGTCACCACGGACGACCTGGGTCAGGTCACCGGGCTGGTGTGCGAGCTGACGGCGCTTCGGGCTGCCCGGGAAGGCGGCGGTGATCATCCGCTGCGCCTGCTACGCCAGGACCTCGCCACGCTGCTTCGGCTGTGCGAGAAGGTACTCGGCCCTGGTTGGGCGCCGAAGGACGGGCCGGTCACCGAGCCGGGCCTGCTGGCTGGCCGTCAGGGCCCCGGCGCTGCTACGGATCGTCTCGCCCTCCTGTTGCTTGTCCTGCAGACCCAGAAGAACGGCCGGGCCTCTTTGGTCGGTGGGTCGGTGGCCCGCGGTCGTGGACGGTGCGCGGCGACCGTCGCGAAGGTGCTGGGGTGCAAGGCGGGTGGTGGCGCCAAGGTTCTTGGCCGTCTTGTGCGGGCCGGCGTCGTCATGGTGTGCCGGGAGGAGCAGAGTTCAGGGCTTCTGGGCAAGAGCCGGTTGCTGGTTCCAGCCGTGGCGGCCGCGCATCGCGTGCCGCTGGCGGTTCCCCGTCCCCGGACGCCCGTTGGTGACATCCCGGGTGGCGCCCCTGACGATGCCCAGGCAGCGGGCGAGGCCCCAGACACCGCTGCGCCGCAGGACGGTCTGGCTGCCGGTGGCGGGTTCTCGGAGGTGGAGGTCAGCGAGCGCTCCGCTGGTGCGGTTGGCGATCTTGAAGTCGGGTTCGTGCCCGATGGCCTTGCGGGGCCTAGGTCCGCCTCTGGTGGGGAGGGGTCGGAGCCCGGTGTTGTGGTGCGCGCCGGTGGTGCGGGGCTCCACGCTCTCCACGCGGTGGTGGTTGCTCCTGATGGTGTTGGTGCTGGTTTGGTTGGTGGTTGTTCCGGCGATGCCGGTGGGGGTGAGCCACTGTGGCGGGTTCGTGCGCGTGAGCGCGAGGACCGACCGGGCCCGCTTCGCAGGGAACAGCCGGTTTTCGCGTCGTCGGAGGCAGTGCCCAGGGAGCTTGCCTGGGTGGTGGAGCCGGTGGTGTGGCTGTGGTCCCGCCTGCCGCGGCAGGAGCGTCGTGAGTTCCTCAGCTCGCTGGTGGTGGGGGAGCTTGAGCACCTGTCGGGCCTGGTAGGCCGCGAGCGTGCTGGGCGGGCACTACGGGCGCGGTTCGTTCGTCGCATGGGTCAGCAGGGCTCGGTTCCGGTGGCCGATCCGATCGGCTGGATGCTGAGCCGTGGACTTCGGCAGCGTGTTGACTGCTGGTCGGAGCTGTGCGACGAGGGTGTGCGCATCGACTCCGCAGCAGCCTGCGCGAGTTGTGAGTCCGAGCGCGGGGAGTCCCGTGCGGTGCGGGGCGCGGTGCTGCGGGACCTGGCCGCTGGCGGGCGTCGTGTGGAGCGTGGTGACCTGGACGCGGCGGTCCACCATGCCGTTCAGGTCCGGGCGGCGGCCGCGGCCGTGCGCCGTGAGGGCCAGCTCCAGCTCCAGGTCCAGGCTCAGGCGGCGGCGGCCCTTCAGCTGCGGCGGGACGAGGCGCGAGTGCGTGAGGAGCAGCGGTTGGCTGTGCCGTGCACGGGTTGCGGGTTGCCGGGGATGGCCGGGCGGTGTGCGGTGTGCGGGTGGCGGGCCGAGGTTGTTGAGCTGCTGGCGGAAGTTGTCGACCTGGTGGTGGCTGGTGGCGGGGGTGAGCGGTCGGCGGTCGAACGTCGGCTGAGTGTGGGTCTCGAGCAGCGGGCGGCTGAGTCGCTGGCCGTGGGTGCGGACGAGGGTGAGGTGGCGTTTGCTCGCTGGACCGCTGCCCGGGACCTCTTGGAGGACCAGCGCCGTGAGGTCCGCGAGCGGCTTGGTGGCTGCGTCGAGGTTGAGGCGGAGGTGCGGTCTGTGGTCGCCGCGGAGTGCCGGCGGCTGGCCGGGATGGGCGATGCGGGCTGGGTGCGCGCGCAGGCGGCAGCGGCCGGGGATGCCGCTCGTGTCCGGGCTGCGCAGACCCTCCTGGAGCAGCGGGTCTCAGCGGAACGGGGGCAGCGGGCGGCTGCGCGTGAGCGGGTGGACTGGGGGGCTCGGCTGGCGGGGTGGGCGGTTCGGCCGTTGTCGGAGGAGGTGCGGGCGGCGTGAGCGGGCAGACGGCAGGACGACGGCGCTCGCACTTCGACGGGCATTTTGATGGCTCTGCAGGACCGGGTCGGCGGCGTGCCGGGCGGCGGCTCACGGCGTGGGTGGAAGGGCTTCCAGGGCTCTCGGTGCGGGCGCGCCGGCTGCTGCTGGAGGGCGATGTCGAGGGTCGCTACCAGGGGCGCAGCGGGGGTGACAGCGGCTACCGGCTGACGATGGCGCTCGCGGTCGCGGTCAGCCAGCCGGGCCGGGAGTGGACGTCGGCGCAGTGGTGGGAGGCACTGGTCCTGCGTCCGACTGTGGGTGGGGCGTGGGCGCGGTCGCTGCGGACGTCGAAGGGTGACCGGTACGCCGAGGCGAAGCTGGGGGAGATGCTGGTGCGGGCGCGGGCGTTCGTCGGCCGGTCGGGTGCCGTCACGTGCCGTGCGGATGCGCTGGTGCAGATCGCGCGGGTTCGCGAGGCGGTCGAGCGGACGGTATGGCGGGGGACCAAGGGTGGGGTGGACGAGCGGAACCTGACGGCCCGTTTGGATCTGGCCCAGCGGGCCGGCGGGCTGGAGCACCACGCATCGGTCCGGCAGCTGGCAGAGCTGATCGGGTGCGCCCGCTCGACCACGGAGGACAGCAACGAGCGGCTGGAGAAGGCGGGCTGGCTGGTACGGAGGTCCTCGCAGGGCGGCCCGCACGCGAGTGGGGCGTGGACGCTGCGGATTCCCGCCGGTGCCGGTGACGATGGTCGTGCAGCGCCGGAACAGGCGCGCGCCTGCTGCCCTGTCTGGACCCGGTGGAGGGCCGCACTCCGCAGGACCTGGCGGCGGCCCTCGGTGTGCACCGCACCACGGTGCGCCGGCGCCTGGACCGGCTGGGCGCCGACGGCCTGGTCGTGGAGGCCGACGGGCTGGTCTACCTGCCCGCCGCGCTCGCCGGTGACGGCGGCGTACGGGCGGACGAGGACCTGCTGCGCCCGGTGGCCCGGGCGCGGGGAACGGACGGCTTTGGCAAGCGCCGCCGCCACGCCCACGCGGCGCAGCGGGAGGCTTGGCGGATTCTGCTGGAGCAGCGGGAGGAGCGCCGGGCGCCGGCGCGGCCGCCGTTGCGGCTGGTGCCCGAGGGTGTGGTCGATGTGGTGTCAGGGGTGCTGCTGGATGAGGCTTGGGCGGGCTGGGACGTGCGTGACCCCGGCCGGCCGGTCTGGGTTGGCGAGGCGGTTCGGTGTGCTGGGGCGGCGTGATGCGATGCCAGGTGGTGGCATGGTGAGCGCGGGCCGGGAGGAGGGTCTGCTGTTGGTGTTGTGGTTCGCGGCCCGGGACATGCCGGTGTTCCCGCTCGCGTCGAACCGTAAGACGTCCCTTGCCGGCTGCGGGCGGTGTAGCCGGAGGAGTCCGGGCTACGTGACGCATTCAGCGCTGGAGTGCGGCTGCCTCGCCGAGGGCGGGTGGTGCCACGGGTTTCTGTGCGGCGACGTGCGATCCGGTGCTTGTGCACCGGTGGTGGTCGGTGCTGCGGCGTGGTGGGGCGGTGGCGACGGGCCCTGCGGGCCGGGTGGTGGACGTGGACCGGCACGGTGGTCCGGTGCCGGAGATTCACCGTCTGTTCCTGGGGTGGTATCTGGTTTCCGTTCAGGTGCAGGGCGGGCGCGACCGGGTGGATGTCCTGCGGTTGTTGGCGGATCTGTGCGGACGGTGCGACTCTGGTGGTGCGAACGCCCGGCGGAGGCGCCGTCTGTGGTTCCGGGTCCCGGCCCGCACCAGATGGCGTGGTTCGGTGGGCAACGCCGGATCCGGGCCGGTGTTGGGGTGGCAGGTGGACGTGTGCGCCGAGGGCGGATCCATCGTGGCTCCGGAACACGGATCGCTGCCGTGGCCTAGGGCCTGTGTGAGGTTGCGATCAGTCTTCGGGTTCTGCCCTCGCCTGAGGGCAGAACCCGGTAGAACGGTTGGCTGTGACGCGCAGGCAACTGACGGACGAGCAGTGGAAGTTGATCGAGCCCTATCTGCCGATCGGGAGGTTCGGACCGTACCCCGAGCGGCTTCGGGAGCAGTTCGAGGGCGTGATCTGGCGGTTCCGCTGCAGCGCCCAGTGGCGGGAGATGCCTTCCGAGTTCGGTCCCTGGCCGACGGTCTACGGCCGATTCCGTGTCTGGCGGGACGCGGGCGTCTTCACCGCCTTGCTGGAAGGCCTGATCGCCAAGGCCGCTCGTGAGGGGACAGCGGACCTGTCGCTGGTCAGCGTGGATTCCACGTCCGTCCGGGCTCACCACGACGCCGCCGGGATGCTCGTCGACGAGGAGATCATGGAGGCCCTGGAGGAGGCCGCGCGGGAGCAGGAGGAGACCCGACAAAAAGGGGCGAGCCGCAGGAACAGAACGGACAGGACGAGCGGCGACGCGCCCGGCTCCGTCGTGGGCTCCGCCTGAAGGAAGCCCTCCTCGGACGGTCCCGGGGCGGGCTGACCAGCAAGGTTCATCTGGCCGCCGACCGCAGGTGCCGTCCCCTGGCACTCGTGCTGACCGCGGGGCAGGCCGGTGACAGCCCGCAGTTCGTCCCCGTGCTGGAGAAGGTGCGGGTCCGTCTGCCCGTTGGCCGTCCTCGCACGCGGCCCGGCGCGGTCGCCGCGGACAGGGCGTACTCGTCCCGCGGCAACCGCGCCTACCTGCGTAAACGCCGGATCAAGGCGGTCATCCCGGAGAAGAGGGACCAGGCCGCCAGCAGGAAGAGGAAGGGCAGCAGGGGTGGCCGGCCGGTCGGCCACGACGCGGATCTCTACAAGGAGCGCAACACCGTCGAGCGCCTGATCAACAGGCTGAAGGCCTGGCGAGGCATCGCCACCCGCTGCGACAAGAAGCCCGAAAGCTACCTCGCCGGCCTCCACCTCCGCGCCTCGATGATCTGGGTCGACGACCTCCTGCGAGACACCGACTGATCGCAACCTCACACAGGCCCTAGGACCAACGACCGCCGAGCCCCTGGTCCTCGTGAGCCCTGGTCGGCCCGGATCAAGCTCCCGGCAGCGCGCGGTGGTGCATGCAGAACCGTCAGGTCCGGGCACCCGCTGCGCGTTCGGCTGCTACCGTGACCAGGAGAGCCACCTTCCCCGCATGCGCGGGGCGGCGCCGACTTCGAGGCGCGCCCACTTGCCATCCCGGGGAGGGACATGTCCATCGCACCCGAAATTCCGGCTCCCGCCGCCCTCGAGCAGTGGCTCGGGCGCCGAGTCCGCAGCCTGACCGTGCACGCCGCGGACCGTGCGGCGCTGGTCCTCACGTGCTCCGACGGCTCCACCGGGCTGCGCACGGCCGTGGACCTGATCGAGGCGTGGTGCCCGTGGGACCTACAGGTCGTACTCGACCCCGACGAGAAGCCCCTCTCGGTCTGGGACTGCGGCGGCACCGCAGCAGATGACTTCGGCGACCTGAAGGAGCGGATTCTGGGTGACGCCGTCGAGGCCGTGACCACCGGGCGCCTGCCCGCCGAGGGCCGGATCACCCCGCAGATACTCCACCGGGTCGTCCACGAGCTGGAGAACGGCTGGCCGTCACCGAGCCTGAGCGCCCTGCGAGTGGGCCCCGACCACAGCAGTGTCACCGTCCGCCCGGCGCCGCTCGTCGAGTTGGCCATGCGCAGCGTCGTCTGGGACCTCGTCGACCGGATGCAGCGTGCCGATCCGGTGGGTTCGGCGGCCTGGCTGCGGGAGCTGCTGGGCCTCCCGACGTCCGTCTTCCGGCGTGATGTGCCCTTCCCTGACGCCTTCCTGCTGGAGCAGTTTCTCGGCTTGTGGGCACTGCCGGTCGAGGTCCACAGTCTTCCTGACACCGATGCTGTCCTGAAGGTCGTGTACACGGGCGTCGACGGCGAGAGCAGGGCGCACAAGAACCTCTGCACAGTCTGGACCCTGATCCGGAACTCGACGGTCCCGTGGGCGATGACGGTGGCCGCCGCCGACGCCGACGGCCAGATTCTGGACCGGGACCCACCACGGTTCCCGCGTCCCGGGGAGGAACGGGGTCCAGGCCTGTCGGGGGTGATTGACCCCGGCCCGTTCGACCACCTGATGGTGCGGGCCGCCGCTCCGGACCCGCAGAACCGCCGGGTGATCGAGGGCAGGGACCTCCTGGAGGAGGAACGGCTGGCGGACCTGATCGCCGACACCGTCCTGGTGGACCTGCAGACCTCGCCCCGGCCCCAGCCCGCCATGGATCATGACGGCCGGGACCTGCTGCGCACCGGGGCCCGCGCGTACACGCCGGTGATCAGGTGGACCGTCGGCGGACTACGGTTCCTGGAGGGGGCCGGCCGTGAGGGGCGCGACGCACTGCTCGGCGTCATTCGTCTGGCTCGTCACGGGACGGCGCTGCCGCCTGTCTTGGTGCAGCTCGCCCGTTCAGCAGGCCTGGTAAGGATCGACGGAACCATGGACCGGGTCGTCGCGGAGGTCGTGCGGGCCACTGCGGAGGGGCAGAGCGCCATGCCGGAGCTCGTCGACCCGATCACCGGCTCGCCGTGGACCGGGATCTGAGCGCAGCTGGTAGACCGCGACGGGCAGCCCATGGCAGGGATCGCGGTGACCGAGGACCTGCCGGTGAGCTGAGCCGGGTGCGGCAGGAGTACCTCGCACACTCGCGGGCCGTGGGTGCCGGCGACCGTGAAGGTCACCGGTCCCTGCGCCGCCGGGACTCGGCAACATGGCCGCGGCAGGGCGAAGCCGGGGCAACCCGCCGACCGTGCCCCGGGGTGTCGGCGGCGCGCGGTGGCTTGCTGCGCTGGCGGGCACGGCGTCGCGAGGCTCCGGCGGTCGGCGCCGGAGCGGGTCAGCGTGGCGTAGCGATCCGCCTTCCTGGGCGGCGCCGCAGATCACGGCCGGCCCGGCAACGGCGTGCGGCACCGCCGCAGGTTGCTCGTGGGGCGCGCCTGGCGACGCCTGGTTCCCCGGCCCGTCGTCCTGCCCGCCGGGTGCTCGTCCCGACCGGTCGGCAGGTCACCCGGCCGCGAGCTTCCCGTGGATGCGCGTCCCTGGTGAGGGTGGACTGTCGCCGTTCTCCGGCGGCCGGCTGACACCAGTTGGTAGGCTCGCCGCCGCGCGGGCCAGTGCGGCCCGCGGTGGAACGGAGGGCATGGCGCGTGGTGCTTGATCCGCCGGCCGGCACGGCCGTTGCCGCCGGGGCGGAAGCCGGCCAGGCTGCGATGAGCTCCGCCCAGGTGCAGGAGCTGGCGGGGTGCGCTGCGGTGTTCGTGCCTGCGGATCCGCCGCGCACCAGCACAGTGGTGTTCTGGCGCCCGGGCGGCGGCGCCGTGCCTGGGGCGACGGGGCAGGTGACGGTGGTACGCCCGCACGGTGCGTCGGTGCGCCGCCGCCAGGTGCCGGCCGCGGTTGTACCGGTCGGGCGGGCGCTGCAGGTCCTCGTCGAGGCACGCCGGATGTCGGACGCGGACCCGGCGGCGGTGTTCTGGGGGGCCGCCGCGGTGCAGGCGCTGCAGTTGCTCGCGCGGGGACGGCTGCTGCCCGGGGTCAGCCCGGCCGGGTTCGACGCGTGGCGGATCGGTCCCTACGAGCGCGACGATCTCGCGGCGGTGCGGGAGCTGGCGGCGGCGATGCCGCCGAACGCCCGGGCCGTGCCGCTCGCCGGGCGCTCCGCGGTGGAACTGCCGCAGGCCGAGCCCTTGGTGCGGGCGTTCGCGGACGCGCTGGCCGATTCGCTGGCCCGCACGCCGGCCGGGCCTCTCGCCGCTGGTGGCCCGCTCTGGACGGCGGCGCTGCCGCAGCTGGTGGGTGAGCAGCACCGGCAGTGGGCCGCCGACGTCGCCGTCGGCTTGGACGCCGGGGTGCGGGTGTCCCTGCGGATCGAGTTGCCAGGTACCGGTCTGGGCGGCTGGGAGGGGGAGTTCGCGGACGGCTGGGATGCGGGCGGGTGCCGGGCGGTGGTCCAGCTGCACCAGCTGGCGGACGGTGTGGTCGCCGACGTCCGAGACGTGTGGTCGGGACGGTCGCCGGCCGGTGCCTCGTTCGGCCCGCAGGCGCGGGCGCAGGCGCTGCTGGGGCTGCGCCGGGCGGCGCGGGCGTGGCCGCCGATGGGCCGGCTGCTGGAGGCGGCCGCGCCGGTGGGGCTCGACCTGTCGGACGCCGAGCTTGCCGATCTGCTGGGCGGGGCGTCAGCCGCGCTGGCGGGAGCGGGCGTTCAGGTCCACTGGCCGAAGGAACTGGCGAAGAGGCTGCTGGCCCGCGCGGTGGTGGGGCCGACGGAGAAGACCGAGTCGGACCTGCCGTCGCTGCTGTCGGCCGGGGCGCTGCTGTCGTTCCGCTGGCAGATCACCCTGGCGGGCCGGGAACTGGATGCCGCCGAACTGGACCGGCTCGCTGAGGCGACGCGGCCGCTGGTGCGTCTGCGGGACCAGTGGGTGCTGATCGACCCGGCTGTCCTCGCCCGGGCCCGCAGCCGCGACCTTGGCCCGCTCACGCCCACGGAGGCGCTGGGAAGCGTGCTGTCCGGCCGCGCCGAGGTCGCCGGCGAGCAGGTGGAGGTGACGGCGCTCGGGTGGCTGGCGGAGCTGAGGGAGCGTCTGGCCGACCCGCAGGCTGCCGCGCGCCGCGGCCCGGTGCCGCAGCCGGCCGCGTTGAACGCGACCTTGCGTGACTACCAGCTGCGGGGCCTGACCTGGCTGGTCCAGATGACGGACCTGATGCTGGGTGGCTGCCTGGCCGACGACATGGGCCTGGGAAAGACGCTCCAGCTTATCGCGCTGCACCTGCACCGCGCGCACAGCCTGCCGACACTGGTGGTGTGCCCGACTTCGCTGCTCGGCAACTGGCAGCGGGAGATCGAGCGGTTCGCACCCGGAACGTCCGTGGTGCGCTTCCACGGCAGCAAGCGCGCCCTGGCCGGCGCCGGGTCGGGCTTCATCCTGACGACCTACGCCACCATGCGGCTGCGGGCCTCCGAACTCGCCGAGCACAGCTACGGGTTGATCGTCGCTGACGAGGCCCAGCACGTGAAGAACCCGCACTCCTCGACGGCGCAGGCCCTGCGCACGCTGAGGGCCCCGGCGCGGATCGCGTTGACCGGCACCCCGGTGGAGAACAACCTGTCGGACCTGTGGGCGTTGCTCGACTGGACCACCCCGGGACTCCTCGGCTCGCTGAAGGAATTCCGTGCCCGGTTCGCGCGCGGCGCGGAGAGCGGGAGCGATCCCGAGGCCGCGCGGCGCCTATCGGCACTGATCACCCCGTTCCTGCTGCGCCGGCGCAAGTCGGATCCCAAGATCGCTCCGGAGCTGCCTCCGAAGACCGAGACCGACCATCCGGTCACTCTGACCAAGGAGCAGGTGGCGCTGTACGAGGCGGTCGTGCGCGAGACGATGGCCGCGATCCGGGCCAGCGACGGTATCGAGCGGCGTGGCTTGGTTCTGAAGCTGTTGACCGGCTTGAAGCAGATCTGCAACCACCCCGCCCAGTTCCTCAAGGACGACGCCGGGCCGGGCGCGACGGCGAGCCGTTCGGGGAAGGTGGAGCTCCTCGACGAGCTGTTGGACACGATCCTGGCCGAGGACGGGTCCACGCTCCTGTTCACGCAGTACGTCTCGATGGGCCGACTGCTTGAGCGTCACCTGTCGGACCGGGGTGTGCCGGTGCAGTTCCTGCACGGCTCCATCCCCGTGAAGCGGCGCGAGGAGATGGTCGACCGCTTCCAGGCCGGCCAGGTCCCGGTGTTCCTGCTGTCGCTCAAGGCCGCCGGGTCGGGCCTGAACCTCACCCGCGCCGGCCACGTCATCCACTACGACCGCTGGTGGAACCCCGCCGTCGAGAAGCAGGCCAGCGACCGCGCCTACCGCATCGGCCAGACCCAGCCGGTCCAGGTGCACCGCCTCATCACGGAAGGCACCGTCGAGGAGAACATCGCCGAACTCCTCGCCAAGAAAGAGGCCTTGGCGGACGCCGTGCTCGGCACGGACGGCGAGCGTGCGTTCACCGAGCTCAGCGATTCCGAACTCGCCGATCTCGTCCGCCTGCGGAAGGTGGCCCGATGACCCCCGAACCGACGCGGCGGCCAGGCCAGGACGGCAACCGCCGGCTGGTCTTCCCTCCCCTGCCTGCGGCCCGGCTCGGCCGCTCCTTCGCTGACACCTGGTGGGGCAACGCCTGGGTACGGGCCCTGGAGGGTCCGTCCCGCTCCGCGACCGGCCGCCTGGCTCGCGGACGCACCTACGCCCGGTCCGGCAACGTCGGCGAGATCACCGTCACCCCCGGCCGTGCCACCGCACGCATCCAGGGCAGCCGGCCCACCCCCTACCGCACCTCGATGAGCATCCCCACGCTCACCCCATCAGCCTGGGACGCGCTGCTTGATGCGGTCGCCGCCCAGGCCGGGCACATCGCCGCCCTGCTGGATCGCGACATGCCCACCGCCCTGGCCGACGATGCCGCCCAGGCCGGCGCGCGTCTGCTGCCGTCCCCCCGGGAGATGCAGGCCGACTGCTCCTGCCCGGACTGGGGCGATCCCTGCAAGCACGCCGCCGCGCTCTACTACCAGGTCGCGCGACTCCTCGACACCGACCCGTTCGTGCTGTTCCTGCTCAGGGGCCGCAGCGAGAGCGAGCTCATGGCCGAGCTGCACCGCCGCAACGCCGACCACGACGCCACCGCCCCTGCTGCGCCGCCGACAGCCGCGACCGGGACTCCGGCTAGGGAGGCCTTTGCCGCCGCCCGCACCGGCCTGCCCCTGTTGCCCGCACCGCCGTCTCCGGTCGACGAGCCGGGCCAGATCGCCCAGCTGCGTCCCGCCTCCGAGCCCGTCCCGGGACTCGACCCGGCCGCCCTGGAGTTCCTGGCCTCCGACACCGCCGCCCGTGCCGTGTACCTGCTGCGGCAGGCCCTCCTCCCCGCTGGCGATCAGGCCCAGCCCATCGGCCCGGTGACGCTCGACGTCGCCGACGACCTGGTCCGTCTGGCCGCGGCCCGGCCACCGGACGGGATCTTCACCCGGCTGGCCTTCGGCGGGCGCCGCACCCCCGCCTCCCTGACCCGCTCCGCCCGGGCCTGGCAGTACGGCGGGCTCGCTGCCCTGGCCGTCCTCGACAAGTCCTGGACCGCGGACCCTCAGTTGATGGGTGCGGTGCGCGAGCGCCTCAGAAGCGCCTGGGACGGTGTAGGGGCCCCCAGGATCCGGGTGTCCGGCAGCTGGCTCACCGTCCTCGGGCACGACGCGCAGCTGCGGCTCGGCACCGACCGGCACCTCTGGTACCCGTACCGGCGCAAGCACGGCGACTGGTGGCCGGCCGGGTTCCCGCACCCGGACCCTGCGACCGTCCTGGACGAACTCCTCAGCTGACCGCCGCCGCGGCGCCTCGTGGGCTCGGTCGCGGATCCGGGCCAGGCCGACGGGTGTCCTGGCGCCGGGTCACGGGCGGCCAGGTGCGGGCGGGTCGATGTAGAGGATTCCCTTGGAGGCTGCCTGGCGCATCACGAGCGAGCGCGGGGCCGCCTGCGGGTGCTCGGCAACCCACGCGCACACGGCTGCCGGCAGATGGTCGGGGTTGCCCTCCAGGGTGATGTGGCAGACCGTGTGGCCCTCGTCGTAGGTGCCGTCTGGTTGGAGTCCGGCGAGTTCGCGCAGTCGTTGGGGGCTGAGGCCGACGGGGTTGCCGTGGCGGCCGATGCACGTGCCGCAGCGGCTCGACATGACGCGCACCTTGCCGGTCGCCGAGTCGATCACCGACGGGGCCGGCGGCTCGTCCCTGGTCGCCGCCGGTGCCGCTCCTGCGGGCGCGCAGGCGCGCGGCGCGTGGTTGTCCGGGTCGGCGAAGAAGGCCCGCAGGGAGATGTACCCGCGGTTGCCCGGGTCGGCGGGTGTCCCCCTAGCTTGATCGGTGCGGTGATCAGGGTCGGTGCCTGCAAGGTCTTCCACGATGCTCCCCTCGTCGCTGCCAGGACGTTACCGTCCGTGAGTCTAGGCACTGGCGTGACGGGCGCGCTGAGACGGGCTGCGATCTGCGACTGGGTATCTGGACCGGCCGGTAGGGACCGGCGGGTGGAGCCGGGCAGCCGTGGCGGGCGGTGGAATCTGGAGCGGGAATGCGGTGGTCGGCTGGGCGCAGCGCCACAGGGTCCCGCCGCGGCTGGAGCACCGGCGCCTTCGAGGCGCTCCCGGTCGGTGTAAGGGCGGGGTGGCGATGGCGAGGCCGACGACGATCACCTCGTCGCGGGCCGGCGTACACCGGTGCGGCCGCCTGCGTTCCGCTCTCGCATGCCGTACTGCGGGTGCGCGCGCGGGCTGTGGGAGCATCGTCGGAACGGACTCGGGAAGCGGAGGCGCTGTGGGGTAGGAGGGCATGAAGTCGTCTCTGGGAGAGGCCCAGTGGCGGCGGGTCCAGGAGGGGGCTACCGGGGCTTCTTCGAGCAGGACCATCCATGGCTCCCCATGACCATCTCCGAGACCGAGACCCCGGACACCTGCGCGCTGCTCGGGCTCGAGCTGGACCTCACGATCGGCGACCCCGTGCTCTTCGATCTCGGCCTCGCGGGGTGGACCACGCCTCCGGGTTGGAGTCGAGAGCCTTTGGAGCAGCCGGCGCCCGGGTTCCGGCTCCTGGACGAGTGGGCCACCGCGATGGTCGAGGGTGTCCTGGACCTCAGGCCGAACGGGACCGTGACCATGGCCCTGACCGAGGAGGGTCTGCGTGTGGCCCGTGAACGCTGGGCTCGACTGGCCTTGTGGCGGCGGTGGAGGATCAACCGCCGTGGAGGCCCCGGCTTGCCCCCGGCGTGAAAAGGGAGCCAGGGACGGCCGTGGTCATGCCCGGGTCCGTCGCTGTTCGATGGCCAGGCACGCCATGGCCAGGGGGTAGGCGACAGGCCCATCGACGTGGGGGAAGACGTCCGTGTTGGTGTTCCCTCGTCGCAGCCGTACGGCACGATGGATGTGGCCGAACAGGACCGCGTTGATGGCCTTCGACTCGATGTGGTCGAGGTCCTCGCCGATCGGCGGGTCCGCTCCTGCGGTCTTCACCCGGCGGACGGCATCCGGGCTCCCGCCGGCAGGGGTCTCCCACGCATCGTTGTAGAACCACACGCCGACGGTGTTCTCGGTGTCGCGGTGCAGAGTCTCTCGTTGGTCCTGGTTCAGCTCGGCGGGACTGGAGGCCAGCATCTGGGCGAGGGCGAGCAGAACCTGATGCGGTTTCCCACCGTCGTAGGTCCAGGTGGGCCCGGGGATGTCGAACGTGAGCAACTCGATCCGACCGTCGTCGCGCTGCTCGACCAGCCCCATGAGGTTGGGCCGGTCCCAGGTGGCGGCATCCGCCAGCAGCGCGTCGGTGAAGGCGTGCTCGACCGCCTCGACGTTCACGATTGGCATGGTGCGGGTCTCTCCCTCCTGCGGTGCCCACCGCCTCAAGGGCAAGGGGCATCGGAGCATCAGGCTGACTTCGGTGAGCTGCTGCCGACCACGCTCGTATGACCGGCAGTTCAGCGGACGCTCCAGTGTGCCGCACCCTGTCGAGGCAGTGTGCCCGGACTCCCGGCTTCGGCCAGGACGAGAGCGACGACAGGCCCCGGCTCGGGATGCCGGTGCCGGCGGACGTCCGGGCGGTCAGCCGGGGTTCGTGGTCCCGCAGTTGGCCAGCGCGCACCCATGCGACCAAGCGGCCCGCTTCGTCGCTGGCTCTACGTCCCTCGGCCCGGTGCTGGACCAGGGAACGCGGAGGCCGCATGGGCCGGCGAAGTGGTTCAGATGATGCCCGGCGGAGAGTCCGTGGTGAGCCGTCGAGCTGAGTCGACATCCACCACCAAGACACACCGTGACCCCTATAGCCCTGAGAGGCCCAGCCTGTCAACTTGCCTGACTTTCGCTGCTGTTCACAGGGCTCAGTGTCACCCCTTCTGGTGGTTCTGCGGCGAAGCGGCCAGCCTGCACAACCGGTTCACCGTACGGTGGGGGTCGAACCGGCGTTCAGGCGCCGGCCACAGGCCAGCACGCGGCATACGCTGCCGCCGAGTCGGGGATGGCACCCGTGTCCGTTGATGCTCCCGCGGTCGTCCGCTTCCGCCCTGACCGGCAGACGGTGGCGCAGCTGCTCACGGGCGCAGGGCTGACCGCTCGCCGGGAGGCCGGTCGGGACGCCGCGAACGGCGTGGTGCGCCGACGATCCGGATTCGTCGTCGCCGAAGGAGGCGAGGGGCACCTGTGGCGGGTCAGCTACCTCGTGCCTCGATCCTGCCGGCCCTGCCCATCCCGGCCGAGTGGCATCCGTCTCGGCCTGGCCACCGCGACGGCCGAGGTCACCTTTCCGCCGCCATGGCGCGCGTGATGCGGGCCACTCCGATGTGGCCGGCGGGGCGGTAGGTGCTATTCCAGCGGTGCGACAGCGCACTCCGACAGTTCGACCTGAGTGCCACCCCGGCGCACCTGCCGCTACCGCCCAGCCCATGGGCTGCGATCAGTTCGGCAATCGCTGACAGGTGAATCGCCACTCTGCCCGGCGAATAGGTCGCGTACATGTACAAGCGCACCAACGACCGCAGGGCGGGCAAGGCCCACCTCGACCGGCTGCCGCTGTTCATGCCGGCCGACCCGGCCGCCGAGCTGCCGAAACCGGAGAACCCGGTCGAGGCGGGACTGGCCGACCTGTGGCGGCGCACCGTGCCGGTGATGGGCGAGGACTGGCGGGTCCGCGTGCACCCGCTCAACGATTCGACGGCAACGGGCTACCCCGCGCTCGCCCAGGTCCTGAGGAACGTCGGCGACGAAGGCATCACGGCCGGACGACGGCCCGTGCGGAGCCTGTCCGGCAGGAAGGACGGCCTCACGTGAAGGCTCACCCCTGCCGCAGAGCCACACCACCTCCCCCTACGCCTTCCACCGGGCGCTGCCCATTGCCACGTGCGCCACCCTGCCCGCCGACCTGGTCCTGGTGCGTCAGGCCAGCAGCAAGGCCGGTCCCAGGCTGACGGCCGGGGCCGTATCCGGCAGGCCCCACGTCGGCAGATCGCGGGACGCCAGCGGGGCGAGCGTGATGGCCGTTGACATCGAGGCCCGGCCTTCACCCCAAGACGGCGACGAAGCCGCGCCGAAACAAGAGCCGGGGAGCGCCGATCGGCTCAGGCCCCGGGAGAGTCCTCCACGGAATCGGCCTCGTTGTTCATCTTGATCTTGTCGTCGCGCGGGCAGGCAACGTACTCCTGGGCGAAGCCGGAGCGCCATGTCACCTCGGTCGGTGTGCCATCGAGCTTCTCGCTGCTGCGGTTCTCGCGGAAGGCGTCGTGGATCTCGCAGAACAGCGCACGGAATCGAGGCGGTGCGGGCCCGGCTGGCTCGGCAACTCATCACTGTACTGCCCCCAGGCCGGCGTCGCCGCGATGCAAGGCGAGCAGGGCATCGGCTTCCTCCGTGGTAGAGGGGCGTACCCAGGCGCGTCGCATCCAGCCGCTCATCTCCTCGTCCGGGTAGCCGTCTTCTTCGTCCACGTCGCACCATTCCGGCGGCTCGATCTCGACCACGGTGGCGGTCATGGTGACCAGCCCGGGGGAGAGCCGCTCGTACCCCGGCGCGTCTGCGGGGACATGAGGTTCAGTCGGTTGGTGGAGGCAGCTGCCAAGTGGCTGGTCGAGGCCGAGGTCGCTGTTGCCGAGCCCACCGCAGGCCTGCGGGTCGTCCGTCCGCGGGATCCGGTCCAGCACCTCGACCCGCAGGATGTCCCCCACCCGCCAGGGGTCGGGGGGGAGGCAGTCCTGGTAGCTGGGCGCGAAGTCGCTGATCGCCCACCGTGGCCCCTCGTACGGCTGCGGGCAGGCGCTGCTGCCCGGCAGCCTGGTGACGGTCGGTCCGTTCGGTGGCGACGCCGGCAGGTAGCCCGGGAGCAGGCAGGGCAGGTCGACGGTCCGGACCTCGATCATGCTGTCGGGGCCCGGGCTCTCGGGGTCGATGCACGAAGCGTGCCAGCCTCGGTCGTCCGTCTCGACGTGGGCGTGGAGTCCGCAGAGGTCGAGCGGGTACCCCGCCCGGACCGGCGGCAGCTGGCTCTCCACCACGCGGCGCAGGACGACAGCAGTACGGCGGCGCAACTCGGCGCGTAGGGCGGCCAGGTTGCGGCTACGCACCGTCGCGAGTTCGGCGGCGGCGGCCGGCACGGCCTCCGCGGTGGTCACCACATGCCAGGGCGGGACGTTCCAGGTGCCGCAGGAGTGCTGGAGGGACCGGCGTGGCTGCGGTGCGGACAGGGTTCGGGGCGTCAGGTGCACCGGGGGCTCGTCGACGGCGAGGCCGACCAGGTCGTGGCACCCGTAGCAGAAGAGGGCCTCGCGGTCGGTCCACACCACCCACCGGGCTGCCGGCCCCGAGCGGGTGGCGACGGTGACGGCTCTGGAGTGTACGGCCGGGGTGTGCGGAGCGGGCTCGGGCATGGGTACCTCGTGGGTGGTCGGACGCACGCCTGCGGGAGTGCGGCGCGGAGGCGGACCGTGCCGGGTCGGGCCGCGATACCCGCAGAGCGGGTAGGACCACCATGGGGAGGTCCGGCATCCTCCCCAGGCCAGTGTGCTGGGCGGCGGCTCGCCGGATCAACCCGGGCCTCAGCCCCTCGTTCCGGGCTTCGGCAAGGGCCCCGCCTCCCGTGGCCGGGACGCTAACGTGGTGTCCGGCAACCTCTCCCCGCGTGGGGGGGTACACCGGCTCCCGTGGCCGGCAACTCCCCCTGCGCGGTGCGGGGACGGCGCCCCGGCGAGCTGGGGTGCGCAGAGCTGTGTCTCCCCTGCCGAGAGGAATTCCTGCCGGGACCGAGCAACTTGCCGTTGCCGAAGAGACCGCCGCCGCCGTCAAGGCCGCCTACCCCGGCCTGCGCCAGGTACATCCGTTCAGCGTGGGCCACCCGCTGGCGGACGTCCGGGTCGAGCCGAAGGGCAGCGCCCGGTTCGTGCTCATGCCGTCCTTCTGGCCACCGACACGATGACTGCCTCCGTGCGCGGCCACGTCGAGTGGGAGATGACCAATCCGCGCCCGGAGATGGTCTTCCCCGCCGCCTACGTCGTCGCGGCGGCTGACGTACAGGATCCGCGGTGCTCCAGCGCGGTGCTGGCCGGGGTGGGCTTGGCGCTGGACTACGCCATCATTGCGACGCGCCGCGCGGCGCAAGCCGCCGAAGCCACAGCCCCGAAGGCGCCGTAGAGAACAGCAGGCACCCGTCGACGAGAGGTCGATGGTGCCGGTGGTGTAGCGCCGTCGCGAGGAACTGCACCACCGGCGCCGTTCAGGCGGCGGAGCGGGTGGCGGCACCGCGGCCTGCGTGGCCGCCTTCTTCGCGCGCCGGGAACACCGGAAGAGGATGCTCTCGGCCTCAACCTGGAAGCGGGCGGTGGCCATGGTGTCGCTGGTGGCCATGCCCTGGCCGACGCCGTCCAGGGCCCGCCGCAGACCTGCGACCCAGCGGTCGAGGCCGGTCTCGGGAGAGCGGGCGATGTCTTCCCAGGCGTGGTCGTTCGTCTCCAGCCGGGCGAGGGAGGCGCTCTGACGGGGCGCGATGTCCTTGATCTGCTGACGGAAGGCATCCGCCCCCGCGCCGTACAGCGCGCGCTGCACGGCGTGCGCGAGCCGGGCGGCGGCAGCCAGCGCAGCCCGGCCGCCGACCGTGGCCAGGGACGCGGGCGTCCCCAACAAGGAGGTGACCTCGCGCACCCCGAAAACGGAGGCGCGGTGCTGGTTCGAGAACTCAACCTGGAGCAGGTCGGCACAGCGGCCAGCTCCCGGATTCCGTGGCCGTCGATATTGCTGACGCGGTGCTGGCGGCCGTTCTCGAAGTCTGAGCCGCAGGATCCGTGACGGCACCGGGGACCGGGGGCGACCGCTGCTCACCTGTCCTACCCCGGCCGGCTGAACACACTGGTGGCGTGGAGCCGGTTAGCCCTCTCAGGCCGATTACGCGGCTGTCCATCGTCGCGTGCACGGTACTTCGGATCCGGGCCGCTGTGGTTTCCTTGCGGACACGCTCGGTCTCCACAGCAGCACCCGTTACTCCGGCAGCCGTGTTGCGTTTAAGCGCCTGGAGCCGCCGTGGCGCCAGCTCGTCCTCGGCGACTGAGGCCACCGCGCGACACTGTCATGGTGGATTTCTTCCACCGTCAGGCGAACTCGGCCGCAGCATCATGCGGTTGACCGGCGGCAGCGAACTGGCCAGGTGTCGCCGGCCGGGCCTGCGACTTCAGGCAGTGAGCGCGCAGTCCCCCACTCATCGAGTCGGCTCCTGCGGTCAGTTCTGCTCGATCTCAGTGGTGACGGTCGTGGTGGTACGCACCAGCCGGTAGGTGATCGAGTCCGGGGCGAACTGGCGTCGCCAGTTGAAATCCTCGCGTGCGGCCGAGCGGTCGTCGGTCGGGACGCTGACCGTCCGCCAGCGGCCGTCGGCCGCGGCCTGCACGACCCACGTGATCGTGATCAACGGGTCGGGCAGCAGAGTTTGGTCCGGCATAGCCCCTGAGCTTACCGCTCGCTTCGACCAGGGTCGCACGGCTGAACGTTGGAGATGACCGCCATCCAGCGCAACTCCGCGATCCCGCAGCCCTGCCGCGTCGGCTCACCAGTCCCTCTGACCGGCCCCGGCGGCACGTCGTCAACCGGGTCGCCCGCCCGTCCGGGCGGGCAACACCAGGAGTAGCCGGCTTCGGCGCTGAATGGCTGCAGAGCGGGACAGTCGCGCTTGCGGTAGCACGTTCACGGCCTCAACTCTTCTCCAAAGGTGCTTGGTTGGGTGTGTGGCGAGTGGTGTGAAACGCAGCCGAGACCCACGTTGACTTAAGTAGTTCAATCATTCATACGCCTGCATTCGAATGAAATATTCGCCCTGCTTTCTGATGATTTGTCTTATCTGAATGCTGCACTCGGCGCATGACAAGTACACGCACCATCCGCCGGGGAGTGCGTCCCCTGGACGATGAGGACCAGGACGCGATCGTTCGGCGCCTGCTGGACCGCGAGGAGAACCGGCTTCTGGCCGAAGCCTGCGAGTCGGAGCCCGGCGACGGCTGGCTCGGGCTGGTCTGCGACGCGGGCTTCGTACGCAAGTGCACGGTGCTGGCACACTCGGCGCCGTTGCACCGCATCGATCAGCGGCAGGCGTGGCAGCAGTTCCCGACCGGTCTGTACGACCCGCGCACGATGGCCCTGGCGGTGCTGGAGGCTGTGGTGAGCCAGCAGGGCATGGAACGCGAGGCGACGACCGAAGAGGTGGTCGTCTTCCTGGCGGAGCTGGCCCGAAGAGCGGCACCCGATCGCGACGGTGCCGAGCATGTGGCGGTCGCTCGGTTCGTTCTGAGGGAGCTGCTCAACGACCACGAAGCCGCCGAGCAGTTCTCCCTCGGCTACAGCGCGGAGGAACAGTGGAACTGGGCCGAGCAGCTGGAGCAGTACGGACTCGACCCGCAGCTGTTCAAGATCCAGCGGGACATGAACAAGGGGGAGGGCGGGATCACCAGCCTCTTCCGCTTCGCCACCTGCGAGGACTTCGTCAACTTCCTGATCGGCATGGTCGCCAACACCGACGGTCCCATCGCGGCACGCGAGGCACTGAAAGAGCACGCCGACAAGCTCGCCACCCGCCCCGACCGGGAAACCGAAGGCCGCTTCCTCGCCGAAGCCGTCCTGCGGCTGCGCCCGGTCCAGAAGGGGACGGCCGCGCTCACCACCGCGCGCCGACACCTGGAACAGCAGGTGCACGTCGTCGACCGGGCCGCCGAGCACATCGCCCAGCAGGTCCACGGGCTGCGGCAGGAGGCCCAGACGATCGGGGCCGAGGCCGAGGCCGCCGAACGGGAAGCGGAAGAGGCCAAGGGCCGCATCTCCGGGCAGCGCACGTACGTGGCCGCCCTCACCGCCCACGTCGAACGACTCGAGACGGACCAGGCCAAACGCACGGCGGCCGACCGTTCGAGGGCGGTCGAAGCCGCGCAGCTGGAGCACGAGGCCTGGGAGGCCGTCGAGCCGCTTCTCGCGCTGAATGCCAGGACCATCGAGGCGAAGGAGACCGCCGAGCTCCTCGCCCGGCAAGACGAGAGCCGAGCCCCGCAACGCTTTGCCCTGGAACGCGCCGGCGCGCTGCTGCACACCGCTCTCACCCAGTCGCTGGCAGGCATCACGGCCGACCTCGAAGCCGCGAAGGCCGGCAAGGCCGGCGCCGAGTCCGAGGCCCAGGAGTCCCGGAGCGAGCACGCCGCGGCCTGCGAGGCGGCTGCGGCAGCGAACGGCAGAGCTCAGGACGCCACCCGCCGCCGCGACGAGATCACCGCCCTCGTCGCGTCCGCACGCGCCGAAGGAGTCCTCCAGAAGGCCGAGAACTCGGACCAGGCCCTCCGACGCCTGCGGGGCGCACGTGACAGCACCGGCAAGCAACTCGCCGACTTCGAGGACCGGATGGAGCAAGCCCGCCTCCGACAGGGTGAGATCGCCATCGAGCGGCAGCACCTGGGCAGTGAACTCGGCGAGGTCTGCGAGCGGCACACCCAGGTGTGGGACCGGATCGACGACTTTCGTTCCAGACGCCGCGCGCTGGCCGCCGAGCCCCGGCTCAAGGAAGTGGCCGGGATCGACAGCAACGAACCGTTCGACCTGGATGCCGTCGGCGACGACTTGGTGGGGCTCCTCGAAGACCAGTGCCGCGCCGCGGACGACGCCATCGCCTCGCAACACGCGGCGGCAGCAGAGGACAGGCGAGTGAGCAGGGCTGTGCAGGACACCGGCTACCTGCCGGCCGCCCCCGAAGTGGACAGGGCCGTCCAGAGCCTGCGCAGCCTCGGCGCCCCCGCGCTGACGGGCTTGCAGTACCTGCGCGACGCCGTCCCCGCCGAGCGGCACACCGAAGTCATCGCCACGCACCCGCAGCTGGCCGGAGGGATCGTGGTCAGCGGCCGGGTCCCGGGCGACGACCTGGCGGCCCTGGCGCGTCGTGCCAACGTCGCGCTGACCTCGGTGATCGCGGTGGCGGCGCACACGGACGCGGAAGAACTGCTGGCCGGCGGGCCCGACCGGCAGCACGTGGTGATGCCCCTGCACGCCGGAGCCCTCGACAGCGATGCCGCGGACGAAGAACTGCTGTAGGTCAACCGCCGCCTGGACAGCCTCGCAGCACGCCAACACGCCCTGGTCAAATGCCGGGAGGACGACCGCCTGCTCTCCCAGCGCCTCAGCGAGCACCTCACCGACTTGGGGCCCCGGCCGCATGCCGCCCTGGAAGCCGAACTCGCCCGCCTCGACGACAAGAAGACCGCCCTGCAGAACCGGCAACGCGAGCTCGCCCAGGACGCCCAGGACGCCGAAGCCGCCCAGCAGCACGCCCACAGTCGCATCCGGGCCCTCCACCAGGACCTCGTCGACCTGGCCGCCCTGATCGAGCGCGCGTTGCGGCTGGCGGCAGACGCCGCTGCCCTGCCCGGTCTCGAATCGGAGATCACCGATGCGGTACACGACGCCGCAGAGCACCGGCGCGCCGGCCAAGCGCACCGGCGACGCGGTGACCAGGCGCTCGCGAGGGTCGCGACGTTCGCCGCCGAGGTCCAGTGCTGCACCAACACGCGGACGAGGTGGCAGAACGACCTCGCCGAGATCCGGGCCGAGCTTGCGGACACCCCCACTCCTGCGGACGCCCCCACCGCCGCACCCGCCGGTGCCGAGCCGAAGGTCGCGTTGGGCAACCTGCGCACCCGCTGGCGCCAGGCCCTCCAGGACTGGAACTCCGGAGTCACCGACAAGAGCCTCCAACAGCGCCTCGACACCTGCAAGACGGCGATCACCGAACTCAGCGCCGCCCTCGACCGCTTCAGCGAGCCCGCCCGCACCCGCGCCGCACAGATCGCCACTGACACGGACGCGGCGGAACCCCAGCGCCGCACCGACCGCCGCGAACACGCGGAACAGGAACTGGACGCGGCGAAAGAGGCACGCACCGAGGCCAAGATCCTCCATCGGCAAGCCGAGGCGCGACTCGAGAAGGCCGAAGCCGCCCTGGCCCGGCTCGCAGAGCCGCCCGCCCTCCCCGCCTTCCCCACCGCCGTCGAGGCCCGCTCAGCCCTCGACACCGCGCGCCAGAAGCTGGACAAGGCCAAGGACGGCATCCACGAACGCGAACTCGCCGCCGAACGCCGTCGCCGTATGGCCGGCGCCACGGCCAACCGGGCAGACCTGCTCGCGCAGGCCGAACAGAGCCTCACGGCGGCGGCCGCCCGCTACCGCGGCGACGCCCCCGGCCAAGAAGACAACGACTCACCCCTGTCCACGGACGCCCTGCTGGCCGAGTACCACGACTTCACCGCACAGGCCGCCAGCACCCTGAGCACCGAGCAGGCCCGCACCCTCCAAGCGAAACTGACCACCGCACTCGACGAAGCGGCCAGCGCCCGCGACAGGCTCCAAAAAGCGCTCGACCGCGCCACCCGCGCCGTCGAGTCCCTCGCCAACCAGCCCGAGTACAACCAGGTCGTCAACGGACGACTCCTCGCCCAGCTGACCGACGACCTGGAATCCCCCACCCGCCTCGCAGCCCTCCTGGACGACATCCACGAACGCGAGCACGTCGTCACCAAGCAACTCGCCGAGATCGACGAAGACCAGATCCTCGTCGTCCGAGCCTGCCTCACCCTCGTCAAGTCCGTCTTCGACGACCTCAAAGAAGTCTCCCGCTACTCCCGACTGCCCCGCGGCCTCGGACAGTGGACGGACAAGCGCTTCCTCGACTTCGAGATCCGCCACGAGCCCACCGACGAAGAACTCGCCCGCCGGATCGCAGCGGAGATCGAGCGGCTCACCACCGCCCTCACCCCCAAAACCGGCAAGCCCGTCCCCTTGCCGGAAGCCATGGAACTGGCCAAGCGCCTGGCCTTGGCCGGCATCGGCGGCAACGGCAACATCGTCGCCAAGGTCATCAAACCCACCCAGAGCACAGACACCGTCGACCGCGAATCCGTCACCGCGATCAAGAAGTTCAGCGGAGGCGAACTCCTCACCACATCCGTCCTCCTCTACTGCACCCTCGCCCGCATGCGGGCCGCCCAACGCAACCGGAAGATCCCCGGAGGCGTCGGTACCCTCGTCCTCGACAACCCCTTCGGCAAAGCCAACTACCTCCCCTTCGTCGCCCTCCAACGCCGAGTCGCCGAAGCCCACGGCATCCAGCTCGTCTACACCACCGGAAGCAACGACCTCCCCGCCCTCGGCCGCTTCCCCCTGATCCTGCGCCTGCGCAACGGCGCCGCCGCCCGCACTAAGCAGCGCTACGTCCAGATCGAAGAACGCTACGGAAGCGCCGTCACCGACGCCCTCACCCGCACCGACACCGACACCACGACCACCGCCCGACTGCTGCGCCGCACCCGGCCGGCACCGGCCGGCCACGGCAGCCACGAGGCGGAGGACGAGTGACACCCGCCGAGCGCATGGCCCTGCGGCTCGCGCAGCACGGCCGCCGGCGGGTCGACTTCGACCTGCTGGCGGCCGCCGCCGACGAGGGCGACAGCAGCCTCTCGACCTCCCCGCACCGGCGGAGCATCCTCGCCGCGGCAGCCGGTGAACTCGCCGAGCGCAACCTCGCGACCCTGCCCAAAGGGAAAGAAGGCTGGGACACCGGCGCAGACCCGCCCCTTCCCCGATGGGTGGCCAGGACCACCGACCCCCGTCCCCGCCAGACCCCTCCCGCCCCCAGGGCCTGGGTTCCGGCACTCTCCTTTGCCAGCCGGCTTCGCCTGAGCCCGGCCGAGCGGCAACTCCTCGACCCGATCAACGCCCAGCTGCGCGACACCCCCACACGGAGATCCTCCCGCTCGCCGAACGTTCCTACCAGCTCTACGGTGACGAGAAGCGCCTGAACGGAATCGAGAAGAACCACCTCGGCAGGGCCGGGCTGCTCGACATCACAGCGCACCTGCGTGCACGCCCCACACCCCCGCCGCTCGCGATGGCCGAGCTCGGCCCGGCGCCGTGGATGCTCATCGTCGAGAACTCCGCCGCCTTCACCAGCCTGCGCAAGACCCTCCGCGCCTGGCCGGACCGCTCCCAGGCCGGCTGGCTGGCGTACGGCTCCGGCGACCAGCTCGTGGCATCCATCCCGACCGCGGCCGAAGCCTTCGAAGAACGCGCCCATCCCGTGACCGACATCCTCCTCTACGGGGACCTCGACATCGACGGCCTCGAATGCGGCCAGCAGACAAGCGCCAGAGCCGTTGAAGCCGGGCTCCCGCCCGTCGAACCCGCAGGAGGGCTCTACCAGGCGCTCCTCAAGATGCGTCCTCGCACCCTGGCACCTACCGGTCCGCAACGGCTCAAGGCCGCGATCACCTGGCTGCCGGAGTCACTCCGCACGAAAGCGGAGGCGCTCCTGAGCGGCGGCGAGGTGCTCCGCCAGGAGGCCCTGCCGCTTCCCGGACTCCGACGGCACCTCCACCACGGCCAACCCCTCCTGCCGCAGGTACGCGACGTGCAGGGCGGGCTTCCCTGAGAGCTTCGCACGGTTGAGGTAGCCAGGCGCGAAACGCCCGTTCCCGGAGGCCGTCGCGGAGACGGTGGCCGGGCGGGCGAACTGCACCCCCGCGTCTGGCGCCCAGGAATCGATCCACCCGTTTTGTGGCGTCTTCGCATGCCACGCTCCGCGCCGACGGGCGCCTATCGCGAACTCATGGACCTGACGGCTGCTGACGGGAACCCCGTCAGTGTTGCCCAGCTCGAACGCTGGCGCCGCTTGGGCCTGTTGCCCGCCCCCGACAGGGTGTTCCTTGGGGGGCGGGCTGGCACCCGCACCTCCTACCCGCAGGAAGTGAAAGACCTCGCCCGCGTGATGGCGCGCCGGCACCGGCCCGGCCGCCTGCTGGACGACACAGTCCTGCTCGCCTTCTTCTGCGACAGCGCGCGAATCCCAGAGATCCCACTGAAATCGGCACTTGTCAGGACGTACTTCCCCCAGCGGGAGCGCCACCGTGACGCGGTGGCCAGGATCGCGGACGCCGTCCCTGGCGACCCCGGCTCCGAGCGGGACATCTTCTACGACTGGGCGGAGGCCGAAGCCGCCCTCGACGTCGAGGAGGGCGGGATGGCCATCCGGAAGATGCGCGCGAACCTTCGCCGGCTGCCCGACCTCGCCCGCGCCTCGCGGGAAGAGGTCGACGGCGGCCTGGTCGGCGTGCTGATCCACCTCAAATCAGCCCGCCTGCCCGAAGACGACCTCGATCTCATGCGCGATCTGGAGGCCGCGATCGACCTGGATTCCGAGGAGTTCAGCCTCGCCCGCCTCGCCGTCTGGCAGTACGCGGCCACGACCCACGCGGGCCAGATGGGCCGCTTCGAGGAGACGAACGGAGAGAGGCGCCTCCACACGCTCTGCTACACCCCGCTGGACGAACTCCATCGTCTGCGGGACGAAGTGGTCGCTGCCATGCAGGAGACCTGGTGGCGCGCCACCGGCGGACGCCGAGGCGCCCTGGCCCTCGATACCGTGTCGATGGCCAGAAGCTCCGCTTGCGCCCTCGCCGAATGGACCACGGCCCGAAGGGCCCACCCGGAAGGCTCCTCGTTCGCCGACATCCACTTCACCGACAGCCTCCTCTACCTGGCCCGCGCCACCGCCATCGCGTGGCTGCTGAACCGCGCCGACCGCCGACCGGCCACGACGCCGCTGGTCGACAAAGCGGGCGAAGGACGTGCGGCGTTCATCGCCCGCACCACCGGGGCCACCGGCCGACGGCGCCGCACCCGCTGACCGACGCCACAGCGCCGGCGGGCAATGCGGAAAACCTGCAACCCGCCCGAACGGGAAGGTCGTTGGGGACTCTGCAGCAGTCCTACCCGGATGCGATGGCCGCCCGCTTCACCGTCTCGTGAGCAGGACCGTTCCGGCAACCGCACCGCTTGCAGATCGTTCCAATGCCACACATGGCGCTCACTTCCCGGGGCCGCGGGCGAACCACCGCCAGCACCGTACCGTGGAGTTCAAGGGATTCCTCGCCCGCATCGGCAAGGAGGCACCCGCCGGCCTGTACGTGCACCTGACCGGCGCGATGCATCGACGCACAGGACCGCCGCCATCCAGCTACGGCCGATCGCACACCACCGCTCCCATGTGCGCTTCACCCCGCGAGCTCCTCCTGACTCAACCGAGTCGAGCGGTGGTTCACACTGCTGACGGACAAGCAGACACTGCGAGGTGCCCACCGGAACGTCCAGGCCCTGGGGCCACACAACCTGGGCCAGACCCTCATATGACCCGACAAAATCAGACACACTGCGGTTGCTGCCAGCCTGGCTTTACTCCGCGATCACCGAGATGCACGCCGCGGCCGCGTAAGACGGCGCAGCGAGGTACAGGAGGACCGGGGTGGGTGCGTTCGAGGGTGGCGGCGTTGACGAAGCATCGGCGCTCGGGCATGGGCCGGATCGGGCGGTCAGAGAGGTTGGGGGCGAACCACGTTCCACGGGCGAGGACGAGTTCGTACATGGAGGCGGTACGTCCACCCGACGGTGGCGTCCCGGCCGGCCAGACGCTCCACTTCCACCTGGGCCTGCAGGAAGGCCAGCAGGTTCTGCTCGGCCGTGCCGCCGCCAGTCAGAGGTGTCACAGGCGCTCCACGGACCGTTCGGCGGCCTCGGTGGCGTGCACGAGGATGGAACGGAGGACGTCGACGGCGTTGCCGGGGTAGTCGGGAAGCTGCTTCCAGCGCTGGGCGGTCTCGATCAGGTCGGCGAAGGGGTCAAGTGCCAGATCCGGCCGGCCGGCGGTGAGCGCGACGGCGGCCGCCCCGTGCGCCTGGGCGGCGGTGCGAAGAGCTAGGCCCAGCGTGGAGTGCAGCCCGGCTGCGGTGACGTGCACCTCCTGTCGGGCGCTGCGGTCCACGAACGCGAGGAGGAGCTCGGTGGCCTCCAGCGCGGGGGCCGGGTCGAAGGACGCGGGGGTCGGTACGGCGACGACGGTATAGCCGCTCTTGGTCCACCGGGCGCTACCGGGGCCCCGGGTCTTGAGCGTGAAGGTGTTCTCCTCCTCGGTGACCCAGCGGTGCTCGCGCGGACGGTCGGCAGGGAGGAATTCGGTGTCGGCGGTGATCGCCGCCTCCTGCGCTCGGGGCAGGGTGCCGGCCGCCTGGATGGGGATGCCGCAGCGCACGACGACGAAGGTGGGGTGTGGGTCGGGCTGTGCCATCCGGACGGCTGCGGCCCGCAGGGCGGCGGCGGCATGCTCATGGGCCCGTGCGTGGAAAGAGGTGGTGCCCGGGCGCTGGTCGTACGGGGCGCCCTCCGCGGTCACGGTCTTCGGGGTCGCGGGCCGATTCGCCGGCGCAGTCGAGGGACGCACTGCCCGGCAGATCGTGATCTGGGCGGTGTTCGGGTTCCAGTCGGCGGTGTAGCCGTGCTGGTCCGCCTCGGCGGCGATCCGTGCGAATTGCTGGCGGACGGCGGGGTGGGCTCCTTCCCTCAGCTCACCGCCGGTCAGGTTGAGCCCGCTCGCGAATCGGTAGCCGACCTCCACCGTCATGGCGGCCTTCACGGTGCGCCCGCCCGTCTGGCCTCCCCAGGCCTTGGCGACGAATCCGCTGGTAGCAGTCCTGTTCGCGGGACGGTCCTCGGGCTCGTAGACCGGCAGGCCGAGGGCTGTGAGAAGGCGGTGCACTTCGTCGGTGCTGGTTTTGCGGACTGCGGGCGGCTTCATGCGGTGACTCCTGGGTGATCGTATGGGTGGTCCGTGGGCATCCGTCAAGCTGCGCGGCAGTGCGGTCAGGTCCGGGGTCGAGGGCCACGGTTCCGGCGGATCAGTCGGCCGGCTTCAGCGCAACCAGGTGGAATACCTCGCCGTCGAGGAGGAGGCTGTCGGTGAGCTTGGCCGTGAGAACGGCGTTGCGGTCATCCTTCGGCTCGAGGCGGAGCACGATGTGGATGTCGCGCAGGACCTCGCGGACCCGGACGGGCAGGCCGGCTAGGTCCGGGATCTCCAACGGGTCCATGGCGAGGGAGAGGGTTGCGGTCCGGGGCTTGTCGAACGGGGGGCATCCCCACGCAGACAGGGCCGAGCAGGCCGGCCCGCTCCAAGGCCTTCTTCGCGCGGTCGTGGCGGTCGACGGAGGCCAGGAACTCCTTGACGACGTCCCTGCCGAACGGCGTGCCCGCGCGGGCGATGTGTCGGCTGATCTCCATGGCGGGGGTGCCCTGGCGGTGCTCGCGCACCATGGCGGCCACGATCGCCCGCTTCTCGCCCAGGTAGTTGTCGATCTCGACGTTGATGTCCATGGTGCCGATCGTAGCGGTCGGACTGAATTCAGTCCAGACTGATTTACGTCCACACTGTGTCATGGACGTGGCCCGCCGACCCTGGACGGAATCGCGACGACGCTCACACGCGCCGTCGGAAAGGCCTACCCGGGTCGGTGGTCGGTCCTGGGGCCCTCAATGAGGGACCGTCGAGACGTCCGAAGTCAGCGGTGCGGGAGAGCCGGCCGCCGTCTGCCTGCCCGCATCAGCGCGCCTGGATTGATGTCCGATTTGAACACGCCTTCGCGACGGTCCATACACAGACCACCCCCACCAGGAGTCGAATCTCTGCTGACCCCTCATGAGAGCACGGTCTAACGCACAGCGGTAGAGAGCGATTTGGGGAGTTCGTGGGATCAGAGGCGGAACGGATCAGGTCCCCGGCCGGGACTTCTTTAGGCCAGGCGGCCCCGGGGAGGGTCGTATGATCCGGGAGTAGACGGTGAGCGGCTCCGCCAGGCTCGCACGCTCGCCGAGGCCATACAGTCCCTCGTACGGCGCGCGGGCAGGGCGGCCGGTGCTGAGGCCAGCCGGTGTAAACCAGGCGAGCGCGCGCCCTCGCCATCGAACCGGAGGGGCCTGCCGACCGGGCGCGCACCCTCTTCGCCGAGCCCGCCGGAGAGCCCGTCGTCGGCGATGGCCCCGTGCCGGCTCAGGGCGAGGGCGAAGTCAGTGTCCAGGTGGTGTGTGGCGCGTTGGCGGGGCCACACGGACTCCACACACACAGGGCCGCTCGGGCCTCGGCTGGGGCAATGACCGAGTGCCGCGCTGTCTTTCCCGGGCCACCCCCGGCAAGTTCGCGTGGCCCTCCAACGCCCGGCCGACCACGTCACCTACGTCCGCTACCCGGGCGCCGACCTCTCCACCGCAGCCAGCGCGTCCCGATCTACCACGGATGTCCCAAGGCTGAGGACGCCCTTCCCGGGCGGTTCGTCGCGGCGTAATGGCCATTGACCAAACCGCCATGGGGCGGAGCGATCTGCTCCGGCCCCCGCTACCTGACGAGCCTCTACGAACGCCGCCAATTCGCTGAGCTGTTCGATAATGTCGATTGTGCCCGACGCTTCGTCGGCTGCTCCTCAACCGCTTCTCGGAGGCGCCCGCATGCGCATGCTCCTGCCCAGATCCGGAACGCTTCGACTCCTCACCGGCGTGATCGCCTCGATCGCACTGCTTCTGACCAGCGCCCAAGCCGTCCAGGCCACGCCAGCCAAGGACACCTACACCGTCCAGATGGCGGACGCCGCGCACCCGCTGCCGATCGGCACGCACGTGGGCACACGGGAAGAGGCGGCCAGCGCGCTGGCCGCCGCAGCGAAGCCGAACATGGCCGCCGCCTCTCCGGCGGCCTCGTCCTCTCCGGCCTTGGCGGCCGCGATCGACGCACCGACCCTAGCCGACTGCCGCACCCTGTTCCCGAACGGCCCGGCCAACGCGACCACCACGCGGTTCGGCTGGTGCTTCGTCGCCACCTGCGGGTTCTACACGATCATCGACGGCGCGGTGGCCGGGCTGACGAAGTACAGGTGCACGATCGCCGGGCAGGCGAAGCGGTCGGGTAGCCGTACGGTGACCGCGCAGGTCGGATTCGACAACTGGGAGTTCGAGGGCATCACGCCGCCGTCGACCCTTGTCGTCGGGTGGACCAGCACCGGGAACGGCAACCCGGCATGCCTGATCCAGGAGAACGGTCTCAGCCCGGTCTCCAGCTTGCAGCGGCAGGCCGGCGAGACGATGAGCGTCACGGCGTACGACAACTCGGACGGGCTGACGGACGTGGAGAAGACGTCGCGCTGCAACCTGCAGGTGCAGGCGCACTCGGACATTCCGGTGTGGGGGCCGATCACCAACGTGAACGTCCGGCTCGACCAGGCGCCGTACCTGAACCGGAACGCGGGGTCGGTGTTCACAGGCCACGTCAACGTGATGGACCGGTACGTGATCTCGGGCAGTGCGGGGACGGTGGCGCGGCACATCCTGTGGGCCCAGGAGAGCTGGGTGTGGACGCGGCCGTTGAAGACGGACGGGGACAAGGTGATCCCGGGCAGCATCCACTCGGCGATCCCGCTGACCCGCCTGGCTCCCGGTGCCGGGACCGTGCAGCAGGACCGGTACAACCAGAACCGGTCGATCGTGACGGCGATGTGCGCGCAGTACTACGGGCAGCTGGCCGATGATCTCCAGTGCGACGAGTACCCGTTCGCGTCGACCTGGGAGGGTGCGGCCAAGGGCGACACCAACTACTCGGTCATGCCGGTGAACAAGACGGACAACCTGAGCGCCGGCGGGACTCTGTCAGCCTGGTATGCGGATGAGCGGATCCTCGACAAGGACGCGTTCTTCGTGGATATCGCCGACTAGCCCGGCCCCGCTGGCCAGAGCCGGATGTCGTAGAGGTCAAGCTCTGCGCCGTCCGGCTCTGTCGTCTGGGCGGTCCACAAGCCGCACATCCAGGTGCCGGGCTCGAGCGCAGGGAACTCGATGATCGGGCCGTGGGTGGGCGTCTCCACGAAGAGGGCGCGCCCTGCGGCGGTGCGGATCGGCTCGGTGCCTCGATGCGTCCACGCCGGGCCGGGGCCGTCCTGCGGGCCAGCGCATCGGGCAACGGAGAAGAGGCAGCGAGGCTTCCAGTAGCTCAGGCCGGGGGCGGCGAGGAGGTTGTCGGCGCCCGGGGTGAGCCGGTTGTTCCGTGGGATCGTCACTGTCCGGTCGTAACCGTCGTCGCGCGGGGCCCAGATGGTGAAGTGCTGGTAGTCAACCGGACCAGGGTAGCAGACGACGAGGTCGACGTCCTGAGGAAGCTCAAAGCGTCGCAGGTTCGCCCGGTCGCCGTTCCAGATTGTCACTCGGCGATCGTAGAGACTGTTGACGGGGCGCCGGGGGCGATGACCGAAGTTGACCGCGGGCGCCCGAGCTACGACACGCTCCGAACACGACCGCCCAGGCGTTCAGAAATCCTACGTCAACAACACCGGGTACTGACTTCGGCTCGTCAGGGTAAACCTTCGCGAGGTCCCTGATGGGTCTGGAGCGATGGCTGTATCCGGTGGTGTGAGCGCCGGGAGGTTATACGGGGCCAGGAAGCCGAGCTGTTCGAGCAGCAGGTCAAGCCGCCGGAGGTCGCGCGACGGTTGGGGGTGAGCCCGAAGCCGACCTACCGGTGGCACCAGTGGTGGAGGGAGGGCCGCACCGAGGCGCGGCCGGTGCGATGAACGCACGACTCGGCTCAGGCTAGATTCTCCGGGTGACCGACATCGACCCGCTGGTTCCTGCCCTCGCCGGACTTCTCATTGACAACCTCTGGTTCCTCGACAGCTGTGATGAGGACGAGGTGGATGCCGACTCTGCGGTGAGGGCGCTGGAGAGCGCCGCCTCGGCACTCAAGGAACTGCCGCCAGAGCAGCTCGACCGATTCCTGTTGGTGATCGGGAATCTGACGGAAGCTGAGACCGATTCCGGTAGGCGTTGTCGGCGTACGCATGGATGTGCTCAGCCACGTACGAGTGAACGGGCTCTGTCGCTGATCTTGTGACGCTGGAGCTGTTCGGTCGTTTCGGATGGGTGTGCGGTTCAGGGGGTTTGCGCGAGGTTTTGCCGCATCTGGCGGATGTGCTGGTCGAGTCGGTGCACCGGAATGCGGGCGTGGTTGTGCTGCGTACCCGCTCTCGTACGTGTTCGGCGCGGTGTCCGCGGTGCGGAAGGCTGTCGGGTCGAATACACGGCCGGTACGAACGGCGGCTCGCAGACGCGCCGTTGGGCGGGCTGCCAGTGGTGATCGTGGTGCTGATACGGCGGTTCAAGTGCCTGACGACCGAGTGCCCGGCGGTCACCTTCGCCGAGCAGATTCCGGGACTGACCCGGCCGCACGCCCGGCACACGCCCGTCCTGCGGGACCTGCTCGGCCGGGTCGCTCAGGCGCTGGCCGGACGGCCCGGTGCCCGGCTCGCCCGAAGGTTGGGCATGACCGCGGCGAAGGACACCCTGCTGCGGCTGCTGCGGACCACCGAGCTGACGGGCCCGGGGCCTGTCCGGGTCCTGGGCATCGACGACTTCGCCCTGCTCAAGGGCCACACCTATGCCACGCTGCTGGTCGACCTTGAGGCCCGCCGACCGATCGACGTGCTACCCGGCCGAGAGGCTGCACCGGTGGCCCGCTGGCTGGCCGACCACCCCGAGGTGCAGATCATCTGCCGGGACCGTGCCTCCGCCTACGCGGAAGCCGCCAGAACGGCCGCTCCTCAGGCCGTCCAGGTCGCCGACGCCTGGCACCTGTGGAACAACCTCGCCAAGGCCGTGGAGAAGACCGTCACGGGTCACTACGGCTGCCGCCGTGCCGCTCACCAGGCCGCACACCAGCCCGGAGAGCCGCAGCCGCCAACGGAACCGGACGGCATGCTCGATGTCCGCGGCCGGCCCCGCCGGATTGTCGCCACCATCCGCGAACGCCACCGCGCGGTCCAGGAACTCCTCGCCCAGGGCCGGTCCCTTCGCGGGATCAGCCGTGACCTGGACCTGGACTACTACACCGTCCGCCGATACGCCCGGACCGCGGACGCCGACGAGCTGCTGGTGAAGGTCACCCAGCGCCGGACCCTGCTGGACGACTACAAGCCCTACATCTACCGGCGCCTCACCCAGGGATGCCGCAACGCCAGCCAGCTCCACCGGGAGGTACGGGCTCAGGGCTTCCCCGGAGACAGGAGCGTGGTCAACTCCTATGTCCGTCTGCTGAAGCAGGGCATTGTCACAGCGCTACTGCCCCCGGCATCACCGAAACCCAGGAGAGCCCTGCGTTGGATCATGACCCGTCCCGAGTACCTTCGCCCCGACGAGGCCATCGGCCTGAAGGAGGTCCAGGCGGCCTGCCCCGAACTCGATGCCGCCGTTGGGCACGTCCGAGCCTTTGCCGCGCTCATGCACAAGCACCGTGGCGAAGACCTTGAAGGATGGATCGAGCAGGTCAGACGGCACGATCTGCCCGCCATGCGGCAGTTCGCCGACGGCCTCCTCCACGACTGGGACGCCGTCGTTGCCGGGCTGTCGAGCACATGGAGCTCCGGCCAGGTCGAAGGCCAGGTGACCAGGGTCAAGCTCCTCAAGCGGGCCGGTTACGGCCGGGCCGGGCTCGATCTCCTCCGCACCCGCATCCTTCTGAGGAACTGACCTGGCCGTCCGTTGTCGGCGAAGCTCGAGTGCTTCCGAGTTAGGTCCGGTCACCCCGAAGGGACGAGTGGGAGGCGGGTCAGACTACAGAAGTCCGTTTGGGATCCACGGGGTCGATCTCGTGTTCGTCGAAGAGTTGCTCAAGTGCTTCGTGGCCGTGTTCGCGGCGGAACGCGATCTCGGCCGCCGTCACTGGGAGAGTCCAGAGGATGCGCGCATGGCCTTCCGGCAGAGGGCAGCGTTCGAGGTCTGGCCCATGGAGGTAGGGCAGGCTGACGAGCAGGTGGTCGCAGGAGGACCCGGGGATCCACGGCTCGCCGATGGGCATGCTGTGCTCAAGGTCGAGATAGTGTCCAGCGTGGTAGTACGCGATCTTCGCGAGAAGGTCGACGAAGCTCTCGTCGCCGGCTGGAGCGGTCAGGGCAAACTCCAGTCCGTGCCCGTGCTTCTCTACTGCGGACCAGCAGCCGGCGGTGAGGTATGTCCAGCATTTGCCGCGTGGACCCGGGCTGGCCGCGATTATGCGGAGGCCAGGAAGGGCCAGCCCGTGACCAGGTCCCAGATCGTAGTCATGGGCCTGGATCTCATGACCGGCGAAGAAGTTGCGGACGTGCGACTCGACGGCCGCAATGGCCTGTTCCCTGCGCTTGGCTTCGGACATGTCGGCGATGATCTCACGTGGCCAGAAGGGCTGATTGGCAGACCGGCGGGGACCGAGCCATAGCGTCACAAGATCAGCGACAGAGCCCGTTCATCTGTACCTGGCTGGGCACTTCAACGAGTACGCGGACACCTGGTCGGCGAACTGGCCGACCTGGTCAAGGAGTTCGCGTCGCAGACTCCTGCGGAACCGCTCGATCTTCCCTGTGGTGGTGGGCGATCGGGGCTTGGTGAGGCGGGCGGTCACGCCGTTCTCGCGGCAGATCCGCTCGAAGAGCACCTCTGCGGGAAACGGCTTGGTGAAGCGGCCGGTGAACTGCTTGCCATTGTCCGTGAGGCGCCAGGGAGATCTGCCCGGGGCCCGGCTGTCGCGGATCGTGCCCGCCCGTCGTGGCAGGTCCTCGGGGCCGCGGCCAACGGGTACCTCCCGGACGCCTCCGTAGGCTCGGATCAGGCTCGCCTGCGGGCGTGCAGGCTTCTCGGCTGGCCTTTTGCCAACGGTTCCCTGGATCGCCTCGTACTGTTCTCGGAAGTGGCACCATCTCTGGTCGCACTCGGTTCGCCGGAAGTCCAGCACTGTGGTGAACTGCTCGGCGAGTATCTGGTCCCCGCCCGACCTTCCGGACTTCAGGGGGCTCCTTGCGGACCCCTGCCGCAAGGCAGAGGCGTCTGTCCGTCGTGCTTGGGCCCGGTACGGGCTTCCGCACCGGGCGCAGGGGCGTTTGCGTTACTTCGGGGCCTTGCGGCAGGCGTCCGCCGCGGTGACGGCGGGGATGTAGTCGTCCCTCATGAGGTGGTAGCAGTCCTTGAACGCCGCCTCGCCGCCGCCCGCGGCGGTCTTGCAGGCGTCCTCCACGAGTTCTTTGGTGGCGTTCGGTTCCTTGTTCGTCACGTGGCTGGTGCACCCCTGCACGGTCGCGCTCGCGGCGGGGGCTGCGGCGACGAGGCCGCCCAGGGCGAGGGAGAGGGTGCCGCCGGCGGCAGCGATGCGTCGGGCCATTCTCATGACGATCAGATCTTTCTGGGAGAGGGTGACTTGATGGGCCGAAGGGAGCGTAGTTCGCCCGCAGATGCCGACCCGGGACATGTTCTACCGAGCCATGGGCGTTACCTGTCCGGATGCCGCGCCGGTACCTGGCCGGGATCACTCGAAGTTGTTAGTCGGGAAGTGGGGAATTGACGGAGTGTCCTGGGAGCCGCCAGTGACGAGACCCACGGCCGGAGTGCAGGGCCGACAGCGTCACGGTTGCTGTGGAGTCGGAACCTGTGCCTCGCTCACGATCCTCGGTGCACGGGAGACCGGTCCGGCGATGCTGTGCCGGGCGGTCGACTCCACTCTCGGCAACTTCGGCGCCACCGCCGTCGCCACCGTCGGCGGCGGCCCGTCGATGCCTCGCCGGTCCGAGCGAATCGCCTTCACCCGCTCCACGAAGGCGGGGTTCGCGCCTCCCGCTGCCGGTGTCCGTCCCGAGGGTGTCCTCCTGCGGTTCGAGCAGGCCGTGGATCTCCTGGCGGCGTCGAGTTGACCGGTGGTTCCGGACGGGGGACTCGTCGACGACGCATGCACTCTGCGCTTCGGACGGGGCCGTTCGGCAAAGCGACAGGTGGCGCCGCGGGAGCGGCGCCACCTGTGGCCGGCTGTTCAGTTGTTCATCGTCGGGTCAGCTGTGGCGGCCCGGCCTGCGGTAGGCGACGAAGCACAGGGTGCCGCCGCCGAGGACGGCGATGGCTCCCAGGACGGAGACGAGCGTGTTCGAGGAGGAGGCGCCGGTGTGCGGCAGGGTGCCGCTCGGCGACGCGGTCGGGTGGTGGGTCGGGCTGTGCGACGGGGGCCCGGAGTGAGTCCCGGACGGCGTCGGTGCCGGGGAGTTGGTCGGACTCGGTGACGCGGTCGGGCTCGGTGACGCGGTCGGGGACGGGGAGGCGGTGGGCGAGGGGGAAGTGCTCTGGAGGGTGACGCCCATGTCGAGGTCGAGGACGTGCTGGCCGCCGGTGACGGTCACGGATCGGGTGATCCCGGTGACCGGGTCGGCGGAGGACTGCTTGGTCGGGTCGGTGCCCTGGGACTGCTTGGACACCCTGGCGCCCTTGGGCAGGGTCGACAGGTCGAACTGTACCTGGTAGGTGCCGTCCGGCAGGCTGTCGAACAGGTAGCGGCCGGTGGAGTCGGTGACGGTGCTGATCGGCTTGCCGTCGGCGTTCAGCACCGGCTTTCCGCTGCCGTCCAGGAGGTTGACCTTCACCCCCGCCACGCCGGTGTCATTGCCCTGCTGGATGCCGGAGTCGTTCTTGTCGAGCCAGACGAAGTCACCGATCGAGTTGACCGGCTTCGGCGCTTCGACGATGCCCATGTCGAGGTCGAGGATGCGCTGGCCGCCGGTGACGGTCACGGACCGGGTGATCCCGGTGACCGGGTCGGCGGAGGACTGCTTGGCGGGGTCGGTGCCCTGGGACTGCTTGGACACCGAGGCGCCCGGCGGCAGCGTCAGCAGGTCGAACTGGACCTGGTAGCTGCCGTCGGGGAGGTTGTCGAACAGGTACTTGCCGTCGGCGTCGGTGACGGTGCTGATCGGCTTGCCATTGGCGTCGAGGACGGGCTTGCCGTTGCCGTCCAGGAGGTTGACCTGGATGCCCTGGACGCCGATGTCGTTGCCCTGCTGGATGCCCGACTGGTTCTGGTCGAGCCAGACGAAGTCACCGATCGCGTTGTTGTTCTTCGGCGGCTCGACGATGCCCATGTCGAGGTCGAGGACGTGCTGGCCGCCGGTGACGGTGACAGACCGGGTGATCCCGGTGACCGGGTCGGCGGAGGACTGCTTGGCGGGGTCGGTGCCCTGGGACTGCTTGGAGACCTTGGCGCCCGGCGGCAGGGTCGACAGGTCGAACTGCACCTGGTAGCTGCCGTCCGGAAGGCTGTCGAACAGGTACTTGCCGTCGGCGTCGGTGACGGTGCTGATCGGCTTGCCGTCGGCGTTCAGCACCGGCTTGCCGCTGCCGTCCAGGAGGTTGACCTTCACCCCCGCCACGCCGGTGTCGTCGCCCTGCTGGATACCGGAGTCGTTCCGGTCCAGCCAGACGAAGTCACCGATCGAGTTGACCGGCTTCGGCGCTTCGACGATGCCCATGTCGAGGTCGAGGATGCGCTGGCCGCCGGAGACCATCACCGACCGGGTGATCCCGGTGACCGGGTCGGCGGAGGACTGCTTGGCGGGGTCGGTGCCCTGGGACTGCTTGGACACCGAGGCGCCCGGCGGCAGCGTCACCAGGTCGAACTGGACCTGGTAGCTGCCGTCCGGCAGGCCGTCGAACAGGTACCGGCCGTTGGCGTCGGTGACCGTGGTGATCGGCTTGCCGTCGGCGTCCAGCACCGGCTTGCCGCTGCCGTCCAGGAGGTTGACCCGGATGCCCTGGACGCCGATGTCGTTGCCCTGCTGGATGCCCGACTGGTTCTGGTCGAGCCAGACGAAGTCACCGATCGCGTTGTTGTTCCTGGGCGGCTCGACGACGCCCATGTCGAGGTCGAGGATGCGCTGGCCGCCGGAGACCGTCACCGGCTGGGTGCGTCCGGTGTCCGGGTCGGCGGAGGACTGCTTGGTCGGGTCGGTGCCCTGGCGCTGCTTGGACACCTTGGCGCCCGGCGGCAGCGTCGACAGGTCGAACTGGACCTCGTAGGTGCCGTCGGGCAGGTTGTCGAACAGGTACTTGCCGTTGGCGTCGGTGACCGCGGTGACGGGCTTGCCGTCCTTGTCGCGGATGAGCTGGCCGTTGCCGTCCAGCAGGTTGACCGTCACGCCCGCGACGCCGGTGTCGTTGCCCTGCTGGACGCCGGAGTCGTTCTTGTCGTGCCAGACGAAGTCGCCCAGCGCGTTGTTGGAGGGCGTGACGCGCTTGACGGCGACGCCGACCTTGGCGGGCTCGGCCGGCAGCAGCTGGCGGCCGGCGTTGTCGGTGGCGGTGTAGGCGAAGCTGTTCCAGGCGTAGTCGCCCTCGGGGGCGTCGTAGGAGGCGGTCATCGGCCAGGTGAGGGTGAAGGACTCGCCGGGGGCCATGGCGCCGGGACGGTGGATGCGGAACCAGGTGGCCGTGCCCGGGCCGGGGAAGGTGGTGCTCCAGACCGCGGCGCTGTTGCAGCCGGTGCGGTCGACGATCACGGCCTCGACGCAGGGGTTGGGGTCGGTGCTGTACTCGATGACGACGGTCGGGTCGCTGGCGGTGATCGCCTGGGTGAGCGAGGGGGTCCAGGCGCTGCCGCGGGCGGCGTCCTGGGTGAGCACGTAGTTGTCGCCGGGGGTGGGGAGCTTGTCGTAGGCGATGAAGTCGGTGACCGGGTCCGGGGAGTCGTTGCGGACGGTCATCCGCCAGGACGTCTGGCCGCCGGGGGTGGCGGTGCCGATGGTCATGTAGTCGGCGTCGAGGTCGCCCTTGACCTCCTTGTAGGAGCGCAGCACGGCCGGGGCGTCCACCCGGATCTGGGAGGAGGCGTGGCAGAGCAGTTCGGTGGTGTCGCCGTTGCCGTTGAGGTCGAGGACGTCGGGGGTGCTGCCGCTGTCGGAGCCGGAGTACATGCAGGCGACGGGGTGGGTGGGCTGGTCGACGGTGACGTAGACGTCGTTGGTGAGGTCGCCGGCGCGGACGCTGTTGGCGACCTGGACGTCGAAGAGCATCCGGTAGGCCAGCGAGTCGTGGTAGTAGGTGGAGTCGGGGGCGCCGGCGGGCCATTCCATCTTGACGAGCTGGCGGCCGTCGGGGCCGGGGGTCACGGTGATCGAGGAGGGGGCTTTGGCGTCGGGGTAGTTGGGGTCGGGCCGGGCGGAGCCGTCGATGTAGACGACGCCGGCGGGCAGCAGGTCGTAGAGGACGAGCGGGCGGTCGAGGTCGTGGGCGCTGCGGTTGTACGGGATGACTTGGAAGGTGGCCTTGCCGCCGGGGGTGGAGAGTTCGCCGGCGACGGTGGTCTTGGCGGCGCCGAGGTTGGTGGCCTGGGTGATGGTGGTCTGGGCGCAGGCGTTGGCGGTGGAGGTGTTGGTGCCGTCGGTGGCGCTGGTGTCCACGCAGTTGGTGAGCGGGGTGGGGGCTTGGCGGCCGTCGTGGCCGGGGGTGGCGATCTGGGTGACCAGTTGGACGGCGTTGCCGGGGCTCCAGCCGGTGGGGATGGGGCCGTTCCAGGTGAGCCTGAGGCCGTCCAGCCACTGTCCGGCGGGGATGCCGAGCACGTCGCCGGCGGGGTTGCCGGCGCCTTCGGCGAAGGTGACGACGCGGGCGGTGGAGCCGTTGAACGGGGTGCCCGGGGTGAAGGTGTGCCAGGTGGGGTCGCCGTTGAGGCGGTACTGCAGGGTGAGCTGGATGCTGGTCGGGTTCCACGGCTCCAGCTGGATCGTCTGCGGGAAGACCCAGTTGTAGACGCCGTCGGTGGAGCCCGCTCCGGGGTCGGTGATGGTCAGGCTGGTGGCCGGGCCGGCGGTGTTGGTGGCGGAGAGGCTGAAGGAGTTGAGGTCGCCGCTGGTGGTGGTGTCGCGCCAGGTCTTGCTGGCGGTGACCACCACGCCGGTCACCGGGGGCTGGAACGTCGGGGTGGTGGCGTTCGCGGTGTCGAGCTGCCGCTCGGCCTCGCCCAGCGGGGCGCCGAGCAGGTCCACGGTGTTCTGGGAGGTGGTCCCGTTCGGGAAGGAGGCCTCCGGGTAGTTGACCACCAGCACGCCGGGCGAGCGGCAGCCGCCGCGGCCGTTGCCGGAGATGAACGGGCCGATGTCGTAGCCCCAGGTGTTCGGGCCGGGCGGCACCTGCGTCCAGCCCGGCGAGCGGCTGGTGTCCACCACCGCGCCGGGCGGCAGGGTGTCCAGCAGCCGGCTGGTGTCCAGGTCGACGTTGGGCACGTTGTCGGTGGCGCAGGGGCTGAACTGGTAGGTGACGGTGCGTCCGTCACTGCTGGAGGTCTGGACGCCCTTGGTCACCGTGTACTGCGGCTGCACCTGCGCCGTGGTGTTCGCGGTGGCGGTCTGCGAGGTCTCGCCGGTGGCCGACATGGTGGCCGAGTTGGTCGAGGTGGTGCCGTTCGGGGTGCTGAAGTTCGGGTACTTCATCAGCACCGTGACGGTGGCGGTGGTGCCCGGGCTCAGGTTCTGCAGCTTGATGTCCATCGTGCCGCCCATCGCGCCCGCGGCGGGCACCGTGGAGGCGGCCACGTCGACCGAGGACGGGTCCGGCGTCCAGCCGAGGAACTGCATGTTCGACGGCAGGGTGTCGAGGATCTGACCGCCCGTGCACTCGGTGATGGAGCAGGTGTAGCGCAGCGTGTAGGTGACGTTCTCCCCCGGGGAGACGGTCGCCTTGTCCACGCTCTTGGTGAAGGAGATCGCGGCCTGGGCCGGTGGCGCCAGCACGCTGCTGCTCAGCAGTGTGCCCGCCACCAGGCCCAGGACAGAGGCGACCCGTCCAACCCGGAATGGAATTCGCATACCGCCCAGTTCATCCGGCGGGCCCGCTCGCCCCTTGACGGCACGTGCGCGACCGGTGGTGAATCACCTTCTCGGCGGACGCCCGTCCGGCGGCCGGACCCCTCGTGTGCCCCGCCGGCCGGGACGGTGTCCGGCCCCGACGCCACGGCTCCCGGGTCACCAGGACCGCCGTGAACAGAGCAGGTCACGGCCGGTGTGCACCAGGCAGGTGAATCCCGCTCCGCTGTCCGGGGCGATGGCCAGGGGCGGGCGATCACCGCTGACATCTTGACAACTGTACGCTCTTCGATCAGTCCCGAGCTTGCCCATTGACCGGGTCGGCACATCGGGATGGCTCCAAGTCCCGACAGGGCCAAGCCGAGATACCCGACAAGGGCCGGCTCGCCGGCTCCCTTCTCGTCGACCGGACCGCACGGTGCAGGGCCACGGCCGCCAACAGCTCAAGCAAACGCCTGGGTTTGCGATCCGGCTGCTCGGGACCGTGTAGTACCTGGGTGCCTTCCTCCGTGACCATGCCACACAGCCTGAGCCAGTCCCAGTTCGCGCCGTTCCGGCGAGATCGGGGGCCGGCGATCGAGTGAGCTGGCGAAGGTGGGCGGGGTGTCGGCAAGGACCGGCGTCGAGCCGTCGGTATCCTCTGGTCGCGAGCCCGGGCCGCGCCTCCCCTGACAATCGCGGTCAGGGCTCGCCTATATGGAATTGTCAAGCGCTGGGTTTTCAGCGGCCGTTGAACGCTGGACTTTGCGCGATTCCGTGAACGCGGCCGGTGGATCTTGATGATTGTCGATCGCGATGGGTGTTTGCGCTGACGTGCTGGCTCTCCTGCTCCCGCAGTTCGTGCTGCTGAGCGTGGATTCGATGAACAGCGTGTCCTGTGTGGCGGTGGATCGTTGGAGCGTTCCTGACAGCCTGTGGGATTCAGTGGAGCTGTTGCTGTCGGTGGCTCGAGTGCGGACGCAGGGTGGTGGGAGGGCAAACCTGGACGACGAGGCGGTGCTTGCCACGATCGTCCATGTGCTGACCTCCGGGTGCGCGTGACGGCATCTGCCGCCGTGCTTCGGGCTGTCGAGGTCGACGGTGCGCCGCCGGTTCACGATCCGGACCGGGGACGGGCTGGGGAGCCGGCCGCGGCGGGCGGTACCGGAGTCCATGACCAGCATGGTCTGATCCTGTTGGTCCAGGCCCTCCAAATGAAACCTGAGGTTTTCCCGGGACGTGGAAGGTTTCCGGAGGCGGCCTGCCGGCACTCCAGCGTTGGCCGCCTCGACGCATTTCCGGGGCCGGCGCAGGGCCCCGTTCGGAAAGGAACCTCCATATGGCGAACCACATGCTCTTGCTCGCTGCGGTTGGCGCCGACGATAGGCCGGTGGGGACCGGGGCGCAAATTTTGGGCCGCCATACGGGGGAATCACGTCCTGCCGGTGCGTTGAGGGAGGGAGTGCAGGTGGAAGCATCGCGCGCGGACGATCATGCGAAACGTCCGGAAGTACGCAGGGGGACCAACCGAGCCAGATCGGACACCACACGATGCGAACAGATCGAGCGGGCAGGCCCGGGCGGGTGACCCGCAGCCTGCTGCGCAGGGCGGGCGCCGCCGTTACCGCCCTCACCCTCGTGGCCCTCGGCTCCGTCGCCGCCACGACCCCGGCGCACGCTGCCACGACCACCACGTGCGGCTACGCCAACGCGGGCAGCGGACGGTACGCCCCCACGCTGTGCTGGTTCGACTTCAGCACCCTGGACGCCTCCCAGGCCGTCGGTCCGGCCGGCCAGGCGATGGAGATCGCCCTGCCTGACGGGGCCACCATGCGCTTCAGCCTCAAGGCGAGTGGTGGCACGGTCGCACCGCACGCCTTCCCGACCTACTCGGGCGCCTACCTGGGCAATGGCGGCCACTACACCGGTGTGCCCGGCGAGCCGGCCCTGTACCAGACCAGCTACAAGACCGTCACCACCCTGACTCTGAGCGGCATTCAGGTCACCGACGCTCAGGGCCAGGTCATCACCGGCTACTCCCTGGTCGGCGCTGACGCCGAGACCACCGACTCCGGGGAATCGATCACCTGGCGCTCCTCCAAGCCGATCTACTCGCTGACCGCGAACGGCTCCGACACGGGCCTGGGCAATGCCTGTGATGCCGGCCTCACCGGCCTCGGCACCACCGAGGTGACCTGTTCGGCGCGGACCAACTCCGTCAAGACCGGCACTGCCATCCTGGCGAGCCAGGCTCCGGATACCTTCAGCCAGCAGCTGAACGGCGGCGGCAAGCAGGCCGTGGCCTTCGGCGTGCTGATCTCCCAGGTGCAGATCGCCAAGAAGGTCGCCTCCCGTTTCGACGGTGACGACTTCCGGGTGTTCGTGGAGAAGCCGGACGGCAGCGCGCGGCTGGAGGAGGCGGTCACCGGTTCGGCCGGCACCAGCGCCACCACCCCCGCGCACAAGACCGTCACCAGCGCGGACGGTGCCCTGTTCGGGTTCGGCGAGGAACTCGTGTCCGGCGACGCGCGCAACTACACGGCCTCCTGGAACTGCACCAGCAACGTCGACAACCCCACCCTGCCCAGCGGCGACGCCGGGACAGCCAACCAGGTACGGGTCGGCGTCGGCGAGGCCGTCTCCTGCACCATCACCAACACCGCCAAGAACGCCGCGCTGTCGCTGCAGAAGAAGGCCGGGACGCCCAAGGACGTCAACGGCGACGGCATCATCTCCGCCGGTGACACCATCGACTACACCTTCGACCTGAGCAACACCGGCGACACCGTCCTCACCGACCTGACCGTCACCGACACGAAGGCGGGCCACATCACCTGCCCGCCCGGCGAACTGGCCCCGGGCGCCACGATCACCTGCACCGCCGACGCGCCGTACGTGATCACCGCGCAGGACCAGAGCGACGCAGCGGCGAAGAACTCCGCCACCGCCTCGGCCTCCCCGCCCGGCACCACGCAGCGGATCACCTCCGACCCGTCCAGCACCTCCACGCCGGTGGACACCCCGCGGCCGGCCCTCGCGCTGGCCAAGAGCGCCGACCCGTCCGCCGCTGCCGACTACCGGACGGGCCAACGGATCACCTACAGCTTCACCGTGACCAACACCGGAAACGTGCTGGTACGTGACGTCGCCGTCGGCGAGGGCGCCTTCTCCGGCACGGGGAAGATGTCCCCGGTCAGCTGCCCGGAGGCCGCCAGGGCGCTCGCCGTCGGCGCGCAGGTGGTCTGCACCGCCACCTACACGCTGACCCAGGCCGACGTGGACGCCGGCCACATCACCAACACGGCGACCGCCACCGGCACCCCGCCCGGCGGCACCCCGGTCAGCTCACCGCCCGCCACCGAGCAGATCCCAGTGCTGAGCGGCCCGGGCATCAGCGTCAGCAAGAACGTCTCCCCGTCCAGCGTCGGCAAGGCCGGAGAGACGGTCACCTACTCCTTCACCGTGACCAACACCGGCAACGTGACGCTCACCGACGTGACCGTCACCGAGGGCGCCTTCACCGGTACAGGCAGCATGTCCCCGATCACCTGCCCCGACGTCGCCAAGGCGCTGCCTTCCGGCGCGCAGATCGTCTGCACGGCCACCTACACCCTGACCCAGGCCGACGTGGACGCCGGCAAGGTCGACAACAGCGCCACCGCGACGGGCACTCCGCCCGGCGGCGGTACGCCGATCACCTCACCGCCCGCCACCGGCACCGTCATCGCCCCGCCCCACCCGGCACTGACGATCGACAAGAGCGCCGACACGGAGGAACTGGTCGTCGACGAGACGATCACCTACTCCTTTACCGTGACCAACGCCGGCAACGTCACCGTGACGGACATTGCGGTCGGCGAGGGCACCTTCACCGGCGCAGGCCAGATGTCCGCGATCACATGCCCGGAGGGGGCGAAGTCGCTGGCCCCGGGCGCGAAGGTGGTGTGCACCGCTACCTATACCGTCACCCAGGCCGACGTGGACGCGGGCAAGGTCGACAACAGCGCGACCGCGACCGGTACTCCGCCAGGCGGCAGCCGGATCACTACGCCGCCCAGCGGCACCCAGGTCCCGTCCAACCCGCAGCCGGGCCTGAACCTGGTGAAGAAGGCCGACAGCGAGTACGCCGCCCGCGCCGGGCAGAGGATTACGTACACCTTCACCCTCACCAACACCGGCAACGTGACACTGGCCAACCCGGCCGTTCGCGAGGGCGCCTTCACCGGCCACGGCACCCTCAGCCCCGTCATCTGCCCCCGGCAGACGCTGACCCCAGGGCAGCACCTGGAGTGCACCGCGACGTACACCGTCGTCGCCGCCGACCTCGGCACGGCCCTGCGCAACACCGCCACCGCCACCGCCACCACCCCCGGCGGAGGCACAGCCGACTCCGACCCGTCCACCGCGACCGTCGACACCGGAAACCCGGCACACGGGCAACTGCCCCACACCGGCGCCAACGGTGAACTGGCTGCCACCGCAGCGGCGTTGGCCATCAGCGGCGGCGTTGTCGTCCTGTTCGTCACACTCCGCAGGCGCCGCCGTGCGTAGAAGGTAGCGGAGCACTCCGTACGACCGGGGCGGGGCACCGCTGGAGAGCAGTGCCCCGCCCCGCCTTGCACATCGATGCCGGGGCGCGGTCGCCCCCACAGGTACTGAGGCCATCAGGGTGCGGCTCAGGGCTCGCTTCAGCCCTCCCGGAACTCCTCGGCCGCCCCGGCGGTCCTGGGGAGATCGGAGGCGACCACCACCGCGATCGTGGCTGCTCGACGGCATCCACCGCGTACATCAGCCGCATGTCTAGTGTCCTGAGTCTGGAATTCACTTCAGATATCCGGCGAGGCGTTCGAGGATCTCGTCGGCGGGTAGGGCTTCGGGTCGGTGTTCCATGTGGCGATCGAGTCCTTGATGTCGGCTTCGAGGGCCTGAACGGACTTGTGGACGCCTCGCCGTATCTGTTTGTTCGTCAGCTCGGCGAACCAGCGCTCGACCAGGTTGAGCCATGAGGAACCGGTCGGGGTGAAGTGCAGGCGGAAGCGAGAGTGTGCCACCAGCCAGGGCTTGATTGCTGGCGTCTTGTGGGTGGCGTAGTTGTCCAGTACCAGATGGACGTCCAGGCCCTCGAGGACCTCCTTGTCCAGCAGCAGGAGGAGGAACTTGCGGTTCGTCACCGGGAAGAGCTGCGGCCGCAACTGGGCCAGCCGTATCATTTCCCCCCGTTCGTCCGGCAACTCCGCGATGCACCTCCCAGCCAGCGTGCGGCAGGGGCATCATCGGGAAGCCGAGTCCGACCCCCCGGCCGAAGTGCTCGTCTAGTTCCAGCGGCTGCGGATCGACCACGTGGGCCTCGCTCCGGGCGGGCGCCACGAGGGAGAGCTGGGTGATCATCTGGCTGACCCGGTCCACGGCCGCCACCGGCATCGGAAACGCGTGCGCAGAGAAGCGTCCGGCCAGGACGCTCGCCTTGGTCAGCCGCATGAACCAGTCGCCCGGCGCGACGTGCCCGCGGGTGGACGGCAGGATCACTCCCGGCGGGTACACGGTGACCGGAAGTCCCGGCCGTACCGCCTCGCCCGCCAGTACCTCGGTGACGAACTTGCTCTGGCAGTATCCGATTTCGATCGGTCCGGTAACGGCTCGTCCTCCCTGATCGGGCCGGTGGCTCCCTCCCTGAACCGCCGGACCAGCGTTCCCAGAGTCGATACGTGGTTCACCGGTGCGCCGCCCGCCTGTGTCGCGGAGGCCAGCACGTTGACCGTCCCGGTCACGTTCGCCTCGCGCGCCGTCTCGTACGGAGCGCCCAGGCTCACGATCGCGCCGCAGTGGTACACCACGTCCACCTCGTCGGCCAGCGCCGCGTACTTCGCCTCGCGGAGCCCGAACCCCGGCTGTCCCAACGCCCCCCCGGACCGCTGACGCCCGCCCCACCTCCGCGTCCGGACCCATGCGCCGCCAGGATCTCCTCCAGCCGCTCACGCGCCGCCGCCTGGTCCTGCCCGCGCACCAGGCAGTGCACCTGCCACAAACAGGCCCGCAGCAGATCCACCAGGAGGTGTCCATCCAGGAGATCGGTCGCCCCGGTCAGGAGCGCCGCTCGCGGCATCGCCCGGCTCCGGGTGCTGCGGGTGTCTTCTAAGACTGCTTCGACGGGCAGCGCCAAGGCCCCGCCCACTACGCGCGCCGTCGCCTCGGACATCCGAATCGCTTCCATATCACCAGGGTGCGCAGCGGGAGTGCCATGAATCAGGTGGACACCCTGATCAAGGGAGACACTGATGAGCTCGCGGACGGATCAGCAGATCGGGTCGGTTCCTGACGGGTCGGTTTCGTCGGAGTCGGGAACAGCCGATGGGTCGGACGTGTTGGCGTCGGTCGCCGAGCTGGCGGCCGAGCAGGCCAGGGCCGGCGGGATGCAGCTGCTCGGTGAGGGCGGGCTGCTGCAGCAGCTGACCCGGCACCTGCTCCAGGAGGCTTTGGAGGCCGAGACGGACGAGCACCTGGCGTCCAGTGCGGAGCCGGGCCGGTCGGTGCGCAAGGGCGGCAACGCGCGCAACGGCTACCGGATGAAGACCGTGATGACCGAGGCCGGCCCGGTCACGCTCGAGGTGCCCGGGGACCGGGCCGGCACGTTCGAGCCGAAGGTCGTGCCCCGGCACGCGCGCCGCACCGAGGGCCTGGACAACCTCGTGGTCTCGTTGACCGCGAAGGGCCTGACCAGCGGTGAGATCGTTGCACTCCTGGCCGAGGTCTACGGCATGGCCACCAGCAAGGAGACCGTCTCCACGATCACCGACCGGGTACTGGAGGGCATGTCCGACTGGCGCACGCGTCCCCTCGACGCGGTCTACCCGGTCCTGTTCGTGGACGCGGTGAACGTCAAGGTCCGCGACGGCCAGGTCGCCAACCGGCCCGTTTACGTGGTCCTTGGCGTCACCGCGGACGGTTGCCGCGACATCCTGGGCCTGTGGACCTCCAGCGGTGGCGAGGGCGCCAAGTACTGGCAGTCCGTCCTGACCGAGATCAAGAACCGCGGAGTGAAGGACTGCCTGATCCTCATCTGCGACGGCCTGGCCGGGCTGCCCGACGCCGTCGCCCAGGTCTGGCCTCAGACTGTGGTGCAGACGTGCATCGTCCACCTGCTCGGGAACTCCTTCCGCTACACCTCCGAGCGGGACTGGGCAGCCGTGGCCCGGGACCTGAAGCCCGTCTACACCGCGCCGAACGAGGCCGCGGCCCTGGAGCGGTTCGCGGACTTCGCCGCTGCCTGGGAGGCGACCTTACCCGGCCGTGGTGAAACTCTGGGAGAAGGCCTGGCCCGAGATGGTGCCCTTCCTCGCTTTCGACGCCGAGATCCGGAAGATCATCTGTACCATCAACGCCATCGAGAGTCTCAACTCCCGCTACCGCAGGGCCGCCGGTGCGTGCGGTCACTTTCCCAACGAGCAGGCCGCCCTCAAACGGCTCTACCTGGCCACCCTCGCGCTCGACCCCACCGGACGCGGCCGGCAACGCTGGAGCAAGCGCTGGATGGCCGCCCTCAACGCCTTCGACATCGCCTTCGACGGGCGCCTGTCAGCCGGACGGGCGTAGGCAACCCGGCCCACACCCACCAGGAAGATCAACACCTAGGCCAACCGGGTGTCGTACACCTAGATCGTGATAGTCCCTGCGCAGCTGAGACGACCACTGCAACGGCGTGGCCCCCGCCTTCGCTGAGGCCGGTGTGATAGGCGGAGTCAGCAGGATTCCGGCGCGGTCACGGATCCGATGGTCACCGAGATGGCCGCGGTCACCGGTCCTGCAGCCGGACGGGCGGTGAGTCGTGTCCAGATGACTGTTGGATTCGTTGGGTCGGTCGTGTAAACGACTCGACGGAGGACTCAATGGCGGCATTTCGGCGTGGTCGCGTGACGGATTCCGTCGTGGCGGCATACGGGCATCGGCCCCGCGCGGGCAGACGGGTACGTTCGCACACCGCCTGGGGCAGCTTTGCGCTGTTGGGTACGGCGGCAGCGGGGTTGTCGGCGACGACGGTGTGGGCGACGGTCGCGTCTGGTGTGCCGACCACGTTCGCGGTGTCGGGCAGTACGTTCCGCGTGAGCGGGGACCATTTGTCCGGCACGGGTGCGGCACAGTTCGCCTCTTACACCACCGACTCGGACGGAACTCGTCGTCCGGTTGCGGTCGCGGGCATCAAGCATGCCCGGATCACGGGCCTGTGCCAGTCGGCGGTGGCCCACACGCCACTCGGTGACGTCACGCTGACCATCCGGTCGGCGGGCACAGCACCGGTGGAAGCGGTCGACATGGTCATCGACCTGGAACGGCTGGAGGGGAATCTGACGTTCGGGAAGGTGCAGATGGGACGTGACGCCGCGACGCTCGACGTCATCGAAGGGGCTCGGGGGGAACGGGGCCAGTACGGGCAGCAGGCCCAGACACTGGAGGTGGAGGGCCTGCGAGTATCCGCGTGGTCGATTACGGCGGGCTCGTTCAGCCTGAAGAATGCCACCATGTCCATCCGGCTGGGGGATCAGTCGTGCCCGTGAACCGGAACCGCGGTGGTCACCGGAACCCGATGTGGGCCATGATGTGGATTCGAGTCCGTGAGCGCCCGTTGGGCGCTGCGGCGATGATTTCGAGTGCCGGCATGGAGATCGCCTATTTTCCCCTGCGACGTCCTGATCTGCTGCCAATGCAGGGGATGGGGGCGACGTCCTCTCTGCTCCTGGGCAGTGGCCTGGTCGGCTGTGCGGTGATCTTGCTTGCGCGCCCAAGGCGTGCGCGCCCGGTGGGGGCCGTGGCGGTCGGTTTGGGCCTGGTGTCGGTGCCATTGGCAAACCTAGGTGGGTTCCTGCTGGGCATGGTGCTCGCGGCGCTGGGTGGCGCGCTCGCGATGGCGTGGCGGGTCGTGCCGTCGTCTGCCCCGGAGCAGGGCGGATGAATCGCCGGCGGGCCGCGGCGCTGGTCATCCTGGCCCAGACGGCGACGCTGGTGGCGGCGGCCCCGTCGGGCTACCCCGTCCAGCTCCCTCACGCACTACCCGAGGGCACGCACGCATCGCTGCGGCCGGCGGGGCCGGACGGATCATGCGATCCCCGGTTGTTGCCCACTGGAGACACGGATGTAGTCGGGGCCGCGACCGCCCTGGCGAGATGCCTGGACCCGGTGGGTGAGGACGTTGTGGACCGGACGGTGGGCCGCCGTGGCGGTCCCGTCGTTCTTGAGGCCCGGAGCATGACGGTGACCGGTCTGCTCTGTCCGGCGTCCGATTCGATGCCGGGAACGTGTCGCGCCGACGCGATCACTCTCGACGACGTGGTCCTGCGTTCGGGTGAGGCAGCGGGGCTGTGTACTGCGGCGGCCCGGCTGGTCGTCCGAGGGTCAGTGCGGTTCGCGGTGGAGTGGGCGAGCGGGATCGTTCTCGGGCTGCTGCCCGTCGTCGTGTCCACTTGGGCTCTGCCGCCCGTTCCGCTGCCCTACGTGCGGCTGACGCAGGTTCGCGGATGGGGTGTGTCGCTGAACGCAGACGAACTGCGTGGCCTGGGCATGGTCCTGGGCTGGGGATCGCAGTGTGCCGGACCGCCCGGGGGCGGTTGAGTTCGGGCGGCCGGGCGGTGTCGTCACCGCGGGGCACCTGGCCGGTACGGGGTCGGCGAGTCGTGTCAGGTGTGGGAACTCGAGCCGGGACTCTCCTCTTGGTGCGGCAGGTGTACGGACGGGCCATCGGCGGGTGGTTCCCATGCGGCCCCTGGGCCTGCAGGCACGGGCGAGCGTCGGCGTCGCCACCCAGCTCCAGCCGAGCGTGTACGATCTTTATGATGCCTACGATGGTGCCATTGCTGCTCAGGAGTTCTATTGGCGGGATGTCGACGTCGAAGTGCCGGTGCAGGCCGACCAAGAGGTCGGCGGCTATCAGTGAGTCTGTGCCGTAGTCGTCGCCCCTGCGGCGGGGGCCCAGGAGGGTGGGTTCGGTGTGCAGCACTCCGGCGAGCATCTCTCGGACAGGTGGCGTACGTGCATGTCCACGGCATCCGTGTAGGACATGCTCTCGAAGGTGTCCTTGCTGTGAGACAGGGGCTCTTCGCCCGGGCCGGCACCAGGCCCGCCAGGCGGAGCCGGACACCTATGGGGACAGCATGGCGGCGCGTTCCCGGTCGTAGTGGGCCACCGCAGCGACCACGGTGACCGCGCCGACCGGGTGTCGATCGCGGTCACCGGTGGTGGAACCGCCCAGTGTGTGCCTTTTGGCGGCGTTGTCGCCGTTACTGCCCGACGCGGGGGGCGGGCAGTACATCGCGGTGTTCGAACCTGACGACCGTCTGTGGCGTGGACGGGCCTACGGCCGGGATCAGGATGTCATCGTCACCAGCAAGTCCGATCGGGCGATGTCGGTGTGCGCCGACGAGCCCGATCGTCCCGGCCGGTGGGCGGTCGGCCAGCTGCGGCTGGCGCCGGACGATGCGGGAGTTCATCCCCCGACGCTGCTTCGGGGCCGACCTCGTTGGAGAAGCGTCGTTGGCCCGTCGGATGCTGCTGTCGCACGGCTGGCAGGTGACCGTGGTGCGGGAGCGGGTTCACCGGCTGGAGGCCGCCCGGCGGAAGCACGCTGGTCATGTTCGACGGCCGGGCAGTACGGAGCACTGCGGTCGTGCTGTGTATCAAAGATCAGCACCGGACGAATCCGTTCGGGCTGGCAGGCCGGCCTGGTTTAATCGCTGACCCGTTCCCGACCGTGGATGTGCTGGCCGGTGTTCCACAGGACGCATCGGTTACGGTGATCGGCACCGGGCTGACGGCTGTTGACGCGGAATCGGGGCTGGTCGGTCTCGGCCACCACGGGATGGTCCGCCTGTGGCACTGCGTGTGCTCCAGCAGGCGGTCCCGTACATCGGTCAGGAGTTGTGGTGTTTGCTGCCCCGGCGGGACAAGGCGGCGCGGGTGCCGCGCCACCACACGACGATCACGAGCTTGTGCTGCCCGATGCCCTCGGTCTCCGGCGAGCGGTTGCTGATGTCGGCACAGACCGGCTGGCTCGAAGTGCACTGGGGCCTGCGGGCATCACCGCCCGCGCCGGGGACGGTACACAGCACGTGGCCCTGCGCGCCGACACGGTGGTCAGCGGTGGTACGAGCACTACGCATGTGATCCGCGCCGAGTCACGGGACTTGGTGGCCGGGCTGCTGGAGCAGGGGATGGCGGTCGCCAACCTGTTCGGAGGACTGCGTGTGGATCCCCCGACGAGCAGGCTCGTTGAGTCGAAGGCATTCCCTCCTCGGCTCTTTGCCCTGGATGACCTCAAGCGTGGGGCGTACTACTTCACGTCCGGCATGCCGGTGATCGTCCGACGCGCCCGGGACATCGCCGCTGCTCCGGACCGGCCTCATGCGGGCAACCGGTCAGCCTTCGGCCTGAGCGCCGGAGGCGGCCGCGGTGGCCGCCGTGAGGTGGGCGAAGAGGACGACGTTGCTCAGGTACTCGTGACGCGTATGGTCGTAGGGCCCGCCGCAGGTGACCATGCGGAGTTCGGCGCGGGGGGTGGGCCCATAGACGAGGGCGGTGGGGAACCGGGTGCGGGGGAAGACCTGTACCCGGTCGGTGGTGAAGGTGGCGGTTGATCCGTCGAGGCGGGTGATGTCGACAGTGGCCCCGTTCGGGACAGCGGACAGGCCCCAGAAGACGGCTGGTCCGGTGGGGGTGTCGACGTGGCCGGCCAGGACCGCCGCTCCGGCGGAGCCCGGTGTGGGGGTGCTGCGGAGCCAGGCGGCTGTCATCGGCATGGAGTAGGGCGGGAGTTCGGGTTGCCCTGAGCTGTCGGTGCCGAGCGCGATCAGGGGCGCGTCGAGCTTGACCACCCCGATGTGGACGCGCAGCGGTGTGGAGGGGGACAAGGGGTCGTGCGTGTCGTCGGCCGACCCGGCGCTGCTGACCGGGGCGGCCTGATGCTGCCCGGCGCCGGTGGCGCTGCTGTGCGCGGGTACCAGGACGAGCGGGACGAGCAGCACCGCGCTGGATGCGGCTGCGGCGATCAGCCACATCCAGCGCACGCAGTGGCTATTCACTGTTGGGGTGCGCCCGCTTGTTTCGGGTGGACTTGATGACTCTGAGGCCGCTGGCCGCCGCGACGAGCCCCAAGGTTCCGTAGGCGGTCAGGGCGAGGCCGGGGTGGGAGGAACCAAGCACGGCGGCCTGCCGGGCTGCCCAGCCGCCGCCGGCGGCGATCGGGCCCGAGTCGGTGACGGTGAGGGTGGCGGTGGCGATCTCCTGATCCAGATAGCGGACGGTCACCGGGTAGCTTCCCGGCTTCGTCCCGTCGGCGACTCGCGCGACGCCGACGTAGAGGTTCTCGCTGAGGAGGGCGAGCGCGACTGGGTCGGCGAAGGCCGGTGAGGACGCGGTCACCGGCGGGTCGGTGCGGTTGCAGGTGAACGGGACGGCCAGCCGCACGCTCCCGCCAGGATGGGCCGCGGCAGGGTCCAGGAGCAGCGTCTGGCCAGTTGTTCGGGCGCACGGTGCGGGGTCGGCTGGCGTGCTGGTGGCCGCAGGGGGCTTGGTCGGTGAGGCGCTGACTGGGGGGTCCGTCACGCCGCAGGTCATCGGATGCTGCTTGCACCATTCGGGTGGCATGCCATCGCTCGGTGCCGCGTGTACTGCGGGACAACCGACTACGAAGATCGCGCTTGCCATCACAGTGGCGGACCCCAGGCGGCGTCTGGTCTTCAACGCAGGACTCCTCTGCATGCGGCTTTGTTCAGTGTGGGAGGGGAACACAGCCGGTGCGGCTCGCTGAGGTCCGCGCTGGGTCTTCGCGCGGAGCGGTGGCTGCATCCGATACCGGGGGGTGCCCCGGGCGCCCTCGTGGACGGCGGGGTGGCGCCCGGCCGGGGCTGCGTACACGCAGAGGCAAGCACACCGGCGGCCACCGATCTGTGACACACGCGGCGACTTCCTTCCGCGAGCCTTCGGACAGCCGAGTCCTCCGACTGTCGACTATCCGACACTTCCTCCAGGTGGGCTGCTGCGGTGCGATAGACGTCAGACCGACCGGACATTCCGCTGGGGCGAGCCCGCGCCGCCGGCCGACGACGTGGACGGATCCCAACCTGTCACCGGGCCGGAGGACCTCCGCCGCAGGCACTTTCCTTCCCCCGTCAATCCGGGAGCGGGACGTGACTGCTGCGGGAGCCGCCCAGCGGTGGGGTTGGTGTACCGGGTGGTGCGCGGCGTCCCGGTGGATGTCTCGCCGACCCAGTTCGGTACCTCATGGAACTGCTGATGCTGCTGGCGCCGGCAGGGACGGCCGACGTTGCCCATCCCGCTGCCGAGCGGGCGACGGCCACGGCGGAGCACGTCCTGCGCTGCCTCCAGGAGGAGCTCACCGCAACGCTGTCGCCTTTACGGGACAGCACTGGTGCGGGAACCCTCCCCGGCCGGCCTCACCCCGCTCGCCGACGGGATAGGGCTCGGGCGGCCGTGAACGTTGAGCAAGGCGTTCGGTCCGGTGCCCTCCGCCTCACCCTGCCCGCGTCCGTCGGGGGTTTCGCGACATCGCGCGACAGCCACGAGGCTGTCCACGACTACCCCGTTTGCGATTCAAGAGCGCGATTTTGCGGCGCCAGCAAGGAGTTTGCTGAGGTTGTGGACGGTGCCGAGGAGCATGATCTTGGTGTTGACGGCTCGGCGTCTGCCGCAGAGCACACGTTAACGTCCCTTCAACGGGCGGATGGTGTGGGTCTGCTCGGCCCGGCCGACCGAGCCGTGGATGTCGTGCAGCACGGTGCTGGTGACGCCGCGACCGGCCAGGCCGAAAGTGACGCTGACGTCCAGGCCAGCCCAGTGGTCCTCGGGGCGACGGTGGAAGTTGACCGTCAGGTCAACGCTGGGGAAAATCCACTCTGCGGGGTCAAGCCGTACGGCGACGCCGTTGTCGGTGTCCACCAGTTTGAAGGCGTGCGGGTCGCTGACATCGCGGACCAGGCCGCGGGGCGCGTCGCGCCGGTGGGCGTCACCTCGGCGGCCGGCGCCAGCACGGGGCCCGTCCGACTCGTCGCCTTAATCCTCGCCGGTGCGGCGTCCCTCGACCGTTGCGGGGGCTGGTGGTGTCGACCGGTTTGGGTGCCGGTGCGTGCGCGACATGCTATCGCCCGAGATCGGGCACCTGCGGTCGGCGGCCGGCCCCACGGAGAGCCTTCGCCGTCGGGCCCGGCTCGCAATCGCAACATGGCCACGGGAGCTTCAGGCCGGGGCAGCCATCGGCAAGGCGCATACGGTGGTCCGCACGTGGTCGGGCAGGTCGATCAGCTCCAGCCCCTCCTGCTCGGTGGGGTCGGTGCGGGCGACGATGGTGATTACATCCTCACTGTCGGTGTTCACCGGCATGTGCCGGACGCCCGGGGGAACGTACGAGGAAGTCGCCCGCCTTCACCACCAGGTGCTCGTGCAGCTCCGGCCCGATCCAGGCTTCGGCGCGTCCGGCGACGATGTAGATCGCCGACTCGTGTCCGGCGTGCAGATACGGCCGCCCCTGCGTCCCGGCTGGAATCAGGAGGCGGTACAAGCACAGGCCCGGGGAGCCCGTGGACCAGGCGGAGGTCCCGAGCGCGAAGATGTGGCCCTGCTTCCCACTCTGGGCATCAGACCGCACCACGACGCAGCTCAGGTCGCTCGTATCGCCAGCTAACCGCCTTTCGCAACCGCCCGCGAACGGTGTGGGATCCTGCACCTTGCCCATGAAGCGGCCGTCCACCATCGCTCGCGAGCGTCTCGGTGGCGGGCCGGCGGGCCTACGATGGCGCATGCCCCGAATGTGTACAAACCTGGCTCTGGCTGTCGGTGCTGCCGCGTCATCCGGTTCGAGCTGGTTGTGTGCCGCGGGACCAGTGTGCTCGGCAACTGCCTCGGCCCGCCGGAGGCGTGGACGCGAGCTCGCGACATACCTTCCCTGGGGGTATTGACAGATGGTGATCACCTTGTACCTCGGGCACCGTTCCTGTCCGATGTGTAGGCGCCGGACAGGAACGGCCGGGGAAGGGCCGGTGTCGTCCGCATCGTGGATCTCCCGGCTCCGAATGCACAGGATGCGGGCGTTGGCTGCTGCCGTACGAGCAGGCCGCCAGGGACAAGCACCTCAGCCGCGTGCGAGGAAGAGTGGCTGGCCCGCGAGGAAGGCTGAGAGGGAGGCGGCCAAGTGGGTGCGGCCGTGCTAGTTGACGTCACCCATGTTTCCGAGCGTCGTCGACACCGAGCCCGTGTAATGGGTGTCCTCCTTCGCGTTCGCGGCCGGATATGACGGGCGATCCCCCGATCAGCGGCATCGCCGGTGCAGGGTGCTGCCAACTGCGGAAGGATCTGTAAGACCTCGGAGTATCGGGACATCTACCGGGCCACGAGGAGTATTTTCTCAGATGCTGAGGGGAAGGCCTACGATGACCAGTTCGCGAGTCGCAACCAGCACGCCGAATTCAACCTCCTACGTGAATCTGGTCAATGTGAACGACGTGGACGGAATTCTGACCGCGGTGGGTGTCGCGAGCGGTAAGAACTATCACTACGTCCAGATCACCATCGACGGAACCCAGGTCGTATCGGATCTGCTGGTCGGATCGAACGCGCAGGTGACAGCAGCGAACGGGGGCCTGGGCATCGCACTGCCGTTCAGCAAGTCGCTGCAGGTGGACGTCAAGGATGACCCGGCGAGCCCTTTGACCAGCTATTGGGCTGCCTACGTGACCAGCCGTACGGAGCCGTCCGGTGAACCGGATATCTACGTGACCGACCACGACGGGCAGCCTTTTCTGCGTGAACGCGCCGAGTTCGGGACTGGCGAGAACCGGTACACGATCGACACGCTGCTGGGCCCGCTGTACCGGTCCAAGGTGCAGCTGAGCGGCGATTACTTCCTTCCTGATGAGCGGATTCAGGGGACAGTGCTGCTGCAGCAGGGTCCGAGCGAGCATCGAGAGCCGATGTCCGCAGACGTCACCCTGTGCGTTCGCCCCTACGGCTTCAACAGGATGCTCGAAGAGCTGTATGTGGGCCACGTCGAAGGCGAGCAGGATTTCGTCTACGATCCTGGTAGTGAGCTGATCCGAACTGGTGGCAGGTTCGAGATCATGGCGGATATCCCGGCTTTCATGAACATTCCGGCCGTCTTCTTTCGCGCATAGCGCGGGCCGCTTCGCCCTGTGCTGGGAAGGGCCGGTCGGGGGTCGATCATGTTCGGCCGAAGGCGGGAGGTCGTCGCGTGGGTGCTGTTCTGAGTCCAGAGACCCTGTCGCGATAGGTTCGTAATCCACCACGACACGACTTGACGATTCGTCAGTGTGCCGCCCGAGGGGCGTGCGGAGTCCGGCTGTCCAGGTGCTCCGCGCGGGGATGGATAGCACGGTTCGGCAGCACAGGAAGGATGCCGTCGAGGGCAGTGGTGCTGCGGTCGCTGACCTGGTTGTCCCAGCGCTCGGCGCGGGACGTATGGGCCGGTTTGCGACCACTGTGAGACTCTGTCGGATCATCAAATTGCGCGAGATATCGGCAAAGTAGGGATTGGCTTGCGACCACTTCACCGGCATTCACGCCTGCTGGCTCCTCCACGCCGAATACGAAGTCCTCGGCGACGCCGAGGGCTGGAGCTCTTCGCCCTCATCCACGACGGCGTCACGGAATCCGTGAGCCTGTAGGGGAACAGGTGCCGTCATCCGCCGGCGGCGATGATGTCGGTGAGGGCGCGTTCGGCGATGGCAGTGATGGTGAGCGACGGGTTGGCGCCGCCGACGTTGCCCGGCAGGAGGGAGCCGTCAACGACATACAGCCCTGGATAATCCCTGATCCGGCCTTCAAGATCGGTGACGGTGCCCAGGGTGCAGCCGCCGAGCGGGTGGGAGGTGATCGCGGGCGGGATGTTGACGGTTACGGGCAGGCAGCCGGGGTTGGCGAGGGCGACCCGGTCGCTGTGGGCGAGGATGGCGCGCCCGGCGGCGGCGGACCTGTCAGGGCTCCAGTCCAGCCGGACCTGGCGGGTGGCGCGGTCGTAGCGGAAGGTGCCCCGGTTGTCGGTGTCGACGGTCATGGCCAGCGTCACTACAGCCGGGGCTGCATGGTAGCCGGGCAAGACCCAGCTCTCCACGAGTAGCGGAATCTCGTGCTCGTGGGGGAAAAGCGACGCCGAAGCGCTGGGGGAGCCCTGGGAACCGCCGTGGAACGCGAGCGGTTGGGTGCGGACGTTGACGTGGTCGCCGTTGTCGCCGAATCCGCTGCCGAGAGAGGCGGGCAGCTCGGGCAGGTCCCCGCGTTCGCGCGCGGCCACCAGCAGGCGGTTGGTGTTCAGGGTGCCCGCGGCGAGGAACAGCAGCCGGCAGGTGTACTCGACGCTGTCCGACAGGGTGCCGTCCGGGCCGGGGCGGCGCACTTCCAGGGCGTAGCGGCCGTCCCGCCGACGGTGGACAGAGCGGACTTCGTGCTCCGCCCGGAGCTGGACGTTGCCGGTGGCCAGTGCGGCGGGAAGATATGTGTGGGTCAGGGACCTCTTCACGCCGTTGCTGCACCCGAAGTCGGATTCGCCGATGGTCGCCGACAGGGGAGCGGTACCGCGCAGTTCACGACGGACCACCTCCCAGTCGAAGGTGGACTCCAGGGGGAACGTTCGGCAGCCGGCGTTCGCCAGCTGCCGGTCCCACAAGCGGGAATGCGTGAACGGCGCGGACTCGTACACGTCGCGGGGCATCGGGGATGAGCCCAGCATTGTCCGGGCTTTGGGGAACCAGACCCGCTCGAACTCGGGGTAGGGCAGCTCGGCGGGGTAGAGGCGCTCGAAGTAGCGGCGTGGGGGAGCCAGGGTCACGCCGGTGTAGACCATGGAGCCGCCGCCGACGGCGGCACCGCAGGCTACGGCCAGGTCGCGTTCCTCGCTGACCTCCAGGATGCCGGGAGCAGGGTTGACCGGGGTGGGCGGGAGCCCGAACCAGTAGGTGGAGCGACGGAACCAGAACATCGAATCCGTGATGCCGTTGGCGGATCCGAACGCCGGCTCCTGCGGGAGGACAGGCCACTCGCGACCGCGTTCCAGGACGAGGGTGTCGACGCCAGCTTGTCCCAGCCGCAGGGCCGCTACCGATCCGCCGAAGCCGGAGCCCACTACCAGGGCGTGGAAGTCGGTGCGGGTGCCGGCGGCGGTGGCCCTGGGGCCGGGCCCACCGAGGACAGCCATACCCAGGCTGGCCAGTGTTCCCCGAGCGGTGAGGCCGAGCACGCTCCGGCGGTTACGAGAAGACAAGGGGACTCCCGGTGTCGGTGGTGGAGATGCTCGGGTGTTCGGGGCGGGCATGCTCCGCGCTCAGGCCGAGGCTGGTTGCACGGCCGCGGGCGAGCCGGACGATGGGGGCGGGCAGGGGCCGGATCGCGGCATCGGTCGTGGCCGATGGCGCTGCCCGGCCGGTGTGCGGCCGTCGCCCTCCGGTGTTCGGGAACCGTTCTCGGCGTCACTGCCCGCTCCCGTCGGTTGGATGGGTTGATTCGTGTAACGAGGTCGTCCGGAGCGGGATGCGCACAGTCGTCCCTCCGGTGCAAGGCCCCGGTTGAACCAGTCGGGTGGTCATAGCGGCTTGTATGTGCAAAGACCGTTTGGCGGGCGAAGTATAAAGCGACGGAGAAACAGCCGGAGGAAATTGATGCGGATGAGCAGTCAGGCCGGTGCGGCCGCCACAAATCTAGGCGCTGATGTCGATGCGGTGCCCGACCGGGCCATGGCACGGACCCCGATTGCCATCGTTGGGATGGCGGGAATTTTCCCCCGTGCGCGTACCGCCCGCGAGTTCTGGAGCAACGTTGTCACCGGCGAGGACTGCACAGGCGACGTCCCCAAGCAGTGGTGGGACGTTGCCCACCACTACGATCCCGATCTGTTCGCCCAGGACAAGACCTACTCCCGGCGTGGGGGCTTTCTACCGGCGGTGACCTTCGACCCGCTCGAGTTTGCGATGCCCCCGGCCTCAGTCAGCTCGGTTGGCCTGGTGCAGTTGCTCGGCCTGGTGGTTGCCCGCGACGTCCTGCGTGATGCCGGCTGCCCAGGCGCCCCGTGGTACGACCCGTCCCGCACCGGGGTGGTGCTGGGCGTGTGTGGTGCCAACTCCAGCATGATGCCGCTCGGTTCGCGCCTGCTCGCCCCGGACATGCGGCGGGCGGCCCGAGCCAGTGGGCTGAGAGAACCTCAGATCGACACGTTCATCCGGCACTTCCTCGAACTGCATCCAGAGTGGACAGAGGACTCGTTCCCCGGGCTTCTCGGCAACATTGTCGCCGGCCGGGTCGCGAACCGATTCGGCTTCGGCGCGGCCAACTACACCGTGGACGCGGCCTGCGCCAGCTCGCTGGCCGCTCTGCGCGGCGCCGTCGCCGAGCTTCTCGACCACCGGGCCGACTTGATGATCACCGGCGGTTGTGACGCTGACAACTCCATCGTCACATACCTGTGTTTCAGCAAGACCCCGGCTCTGTCGCCCAGTGACCGCTCCCGGCCCTTCGACCGGGACGCCGACGGCACCCTGCTGGGCGAGGGAGTGGGCATGCTCGCCCTCAAACGGCTGGCCGACGCCGAACGCGACGGCGATCGCGTCTACGCGGTCCTGCGCGGCCTCGGCTCCTCCAGCGACGGACGCACCGGAAGCGTCTACGCCCCCTGCGGTGACGGGCAGCTCGCCGCACTGCGCGCCGCCTACGCGGACGCCGCCGTAGCCCCGAGCAGCGTCGAGCTGATCGAGGCGCACGGCACCGGGACCTCTGTCGGCGACACCGTCGAGGCGAACGCGCTGGCCACCTTCCTCAGAGCGCCCGGAGATCGCCGCTTCGCCGCCGTGGGCAGCGTCAAGTCTCAGATCGGGCATGCCAAGGCCGCAGCCGGCACCGCAGGGCTGATGAAGGCGGCCCTAGCCCTGCACCACCGCCTGCTGCCGCCGACCATCGGCGTTGACCACCCTTCCGAGGCGTTCGCGCCGGGCGAGGACCAGCCCCTCTACCTCAACACCCGGGCCCGCCCGTGGATCCAGGACCCGAACCGCCCGGTCCGCCGCGCCGGCGTCTCTGCCTTCGGGTTCGGCGGCATCAACTTCCACGCAGTCCTCGAGGAACACCCCGCCAGCCATGGCCACGCCCGGATCGCCCACCCGGCCCCTCGAGCCCACCTCTGGCACGCCCCCGACCCCGAGTCCCTGCTGAGCCTGCTGGAATCCGATGCCGGGCCGGACAGTGGCCCGATCCCGGCCGACCACGCGCGCCTCGGCTATGTCGCCGTCGACTGCGACACCGTGGCGCGCCTGCGAAGCCTGGCCGTGGCCCAGCTGCGCGCCCAGCCCGGCCACCAGGACTGGCACCACGCCGAGGGGATCCACTACCGTCGGCGGGCCCTTCCGGCTGGCACCAAGGTGGCAGCCCTGTTCGCGGGCCAGGGCAGCCAGTACGTGAACATGGGCCTGGAAGCACTGCTGACGATCCCCCCACTGCGGACCGCCTTCGACTCCGTCAACGCCCAGTGGGACGACAGCGAACCGCTGGCCCGGGTGGTCTTCCCCCCGCCAGGCGGAGACCGGGCCGTCGATACCGCCCGCCTGCGCCGCACCGCCTACGCCCAGCCCGCCATCGCCGCCCTGAGCATGGGCCAGTTCCGTTACCTCACCGAGCTCGGCCTCACCGCAGACGCAATGCTCGGCCACAGCTTTGGCGAGCTGACCGCGCTGTGGGCGGCCGGAAGCCTGCGAGACGACCTGGCGATGGCCCGGCTGGCGACCGCGCGCGGACGGGCGATGGAGGCCGCCACCGAGGACGGCGACCCCGGGGCGATGGTATCCGTCCGCCTGCCGGAGCCGCAGGCCGTCGAACTTGCCCTTGAATTCGCCGGGCTGGTGGTCTGCAACCGCAACACCCAGGACGATGTTGTGCTGGGCGGTCCCACCGCGAGCGTCGTCGCGTTCGTCGAGGAGTGCCAGCGCCGTAATATCCCCGCGTACCGCCTGCCGGTGGCCGCCGCCTTCCATACCAGCCACGTCCGCTCGGCCGTGGGCGCGTTCGCGCAGTCCCTCGCGAAGGAGCGGATCGGACCGCCGACCGTTCCCGTCCTGGCGAACACCAGCGGCGCCTCCTACGGTCCCGATCCGGAGCACAACCGCCGCGTGCTGGCCGAGCAGCTCGGCCAGCCAATCAACTTCGCCGCCCGGCTGCGGGAGCTGTACGAGGACGGCGTGAGGGTGTTCGTCGAGTTCGGCCCCCGGCAGGTGCTCAGCGGCCTGGTACGGCGCTGCTTCGAGGCAGCGGAGGTCGAGGCCGTCCCGACCGACATCGGCGAGGACGCCGACTCTGCCCTGGCCTTGAAACTGGCGGCGGTGCGACTGGCCGTCCTCGGCCTACCGATCGAGGACATCAACCGCTACGATGCCGACGAGGCGTCGGCGCCGGCCGAGCCCTCCGCCGTGGCACAGGTCCTGAGAGGGCCGAACTTCGCCGTCAACGCGGTCCGGGCAGGACTCCCGGTGCCAGCCGCCGTCGAGGCTGACCAGCAGCCGTCGGCCGTCCGGCCGGTCCAGAGCGCAGACCTTCCACAGCCACCGACCCCACCGGTACCCCGCCACCTGGCCGACGCAGCCACCGAGCACCTCACCATGCACAACCGCTTCCTGAGCGGCCAACTGGACATCGCCCGGGAACTGGCCACCGCCCTTGCGGACCCCGATCCAGACCCCCAGGCCGCAGCCCGCGCCGAGCTGGTACAGCGCCACAGCCTGGCGCTCAGCGAAGCCCACACCCGTGCGAGCGAGCTCTTTGCCGGACTGCTGCACCTGCCGTTCCCCAGCCGCGCCGCCGCTGCCGCCGTCGCCGCGCCGCCGGCCCCCTCCCGGCCGAGTGACACGGACCCCCCAACCGGCGACGCCCCGTACCCGGGCACCCCGCCGTACACCTCCCGGGAGGAGGGGCCGCCGGCCTCCGGGGCCGCCCGAGAGACGGGCATTCGGCCCGCGCAGCTACCAGCAGCCCGCCCGGCCACCGCCGACCTGCTGCGGGCCAGCACGACCGGAGTGACGGGCCCGTCCGGCGCGTCCCCAGCCGCCCTCGACGCTCCGATGGCCGTGGTCGACCTCGAAGAGGTCGAACGGGTCCTGCGGGAAATCGTCGCCGAGAAGACCGGCTACGCCTTCGACATGGTCGACCCCGACCTGGAAATCCGCGCCGACCTCGGGATCGACTCCCTCAAGCAGGTCGAGGTCGCTGCCGAAGCCTGGCGCCGCTACCCCGTCATCCCCCGCGAGGAGATCTACCGCTTCGCCGAGGCACACACCATCCGGGAGCTGTCGGCCCTGCTGCGCGAAGTGCTCACCACCACCACCACGGCCCTCAGTATCGCCGACCCCGTACCACTCGGCCGTGCCTTCCTCTCCCTGTGTGACCTCCCCGTCGCTGACCGGCTCCTCGACGCCTACGGGCCGAAGCCGGCCGCGCTGCTCATCGACGATGGCAGCGGACTGGCTGCCAACCTCTCTGCGGCGTTGTACCGGGAAGGCTGGCAGGTGCGCACGGCCGCCCTGCCTGAGGTGCCCGTGACCGGCTCCGCCCGAGCACTGGCAGACTGGTCCGAAGAAGAGGTAACCGCAGCGGTCTGCGAGGCAGGCACCTTCGACCTGTGCCTGCTGCCCGCCGGACAGGAGTCCCTCACCGACCCGGAACATGTCATCGCCCGGCTGCGGCATGCCGTCCTGCTGGCGAAGCACTGCGCATCCGTACTGCGCGCCACTGCACACGAGCAGAGCCACCGAGCGGGGTTCGTGACCGTCACCGACCTGGACGGCTCGCTCGGCCTGGCCGGCTCAGGCGCTCGCCCGTGGGCCGCACAGGCCGCGGGCCTCGGCGGCCTGGTTAAGACCCTCGCGCTCGAGGAACCGACCCTGTTCTGCCGTGCCGTTGACCTGGACCCGGAGCTGGACGAAGCCGCCACAGCCGAGGCGCTCCTCACCGAGCTGTACGACCCGAACACCGCCCACATCGAGGTCGCGGTGGGCTCCCACTCCCGGCGCAGACCGGAGTTGACCCCGGCCCCGGCCCCGCTGACGCCTACACCGCCCGACACCGAGGTCCGGCCGCAGGATCTACTCCTGGTCACCGGCGGCGCCCGGGGCATCACTTCCTGGTGCGTAGAGCGACTCGCCCAGCAGACTCCCGCCGGCTTCCTACTACTCGGCCGCACACCCCTCACCGACGACCCCGGATGGGTCGGCGACACCACGGACCCGGCGCTGCTGCGCGAACTGCTGGCCCAACGGATGCGTGAGGAGGGCCGCGACCCCGACCTCCCCGCCGCCCGCACGACCCTGGACCAGCAGACCGCCGACCTCGCCTGCCGACAAGAGATCCGGGCAACCCTCACCACCCTGCGGGCCCACGGCGCCACCGCCGAATACCTGGCAGCAGACCTCGCCGACCCCGAGGCGGTCCGGATCGCCCTCGCGCCCCACCGCTCGCGCATCACCGGCCTGCTTCACGGCGCCGGTGTCCTGGCGGACGAGCCGCTCGCCACCAAGAGCCCGCACAGCATCGCCCGCGTCATCGACGCCAAACTCACCGGCTTGCGCACCGTCCTCGCCACGCTCGACCCCGAACAGCTGCGCCACCTCGTCGTCTTCACCTCGATCGCGGGCATCTTCGGCAACGCCCGGCAGACCGACTACGCGCTGGCCAACGAAGCCCTGAACCGCTTCGCCTGCGCCTGGCAGGCCGCACACCCGCGCTGCCGGGTCTCCGCGATCGCCTGGGGCCCCTGGCAGGGAGGGATGGCCTCACCCGGAATGCAGGACATCTTCCTCCAGCACGGCGTCCCGCTCCTGACCCGGGAACAGGGCGGCGACTACTTCGTCCAACAGATGAGTCCCGCACACACCAGCGATCTGGTCACCGTCATCGGACCGACCGAGCCTGTCCTCCGCCGCCGCCCCCAGGTCCTGACCAACCCGCTGACCGTACGCCGCCCCCTGGCTGGCCTGGCCGACCAGCCGCTGCTGGACCACCACCGGATCGACGGCGTCCCGGTCCTGCCCATGACGGCAGCCGTCGGCGGCTGCCTCAACCTCGCCGAGCAGCTCCAGGACGGCCGCAGTGCAGTCGCCTGCACCGACTTCACCATCCAGCGCGGACTGCTCTTCGACGGAACCCAGCCCGAGCACCTCCACCACCTAGTGAAGCCGGCCGTCAGGACCGGCGGCCTCACCATCGGCGTCCATGACAATCCGTCAAAGCCAGCCCGCTACGAGGGGCAGGTGCTCACCGAGGACCGTACGCCCGCCCCCGGTCCGCTTACTCTCCCGGAACAGTGCGCGAACCTTTCCCGCACGCGGCTCCACCCCGCCTACGCGGACGGCTTCCTGTTCCACGGCCCCGCCATCCAGGGGCTCTACCAGGTCTTTGAGCAGGACGACGACCGCCTGGTCATCGCCGCACGACTGGACGAACCCCTCCTAGCCGGCGGTACCTTCGCAGGCCGCCGCTACAACCCGGGCAGCGCGGACCTGCTGCTCCAGGCCGCCGCACTCCTCGGCCGCGAAAGGGTCGGTTACCGCTGCCTGCCCGTCGCCGTCGACCACGTCGCCCTGCACGCGCCGCTGCCCGACGGCAGACCGTTCGTGATCGTGGCCGAAGCCGGAGAACAGAGCCCACTCTCCATCTCGTTCACCGTCAGCGCCTGCACCCCCAGCGGAAAGGTCCTGCAACGCTGGACCGGACTCAAGACGATCATCGCCGTGCCGCAACTGGCCGCACGCGCCGCTTGGCCGCACGCCGACGAGGAGCCCAGGCAATGACAGACACCACACCCCTGGACGAGGAACTCAGTTTCCACGGGACGCCCTTCACACCCCTCCTACCCCTCAACCCCCAAATCCCTGCGCTCGCTCCTGTCTCCGTTCCTGCCCCCTTCCCGGACGCCGCCGGCCCTGCCGACCCCGTCACCGCCCTCACTGCCGGAGTGCGCCGAGCCCACGCGGCCACGCTCTCGGCGCACCAGGCCTACCTCACCCTCCTGCGCCGGACCCCAGCCACCCTGCCCCGCCCGGAACCCGCCGCACTCCGGTGGCTGACCGGCCCGGACCCGTCCGACCCGGGCGACTGCCCCGGCCCGGCCGTCGCTCTGCTCCACCTCACGGCGCCGGATCCCCTCCCTGCTGTCCGCCTGATGCTCGCCGAGTACGCGACCCAGCTCGGCCTGCCCAGCTACCTGCCCGAACCGGTCCTCAGTCCCCACGACGCACCAGAATTCGGAGTCGAACTGCACCACCCCATCCGCCCCGGAACGACAGTGATGGCCGAGATCGCTCCCCGCAAAGTGGCCCTCACCCCACGGCCGCACCTCATCGCCGACGTCACCCTGCGGGCTGGCGACCACCCGATCGGACAGGTGCGCGGAGCTGGCCTCAAAATCACAGAGGGGCCGGGCACCCATCTAGCCGCCACTGAAGCTCCGAGCGGAGTCGCGGTCGCCACCCGCCGCTGCGCCGACGGGCGGCCCGCGCGCGTCAACGAGTTCCACATGGCGCTGCTGGCCGAGGGCGACATCAATGAGGCCCTAGGGACTCCCGGCCTCGCACTGGCCCGCATGCGCACCCGGCTGCCCCGTGGCGAACTGCTTATGCTCCACCGCTCCCCAGACCCGGCACGGCCCCACGGCGAGTACCTCCCCGGCGCCGCGATGACGACTGAGTACGACGTCCCGAAAGACCCGTGGTACCTCCGGGACAACGGAGGTAGGGCCTTCCCTCTGCTCGCCCTCCTCGAGATCGCCCTCCAAGGGGCGGCGATCGTGGCCATCGCCCACGGCCTGATCCTGGAACACCCGGACCAGGACCGGGCGGTCCGCAACCTGGAAGGCCGCCTGACCCTTCGGCACCTTCCAGACCTCGCCGGCCGCACCGTCACCCAGCGCTCCACCCTGCTCTCTCATACAGCCCTGCCCGACTGCGAGATCCAGCGGTACGCCTTCGAACTCAGCGTGGACGGCCAAGCCTTCTGCTCCGGAGAGACCACATACGGCTGCTACGCCGCGGCCTCTCTGGCGGAACCCGGTCGGCCCCCGGGGCCCGGTACCACCCCGTCACCCTGGCTCCACCTGCCGCAGGCCCCGCCCCCTACTGCCCGCCCGGCCGTCGCCTCCGACGCCCGCCTCGGCACTGGCCGCCTAGCCCTGCTCGATGACCTAGCGGTCGTCTTCCAGGGCGGCGCACACGGCCTCGGCTACGCTCTCGGAACTGCCCGGATCGACCCCCACGCCTGGTACTTCGACCAGCATTTCCTGCACGATCCGGTCATGCCCGGATCCTTCGGCCTCGAGATGATGCACCAGTCACTGCGCGCGTACCTCCTGCACAGCGGCCTACTCGACGCCATGCCGACGCCCGTCCTCACCATCGGAACCGCCACCGAACTCGCCTGGGGCTACCGGGGGCAGATCCTGCCCTCGCATCGTACGGTCCAGGCCGAAGTGCACCTGACCGACCTCATCTCCGGCGGAGGGAAGCTCACCGCACGCGCCGACGGAGCACTGTGGCGCGACGGCCTGCGCGTGTACCAGGCAACAGGCCTGAGCATCGTTGCCCGGCCCGGTACCGACCACAGGCCGACGCCATGACACCGGCACCAATCCGCGAGCGGACGACGGCCTTCGACGCCGATGCAGTCCGCGAGATGCTGCTACACCTGGATCAGCCCTGCTACATCGTCCGTGTCGCCGGACGGGTCGGCGCCCGGCATACCCTCCCGTCCGGCAGCGAAGGCGAACTGCTAGCCGCCGTCGGCCCGCTGGCGCCGGACCGGCTCGGGTCGCCCACACTGATCGACGAGCAAGGCCTGCGCGGCGCCTACATGGCCGGGTCGATGGCCGCTGGCATCTCCTCCGTCGAACTGGTCACGGCTCTGGTGCGCGCCGGGTACCTGGCCTCCTTCGGAACTGCCGGTCTCCCCGCCGCCCGTGCGGAGGACGGCCTGGCCCGCCTCGGCCGGGCCCTGTCCGGCCGGCCCTGGGCAGCCAACCTGATTCACACGCCGACTGCACCCCGGCTCGAACGCGACTGCGTCGACCGGTTCCTGGCCCATGGCGTCCGGCGGATCGAGGCGTCCGCCTTTGTCCGCCCCACCGCCGAACTGGTCCGCTTCCGCACCCTCGGGCTTCGCCAGGACTCCCGGAGTGGCGTGCACTCCGAGCACCGCGTGATGGCCAAGGTGTCCCGCTGCGAAGTGGCCGAGCACTTCCTCCGGCCCGCGCCTGCCGAGCTCCTGGACGAATTGCTCCAGCGCGGCGCCATCAGCGCGGAGCAGGCGGAACTCGCCCGCCGGGTGCCGCTCGCCGACGACCTCACCGCCGAAGCTGACTCGGCGGGGCACACCGACCGCCGGCCGCTGGCCGTGCTCCTGCCGCTCTTCACAGCACTGCGCGACCGGCTTGCCCCCCGGGTGAGGATCGGCGCGGCTGGCGGTATCGGCACCCCGACCGCCGCCCACGCCGCCTTCGTCCTCGGCGCCGACTACGTAGTCACCGGTTCCGTCAACCAGGCATGCGTCGAGGCCGGAACCTCTACCACCGTCAAGGAACTGCTGGCCCGGGCCGGGATCGCCGACTGCGCCACGGCGCCGGCCGCCGACATGTTCGAACTCGGCATCGATGTTCAGGTGCTTCAGCGGGGCAGCCTCTTCCCCGGCCGGGCCGGACAGCTCTACCGGCTCTACCACCGACATGACAGCCTCGACGACCTGACACCCGCCCAACGAGACCGGCTGGAACAGCAGCTGTTCCGACGGAGCCTGTCCGAGGTCGAACACGACACGATGGCCTGGCTGGCGGAGAACCAGCCGGAGATGGCCGTGCGTGCAGCCGCGGACCGTCGCTTCAGAATGGCGGCCGTCTTCCGCTGGTACCTCGGCCAGTCCTCCCGGTGGGCTCTCGAAGGCACCCCGGACCGCGTCGCCGACTTCCAGATCTGGTGCGGCCCCGCGATGGGCGCCTTCAACGCCTGGACGGCCGGCACCGACCTCGCCGAGCCGAGAAACCGCCACGCCGCGACCGTTGCCCGCGAACTCCTCACCGGTGCCGCCTATCACGCCCGAATCGGCCAACTCCGCCTAGCCGGCGTGCGATTGCCAGCAGTGTGCGGTGCCTATCGACCCACCAAGGCGTGCGTGGGCCATGACCAGCCGCGTTCGCCCTGATCCGGCTGCAACGACACTAGTAACTCTGAGGGCTCGTCCTCATGAGTGGGCTACCACACTGGCGGGATTCGCCTTGGAGGACGTTCAGAAGACGCCCAGCGCGCACGAACACCGCCACCCATGACGGCACCCGGGAACTGCAGGCGGGGCACCTGCACGTCGGCAGGTGCTCCGTCTCGGGGCGTCGCCCACAGTCCAGCGCCACATGCAAGGCGCCGTGCTCGCGCCGGTGCTCGACGGCGAGTGACAGTTCGATCAGAGTCTTGACCGGACCGCCCGTGCACAGCATCGCATCTGTGAGCTCGAGCGACGAATCCGCACGGGCGTACAGACAGTCGTAGAACTCGACCCGAAAGCGGGACGGGACACCCAATGCCCCGTTCGCAGGCGCATTGGCTGCAAGACTCATAAGCAGCGGCTGTTCCGTCGTACTTCGTGACTCGACAACTCGAAGCGTGGGGAACGGCCGCGTCGCATGCTCCCCGATCCCGGAGATCTCAGAGGGTGTTCTGTGAAGCTTCGCCGGAGTTCAGGTCTGGGTGGCCGGTGTCGGGTTGGTAAGGGTAAACAGGCCGGGCTCGGGTTTGGTAAGGATGCCGCGGCTGACCAGGCGTTTCAGCTTGGCGCGGGTGCCTTCGATATGCCGTGGCTCGGGGGCGAGGCCGATCGCCTGGCAGACGTCTTTGGCCCGGAGTCCTTCCTCCGATGCCTCGATGACCGCCAGGATCGCGCGGTATCCGGGCGGCAGCGACTCCGGCGGCTCTGTGCCGGTCTCGGCCGCCAGTTCCAGGATGGTCTCCCGGGTGATCTCAAGACGCTTCAAGGTGTCCTCGGCGGCCGCGAGTTGTTCGGTGAGACGAGCGATCCGCTCACGCAGTTGTTCGACTGTCTCGCGGACGAGCCGCTGCCGGGACTCGATTTTGTCCAGGAGTTCCCTCATCGATGCTCCTGCCGGTCACAGGTTGCGGATGCCACGGTGGCGGGTCACGCCAGGTCGGGGTGGCGGCGCGGGTGAGTCGCCGGAGCATCACGTCGGTCATGGACCAGTGGATCGCCGCCACCGAGCTGGCCGGCTTCGCCTCGTAGTCACGTGCGAGCCTGCGATGGAGCATGAGAGTGCCCAGGGTCTGCTCGACCACCCACCGTCTCGGCTCGGGTGTGAACCCGCGTGCGCCGGGATCACGCCGGACGATCTCCACATCGATGCCAAGGGCGGCGCCGTGCTCGACCACGGCGTTCTTGAACCCGGCGTCCGCCCACGCCCTGGTCACGGTCGGCGCGCTCCGGGCGACCTTGTCCAGCAGCGCGACGCCGATCGCGTTGTCGTGGACGCTCGCCGCGACCACGACGACGGCGATGACCAGGCCGAGTACATCGGTGGCGATGCCCCGCTTGCGCCCCGGGCTCTTCTTGCCGGGATCCAGTCCGGTCGTCTCCTTCGGCGCGTTCGTCGAGGCCCGCACGGTCTGGGAGTCCAGGACGACCGCGGTGGGGTCCTCGTGTTGCCTGCGGCTTTCGCGGACCTGCCAGCGCAGCAGGTCGTGGATGGTCTCGGCGGTCCCGTCGTCGCGCCATGTGCCGAAGTAGTACTACACCGCGCTCTTGGGTGGCAGGTCGTGGGGCAGGTAGCGCCATTGGCATCCGGTGCGGGCCTGGTAGAGGATTGCGTTAACGATCTCCCGCATCTCGTACCGGCCGGCATGGCCGCTGACCGAGGGATGCCTCGCCTTCCACGCGGTGAGGACCGGCCGGATCAGCTCCCAGGCTTCATCCGACAGGTCGCTCGGGTACGCAGGGCGCTCACCCACATCCGTCAGCACACCGCGCCGACGGCCCGCCGTGAAGTACCGGAACCGGACAACTTGCCTTCAAGGACTACGAGAACCGCCCAAGACTCGCAGAACACCCTAAGCAGGTCTAGTACTGCAACGACACTTCGACATGCCCTCTTCGCTTGTAGTGGCTGGCGCGTGCCCGGGCTTGGGATTTTCTGCGCCAGTGGGACCAGGTGAGCGCGTGCCGGATTCCGTGGCGTATCGGAGAGGAGACGCGGTTGAACAGCCGTCGTGCCTCGTTCATGCTGACGGGCACGAGGGCTTCATCAGTTCGAGTTTTCTCGTCCCCTTTTTTGTCTCGGCCCGCAGGATAGCGAGGAAAGCGAGAGCGGCCATCGAGAGGGTGATGTGCCGGTACCACGGGGTGTAGCCGCGGACCTGGTAGTGGTCGAGGCCAGCCTCGTTCTTCGCGGTCTGGAAGCACTCCTCCACCATCCACCGCGCCCCCGCGATCTCCGTGAGCTTTTCAAGTGGAGTGCCGGTCGGGCAGAAGCAGATGTAGTAGGCGATTTCCGTGGGATCGGAGGTGCTTCGCCGGGCGAGCAGCCAGTGGTCCCATCCCTTGCGCCGCCAGGGCCGGATCGGGGCCGCGGCCCAGTTGTACTCCCGCGGGCCGTGGGCGCCGTCACCGCAGCTCAAGCGCTGCCACGCCTCGTCCGGAAGGCGGCCGATCAGCTCGTGCGCGCGGGCCTGGCCGAAGAACTCCATGGTCATGACCATCTGGGATTTCGGAACTGCGAGCACATGGGGGATGTCGTTCTCCTCCAGCCAGAGCCGCAGGCGCCCGGTCTGGCCGTAGAGTTCATCGGCTGTCACCCAGCCGAACGGCACTTCGGATTCCACCGCGCGTTTCAGCATCCGCAGTCCGATATCGGGTTTGGTGGCGAACTCGACGTCGTCTCCGATGCCCGCCGCCCGGCAGCGTTCACGGTCCGAGGTCCAGGCCTTCGGCAGGTACAGCTCCCGGTCGATCAGCGCCCGGCCCCGGTTGGATCCGTAGGCCAGGAACACCGCCACCTGGGAATCCTCGATCCGGCCCGCTGTGCCCGAGTACTGGCGGGCCACGCCCGCCGACCGGACACCCTTCTTCAGGAACCCTGTCTCGTCGAGGATGAGAACTCCATCATGGGGATCGCCGATGTTCTCCAGAACGGCATCACGGACATCGTCGCGCAGCGCGTCGGCGTCCCACTGGTAGTGGTTCAGCAGGCGCTGCATCCCCTGCGGGCCATCGTCGCCTGCGGCCTCGGCCAGGGTCCAGCCGTTCTTCCGCTCGGCCTCGCCGAGCAGTCCCCGCAGGTAGGACACCATCCGCCGCCGAGGTTCCACCCGACCGAAGCGGCCGGCGAACCGCGCCGTGAAGTCAGCAAACTCGCCCGACCATCCGTCAGTTATGTCTTCCAGCACGAACACACTCAACGAGGCGAGGACACGCAACGTTACGGAGTGTCGTTGCAGTACTAGGAAGGCCAGGTAGTTGATGGGGTCGCGTTCATGGCGGTGGTTGAGTCTGCGGTAGCCAGTCAGCCAGGACATCGTCCGTTCGATGACCCACCTGCGGCGCACCAGCCGCTTGAACGACGTGGCCGCGGTGAGAGTGCGTGTGATCGACACGGGTGGCATCGACGTCTACCTGGGCCTGGACGTAGGTAAGGGCGAACAGCACGCCACCGCTGTGACCCCGGCCGGGAAATGGGTCCTCGACAAGCGGCTACCCAACATCGAGCCGAGACTACGCGAGGTGTTCAGCAAGCTCCAGGCCAAGCACGGCACCGTGCTGGTGGATGTCGAGCAGCCCGCCTCGATCGGAGCCCTGCCGCTTGCGGTGGCCCGCGGTACGGGCTGCCGAATTTGCCTACCTGCCCGGCCAGACGATGCGAAGGATCGCCAACCTCTACTCGGGCGAGGCCAGGACCGACGCACGCGACGCGGCGATCATCGCGGACACCGCGCGACCTGGCGCCGTCCGACAGGACCGTCGCAAAGCTGGAGATGATCGTCGGATTCGACGACGACTTGGCCGCCGAGTCGACCAGGACCAAGAACCGCTTGCGCGGCCTGCTCACCCAGATCCACCCCTCACTGGAATGGCTCCTGGGCCCAAGACTGGACCACCCAGCCGTCCTGACAGTGGTCGAACGGCACGGCTCACCAGACGATCTCCGCCCACTGCTCGGGGGTGGGTTCGGGGATGTCGGAGCTGGGGCGGGGTGCGGACGGGGTCTTCATCGGCATCGGAGGCTCCTCGTCGGTGTCGGGTGGGCAACGGGCGAGTGGGGGCTGTCACCCCTGCGGGGGATGGTGGGGAGTGTAGGTGCTGCGGGAGCATCAGGGGTGTGGGATCCCTTCCGTGCAGGGGAGGGGAGTTGAGAGGGGTGGGTGCCTGGCATGTCGGCGTGCCGGGTACCCGCCTCGTTGTATTCGTGCCGGTGTTCAGTCGTCGATGATGGTGATGATGAGCGGGGCGCGCGGCGGGACGCCGAGAACGGTCCTGACGGCGTCCTCGACGTTCGTCTCCAGCTCGTCCCTGGCGTCCTGCTCGCTGATGTGTGCGTCGCCGTGACCGTCGATGGCCACGATCCGGCACCGGGTCTGGTGCAGGTTTACGGTGACGGCGAGGTCGGCCTGCGGGTGATGGTGATGGTGACGGTGGCCGATGTCCTGGGCGACGCGGCGGGCGTGGGGCAGCAGCACCCGGCCGAAGTCCACGGCCGCCTGGTCGCAGGGGTGGCGATGGCGATCAGGTGGGCGGCCACGCGCTCGAAGGAGTCGCGCGCGGCGTAGCCGCTGACGTCGCCGAGGCCGGGCGGGGGCCCAGCCGGCCCTGGCCCCGGAACCCGTACTCGGCGCACCACGGCTTGCCGCGGGGCTGGAAACGGTCGCGGCCGGAACTGCCGCTCATGTGTGGGTCGTCGATGGATGGTGGGTTGTGGGCGGGCGGCTCGGGTGGCACGCTCCGGGGTGATGCGGGAGCATGGAGTGAAGGGGCCTCGGATACCCCGCCCGGTGGGCGTTGCGTGCCGCTGCCACCGGGACGGGGTCCGGAGGCCCGTTTCCGCTTCCCCTTTCTCCGGCCGGACGTCCATTGGAAGGGGTGCCTCCCGGCGATCTACCGGCTACCGGCCGGCAGGCACCGGGGGATGAGGCTTGTGGTGCCCCCGCCCCGGTGGTGAGGCCGTCCAGCGCGATCCACCGGAGCGGGGGTCTCTGTGCGAGGTCGCCCCGGGCCGCGACCGGCAGGGATGGACCGGGGGAACACGGCCCCGCCCGTTCCGGAAGGGGGACGGGTGGGGGCGAGGCCGTGTTCCCGCCACAGGGCAAAAGGCCTGCTTCCGTTGCCTGTGGCGGGCCCGCCCCGTGACCTGCCGAGCTGGGCATGCTTCAAGCGGAGTTCGCGTCGCCGTCGGGTGCGTCTGCGCTCGTTCTGTCCGTTCTGTTCCTGCGACTGGCCCCCTTTTGCCGGGTTGTTTCCTGCTCGCGCGTGGCCTCCTCCAGGGCCTGCATGACATCGTCGTCGACGAGCATCCCGGCGGCGTCGTGGTGGGCCCGGACGGTCGTGGAGTCGACGCTGGCCAACGACAGGTCCGCCTTCCCCTCGCGGGCGGCCGCGGCGATCAGGCCTTCGAGCAGGGCACTGAACACGCCGGCGTCCCGCCAGACCCGGAACCGGCCGAAGACCGTGGACCAGGGGCCGAACTCCTCGGGCATCTCCCGCCACTGGGCACTGGAGCGGAACCGCCAGATCACACCCTCGAACTGGTCACGAAGCCGTTCGGGGTAGGGCCCGAACCTGCCGATCGGCAGATAGGGCTCGATCAAACTTCACTGCTCGTCGGTGAGTTGCCTGCGCGTCACATCCAACAGTCCTACCGGGTTCTGCCCCGGAGCGGGGCAGAACCCGAAGATTAATCACAACCTCACACAGGCCCCAGGTCGCCGACCACGTTGAGCGCCGCGAACGCGCTGGCCGGGGCTCGGCCGCGCTGGACGACGCCGAGCTGGTCGCTTGGCAGAAGGAGTTTCTGGAGTCGCTGCGCACCGGCAGCTCCGGGGCCGGCGCGATGCTCGTCCAGGACGGTGGCCGGGACATGAGCCATGCCGCGATCCAGGACGATCCCGGGGCAAACGGCTACCACCGCAAGACCGACAGCTCGCCCTGCAACTTCTGCGCTCATGGCCGGCAGGGGCGCGGTCTACAAGTCGAAGCGCACGGCCGCGTTCGGCGCGTACCCGCACTGCCACTGCCAGCCGGTCCCAATCTTCTCCCGCTGTTACCAACTCCCCGCCGAGAACCCGAAGTACGCGCGTATCTGGCGGGACTTCGGTGGCGGGTGGCTGGCAGACTGGCGTGCCTGTTAAAGCAGGTCGGTCAGGTGAATGCCGACTGCCGGGTGAAGTCTCACCGCTCGCCTCCGAGGGCGGATGCGACCTGGTGCAGCCGCCGTGCGACCCGGCCCCGTACAGCCCATGTTCGTGCGGTACGGGATGCGAAGACCTGCTTTCGCCGGACACCCACGCTCCAGCCCGGGGCAGTGCCCGCCGAGATGGCGACTCTGCCGGCCGACAGCGCGATGGTCACGAGGGTGGAGGCGGCCAGACTGCGGATCCTGGTCATCAGAGGTCCTTCCGAGGGAGGTCAGGTGCAGCACGGTACTCAGTGCCATGCCCGCCGTCACCGGTGTGTCACACACACGGGCCAAGCCGAAACGATTCATCCACGACTAGTACGACAACTCCCTTGTCGCACCCCCTGGGAGAGCAATGCCCGACACCCCGACGCCCGATACTCCAACCGCCGCCGAGGTGATCCGGGCGGGGTGGCCCGTCCGGACACCGAGCCCGCCACTGTGCCTGATGCCCCGCCGTCCGTCCTGCCGAATGTTGCAGATTCCGGGCAGTCAACCGTGGACAGCGGGGCGGGCCCGGCCCGTGCGCTGGACGGGCCGGACTACAAGGAACTGTACGAGAGGATGCAGGCCGACCTGGACGCGACACGCGAGCGCTCGGACGAGACCGGTATCGAGGCGGACGAACTGCGCGCGGAGGTCGCCCGGCTCCAGGAGCAGGCGATACGGGACCGGATCGCCGCCGAGTACGCGCTGCCGCCGGTCCTCGCCGCCCTCGTCCAGGGCGGCGAGGCGGCCGTCTGCCAGCCTGCCGAGCAGCTGGTCGCCCCCTACCCGCGCCTGGTGACCGTCTCCTTCGAATTCTCCTACCGAGGCGATTTCGGCGAGGGCTGGATCACGCCCGTGGTCTCCGGGCACGGCGAGCGCTGTCGTGCGGGCCGGCGGCTCCCACGACGCCCGGTGCAGCGCCACCGTCCGCGTGCCGGCCGGGCAATGCCGCGGAGTTAGGGGCTTTCCGCGCTTGTCAACGCGGTCTGTTTCCATGCGTCGGCGAGCGTGTAGGTCCCGTAGGCAATCTTCTTGAGAAGGCCTTCATTGGCCCACATGGTCATCTGACTCGCGAAGCTCGCGTGGTTTTGGATGCCCAGGGCGGTGGATGCTTCGCGGGGCCGCCAGGATCGTTCGGGATTGACTGCCATGAGTTGGAAGACTCGGTTTCGCAGGCCGGTGCGCGTGGACCCGTTCCTGGTGACGGCCTTGTGCTGGTCCTCGTGGCCGTCCGAGGGCAGGGGTGGGGTCCGGGGAGCCGGGCGGAGCGTCACTGCGAGGCTGGTGATCGTCTCGGGTTGCCGCGGGCGGGGGTCTGCCGAGCCGTGCGCGTATCGGGTGCGTCCGATCTTGGCCGAGCGGGCGCTGGTGCGCGGCCGTCTCGGTGGTAGGAGGCCGCCCAGGACTGCCAGGCCGATGGTGGCGACCAGTGGGTCGTGAGCGCTTTCTCCTGTGATCGTGCCGACGAGGATGACCTGGTCACGTGCGGTTTCAAGGGCGATGGTGAAACTGGCGCGGTCCGGGTCGGTGCCCGGACGCGACTCCACGGCGTCGACCATCGCGGTCCGCAGAAGTTGATAGACGATCAACTGAGCCCATAGTTCCTGTTCCAGGCCCGCACGATCCTGCGACCTGAGCACGCGGCCGTTCTGCAGTGTGTGTCGCAGTGCGTAGTAGGCGGACTCGATCTCCCAGCGCTCGTGGTAGAGGCGGACCAGCGCTTCGGCGGGGTCATTACGAGGATCGAGCAAGGTGGTGGCGATGCGGTAGCGCTCGCACAGTGTCCGGCCGCTGTCCGTGCCCAGTGTGATCACGGCATCGATCACACGTACTCTGAGTCCGCCCAGCCGGGTCAGATACGAGCCGTCCGCGAGCGGGGCAAGGACGGCCGGGCGACGGTGGGCGCCGACGCGGATGACGAACTGGGCCCCGGTGGCTGCGATATCCGCGAGGAAGGCGTCCCCGTCGAAGCCCCGGTCGGCAAGCACGAGCATGTCGGCGTTCACCAGCGGCAGGAGACGTCGCGCGTAGGCGGTCTCGTACTCCTCTGTCGGCCCGAACACCGCCCCGAGCAGGCCGCGGGAGCCGGTCTCGCAGAGCGTCATCAGTCGCAGGACCGGGTAGCCGGCCCAGCCCCACTGTGTCTGGATCCTGCCGAGCCAGGTCCGGTTGCGCCCGGAGTCGGGCACCTTCACGGAGGCGCACCCGTCGAAGGCCACCGTCCGCCAGCGCCGGTAGCGGACGCCCGGCGTCGTGGGTTGGGCGAGCGGTCCGGCGACCACCTCGAACAATGCCTTGAGCGGGGCGGTGCCCACGCGCCGCCGCAGGCATCGCAAGGCCTTCTCGCTGGGACGGGCGATGCCCGGCCCGGCGAGTCCGGCCGTCAGCTTGCCCCAGACCCGCAGATAGCCCAGGGCGGGGAACAGTGACAGGGCCAGTACGAAGTACACCCCGACACGAGAGGGCAGGAGCCGCCGGCGACGCTCCACTGCGCGGTTTTTCATCGAGCACCGCGTCAACGAGTTCAACAGGAAGGTAGCGGGTGAGCTCGCCCAGATGACCCGGCGCAAGAGCGGAATCTCCCTCTCTTGCAAGGCAATCCGGCCGAGCGATGGCAGACTGGTCAGCCAACGGGACCTCTTCAGCAAGTAGATCTTGGTCGATCACTTGCTATACGGGAGGTCCCGTCCTCATGCCCGCAGTTCGGGCCAGTATCACTCTCTTGACGGACCCGGACGAACCCTAACTCCGCGACATTGGCCGGCCGGCACCCCGCTCAACGTCTCCACCATGGTCTTCACCGACAACTCGGACAACAATGTCCGGCTCACCACCGCGTGGACGTCCTACGCCGAAGCCGTCGTCGTCTAGGCGGCCTGATGACGGACGACAATGGCTACCGCGTGATCCTCTCCGAGTTCAAGGGCGGCGCTCTGCTCGCCGAGCTGCCCGTCTCGGCCCTGAACTACCGCTCCATCCTCAACGCCCGCGGAGCCGCGAGCTTCACTGTGCCGCTGGCCGCCGAACCCCTCGCCGGACTCGACTGGTCGCTGATCTCGCCGTGGCGGATCACCGCCCACGTCCAGCGCGGCAGCCGCGTCCTGTGGGGCGGCCCGCTGATGGCCTGGAACGTGGACTGGCCGCCGAGGAGATGACGCTCGACTGCGTTGGCCTGTGGGAGTGCTACCGCAGGAATACGATCAACCTCGGCTACTCCACCGGCATGGCGCCGCGCGAACAGACCACCATCGCCCGCGAGTTGATCCAGCAGTTCGCCGACAACCCCTCGCCCGTCGCCCCCGGCGAGTACGGCTACTGGGGCAGCAACTGCCCCGGCGCGCTCACCTTCGGCCCCGACCTGGACACCATGAAGCGCGAACGCACCTACGACTGGTTCGCCTGGAAGTCGGGCGGTGAGGCCGTCGAACAGCTCGGCGCGGTGATCAAGGGCTTCGACTTCCGGATCGACCACGACTGGGACATCGACGCCCGCGTGATCCGCAACCACTTCCGCTTCCTCTACCCCGCCGGAGGCCAGGACACCGGCATCGTCCTGGAGCACGGGGCCAACTGCACCGTCACCAGCGTGACATCCGACGGCGACCAGATGTGCACCGAGACCGGCGTCAACGGCGCGGGCGAAGGCTGGTCACAGCTGAAGTCGCGGTGGTACAACGGTGTCCTGGAGACCGGCGATGGCCGCCGCATCCCCCGTCTGGCGGCCATCGCCACCAACACCTCCGTCGTGCGGGTCGAGACGCTGACCGCGCAGGCCGACGCTTGGTCGCCGTCGGCGCGTTCCCGATCGTCGTGCCTTAGGTCACGCTGCACTCGGGCGGCGAGCACTCCGCCGCCGAGCTGCGCGTCGGCCACAGGATCCGCGTTCGAGCGAGGGACGGCCCGCTGGCCCGGCGTCGACGCCGAGTACGTCATCCAGGAGATCAACACCAAGGTCTCCCGCAGCGGCGAGGAGACCACCCTCGCCCTCGTCCCCGTCACGATCTTCGAGCGCGTGGACGACTGGGTGAAGGGCGAACTGGAGGCCGCCGCGTGACCGCCTACGGCCAGGGCTGCGGCGGCTGCGTCGCCCGCAAGACCCGCCCCCGCTCGCTGGTGCTCGGAGTAGGCCGTCCCGTCTACATCACCACCCGCACCCCCACCCCACCGCCGCCCACCACCGGCCCCATCCCGCCGCCGAGCGTCCCTTCGACCAAGGGGACCGTCACCATCAACGGCGAGACCTACGGCCCCAGCGCGTGGTGAGCACCTCAATCGGCGAGCAGTTCGACCCCGCCTGGGGGCTGCGGACGGCGCGATGTAGCCGGCCATCCATCCTTGGACACAGGACGACAGCCGCCGCACCTCCATTTCCCCCTGCACCAGGCCCCGGTGCCGTGCCCAGTCCGGCGCCCTGCTCCCGGCCCGGTCCCACCAGGCACCGCACGTGCCTTCCCGCCTCTGACCGCCGTCAGACAGTGTGGTCACGGGAACTCCGAGCGACGCCATGGCCTGCGAACGACGCGAGGTCCGGCCCGTTGCGGCTCGGCGCACTGTTAAGCGCGCCCGGATCCCCCACGAGCCCCCGAGGCCCTCCTCGCGCCCCGTCCGGGCGCCGCTGACTGACACGCAGGACCTCGCAGGCCGTACGACGAGGCAGCGCCCACAGCCTCGGCCATGACGGGACCGACCGCGGACGGGCCCAGTCCGGGAGCCGGCAGGTTGACGTCAGGGCGGGAGCAGCGCCCCGGCGGCGATCAGGTTGGCGACAAGGCGGTCGAAGTACGGGGCGTCGAGGGGCGGTGCGTCGATCCCGACGGAGCGGGCGGCCGCGTAGGTGGCGGTGGAGTCGATGACCGGCAGCCGGGGGGCGGTGTGTTCGGTGAGGCCGCTGGCGGTCGAGACTACGTAGGCCGGGTAGACCTCTGGCTCCCAGGCATGCTGCCACACCTGGTGGTACCAGCCGGCCTCGGGGACGGGAAGCAGCGGGTAGCCGGCCCGTTGGAGGGCGATGAAGGGCACGTCGATCCGTACGGGCCGCGTGAGGTGGAAGACGGAGCCGCGTGGTGCCGTCTGGCTCAGCCGTACGATGCCGCGGGCGACGGTGTCCACGGTTTCCATGGGGAGGTGGCCGGGGCCGACCGGGATGCTGTGCAGCGCGACCGCGGCGCGCAGGAGGCAGCCCAGCAGGTCGGTGTCGGGTGAGGTGGCGCCGGTGGCGGAGTCGCCGGTGATGATTCCCGGGCGGTGGATGGTGATATCGGTGCCTCTGTCGAGGGCCTGGTCGACGCGTTGTTCGGCGTCGGCCTTGCTGAGTAGGTATCCGGAGGGGCCCGCCGTCGCGCGGGTGGGGACGGTGCCTTCGCTCACGGTGATGGTTCCGGTGGCGAGTGCGGTGACGAAGACTCCGGCGCTGGAGACGAAGTGCAGTCGGGCCGGCGGTCGGCCCAGTTCGGCCCGCCGGTCGAGCAGCGTGAGCAGCCTTTCGGTGCCGCTCACGTTGACGGGGGCGGTGCGGCCGTACGCGGCGGCCAGATTGACCGAGGCCGCGCAGTGGTAAACGGCGTTCACGGTGGTGGCGAGTTCGTCGTAGCGGTCGGGGGTCAGGCCGAGCAGCGGCGCGGTCAGGTCGCCGGGGACGGCGATGAGGCGGCGAGACCGGGCCGGTGCGACGCGGCGCAGCCGTTCGCTGGCTGGTGCGGTGTCGGAGTCGCGCAGCAGGCAATGGACATCGGCCTCGGAGGCGACGAGGAGTTCGCGGCACAGCCGCCGTCCGAGGAAGCCGGTGGCACCGGTGAGCAGGATGGCCCCGCTGCTCACCGGGTCCGCCGTTCGTGGTCCGGTGGCCCGCCGCGCGGCGGCGTCGGAGCAGGGGCGGAGCGCGGGATCCGGCTGAGGATGGTGGCCGCCAGCGCGGTCACCCCAGCGGCGGCGGTGATTTTGATGGCGGGCAGGTCGCAGTCGAAGGCCCGCCTGACGAGGGTGCTCAGCTCGGTGGCCATCAGCGAGTCGACGCCCAGGTGGTCCAGTCTGCGGTCGCGCAGGAGGGTGTCCGGGTCGGCTTGCAGAACTTGGCCGAGCAGTTGGCACAGGGTGTCCTCGACGACGGTCGGCAGGGTCTCGGGGGAGGCCTGGGCGATGCGTTGCCGAAGGTCGGGCGGTGCCTGGTCGATGTCCTCCTTCAGGAGGTCGGCGGTGCGCGGGGCGGCCAGGGCAGGGAGAGACCTGGCCGCGGTGGTCCAGTCGAGCGGTCCGATCTTCACAGTGTGCTCGGGCAAGGACGCGGGAACGCGTCCGAGTACCCGGTCCAGCTGGTGCAGGGCGTCCTCGGCGGGGATGCCCGTCAAGCCTCGGTGGTCGAGTGCCTGGGCGATGCCGGTGCGGTGGGCGTAGCCGGTGCCGGTGATCTGCGGCCACTGCACGGCCAGGGCCTGGCGGCCGGCCGCGCGGCGGGCTCCGGCGAGCTGTTCCAGGGCGAGGTTGCCGGCCGCGTAGGCGCTCTGGCTGAGGTTGCCGACGAGGGCGCTGGTCGAGCTGTAGTGAAGCAGGAAGTCGAGGTCCCGTCCCCGGGTCAGTCGGTCGATGACCAGGCCGCCGGTCATCTTGGGCGCGAGTACCGCGCGCAGCTGCTCGTCGTCAAGGCGGGTGAGCGGGGCGTCCTGCAGCACCATCGCCGCGTGGACGATGCCCGCCAGTCGCCGCCCGGAGCCGATGGCCGTGTGGAGAATCCGTTCCATGGCCGCGGCGTCGGCGACATCGGCGGCATGCGCGGTCGCGCTCACACCCCGCTCGCGCAGATCCGCCAGCAGTGCGCCCGCCTCCGGGGCGTCGACGCCCCGGCGGCCGACTAGTTCGAGGTGGCGGGCGCCCAGGTCGGCGAGGTGCCGGGCGGTGGCGGCGCCGAAGCCCCCGAGGCCGCCAGTGACCAGGTAGACGGCCTCGGGGTCGAGGCGTGGGGCGGTGATGGGCTGCCGGACCGGGGCGGGGCCGGTCAGGTCGACGACGACCTTGCCGAGGTGCCGGGAGCACCGCAGGCTATCGAACGCCTCTGCTAGTCGCGTCGCCGGGTACACCTGGTGCGGCAGCGGCCGGTAGAAGCCGTCGCGGACCGCTGCCGCGAGTTCGGCCAGTTGGCGGTCCGCGAGCGAGGAGGTGCCGGCCATCAGGGCGGCTACGTCCACACTGTGGAAGGCGAGGTTATCGAGGAAGCGGGCGAGCGGCAGCGCGTTGTCGGCAAGGAAGTCCTGCTTGCCCAGTTCGACGAACCGGCCGTACGGGCGCAGTACCCGGAGACCGCGGACCTGGGCTTCGCCTGCTAGCGAGTTGAGTACCACGTCGACGCCCTGCCCGTCCGTGAGGTCCATGACCCGGTCGGCGAAGGCCAGGCTGCGAGAGTCCAGGACGTGCGCGGCACCGAGCCGGCGGACCAGGTCCCGCCTGGCCTCAGTGCCGGCGGTGGCGATCACCCGGGCGCCGATCAGGTGGGCGTACTGGAGCGCGGCGAGTCCCACACCGCCCGCGCCGCCGTGCACGAGCACGGTCTCCCCGGGGGAGAGCCGGGCCCGTTCGCCCAAGCCATATTGGACGGTGAGGAAGGCGACCGGGAGGGTGACCGCCTCGGTGCAGGTCATGCCCTCGGGGACCGGCAGGAGGCGGTCGGCGCGGGCCAGCACGTGCGACCCCAGCGCACCGGCGGTGATCGTGGCCACGCGGTCGCCGATGCGCACGTCGTTGGTACCGGATCCGAGAGCCAGGACCGTGCCCGCGCATTCGAAGCCGACGCCGCCGGCCGTGGGGGTGCCTGGTGCTGCGGGTACTTCGGGGACCAGCCCGCGGGCGGTCATGATGTCCCGGTAGTTGAGGGCGGCCGCTTCGACCGTGATCAGCACTTGCCCGGGGCCCGGGTCGGGCCGCTCGGCAGCTGTCCAGGCGACGCGGAAGGCGCGGCCGATGTCGCTGGTTTCCGCGGTGAAGGGTGGCCGCCGGGGGCCCCGGTACAGGGTTGGGCGTGGGGCCGACTCGCGGACCCTGGGCACGAACCGTCCCGGGGGGGTGAGCAGGACCTCGTCCTCGGCCGATTCGGTGAGCAGTTCGTCGAGCAGTCGCCGGGCCAGCGCTTCGTAGTCCGGCTGCCCGGGGGCCGCCCGGGGTCCGTCGTCCGGGCAGAGCAGGGCGATCCGCCGCAGCGGGGTGGCCGGCAGTTCGTTCGCTAGGCTTCGGGCCCCGCCCCACATGGCGGCGGTGACCACGCCGCCCGGCGGCAGGGCCGGGGCCAGGGCCGGACTGCGGGCCGCCAGCCAGAGGGCGGGCTCAATGTTCCCGTCTCGGTCCTCGCAGGCACGTGCGATGGCCCGCAGACCTGCGAGGCCGACGACGGCCTCCTCTGTGAGCCGCTGGGCCGGTACACTGTCCTGTCCCGCTGGTTCGTCGGTGCACAGGACGATGCCGAGACGGCCGCGCTCCCGCGCGAACAGTTCCCGCCACGGCACGTCGGCGGCGGGCCCAGTGACCTGGACCCGGCCCGGTGCGGCGGGCTCAAGTAGTTCGGCGAGGCGGTGCGGGAACGGGCCGGGGCCTGCGGTGCCCGCCCAGCTGATCACCCAGCCACTGTCGCGGGCGGCTGGGGGCCTCCGGTCGGCGGCCTCGGCGTCCGGCCGTGAGGCAAGGAGCACCGAATGCCCTCGGAGGGCGCCGATGGACGAACCGTCCACGCACGCGGTCCTCTCGAAACCGCATTCGCGCAGCAGCGGCTGCCAGGATTCCGCGTCCAGCAGTGGCCCGCGGGGGCGTAGGGTCCGGTCACGCCGGTTCCAGTAGCTGGGCAGCGCACCGAACAGCGGTGCGGCGAGCAGTTCGTCGTGGACCTCGAAGGCGAGCAGGTGGCCGCGTGGGGCGAGCAGCCGCGCCACCGACGTGAGCGAGGCGGCCAGGTCGGTGGCGGTGTGCAGCGCTTCGGAGGCCAGGACCAGGTCGTAACCGCTGGCTTCGAAGCCCTGTTCCTCGGGCCCGAGGTCGAGGTCCAGGGTGCGGTAGTCGACGAAGTCGTAGGAGGCGAGGCGCTCCCGCACTGCGGGGAAGAACGCGGCGGAGACGTCGGTGAAGGTGTAGCGGGTCCGGTCGGCCGACAGGTCGGGTAGTAGCCGCGCGGCCAGCGCGCCGGTGCCGGCACCGATCTCCAGGACCCGCAGCGGTCGGTCGGCCGGCCAGCTGGCGAGTACGGTCCGCAGGAGCAGGCGAGCGGTGAGGTAGCCAGCCTGGCTGTACGGCGACTGGTCGTAGAACCGGGCGGCCAGCGCGTCGGGCTCGGAGAAGAGGAGTTCGAACGGATCCTGACGGCCGCGCAGTCCGGCGGCGAACCGGGCGCCGCAGTACGCGTACGCGTGCAGGAGGGCGGCCTGTGCCGGACAATCGCGCACGGCCCGGCGCAGGACTGCGTCGGGATCCGGTTCTGGGCCCAGCCTCCACCGGTCGGGCCCGGCGGGCGTCAGCTGGCCGCGTTCCTCTGCGACCCGGAACAGGACGGCCAGCCAGTCCAGCCGTCCGGGGTCGACTCCTCCTTTGGCGACGGCGTCGGCCGGTCCCACGACCGGGTGCCCAGGCAGGAGTTCCCGCAGTGCTGCGGCGGTCCAGTGCGCGGTCAGGTCGAGCGCGTACTCACGGAAGCGTGAAGGGTCCTCACAACCGGGGGGGAGCACGGCCAGTGCCTCTGACACGACGGAGGCCGGATCGCTCAACGGTGCGGGGGAACCGTCGGAGCACGGCAGCGGGGCGGCCCGTAGGACTTCGGCCAGTACAGGCTGCGCCGCGGCCCGCGCACCATCGAAGCGCACCAGTCGGCAGTCTGTCAGTTCCATGGCGACCGTGCCGTCCCGGTCGGCGATGGTGACATCCCAGTGGAGCTCCCGTGCGGTGCCGCCTCGAGCGCGGACACGGATCAGTCCGTCGGGCGGTAGCGGCTGCCACCAACGGACCCGGCCGAAGCGATCCGGCAGGTAGGGCGCCGACTCCGCATCACCGGTCGGCAGCAGCGGGATCCCGGCCTGCAACGCGCCGTCCAGCAGGGCGGGGTGGGCCGTCGGGCCGGAAGCCATCCCGGCCGGGGCGCTGTACCAGGCCAGGACCTCGCCCTCGCCGACCCACAGCTCGGTGAGCGGCCGGAACGCCGGCCCGAAGTCGAGCAGCAGCCGTTGGCACCGCGCGTGGTGCCTCTCGGAGGACCACCGCTCGCCGCCGGCGGTCGCCGGGTGCGCGTCCAAGGCGGTGGGCCGTTCCCGGAACAGGCGCCGGGCCCGACCGGTCGCGTGCCGTTGCCACTCGTCCTGCGCGCGGGCGCGGCCGAAGACGCGGATCCGGCCGCCCTCGCCGAGGGAGGTCTGCACGCTCAGCTCTGCCCGGGGGTCGTCGAACGGCAACGGCAGTGCCCGTTCGACGACCAGGTCGGTGAGCTCGACAGGGCCCGTGGATACCTCCCGGGCGGCGCTGACGGCGAGGTCGACGAAGGCGGCGGCCGGCATCACGGGCACCGAACCGACCGTGTGGTCGGCCAGCCAGGCGTCACGCTCCGGGTCGTAGCCCCGCTGCCAGAGCGGATCGGCACCGGGCAGCCGTCCGCCCAGCACGGGGTGCTCCCCGGTACCGGCCGACTGCCGCCACCAGCCGGGCCCGCCGCTCCAGTGCCGCTCGCGCTGCCACGGGTAGCCGGGAAGGTCGACCACCGGGGCGCGCACCGGGAAGAAGGCCCGCCAATCGACCTGGGCCCCACAGGCCAGCAGGTCAGCCACCGAGGCACGCAGGTGCCGCACTCCGGGCTCGGCCCTGCGCAGTGTCGCCCGCACGATTCGTTCGTCGTCGCAGTCGGCCGCCACCTGGCGCAGATAGGGGGCCAGCACCGGATGCGGCCCGATCTCCAAAACCACGTCGCAGCGCTGCAGCAACTCCTGCGCGGCCCGGGCGAAGAGGACCGGCTCCCGGATGTTGCGCCACCAGTACTCGGGGCCGAGCTCACTGCCCGCCACTGGCATACCGCTCACGGCGGAGATCAGGGTGGTCCTGCCCCCGGTGGGTTTCAGGCCCGCCAGTGCGGCGAGCAGTGGCCCCCGCAGTGGATCCATGGCACTGCTGTGGAAGGCGTAGTCCAACGGCAGCTCCCGGAAGAACACCCCGCGCCTGTCGAGGGTCCGGCCCAGTTCGGCGATGGCCGCGGGATCCCCGGAGAACGTCACGTCCCGGTGGCTGTTGACGCCGGCCACCACCAGGCGTCCCCGATGGGTGGAGAGCAGGGCGTCGGCTTCCTCCGGACGGACCGCGGCGGCCGCCATCCGCCCGGACCCCGCGGTCCGAGCCTGTGCCCGGCTGCGCTCGGCGATCACCTGGCAGGCCTGGGCCCGGTCCAGCGCGCCGGCACAGTATGCCGCCGCCACCTCGCCGACGCTGTGTCCGGTCACGGCCGTCGGACGGATCCCGCAGGCGGCGAGCGAGGCGACCAGGCCGGCCTGCACGGCGAACAGCAGCGGCTGTGCCACCTCGGTGCGCGCCAGTTCCTCCTCGGACACCCGGGGCAGCACGGCCCGCACCGACCAGCCAAGCCGGGGTTCGAGCTCGGCGTCCACCGCCGCGACCTCGGCGCGGAACGCCGCGTCCTGACGGAGCAGGTCGGCGGCCATGCCGGCCCACTGCGAGCCGTTGCCGGAGAACGCGAAGCCGACCGTGCCGCGCGCCACCGCCGCCACCACGGCCTGCTCGCCGCCCGCCCGCAGCGCGGCGGCCGCCTCCCCGGCGCTGTCGGCCAGCACAGCGGCGCGGTACTCGCGCAATCCGCGACGGCGGCAGGTGGTGTGGGCGAGGTCGTAGAAGCCTGTACTGGGCGCCGTCCCCAACCGCTCGGCCAGCAACTCGGCCGCCGCCGCGCAGGCCGCCGGGGTATGGCCGCTGACGACCACCGGCCGCGCGGCGGGCAGCACCTGCTCGCGCTCTTCCGCCGGGGGCGGCGCGCCGAGGGCCACATGGGCATTGGACCCACCGAAGCCGAAGGAGTTCACCCCAACCAGCCGGCCCCGCTCTGCGGCGACCGACAGCGGTGCGTCCACGGGGGCCAGGCCCAGTCCGGCGAAGTCGATCCCGCCGTTCAACGGCTGCGTATGCAGGGTCGCCGGGATCACCCGGTGCCGCAGCACCAATAGAGCCTTGAGCAGTCCCGCCGCCCCGGCCGCCGACTCCAGGTGCCCCAGGTTCGCCTTCACCGAGCCGATCGGCAGTGGCCGCGAGCGCCGGGTGCCCAGCACCTGCCCGAGTGCGGCGCACTCCACAGAGTCCCCGGCCTGGGTACCGGTGCCGTGCGCCTCGAGGTAGAGCAACTCCTCGGGGCTGATCCCGGCCGCGGTGTAGACCCGCTCCAACAACTCCGCTTGGGCATGGAAACTGGGCAGGAACAGGCCCGCGGTGCGCCCGTCGCTGTTCAGGGCACTGCCCACCACCACGGCGTGAACCCGGTCGCCGTCCGCGAGCGCCGCGTCCAGCCGTTTCAGGACGAAGATCCCCGCGCCCTCGCCCCGGGCGAAGCCGTCCGCCAGCGCGGAGAACGGATGGCAGCGCCCGGTCGGCGAGAGCATCGAGGCCTTGGCGAACCCGACGAAGTCGCACGGGTCGAGCAACACGTTCACCCCGCCGCCCAGCGCCAGCCCGCTACGGCCGCTGCGGACCGTCTCGCAGGCCTGGTGGAAGGCCGTCAGCGAGGAGGAACAGGCGGTGTCGACGATCGTCGAGGGGCCGTGCAGGTCCAGGACGTAGGAGAGCCTGTTGGCGTTGTTGCACAGCATCGTGCCGCTCATGGTGTAGGCGTTCCAACCGCGCGGGCGGCGCTCTTGCAGGTGGCCGTAGTCGCGCAGCGAGACACCCACGGCCACCGACGTGTCGCCGCCGGCGAGAGAGGCAGGGTCGATCCCCGCGTCGTCCAACGCCTCGACAGCGCACTCCAGCACCAGGCGCTGCTGCGGGTCCACCTGGGCAGCCTCCTTCGGCGAGACGCCGAAGTAGGCGGCGTCGAACTCCTCCAGCGAGTCCAGGAACCCGCCCGCCAGGGTGCAGGTCCGCCCTGGCCGCTCAGCGTCGGCGGCGAGGTAGTCGGCGGCCGGGAACCGCTCGGGGGGTGCGTCGGTGACGACGTCGCGCCCAGCCAGCAACAACTCCCACAGCGCGTCGAGGGACGCCACGTTTCCGGGCAGTCGGCACCCGACTCCGATCACGGCGATCGAGTCAGGCGGCCACAGATCCGGTCCGTCAGGGTGGTACCGGTGTGGCCCCGACGGATCGACCGAACGGGGGAGGAGTGCGCGGGAACCTGACATGAGGACTTCCTCTCCCGCAGCAGCGGGGCCCAGCAGCAATGCCGGAACCAGCGGCGGGTGACCCGCAGCCACGACAAACAGCTGAATGTAGTCATCATCGGTCCACATCGATTTTATCGAACGCTCGTCGCGCCGCGAGGCGTGCGCCGGCACCCGATGCCGCGTCCGTTGATGGGCCCGTCTGGGCCGGCCGAGCGACGGCATCAGGACGCGGACCTTGGCGCGGCTGGCGTCCTGCCCGATGCGGCCTCGGACGGCACTACCGTCGTCGCCCGGCCCGGCGCCGTCCTCACAGGTCAGGAACCGTCATGACACGGCCCACGGACCTGCAGGGCCCAGGCGACCTCACTGTGGTCGGCGAGTACGTCGTTCTCACACCGGGATGCGGCGCGATCGCGGCCCCTCGACGCGTCTATGGCTGGGCGGGCCCGCGCCTCACGACTGCCCCGCACCGGATGGTACGGAAGCGCTAACTATCACTGTATGCATTCGAATCGCTTCAGGCCGCAGGCCCCGCCGTTCTGGTCGCGAGATGCTCGTGGGCGTCGGCAGACGGCCTCTCCATGGGCGAGGTGCAGAAGCAGGCGGGCGCCTCTGAAAGACGGTCGTGAAAGGCGGTTGGTCAGTGATACGAGTGATCTGAGTTGTGTCGTCGTGCGATCCGACTCCCACAGTGGGAAGCGGGGCGGCATTGTCGCATCCGGGGTTTCCGCCCGGTTCGCCGGATCCTGGGGCCTGTGCTTGCGCCGCCTCTTGATCCCCGCCAGGACATGTGGGCGACCGCGTCTGCACACCGGACACGAGTCAGCGATCCACATCGTTTCCGGACGGGCCGAGACGGCGGCGGCGCGGCCCACGAGAAGGCCGCTGGCCGGGCTTCGATGCGAGGCGTGCGGCCGCCCCTCCTCACCGGTCCTGCCAGTGAAGGCCCCGAACTCCGGAGCAGGGACGGCGGGCCTGCGATGGCGGGGGGACCGCAAGCGTATGAGCATGGTTGTTGGTACCGCTGGACATCCCCACGCGGGCGCGAGGTGCGCATGCCCCGGACCGTCGACCGGGTGGTGAGACATGTCGTCCGTCAGACACCGTTCTGTTCGCGCTCGGCGCACGGACGTCGGCGCGGGAAGGGGCGCTCCCGTTCACGACACTGGCGCTCTGGTCCCGAACGCGCGGGAGTACGCGCACTGGCTGGCGCGCGCTGCGGAGATCCTGGAAGACTTCCAGAGGGACCTACCCGACCGGGCCCCGGTCTACCCCGCGGCCGGTCCCGAGCTGATGGACCTGCTGAGTGGCGCACCGCCGGAGGAGCCGGGGGATGCCGACGCCCTGCTGAACCTCGCGGCGAGGGCCGCCCGCACCTCGGTGGAGCCGTTGTCGCCCCGGAACATGGCCTACGTCCCGAGTGGCGGCCTGCCCAGTGCTATGGCGGCCGCCATGCTCACCACCGGCTTCAACCGGGTGACCTGGGTTCCCGACCTGAACCCGGCCATGGTCGCCGTCGAGCAGGGCGTGATGGCCTGGCTGTGTCACCTCTTCTCCTTGCCCCCCAGTGCCGTCGGCACCACCCACACGGGTACTTCGCTGGCGACCCTGACTGCGCTGACCGCCGCCCGCCAGGACCGCCTCGGTGACGACCTCGCGAACGCCACCGCCTACACCACCCGCCATACCCACCCCGTCGTCCTGCGGGCCCTGCGCATCACCGGGCTGCCGGCCGACGCCGTCCGGACCATCCCCACCACCGCCGACCTGCGCATGGACCCGGACGCCGCCGCCGCTGTCGTCCGGGAGGACCGCCGCGCCGGACGCCGCCCCTTCCTGCTGATCGCCAACGCGGGCACCACCCTCACCGGCACTATCGACCCTCTTGCCGAGCTTGCCGACCTCGCGTCCCGCGAAGAGCTCTGGCTCCACGTCGACGCTGCCTACGGCGGCGCCTTCCAACTCACAGACCGAGGCCGACGCCGCCTCGACGGCGTCCACCGCGCCGACAGCATCACCTTGGACCCGCACAAGGGCTTCTTCCTGCCCCACGGCTCCGGCGTCCTGCTCGTCCGCGACGTCGCTTCCCTGCACGCCGCTTTCTCCCTGTACGGCGACTGCCTGGTCGACCTGCACCCCGTCGCGGACCTACCCACCTACAGCGACCTGGGCCCCGAGCTCACCCGCGAGTATCGCGGCCTGCGCCTGTGGTTCCCACTGCACCTCCATGGCCTGGCGGCCTTCCGCACCGTCCTGGACCGGATGCTCGACCTTGCTCTGTACGCCCACCAGGCCCTTGCCCGGGACTCACTGACAGAGACCCTCCCGTACGCCCCGGACCTGACCGTCGTCCCCTTCCGCCTCCGCGACGCGGACGACACAGCCAACCGGGCTCTGCTGGAGCACATCAACGCCACCGGCGACCTATTCCTCAGCGGCGCCGAACTCGACGGTCGCTACGTCCTGCGCCTGTGCCTGCTCGATCAGCGCCTCCGTCCCGAACACCTGGATCAGGCCCTGGCTGTCATCCGCAGCAGTGCCCGGCTGATCCAGGGCGGCGACCACCCTCTGGAGACACCGTGAACCCCGTGGACGCAGGCGCTTCCCGGAGGGCCGGGCGCCGGTGAGCACCTCGACCAGCTGGCGGGCGAACCGGGCGGCCAGTGCCCCGGCGGCCGGCCCGGGGTGCGGCCCCGAGTGCGGCGCGGGGGTGCCGGTGCAGGCGGCGCGCGGGTGGCGCGGGCGGCGGCCGGCCGGGTCGCAGCCGCCGGTGTCACGCGGACGGCGGTACGGGCGGGCGGTGGGGTGGGCGCTGTACCGGACGGTCACGGGTGGCTCCTCGGCTGGGTGGTGCGGGTACGGACGGGGCCAGGCTGGGGGCGTCCCGCGCGGGGCGGCAACGGGTTTCCGGGGCGGCGGGGACGGGCCGCCGAATTCACCTATCCGGGGGAACCGGCCAATGCGGCGACGGGCCGGAGGGGTCGTCCGGCGGCGCCCGGTTGACGTGCGGGGACGGGCCGTACGGTCCAAAAGGGGACGCTCCGGCTGGGCGGACCGGGTGGCGGCGCCCGGCCGCCGCATTGCGCCGT
>NZ_JBHVRS010000026.1:0-150515 GCF_042885595.1 Kitasatospora sp. NPDC058046
GCCCGGTTACATTCCGAACCCGGAAGCTAAGCCTTACAGCGCCGATGGTACTGCAGGGGGGACCCTGTGGGAGAGTAGGACGCCGCCGAACAATTATTCCGAAAAGCCCCTTCCCATCCGGGAAGGGGCTTTTTGCGTTACCCTCTGCCAATGCAGAACCTGACCCTGACCTGGCAGTCCGCCGGGGCCGTCTCCGTCGGCCTCTACGCGGGCGCGTACGCCGCGGCGAAGGGCCGGAAGCCGGCGCTGTCCGCGCTGTTGCGGGAGGCCGGCACGCTGCTGGCGCTGTTCGCCCTCTGGCAGCTGGTCGGGCACCTCTCGGTGATGAGTACGGACCACGCGCTGGACCGCGCGAGCTGGATCCACCACACCGAGCAGGTGATCGGACTGCCGGACGAGGCCTCGTGGCAGAAGGCGGTCACGCCGTACCCGGTGCTGGTGAGGCTGGCGAACTACTACTACGCGGCCATGCACTTCGCCGTGATGCTCGGCGTCCTGCTCTGGGTGTTCGTGCGGCACCGCGAGCGCTACGCGTGGGTGCGCAACACGGTGGTGATCACGACCGCGGTCTGTCTGCTGGTGCAGTTCATCCCGGTGGCGCCGCCGCGGATGCTCCCGGAGAGCGGCTTCGTCGACGTGGCCGCCCAGTACGGGCAGTCGGTGTACGGCGGCGCGGTCGGCGGTGTGCTGGTGGCCGACCAGCTGTCGGCGATGCCCTCGGTGCACGTCGCCTGGTGCGTGCTGGCGGCGGTCGCGGTGATCCGGGTGTCGAGCAGTTCGCTGCGATGGGTGATGGTGCTGCACCCGGTGCTGACGGTGGCCGTGGTCGTGGTGACGGCCAACCACTTCTGGCTGGACGGCATCGTGGCGGTGGCGATCCTGCTCCTGGCCTACGCCGTGCTGGCGGTGGCGGCACGGCGCCGGGGCCGGGCCTCCGCCAGGACGGAGGTCCGGCCCCTCAGCGCCGCCGAGGAGCGGCTGGAGCAGGTGGGCTGAACCGACGGTCACTTGACCGGCAGGGCGAGCTTTCCCCAGGAGCCGTTGCTCAGTGCGGAGGTGGCCCGGTACCAGGCGGCGAGCCCGGAGGCGGCCGCGATCCAGCCGCCGGTCTTGGCCAGGCCGCCGTAGCCGCCGAAGCTGGCGACGGCGGAGAGCACCAGGGAGACCGTCAGCAGGCCGTAGACGGCGCGGCCGAGCAGGCCGGCGCCCCAGCTCGCGGCGGTCAGGGTGAGGCCGAGCAGGGCCCACAGCAGCAGGAAGAGGCCGGCGGCGTTCTTGCCGGCTCCGCCGGCCGCGGACCAGGCCGCCCAGAAGGCGCCGAGGCTGGTGAAGGCGGTTCCGGTGAAGCCCTCGCCGCCGCGGAGCTGCCAGAGGCCCGCGATGAAGAGGGTGACGCCGCCGAGGAGGAGGGCGAGGTCGGCCGCGTTCCCGACTCCGGCGCCGTGCAGGACGCCGGTGGAGAGCAGGCCGTAGGCGAGCAGTGTGAGACCGAGCGCGAGGTAGCCGAGGTTACCCGCGTCGGCTCCGGTGGAGCGGGCGTTCGTTGCCCCGGTAGCTTCGTTGCTCACCGGAGGCTCCTTTCACTCTGGGCGCGCGCAGGGCGCAGTGACGCTGTGGTGTCGTCCGGATGAGTGCGGAGAGGAGTGCAGAGATGGAGAGAAGGAGTGGGGATGAGGGCCGCGCGCGACCGCGCCGAGGGCGCACGGCTGTGAGCGTGCGCGGCTGCGGTCGAAGGTGATGGGCCGGCGGACGTGGTGGGCCGGCGGAGAGCCGCCGGTCACGTCCCGGCCGGGGGATTCCCCGGTGGGATCGGTCTACCCGGCCGAACGCGCTTGTACCATTGTGAATATAACAATTTGTGACTGCGTCAGCGGATGACCGCTCACACCTGACGCCGAGTGGGCACCCGCAGGGTCAGGATCGCCATGTCGTCGGACGGCGGCTCCGGGGCGAAGCGCTCGACCGCGCGCTGCACCCGCGCCGCGACCGCTCCGGCCGTCAGCCCGGTACAGCCGGTGAGCACCTCGGCGAGGCCGTCGTCGCCCAGCATCCGCCGGCCCTCGCGGCGTTCGGTGACCCCGTCGGTGACGCAGAGCAGGACCTCGCCGGGCGCGAGCACCAGGCGCTCGGCGGTGAGGTCGAGGTCGTCCATGACGCCGAGCAGTGGCTGCGGGGTGGCGGCGCGGTCGACCTGGCCGTCGGTGCGCAGTCGCAGCGGCAGCGGATGGCCGGCGCAGACCAGGGAGAGCTCGGTGCTGCCGTCCGGAAGGGGCGTCAGCTCGCCGTAGAGCAGGGTGAGGAAGCGGCTGCGCGAACCCTCGTCCAGGATGGCCGCGTTGAGCCGGCGCAGCACCTGCGGGGCGTCCAGGCCCTCGCGGGCGAGCAGCCGCAGTGAGTGCCGGGCCAGGCCGGTGACCGAGGCGGCCTCGGGGCCGGTGCCGCAGACGTCGCCGATGGCGAAGCCGTAGGTGCCCTCGCGGATGGTGAACAGGTCGTAGAAGTCGCCGCCGACCTCGTTGCCCTCGCCGGCCGCCTGGTAGTAGACGTCCACCTCGACGCCGGGGATCTCCGGCAGGTCCGGCGGGAGCAGGCTGCGCTGGAGGGCCTGGCTGGTGGCGGTGCGCTCGGAGTAGAGGCGGGAGTTGTCCAGGGCGAGGGCGGCCCGGCGGGAGAGGTCCTCGGCGAGTTCGAGGATCTCCTGGCGGAACCGGACGCCGGCCGGGACGCCGAGCACCAGCAGGCCGATGACGCGGTTGCGGGCGGTCAGCGCGAGGACGACGGTCTCGCCGAGCAGGCCGGCCAGGTCCGGGCCGTCGGTGAGGCCGCCGGCCTCGGCGGTCTCGGCGGGGGCCGTCCAGAACCGGACGCCGTGGGAGGGGCCGGCCTCCGGGACGGGGGTCTTGTCGAGCAGGGCGCGCAGCGGGTCGATGCGGTCCTCGTCCTCGTGCAGGACGAAGGCGAGGCGGGCCGGGGAGGCGTGGTCGGCGGTGGTGTAGACGGCGCACCAGGAGGCGAGGGTGGGGACGGCCATCTGGGCCATCAGCGCGAGGGTCTGCTCGTGTTCGAGGGTGCCGGCCAGCAGGTCGGAGGCCTCGACCAGGAAGGAGAGCGAGCCGCGGCGCAGCTGTTCGAGCTCGGTCAGCCGGGTGCTCTCGACGGCGAGGGCGACCCGGTCGGCGGCGAACTGGAGGCGCAGCGCGTCCTCGTTGTCGTAGCGGCCGGGCACGGCGGCGGCGATGCCGAGCGAGCCGATCAGCCGGCCCTCGACCTTGAGCGGGACGGTGATCAGGGAGCGCATGCCGCTGTCGGAGAGCAACGGCAGGCCGGTGGGCCGGGTGGCGAGGTCCTCGTGGACGGAGGGCAGCCGGGCGGAGTCGTAGCGGTTGCCGGTGCCGACCGGGAAGCGGGCGTGTCGGCGGTGCCCGGAGGTGAGTCCGGTGGCGGCGCGGACCTCGAACTCGGCCTCGTCGTCGGTGGTGAGCAGCAGGTACGCGGCGTCGCCGTCGAGCAGGTCGCGGGCGCGTTCGACGGTGCGCTGCAGCAGGGTGTCGAGGTCGTCGGTGGCGACCGGGCCGGCCAGCAGGTCGAGCCGGGGGCCGGCCGGGTCGGGGCGCTCGCCGGGCAGGGCGCGGGCGGGGGAGCGCAGCACCGCGCGGTCGGGTTCGAGGACGAGCAGGCAGAGGGTGGAGGGGACGCCCTCGGTGTCGCGCAGCCGGACCTGGACGCCGTACACCTCGACCTCGCGGCCGTCCTGGCGGCGGACGCCGTAGCCGCCCTCCCAGCGGGCCATCCGCAGGGTGTCGGTCAGGCCGAGGCCGCGGGCGGGGGCCTGCGGCCAGACCGCGAGGTCGGCCCAGGGGCGGCCGAGGACGGCGGCGGCGGGGTGCTGGAAGAGCGCCTCGGCGTCCGGGTTCCAGGCCAGCACCCGGCCGTCCTCGTCGAGCTGGACGACGGCGACGTGCACCGGGCCCGGACCGCTGGGCAGGTCGCTGCCGGGGGTCGCGGGAACGGCGTAGCGGGTGCCGGACACGTGTACGGGCAGGGCGAGGCGGAACCAGACGGTCTTGCGGCCGGCCGCGTACTCGACGCCCCACCGTTCGGCGAGGGCGGAGCACATCAACAGGCCGCGGCCGCCCTCGCCGTCCGGGTCGGCGTAGCGGTCGGAGTCGACGACCGGACCGTCGCCGAGCGAGGGCAGGCCGCGCTCGGGGTGGTGGTCGGTGACCTCGATCCGGACGCTCTCCTCCTCGCGCAGGCAGCAGACCTCGGCGGCGGTGCCGGCGTGCACGACGGCGTTGGTGACGAGCTCGCTGACCAGCACGACCGCGTCGTCGACGACCTCGGGCAGCCCCCAGCCGAGCAGCGCGTCCCGGACGAAGCCCCGTGCGGCGGCCGCGGACCGGCCGTCGGGGTCGAAGGTGGCGGCTGCGCGCGCGGTGACCACGTTGCCACTTCTCCTCTGCTGCTCTTGCCCTGGCTGTCCGGGGGCGCGGCGCCGACTCCCCGTGCGCGCCGTCGGGGTGAGCGGCGGCGCTGGGTCGGGCCGTGGCCCGGTGCAGCGCTCCACCCTACTTTCCGCTTGGTTCCCCGTGGGGGCGGGGAGTCGAAACTGGCACCAGAGGGTGATTCTGCCCACCTGTTTCGGACGGTGCGGTACGAACCGAGCGCAACCGGCCCTTCACCCGGTGCCGGTGCTGCCAGACTGGGGGGTCCGCGACGGCCGGTGGGAGCAGTACGGTCGTCGGGGTGCCGGCGCGCCGCGGGCCGCCGGTACGCAGCCCGACCGGGCCGGTGCCCGGGTGCGTGCCGCACCGGCACGGGTCGGTCACCGGACAGTTCACGATGTGGGAGGGGCCCGTTGAGTTCGGCCACCAAGGACGCAACCGGAACGACGCCGCCCGCCCCGCGCGGTGGGCGCCCCGGGGCCGCGCCGCGGAACGCGGCCGGTCGGCGGGTGAGTCACAACCGTGGCGCGGAGCCCGCCGAGCTGCGCAAGCTGCTGTCGGCGCTGACCGCGATGCGGGACGGCAACTTCCGCCGCCGGCTGACCGTCCCCGGGGACGGGCCGCTGGCCGAGATCGCCGCGGTCTTCAACGAGGTCGCCGAGCGCAACCAGCACCTGACCGGTGAGCTGGCGCGGGTCCGCCGGGCGGTGGGCCGCGAGGGCCGGCTGAACGAGCGGCTGGAGACCGGCGCGGGCGAGGGCGCCTGGATGGCGGCGGTCGACAACTGCAACGCGCTGATCGACGACCTGGCCCGCCCGATGGCCGATGTGGGCCGGGTGCTCACCTCGATCGCCGAGGGCGACCTGGACCAGAAGATGGAGCTGCGCTCGCTGCACAGCAACGGGGTGAGCCACCCGCTGCGCGGCGAGTACCTGAAGATCGGGCGGACCGTCAACGGGCTGGTGGACCAGCTCTCCGAGTTCACCGACGAGGTGACCCGGGTGGCCCGCGAGGTCGGTACCGAGGGCAAGCTCGGCGGCCAGGCCAAGGTCCGCAGCGTGTCCGGGAGCTGGAAGGACCTGGCGGACTCGGTCAACACCATGGCGGGCCGGCTGACCGCCCAGGTCCGCAACATCGCCCAGGTGACCACGGCGGTCGCCAAGGGCGACCTGTCCCGCAAGGTCACCGTCGAGGTGGCCGGCGAGATGCTGGAGCTGAAGAACACCGTCAACACGATGGTGGACCAGCTGAACGGGTTCGCCGCGCAGGTCACCGGGGTGGCCAGGGACGTGGGGACGGAGGGCCGGCTCGGCGGTCAGGCCCAGGTGCCGGGCGTGGCCGGGGTCTGGCGGGACCTGACCGACTCGGTGAACTTCATGGCCGACAACCTGACCGGCCAGGTCCGCAACATCGCCCAGGTGACCACGGCGGTGGCGCGCGGGGACCTCTCGCAGAAGATCGAGGTGGACGCGCGCGGCGAGATGCTGGAGCTGAAGAACACCATCAACACGATGGTGGACCAGCTCTCCGGCTTCGCCGAGCAGGTGACCAGGGTGGCCCGCCAGGTGGGCACCGAGGGGCGGCTCGGCGGGCAGGCCCAGGTGCCCGGGGCGGCCGGGGTCTGGCGGGACCTGACCGACAACGTCAACTTCATGGCGAACAACCTCACCGATCAGGTGCGCAACATCGCCCAGGTGACGACCGCGGTCGCCAAGGGCGACCTGTCGCAGAAGATCCAGGTGGACGCGCGCGGGGAGATCCTGGAGCTGAAGAACACCATCAACACGATGGTGGACCAGCTGGGCGCCTTCGCGGACGAGGTCACCCGGGTCGCCCGGGACGTCGGCACCGAGGGCATCCTCGGCGGCCAGGCCAGCGTGCCCGGCGTGGCCGGCATCTGGAAGGACCTGACCAACTCCGTCAACCTGATGGCCAACAACCTGACCAGCCAGGTCCGGAACATCGCCGAGGTGACCACGGCGGTGGCGCGCGGCGACGTCTCCAAGAAGATCACCGTCGACGCCCGGGGCGAGATCCTGGAGCTGGTGACGACCGTCAACACCATGGTCGACCAGCTGTCGGCGTTCGCCGACGAGGTGACCCGGGTGGCCCGCGAGGTGGGCACCGAGGGCATCCTGGGCGGCCAGGCCCGGGTGCGCGGGGTGTCGGGCATCTGGAAGGACCTGACCGACAACGTCAACTTCATGGCGTCGAACCTGACCGGACAGGTGCGCAACATCGCCGAGGTCGCCGGTGCGGTGGCCCGCGGCGACCTCTCCAAGAAGATCGCGATCGACGCGCAGGGCGAGGTGGCGGCGCTCGCCGCGACCCTCAACACCATGGTCGACCAGCTGTCCTCCTTCGCGGTGGAGGTCACCCGGGTGGCCCGCGAGGTCGGCACCGACGGCACCCTGGGCGGCCAGGCGAGCGTGCCGGGCGTGGCCGGCATCTGGAAGGACCTGACCGACAACGTCAACCTGATGGCCAACAACCTCACCGGCCAGGTGCGGAACATCGCGCTGGTGATCACCGCGGTGGCCCGCGGCGACCTCTCGCAGAAGATCGACGTCGACGCGCGCGGCGAGATCCTCCAGCTCAAGACCAGCATCAACACCATGGTCGACCAGCTCTCCGCGTTCGCCGACGAGGTCACCCGGGTCGCCCGCGAGGTGGGCACCGACGGACGGCTCGGCGGCCAGGCCCGGGTACCCGGCGTGGACGGCACCTGGCAGGACCTCACCGAGTCGGTGAACGAACTGGCCAACAACCTGACCCGGCAGGTGCGCGCGATCGCCCAGGTCGCCACCGCGGTCACCAGGGGCGACCTGAGCCTGCGGATCGACGTGGACGCCGCGGGCGAGCTCGACGAGCTCAAGGACAACATCAACCAGATGATCGCCAACCTGCGCGAGACCACCCGCACCAACCAGGAGCAGGACTGGCTCAAGACCAACCTGGCCCGGATCTCCGGCCTGCTCCAGGGCCGCCGGGACCTGGAGGCCGTCGCCTCGCTGATCATGACCGAGCTGACCCCGGTGGTCTCGGCCCAGCACGGCGCCTTCTTCCTCGCCCAGCCGGCCGGCCGCACCGCCGAGCTGATCACCGAGGACGACGACGAGAACGACACCGTGCTGCGCCTGATCGGCAGCTACGGCTACCAGCGGCGGGCGATGCCGACCACCTTCCGGCCCGGCGAGTCGCTGATCGGCCAGGCCGCGGTGGAGAAGCGGGCGATCATCCTCAAGGAGGCGCCGCCCGGGTACCTGAAGATCGCCTCCGGCCTCGGCGAGGCCTCCCCGGCCCACATCGTGGTGCTGCCGGTGCTGTTCGAGGGCCGGCTGCTGGGCGTGATCGAGCTGGCCACCTTCAGCTCCTTCACCACCGTCGCACTGGACTTCCTGAACCAGATCGCCGACCTGATCGGCGTCACCGTCAACACCATCAGCGTCAACACCAAGACCGAGGGCCTGCTGCTGGAGTCCCAGCGGCTGACCGCCGAACTCTCGATGCGGTCCGCCGAGTTGGAGGCCCGCCAGGAGGAACTGGAGCGCACCAACGAGGAGTTGCAGGAGAAGGCCGAGCAACTCGCCCAGCAGAACCGCGACATCGAGATCAAGAACGGCGAGATCGAGGAGGCCCGGCAGGTCCTGGAGGAGCGCGCCGAGCAGCTCGCCCTGGCCTCCCGGTACAAGAGCGAGTTCCTCGCCAACATGTCGCACGAGCTGCGCACCCCGCTCAACTCGCTGCTGATCCTGGCCAAGCTGCTCTCCGACAACAACGAGGGCAACCTCTCGCCCAAGCAGGTCGAGTTCGCCGACACCATCCACGGCGCGGGCTCCGACCTGCTCCAGCTGATCAACGACATCCTCGACCTGTCCAAGGTCGAGGCCGGGAAGATGGACGTCCGTCCGGCCCGGATCGCCCTGGTCCAGCTGGTCGACTACGTCGAGGCCACCTTCCAGCCGGTCGCGCTGGACAAGAACCTGGACTTCGCCGTCCGGGTCTCGCCCGCCCTGCCGGTCACCCTGCACACCGACGAGCAGCGGCTCCAGCAGGTGCTGCGCAACCTGATCTCCAACGCGGTGAAGTTCACCGACGCCGGAGCCGTCGACTTCTCGATCCGCCAGGCCGGCCGGGAGGTCCCGCAGCACGTGCGCGAGCGGCTGCTGGAGTCCGGCTCGATCCAGGGCCCGGACGACGAGCTGATCGCCTTCTCGGTCTCCGACACCGGCATCGGCATCCCCGACAACAAGCTGCGGGAGATCTTCGAGGCGTTCAAGCAGGCCGACGGCACCACCAGCCGCAAGTACGGCGGCACCGGCCTCGGCCTGTCCATCAGCCGGGAGATCGCCCGGCTGCTCGGCGGCGAGATCCACGCCGAGAGCGAGCTGGGCAAGGGCTCGACCTTCACGCTCTACCTGCCGCTGCGCACCGAGGCCCCGGAGCCCGTCGGCGACCCGCGCCAGGGCGCCCCGGGCAGCCTGGCGCCGCGGGCCTCGGTCGGGGTGACCCCGGTGGGCCTGCCGGTGCCGGTCGGCGAGAACCCGGCCGACCACTGGGCCCAGGAGGTCCGCGAGCTGGCCGAGGAGCGCCGCCGCGGCGCGGTGGAGCGCCGGCGCAGCGCCGCCCTGGAGAGCGCCGCAGGGCCACGGACGGTGGAGCCCGTACCGCCCCGCCCGGCCGGCGGCGGCCGCCGCTTCGACGGCCAGCAGGTGCTGATCGTGGACGACGACGTCCGCAACGTGTTCGCCCTCACCAGCGTGCTGGAGCAGCACGGCCTGACCGTCCTGTACGCGGAGAACGGCCGCGAGGGCATCGAGATGCTGGAGCAGCACGAGAGCGTGGCGCTGGTCCTGATGGACATCATGATGCCGGAGATGGACGGCTACGCGACCACCGAGGCGATCCGCCGGATGCCCCAGTTCGCCGGCCTGCCGATCATCGCGCTGACCGCCAAGGCGATGAAGGGCGACCGGGAGAAGTCGCTGCAGGCGGGCGCCACCGACCACATCACCAAGCCGGTGGAGACCGACCACCTGCTGTCGGTCATGCACGAGTGGTTGAGCGGCGACCGGGAGTGACCCGGGGGGAGGCGTGAACCCCGGCCCGGGCCCCGGGGTTCACGCCGGTCGGTCGGCCGGTTTGCTGGCGGTCGGGCCCGGGAACCCGGTAGGGTCACCGATCGTTGCGAACAGTGACCGGACGGCAACACGCTGGTGAGCGTGCGCCGGAGCACTGACTGCGCGCCGCCCCGGATCGGGTCACGACGGGGCGATGTGCCGGGCGAGGGGGTGCGGCTAGCATGACCGGGGTAGCGGTGGGCAGTACGCGGGTGCCTGCACCGGGCGGCAGGCAGGCGACAGGAGGGCGAGCCCTGATGCAGAAGGCCAAGATCCTCCTGGTCGACGACCGACCGGAGAACCTGCTGGCGCTGGAGGCGATCCTCTCGGCGCTGGACCAGACGCTGGTGCGCGCGGCCTCCGGTGAGGAGGCGCTGAAGGCGCTGCTCACCGACGACTTCGCGGTGATCCTGCTGGACGTGCAGATGCCGGGGATGGACGGCTTCGAGACGGCCGCCCACATCAAGCGCCGGGAGCGCACCCGGGACATCCCGATCATCTTCCTGACCGCGATCAACCACGGTCCGCACCACACCTTCCGCGGCTACGCGGCCGGCGCGGTGGACTACATCTCCAAGCCCTTCGACCCATGGGTGCTGCGCGCCAAGGTCTCCGTCTTCGTCGACCTGTACGCGAAGAACTGCCAGCTGAAGGAGCAGGCGGCGCTGCTGCGCCTGCAGCTGGAGGAGGGCGGCGGCGAGCAGGCCCTCGGCGGGGCGCTGCTGGGCGAGCTGTCCGCGCGGCTGGCGGCGGTCGAGGAGCAGGCGGAGGCGCTCGGCAAGCAGCTGGACGGGGGCGAGGACGCCGGGGTGGCCGCCACCGCCGCGCACCTGGAGCGCAAGCTCGCGGGGCTGCGCCGGGCCCTGGACGCGATGCGTCCGGGCAGTTCCTGACCCGCGGTCGGCGTTCACCCGTCCGGGTGGTCCAGTGTGCTGCGACCGGGTGAATCCCGGTCAGGGTGACGGTGTGTCTGCGACACGTCCGGGCGCCCGGGCTCGGGCACATGTGCACTGGTCGCCCGCCCCGGTAGGCTGCTGACCCATGGCCACTCGCACGCCCGGGAACGCAGCACGTAAGACGAGTCCGGGAGCGTCCAAGAAGGCCGCGGCGAAGGCCCCGGGCAAGCCGCCCGCGAAGAAGGCGGCGGCGAAGAAGGCGGCCCCCGCGAAGAAGGCCGCGGCCAAGCAGGCCCCGCCCCCGCCGAAGCCGTCCAGGTCGGTGCTGATGAGCACGCTCAACGCCCTGGGCAGCCCGATCGCCGCGATCTTCCGGGGCTTCGGCGACGGGGCCAAGAACCTGCACCCGGCCCACCGCAAGGACGGCGTGGGCCTGCTGCTGTTCGGGCTCGCGCTGGTGACCGCGGCCGGCACCTGGTTCAGCCCGCAGGGCTGGCTGGGCGAGGGCGCCACCGCCGTGGTCTCCGGGCTGTTCGGCCGGCTCGACGTGCTGGTGCCGTTCCTGCTGGCCGCGATGGCGATCCGGCTCTGGCGCCACCCGGAGCTGCCGGAGGCCAACGGCCGGATCATGATCGGGCTGAGCGCGCTGCTGGTCGGCGTCCTCGGCCTGGTCCACATCGGCTGCGGCGCGCCCATGATGGGCAGCGGCGCCTCCCGGATACGGGCGGCCGGCGGGATCATCGGCTGGGCCGTCTCCACCCCGATGATGGCCGCCGCCGGACCGGCGCTCGCCGTGCCGCTGCTCCTGCTGCTGGCCTTCTTCGGCCTGCTGGTGGTCACCGCCACCCCGATCAACCGGATCGGCGACCGGGTGCGCGGGGTCGGCATACGGCTCGGCGTGGTCGAGCCCGGGCCCGAGGACGAGCAGCTCTGGGGGCGCACGCCGGAGCGCGAGCTGTCCACCGACCCGCCGGAGGACGCCGACCCCGACGCGCTGCCGTTCACCGTGGACACCGGCAGTGACGACCCCTCGGACGAGGTGGCCGCCCGCCGGCGCCGCCGCCGGCGCAAGCAGACCGACGAGCCGGAGGACGCCGAGCGGATCTCCCTCGACAAGGAGCCGCTGGACCCGTACGCCACCCGCGACCTCGCCGCCGGCGCGGCCGCCGACCTGGACGGCGCGCTGGTCTACGGCGTGCCCGCCTCCTCCGCGGTGGCGGACATGATGCACCAGGTGCAGGACCGCACCGCCCCGCCGGAGGAGGCCGCCGTCCCGGCCGCCCGCAGCGGCGGGCCGGGCGCGCCCGAAGAGCACGGCGCGGCGCCGGTGCGGATGGAGCAGCTCCAGCTCGGCGAGGGCGTCACCTACGCGCTGCCCTCGCTCGACCTGCTGGAGCGCGGCGGCCCGGCCAAGGCCCGCAGCGCCCTCAACGACGAGGTGGTCGCCCAGCTCACCGGCACCTTCGCCGAGTTCAAGGTGGACGCCAAGGTCACCGGCTTCACCCGGGGCCCGACGGTCACCCGCTACGAGGTCGAGCTCGGCCCGGCCGTCAAGGTGGAGCGGATCACCGCGCTCGCCAAGAACATCGCGTACGCGGTGGCCAGCCCGGACGTGCGGATCATCAGCCCGATCCCGGGCAAGTCCGCGGTCGGCATCGAGATCCCCAACCGGGACCGCGAGATGGTCAACCTCGGCGACCTGCTGCGCTCGCGCACGGCCGCCGAGGACACGCACCCGATGGTCGTCGGCATGGGCAAGGACGTCGAGGGCCACACCGTGATGGCCAACCTCGCCAAGATGCCGCACATCCTGGTGGCCGGCGCGACCGGCGCCGGAAAGTCCTCCTGCATCAACTGCCTGATCACCTCGATCCTCGCCCGGGCCACCCCCGACGAGGTGCGGATGGTGCTGGTCGACCCCAAGCGGGTCGAGCTGACCGCGTACGAGGGCATCCCGCACCTGATCACGCCGATCATCACCAACCCCAAGAAGGCCGCCGAGGCCCTCCAGTGGGTGGTGCGCGAGATGGACATGCGCTACGACGACCTCGCGGCGTTCGGCTTCCGGCACGTGGACGACTTCAACGCCGCCGTGAAGGCCGGCAAGGTCACCCCGCCGCTCGGCAGCGAGCGCGAGCTGAGGCCGTACCCGTACCTGCTGGTGATCGTCGACGAGCTGGCCGACCTGATGATGGTCGCCCCGCGCGACGTCGAGGACTCGGTGGTCCGGATCACCCAGCTGGCCCGCGCGGCCGGCATCCACCTGGTGCTCGCCACCCAGCGGCCCTCGGTGGACGTGGTCACCGGCCTGATCAAGGCCAACGTGCCGTCCCGGCTGGCCTTCGCGACCTCCGCGATGGCCGACTCCCGGGTCATCCTGGACCAGCCCGGCGCGGAGAAGCTGATCGGCAAGGGCGACGCGCTCTTCCTGCCGATGGGCGCGAGCAAGCCGATCCGGATGCAGGGCGCGTTCGTCACCGAGGCGGAGATCGCCAGGGTGGTGGAGCACTGCAAGGACCAGCTGAGCGCCGTCTACCGGGACGACGTGATGGTCGGGGCCGGGCCGAAGAAGGAGATCGACGAGGAGATCGGCGACGACCTGGACCTGCTGGTCCAGGCGGCCGAGCTGGTGGTCTCCACCCAGTTCGGCTCCACCTCGATGCTCCAGCGCAAGCTCCGGGTCGGCTTCGCCAAGGCGGGCCGGCTGATGGACCTGATGGAGTCGCGCGGGATCGTCGGCCCGAGCGAGGGCTCCAAGGCCCGCGACGTGCTGGTGAAGCCGGAGGAGCTGGACGGGGTGCTGATCACCCTTCGGGGTTGACGGTCGGCCCCCGGGGCCGGCGGCCCGTGTCCTGACCGAGGTGTCACTCGTTCGGAGGAGGGTAGGCGCCGTGTGGGGAACCGAACGTCCGTACGCCGCGTCACACGGCGGAAAGCGACCGCCGGGCTCCCCCCGCACGGCTCCGCTGACGGTTCGTCAGCGCCGTGCCGGACCCCGGTCGGACCGGGCGCGCGCATTCGGCCCGTTCCGCTTGAGAAACGATCCGCCCGCGCCCCTAGACTGTTCCCCAGCAGGTGGCCATCCGCTCGAAAGGCGTGCCCCGTGACCATCGGCAAGTCCTCCGACCGCGAGAACGCCATGCCGTCCGTCGAGCCGACCGACGACGTGGTGCAGGCGGCCGATGCCCCGAGCATCGGCCGGGTGCTGTCCACCGCCCGGATCGACGCGGGGCTCACGGTGGACCAGGTGAGTACCGCCACCCGGGTGCGGGTGCCGATCGTCCATGCCATCGAGGAGGACGACTTCGCCCGCTGCGGCGGCGACTTCTACGCCCGAGGGAACATCCGGCTGATCGCCCGCGCGGTCGGCCTGGACGGCGAGGCGCTGGTCGCCCGGTACGACGCCGCGCACGGCGGCCCGCCCGCCGCCAGGCGCCCGGCGACCCAGCTGATCGACAGCGGCCCGATCAAGGTGCCCCGGCGCGGCCGGCCGAACTGGGCGGCCGCCATGGTCGCCGCGATCGTCGCCGTGGTCGCGCTGATCGGCTTCAACCTGGTCAGCGGCAAGGGCGGGCACGGCACCACCGGCTCGGCCAGCGCGCCGCTGCCCAGCGGCTCCGGGACCGGCTCGGTGGCCCCCGCCGCCACGCCCGCCGTCCAGCCGCCGGCGCCCGTGCCGAGCGCCGCCGCGATCGCCGCCGTCCCGGCCGACAAGGTCACCGTGAAGCTGGTCGCCGAGGGCACCAGCTGGGTCTCGGCGATGGACGGCAACGGCAAGTCGCTGTTCCAGAACAACATCGGCAACGGCCAGGACCAGACCTTCACCGACCCCAAGCAGATCAAGCTGGTGCTCGGCAACGGCGGGGCCGTGCACGCGTACGTCAACGGGAAGGACCTCGGCCTCCTGGGCAAGGACGGCCAGGTGGTGCACGTCACGTACACCCCCGGAGACCCGCAGGCGGGCTGACCACAGGGGCCGTCCGGCCCACTGATGATCAGCTGATCCGAGGCGCGCGGCCTCCGGGGCGAACGGCACCGGAGCCCGCGCGTTAATCTTGGGCCTATGCCTGAACGCCGTACTGTCGCCCTTGTCACGCTCGGATGCGCCCGCAACGAGGTGGACTCCGAGGAACTCGCCGGGCGACTGGAGGCCGACGGCTGGTCGCTGGTCGACGACGCCTCCGAAGCGGACGTCGCCGTGGTCAACACCTGCGGCTTCGTCGAGGCCGCCAAGAAGGACTCGGTGGACGCCCTGCTGGAGGCCAACGACCTCAAGGGGCACGGCCGCACCCAGGCCGTCGTCGCGGTCGGCTGCATGGCCGAGCGGTACGGCAAGGAGCTCGCCGACGCCCTCCCCGAGGCGGACGGCGTCCTCGGCTTCGACGACTACGCGGACATCTCCGACCGCCTCCAGACCATCCTCTCCGGCGGCCACCACGCCCCGCACCTCCCGCGCGACCGCCGCAAGCTGCTGCCGATCAGCCCCGCCGAGCGGCAGAGCGCCGCCGAGACCGTCGCCCTGCCCGGCCACGGCACCGAGGCCGCCGCCGAGCCCATCGCCGACCTGCCCGACGGCCTCGCCCCGGCCTCCGGCCCGCGCACCCTGCGCAAGCGGCTGGACGACAGCCCGGTCGCCTCCGTCAAGCTCGCCTCCGGCTGCGACCGGCGCTGCTCCTTCTGCGCCATCCCGGCCTTCCGCGGCTCCTTCATCTCCCGCCGCCCCTCCGACGTGCTCAACGAGGCCCAGTGGCTGGCCGGGCAGGGCGTGCGCGAGATCGTCCTGGTGAGCGAGAACAACACCTCGTACGGCAAGGACCTCGGCGACATCCGGCTGCTGGAGACGCTGCTCGGCGAGATCTCCGCGATCGAGGGCGTCGAGCGGGTCCGGGTCTCCTACCTCCAGCCGGCCGAGATGCGCCCGGGCCTGGTCGACTCGATGACCGGCACCGCCGACGTGGTGCCCTACTTCGACCTGTCCTTCCAGCACTCGGCGCCCGCCGTGCTGCGCCGGATGCGCCGCTTCGGCTCCACCGACCAGTTCCTGGAGCTGCTGGGCACCATCCGCGGCAAGGCCCCGCAGGCCGGCGCCCGGTCCAACTTCATCGTCGGCTTCCCCGGCGAGACCGAGGAGGACTTCGCCGAGCTGGAGCGCTTCGTCACCCACGCCGGGCTGGACGCGATCGGCGTCTTCGGCTACTCGGACGAGGACGGCACCGAGGCCGCGACCTACGACGGCAAGCTCGCCGACGACGTGATCGCCGACCGGGTGGACCGGCTGAGCCGGCTGGCCGAGGAGATGACCGCCCAGCGGGCCGAGCAGCGGATCGGCACCGAGGTCGAGGTGCTGATCGAGTCGATCGAGGACGGCGTGGTCGAGGGCCGCTCGGCCCACCAGGCGCCGGAGACCGACGGCCTGACCACCCTGGAGGGCGTCGAGGCCCCCGCGGTCGGCCAGTTCTGGCGGGCCAAGGTGGTCGCCAGCGAGGGCGTCGACCTGATCGCCGAGGCGCTGGAGCAGGTGCGACTGCCCCGGACGTCGGGGGCCGAGGCCTCGGGAGCCGGGGAATGACCAAGGGGCCCGGCGCCCCGGCCGCGGCCCACCCGGGCAGACCGGTGGCCGCGGCGCCGTCGACCCCGGGGATCTGGAACATCGCCAACGTGCTCACGATGGTCCGGGTGCTGCTGGTGCCGGTCTTCGTGGCGCTGCTGTTCGCCGGCGGCGGGCACGACCCCAAGTGGCGCTCGGTCGCCTGGGCCTCGTTCGCGATCGCGATGATCACCGACCTGTTCGACGGTGAACTGGCCCGGCGCAAGGGCCTGGTCACCGACTTCGGGAAGATCGCCGACCCGATCGCCGACAAGGCGATCATGGGCTCGGCGCTGATCGGCCTCTCGCTGCTCGGCGACCTGCCCTGGTGGGTCACCGCGGTGATCCTGGCCCGCGAGCTCGGCATCACCCTGATGCGGTTCTGGGTGATCCGCTACGGGGTCATCCCGGCCAGCCGCGGCGGCAAGCTCAAGACGCTGACCCAGGGCACCGCGGTCGGCATGTACGTACTGGACCTGACCGGCTGGCTGGCCACCGGGCGGGCGGTGCTGATGGGGCTGGCGGTGCTGCTGACCGTCGGCACCGCGCTGGACTACATCGGGCAGGCGCTGCGCCTGCGCCGCGAGGGACGGACCGCGGCGCGGGCCGGCCGCTGAGCGACGGGGGGACCGGGTGTCGGAGCGGGACGTGGCGGAGCACGGCGCGGCGGCGCGGGGCGTGCCGGTGCGGGACGCGGTGGCGCCGGACGCGGTGGCGCGGGACTTCGCACTGGCCGAGCGGGCGCACGCCGCGCTGCGGGCCGAGGGCGGCACGCTCGCCGTCGCCGAGTCGCTGACCGGGGGGCTGCTGGCCGCCGCGCTGGTGGACGTCCCCGGGGCGTCCGCGACCTTCCGGGGCTCGGTCACCGCGTACGCGACCGAGCTGAAGGCCTCGGTGCTCGGGGTGGACGAGGGCCTGCTGGACGTGTACGGGCCGGTCCACCCGGTGGTGGCCCGACAGATGGCCGAGGGCGTGCGCGCACTGCTGGGGGCCACGTACGGGCTCGCGACGACCGGGGTGGCCGGGCCGGACCCGCAGGACGGGCAGCCGGTGGGCACCGTACACCTGGCCGTCGCCGGCCCGGGGGGAACTCTGGTCAGTTCTCCCCTGCTGTCGGGCGGTCGTGCCACAATCCGTCACGAAGCGGTGACCGCCGCGCTGGAGCTGCTGGTCGGTCGGTTCGCACGGTAGGCCGGTTCGTACGGCCGGCCGGTTTCGCGCGACCGGGGCCCGTGGGGAGGGCCTCCACCGACCGGGATCGCCGGGCGGGCGCGCGGGTATGGGACAGCGGGAGGATCGTGTTACATCCAACACCCTGGTTGGGCAGAAACCAGGTGGCGAACGAGTTGCGTGACGGTGGCCGGGTGGGTCGCTACGGGTACCACGAGGGGCCCGCGAACCCGGGTGCGACACCGGAACAAGGAGGGGGACGGCCTTGCAGCCCAGAGTGAACACGACCAGGGTCCCCGCACGCGAAGCGGGCAAGGCGGTACGGTGGGGTCGTGACATCTCGATCCGCAGTCCGAGGAGGGAGGCACCGATGATCCTGCTTCGTCGCCTACTGGGCGATGTACTGCGTCGGCAGCGCCAGCGCCAGGGCCGCACACTCCGCGAGGTGTCGGCGGCAGCCAGGGTTTCGCTCGGATACCTCTCCGAGGTCGAGCGGGGACAGAAGGAGGCCTCCTCGGAGCTGCTCTCCGCCATCTGCGACGCACTCGACGTCCGGATGTCCGAGGTCATGCGCGAGGTCAGCGACGAACTGTCGCTCGCTGAACTTGCGGCGATGGCCACCCTCTCCGAAGGTGATCTGCTGAGGCCGGTACTCGAACCGGTTCCGCTGCCCGCCCCCGGCACCGACCGGGCGAACATGTCGCCCAAGGCCGCCGCGATGGACGTGGTCGCCGCCTGATCCCGGCCTCGACTCCCGGGCGCCCCTGCCCGGGGCGAGCGAAGGGAGGGCGGTCGTGCGAACAGACGCGCAGACGCGCCCGATGGCCCGAATACGGGCCCGGGCGCGGCTGTTCCTCCGGGTACGGCGTCCGGTGCGGTGGGTGCTGGCGGCCTCGGCGGCCGGGCTCGCCTGGTGGCTCCTGGTGGTCCGGGGACAGCTGACCGACGGTGCGGCGCTGGGGCTGCTCGTGGCCGGCGGCTGGGGACTCGGTCTCATTCCGGTCCACGCCGACTGGAACGCGACCGGACCGGCCCGGCGCCCGCGTGCGGAGCCGGCGGGACCGGTGGAGGTACAGCCACCGCCGATCGTGTGATGGACGTGGCCGGAGGCCGCGGGGTCGACGACCCCGCGGCCTCCGGTGTCTTCCGGCCCTGGTTCCGTGGCCGTGGATCAGGGGCGCAGGCGCAGGCCGCGCGGGGTGGCGTGGAAGCCCGCCTCCTCCAGCGCGCGGCCCAGGGCCGAGCCCAGGGCGGGCTCGCCGTTGGCCCGTTCGACCGTGACGCTGCCGAGCGCGCCCTCCCGGACGGCGGCCGCGAGCGCCCCGGCCGCCAGCGCCCGGGTGGCCTCGTCCTCCGGCCAGGCCAGCAGGGACTTGCCGCCGCGCTCGACGTACAGCGCCGGCTCGCCGTCCACCAGGACCACCAGGGCGCCCGCCTTGCGGCCCGGGCGGTGGGCGGTGGGCTCCTTGCCGTCGGGGGCCGCGGGCGGGTCGGGCCAGGGCAGGGCCGCGCCGTAGGCGTTGGCCGGATCGGCGGCGGCCAGCACCAGCGTCTGCGGCGGCTCGCCCGCCGGGGCGGCCGGCCACTCGGCCGCCCGGGCCCGCTCCAACCGGCCGTTCACCGAGCGCAGCCGGTCGGCCGCGCCCTCCATGGCGAACTGGGCGCCGCCCAGGCCCTCGACGAAGTAGCCCCGGCGGGCCCGGCCGCGCTCCTCCATCGCGGCGAGCACCCGGTAGACCCCGGCGAAGCCGCCGGGCACCCGTTCGGCCGCCACCGCGCCCCGGGTGAGCAGGCCGTGGCGGTCCAGCAGGTTCTGTGCCTGGGCGGTGGCCCGGACCGTCGGGTCGGCGGCGAAGGCGGGCAGCAGCGACCAGCGGCCGGCCACCGTCGGCGGGCCGCTGCGCAGGGCGCCGCCGACCCGGCCGAGGGCGCGGCCGGCCCCGCCGTAGCGGCCGCGCGGGGTGGATCGCGGCGCGCGGTGGGCGGTGGCGCCCGCCGTCCGGCCGGAGCCGAGCAGGGCGCGCAGCGGGGCGAGGGTGTCGTTGGTGACGAAACCGGCCCAGACCAGGTCCCAGAGCGCCTCGACGACCTCCGGCTCGGCGGTCTCCTCCGGGAGCTGCTGGACGAGTTGGCGGAAGAACAGGCCGTAGCCGCCGGCCAGCGCGGACAGCAGGGCGCTGTGCACCGGGGTGAGCGTGGGCGGGACGGGCTCGGGGCGCAGCAGGTGGGCGTTCTCGGCGAGGTGCAGGCTGAGCCAGCCGTCCTTGCCGGGCAGGGCGCCGGCCCCGCACCAGCCGATCTCGCCGGCCGCCATCAGCTCGTCCAGCAGGCCGGGGGAGTAGTCGGTGAGCCGGGCCGGGAGGATCAGCTTCTCCAGCGCGGAGGCGGGCAGGGCGGTGCCCTGGAGCTGCTCGACCACCCGCAGCAGGCCGTCCGGGCCGCGCAGCCGGTGGCCGGCCAGGTGCTGCCACTGCGGCAGGAAGGCGGCCAGGGCGCGCGGCGGGACCGGCTCGACCTCGTGGCGCAGGGCGGCGAGCGAGCGGCGGCGCAGCCGGCGCAGCACCTCGGCGTCGCACCACTCGGGGGCGGTGTGCCACTCGGGGTCGGTCTGGCTCCCGGCGGGCCTGAAGTGGCCCTGGACCAGGCGGCCGGCGGCGGTCAGGCGGTGCAGTGTGCCGGTGACCACGGCGGTGCCGAGGCCGTAGCGGGCGGCGGCCTCGGCGGCGGTGAACGGGCCGTGGGTGCGGGCGTGGCGGGCGATCAGATCGCCCAGCGGGTCCTTGACCGGCTCGGTGAAGGCCTCCGGGACGCCGACCGGCAGCGGGGTGCCCAGTGCGTCGCGCAGCCGTCCGGCGTCCTCGATCGCGGCCCAGCGGCGCTCGCCGGCGATCCGGACCTGGATCACCCGGCGGGCGGCCTCCAGCTCCAGGGCCCAGAGCGGCTCGGCGCCGCGGACGGTCAACTCGGCCTCGGAGAGCGGGCCGAGCAGGCGCAGGGCGTCGGCGACGCCCTCGGCGTCCTTGATCCGGCGCTCGGGGACGAGGCGTTGGAGCTCGGCCTCCAGTTCGGCGAGCACCCGCGGGTCGAGCAGCTCGCTCAGCTCGGCCTGGCCGAGGAGTTCGGACAGCAGCCGGGAGTCGAGCGAGAGGGCGGCGGCGCGGCGCTCGGCGAGCGGGGAGTCGCCCTCGTAGAGGAACTGGGCGACGTAGCCGAACAGCAGCGAGCGGGCGAAGGGCGAGGGCTCGGGGGTGGTGACCTCGACCAGGCGGACGGCGCGGGACTCCAGATCGCCCATCAGCTCGACCAGGCCGGGGACGTCGAAGACGTCCTGCAGGCACTCCCGGACGGCCTCCAGGACGATCGGGAACGAGCCGTACTCGGAGGCGACTTCGAGCAGTTGGGCGGCGCGCTGGCGCTGCTGCCAGAGCGGGGTTCGGCGGCCTGGGCTGCGGCGGGGGAGCAGCAGGGCGCGGCCGGCGCACTCCCGGAAGCGGGAGGCGAACAGGGCGGAGCCGCCGACCTGGTCGGTGACCAGCTGCTCGATCTCGCCGGGGTCGAACAGGGTGGCGTCGGCGCCGACCGGGGCCTCGTCCTGGTCCGACTGCGCCGAGGGGCTGCCGAAGTCGAAGTCGAGGCTCAGCAGGTCGGCGTCGGGCAGGCGCAGCACGATGCCGTCGTCGGCGTGCATGACCTGCGGGTCCAGGCCGTGCTGCTCGCGCAGCCGGGCGCCGAGGGCGAGCGCCCAGGGGGCGTGGACCTGGGCGCCGAAGGGGGAGTGGACGACGATCCGCCAGTCGCCGAGCTCGTCCCGGAAGCGCTCGACCACGATGGTGCGGTCGTCGGGGAGGTGGCCGCAGGCGGCGCGCTGCTCGGCCAGGTAGTCCAGCAGGTTGGCCGCCGCCCAGTCGTCCAGGCCGGCCCGCTTGAGGCGCTCGGTGGCGGCCTCGGGCGGCAGGGCGCCCAGTTCGCGGGTGAAGGCGCCGAGGGCGCGGCCGAGTTCGAGCGGGCGGCCGAGCGTGTCGCCCTTCCAGAACGGGAGCCGGCCGGGGACGCCGGGGGCGGGGGTGACCAGCACCTTGTCGTGGGTGATCTCCTCGATCCGCCAGGAGGTGGTGCCGAGGGTGAACACGTCGCCGACGCGGGACTCGTAGACCATCTCCTCGTCGAGCTCGCCCACCCGTCGCCCACCACCACCCTTCTTCTCGGGGTCCGAGCCCGCGATGAAGACGCCGAACAGGCCGCGGTCGGGGATGGTGCCGCCGGAGGTGACGGCCAGTCGCTGGGCGCCGGGGCGGCCGGTCACGGTGCCGGCCACCCGGTCCCACACCAGGCGGGGGCGCAGCTCGGCGAAGGCGTCCGAGGGGTAGCGGCCGGCCAGCATGTCGAGCACGGCGTCGAAGGCGGACTGCGGGAGGGTCGCGAAGGGCGCGGCGCGGCGGACCACGGCGAGCAGGTCGTCCACCGGCCAGGTGTCCAGGGCCGTCATCGCGACCAGCTGCTGGGCGAGCACGTCCAGCGGGTTGCGCGGGATGCGCAGCGCCTCGATCCGGCCGGCCCGCATCCGCTCGGTGACCACGGCGGACTGGACGAGGTCCCCCCGGTACTTGGGGAAGAAGACGCCGGTGGAGACGGCGCCGACCTGGTGGCCGGCCCGGCCGACCCGCTGCAGGCCGGAGGCGACCGAGGGCGGGGACTCGACCTGGACGACCAGTTCGACGGCGCCCATGTCGATGCCCAGCTCCAGGCTGGAGGTGGCGACCACGGCGGGCAGCCGGCCGGCCTTCAACTCCTCCTCGACGAGCGACCGTTGCTCCTTGGAGACGGAGCCGTGGTGGGCCCGGGCGATGACCGGGGGCGCGCCCTTGGCCGCGCCCGAGCCGCCCATCAGCTCGGCCGGGGCGTGCGCCTCGGGGGCGGCGGTGCCGGTGGCGCGCTCGTAGGCGATCTCGTTCAGCCGGTTGCACAGCCGCTCGGCCAGCCGGCGGGAGTTGGCGAAGACGATGGTCGAGCGGTGCGCCTCGACCAGGTCGACGATCCGCTCCTCGACGTGCGGCCAGATCGACGCCTGCCGCTGCGGGTCGGTGCCGGCGGCGCCGCCGGTGGCCGGGGCGGCGGGCAGGTCGTCCAGGTCGGGGACGGGGACGACCACCGAGAGGTCGAACTCCTTGGCGGTGGCGGGCTGGACCACGGCGGCGCCGCGCCGCGGGCTCAGGAAGCGGGCCACCTCCTCGACCGGGCGGACCGTCGCGGACAGGCCGATCCGGCGGGCCGGGCGGTCCAGCAGTTCGTCCAGCCGTTCCAGGCTGAGCGCGAGGTGCGCGCCGCGCTTGGTGCCGGCGACCGCGTGCACCTCGTCCAGGATCACCGTGTCCACGCCGCGCAGGGCCTCCCGGGAGGCGGAGGTGAGTAGCAGGAACAGCGACTCGGGGGTGGTGATCAGGATGTCCGGCGGATGGGTCGCGAAGCGGCGGCGGTCGGCGGCCGGGGTGTCGCCGGAGCGGATGGCGACCTGGACCTCGGGCTCGGGCAGGCCGAGTCGGACGGCGGCCTGGCGCAGGCCGGCCAGGGGGGCGCGCAGGTTCCGTTCGACGTCCACCGCGAGGGCCTTGAGCGGTGAGACGTAGAGGACCCGGCAGCGGTGCCTCGGCTCGGCGGGGGGAGGGGTGGTGCTGAGCCGGTCGAGGGCGGAGAGGAAGGCGGCCAGCGTCTTGCCGGAGCCGGTGGGGGCGACCACCAAGACGTCCGTCTCCCGCTGGATGGCCTGCCAGGCCTCGGCCTGCGCGGCGGTGGGGGCGGAGAAGGCACCGGTGAACCAGGCCCGGGTGGCCGGGGCGAAGCCGGCCAGGGGGTCGTCGGCGGGCGGGGTCGGGTGCTGGGGCGCCATGCCCCCATGGTGCCGGGTGGGACCGACAAGCGGGGGTGGGCGGGAGGTTCGGAGGAGGGGTGCAAGCCGGGGAGCAGAAACCACAATCCGCTCATATGGTGAGGAATCGGATGGGTGATCCACCCGTGACCCACCGGACCGACGAGCGGAGACCGTGCGATGGCGCAGGCGCACCCGTCGGGCGGGCCCGCCCGACGCCGTCGGGTCCGCGGGCCCGCCCGGGCGCTGCTTGCGATGCTGCTGATGGCGCTCGTGGTGGGCGGCGCCGTCCCGTCCGTGTCCGGGGCGGGGCGGGCGTACCTCAGCTACCTGGTGCTGGCCGAGGGCGAGGACGCCGCCGGCGCCGCCCGGGCCGGGGCGGAGAGCCGGGCGGCGGGCGGGCAGGTGGTCCAGGAGTACCCGCAGATCGGGGCCGTGCTGGTGTACGCGACCGGCCCGTTCGCCGACCGGGTGCGGGCCCGGCCCGGGATCGCCGCCGTCGGGGCGACCAGGACCGCGCCGGTGGTCGCGCCGCCCCGGGCGGTGACGGGGGCGGGGGACTTCACGGCGGGGGCCGGGACCGGTGGCCGGGCGGGCGGCGACCGGATGGACGGGGAGACCGTCACGGTGCCCGACCCGGGGGAGGCGGGCGCCTGGAACCTCGCCATGCTCGGCGGTGCCGCCCGCGGGGCGGCGGACGCCTCGGCGGTCTCCGGCGGTGCCGCACCGAGCGCCGACGCGCTGCACGGGGTGCTGGTCGCGGTGCTGGACTCCGGGGTCGACGACACCCACCCGGACCTGCGGGCCGCCGTCGACCCGAAGGCCTCCGCCTCCTGCGCGGACGGCCGGCCCGACGCCCGCACCGGCGCCTGGCGGCCCGACCCCGGGGTGGTCGAGAGCGGCCACGGCACGCACGTCGCCGGGATCGTCGGCGCCACCCGGGACGGCCACGGCGTCACCGGGGTGGCGCCCGGGGTGCGGATCGCCGCCGTCCGGCTGCTCGGGCCGCTCGGGCAGTACTACGCGGAGAACATCGTCTGCGGCATGCTCTGGGCCGCCGACCACGGGGCCAAGGCGGTCAACAACAGCTACTTCGCCGACCCGTGGAAGTACAACTGCCCCGGGGACGCGGACCAGGCCGCGCTGATCGCGGCCGTCGGGCGGGCCGCCGGGTACGCCCGGCGGGCGGGGGCGGTGGTGGTCGCCTCGGCGGGCAACGACGGGCAGGACCTCGGCGCCTCGCGGACCGACGAGCGGAGCCCCAACGACCGGGTCTCGGGGCCGGCGCCCCTGCGTCACCTGGGCACGGAGTGCGTACGGCTGCCCGGTGAGCTGCCCGGGGTGGTCACCGTCACGGCGGTGAACCGGAACGGGCACCCGGCGGCCTACTCCAACTACGGGCGCGGACGGGTCTCGCTGGCCGCGCCCGGCGGCGACCCGGACGGCGGGCCGCAGGGGGCGGTCGTCTCCGACTGGCCGGACGGGCGGTACGCGGCGCTGGCGGGGACCTCGATGGCGGCCGCGCACGTGACCGGGGCGGTGGCGGTGGCGGCGGCCCTGCACCCGGAGCTGGGGGCGGACGGGTTGGCCGCGCTGCTGGCCGGGGCGGCGGCGCCGGGGTGCCCCCCGGGGCTCCTGGGCTGCGGGGAACGGCAGTACTTCGGGGCGGGGCTGCTGGTGCTGCCCCGGTGACGGGGGCGCGGGCCGCGCCCCGCGCGCCCGTCGGGTGGTGGGGCGGGGAAAAGCAGGTGACGGGGCGGTGGGACGGGGGTGAGGATCGGGGCATGGGTGATTCGGGTGCGGCCGTGTTCCTGACGACCGAGCGGCTGGTGCTGCGGCGCTTCACGACGGCGGACGCGGACCGGCTCGTGGAGCTGGACGGGGACCCTGCGGTGATGCGCTTCCTCACCGGGGGGAAGCCGAGTCCGCGGGAGTGGGTCGAGGGGGAGCTGCTGCCGCGCTACCTGGAGCACTACCGGCGCTACGGCGACCTCGGCTGGTGGGCGGCCGAGGAGCGGGCGGGCGGGGCGTTCCTGGGGTGGTTCGAGTTCCGGCCGACGCGGGAGGGGGAGCGCGGGGAGGTCGAGCTCGGATACCGCTTGCGGCAGGCCGCGTGGGGGCGCGGGTACGCGACGGAGGGGGCGCGGGCGCTGGTCCGGCTCGGGTTCGCGGAGCTGGGGGTGGAGCGGGTGGTGGCGTACACCATGGCGGTGAACGCGGGCTCGCGGCGGGTGATGGAGAAGAGCGGGCTGTCGTACGTCCGCACGTTCCACGAGGACTACCCGGAGATGATCCCGGGCAGCGAGCACGGCGAGGTCGAGTACGCGCTGACGGCCGGGGAGTGGCGGGCCCGGTCCGGGATACTTGGGGCATGAGGCTGACGGAGTTCTGGCGACGGATGTACGCGCACTTCGGGGAGGGGTACGCGGAGTCGTTCGCGACCGACCATGTGATGAGCGAGCTGGGCGGGCGGACGGTGCGGCAGGCGCTGGAGGCGGGCTGGGAGGCCAAGGAGGTCTGGCGGGTGGTCTGCGACACCCAGGGCGTCTCCGGGGTGCTGCGCTGACTGCCGGCCCCCCGGGGGCATGGGACAGACTGTTCGGGTGACAAATAGCGCGGAACAGAAGAATTCGGACCGGGACGCCGAGGGCGCTCCGGCGGGTGGGGGTCTGTGGGGCGGCGGGATGCCGCGTTGGCTGCCGCGGGCGATGGTGCTGTTCCTGGTGCTGGTGGGGGCCTTCCAGTTCGCGGACTGGGCGTTCCGGCAGCTGATCGACCTGTTCGTGATGCTGCTGGTGTCGTTCTTCCTGTCGCTGGCGCTGGAGCCGGCCGTGGACCGGATGGCCGCGCGGGGGGTGCGCCGGGGGGTCGGGACCTTCCTGGTGTTCGTGGCGGTCGGGATCGCGATGGTGGGCTTCCTCGCCGCGCTCGGCACCCTGCTGGTCGACCAGGTGGCGAAGCTCGCGGGGGACCTGCCGCACCTGGTCGACAACCTGATCGACTGGATCAACCGGACCTTCCACCAGGACCTCTCGCTGGGCGAGTTGCAGAATCGATTGCTCAAGGATTCCGGCACCATCGAGACCTACGTCCAGCAGGCCGCCGACAACGCCTGGGGCGTCTCGTCCACCGTGATCGGCGGGCTTTTCAAGGCCTTCACGGTCGGGCTGTTCACCTTCTACTTCACCGCCGAGGGCCCGCGGGTGCGCCGGACGGTCTGTTCGATGCTGCCGCCCGCCAAGCAGGCCGAGGTGCTGCGGGCCTGGGAGATCGCGCTCGCCAAGACCGGCGGCTACCTGTACTCCCGGGCGCTGCTCGCGGTGGTGTCGGCCGCCGGGCACTGGGTGATGTTCGAACTGCTCGGCCTGCCGTACGCGGCGGCGCTGGCGGTCTGGGTCGGCGTCATGTCGCAGTTCGTGCCGACCCTCGGGACGTACCTGGCCGGGACGCTGCCGGTGCTGGTGGCGCTGACGGTGAAGCCGGTGGACGCGCTCTGGGTGCTGGTCTTCGTGGTGGTGTACCAGCAGATCGAGAACTACCTGCTGCAGCCGAGGATCACCGCGCGGACGGTGGACGTGCACCCGGCGGTGGCCTTCGGCTCGGTGATCGCGGGCGCGGCGCTGCTCGGCGCGGTCGGCGCGGTGATCGCGATCCCGGCGGCGGCGACGCTCCAGGGCTTCGTGGGGACGTACGTACGGCGGTACGAGGTGGCCACCGACCCGCGGATCGACCGGGGCGAGCAGCGGCGGGCCCGGCGGGAGCTGCGCCGGGAGGCGGCCCGGCGGCTGCGCCGGATGGTCGGCGGGGACGGGGCGAGGCGCGGGGAGTGACCCGGGGCGCCGCCCCCGGGGTGTTTCCGGGGGCGGCGGGGCCCGGACGTGCGACGCTTGAATCGAACAGATGTTCTTTGTACTCTCCGGCGTGGAGTTTTCCACAGGCGGAGCCCGGCCGGGCCCGTTTGTCAGTGGGACGCGCTAGCGTCGAGGACGATGAAGCGCACAGCACAGAACCCGAGGGAAAAAGCCATGGCAGGTACGGATCGCGAGAAGGCCCTTGAGACCGCGCTCGCCCAGATCGAGCGGCAGTTCGGCAAGGGCTCGGTGATGCGCCTCGGCGAGAAGGCCAACGAGCCGGTCGAGGTGATCTCCACCGGGTCCACCGCCCTGGACGTCGCCCTCGGGGTCGGCGGCATCCCGCGTGGCCGCGTGGTCGAGATCTACGGCCCCGAGTCCTCCGGCAAGACCACCCTGACCCTGCACCTGGCCGCCAACGCCCAGAAGGCCGGCGGCACGGTCGCGTTCGTCGACGCGGAGCACGCGCTCGACCCGGAGTACGCCAAGAAGCTCGGCGTGGACACCGACGCCCTGCTGGTCAGCCAGCCGGACACCGGTGAGCAGGCGCTGGAGATCACCGACATGCTGATCCGCTCCGGCGCGATCGACCTGGTGATCATCGACTCGGTCGCGGCGCTCGTGCCGCGCGCCGAGATCGAGGGCGAGATGGGCGACTCGCACGTCGGTCTGCAGGCCCGGCTGATGAGCCAGGCGCTGCGCAAGATCGCCGGTGCGCTGAACCAGTCGAACACCACCGCGATCTTCATCAACCAGCTGCGCGAGAAGATCGGCGTGATGTTCGGTTCGCCGGAGACCACGACCGGTGGCCGGGCGCTGAAGTTCTACGCCTCGGTCCGCCTCGACATCCGCCGGATCGAGACCCTGAAGGACGGCACCGAGGCGGTCGGCAACCGCACCCGCGTCAAGGTGGTCAAGAACAAGGTCGCCGCGCCGTTCAAGCAGGCCGAGTTCGACATCCTCTACGGCGTGGGCATCAGCCGCGAGGGCGGCCTGATCGACATGGGCGTGGAGCACGGCTTCATCCGCAAGTCGGGCGCCTGGTACACCTACGAGGGCGACCAGCTCGGCCAGGGCAAGGAGAACGCCCGCAACTTCCTGCGGGACAACCCGCAGCTCGCCGACGAGATCGAGCGGAAGATCAAGGGCAAGCTCGGCATCGGCCCGAAGGTGGAGGAGCCGGCCGAGGAGAGTGCCGAGGCCGCCGCCGCCGACGGCGCGGCCAAGCCGATCACCGCGACCGCCACCAAGACGGCCGCGGCGAAGAAGACGGCGGCGGCCAAGGCCTGAGCCGTTGACGCAGTACGACACGGTGGGCGGCGGCCCGGCGGGCCCGGAGGACGACGACTACGGGCCGCCGGACTGGTTCGCAGCGGTCGCGGAGGAGCCCGAGCCGGTGGCCGCGAAGCCCCGGGCCTCGCGCTCCCGGCGCGGCCGTCCGTCCACCGCGCAGTGGGCATCCGGCGCCGAGCCGGAGTTCGACCTGGCTCCGACCCGGGCGGTGCGCGGCGCGGCGCCCGGGCCGGAGCCGGCGGAAACCCCGGTCGAGGCGCTCGGCCTGGTCTCCGCCTCCGAGCTGCCCACCGGCCGCCGGCGGCGGCGCTCGGCCCTGGAGGCCGAGCAGACCGAAGCGGCCGGACCCGCTTCGACACCGACGGCCGTGGAGAGCGGCCGCGGCGGCGGCGAGGCGGCCGGTCACGGGGGTGTGGCCGCCTCGGCCTCCCGTCGCGGCGGGCGCCGGGGCCGCTCCGCCACCGGGCTGCCCGGGGAGGAGGGCTCCGGCCGTACCTCCCGGAAGCAGGCCGAGGAGTCGGCCGACCCGGAGACCCGCGCCCGGGACATCTGCCTGCGGCTGCTGACCGGCGCCGCCAAGACCCGCAAGCAGCTCGCCGACGCCCTGCGCAAGCGGGAGATCCCGGAGGAGGCCGCCGACGCGGTGCTCACCCGGCTCGAAGAGGTCGGGCTGATCGACGACGCGGCCTTCGCCGCGGCCTGGGTGGAGTCCCGGCACGCCGTCCGGGGCCTGTCCCGGCGGGCGCTGGCCCAGGAGCTGCGCACCAAGGGCGTCGCCGCCGACCTGGTCGAGCAGGCCGTCGCCCAGCTCGACCACGACGACGAGACGGACGCGGCCCGGGCGCTGGTCGAGCGCAAGCTGCGGTCCACCCGAGGGCTGGACGCCCAGGTGCGCACCCGGCGGCTGGTCGGGATGCTGGCCCGGCGCGGCTACTCCGAAGGACTGGCGTTCCGGGTGGTGCGCAGCGCGCTGGAAGAGGAGTGGAGTGAACCGTCGGGTCGGGAGTAGTGGCAGTTCTGTAGGTGTCTTGGAGTGGACCAGGTCAACTCTTGACCCTCCCGTGACCCCCACCTAGCCTCGCCTTCAGTGCCCGGGGCGCCTCCGGACGGCGGCGCGCGCGGCGACGGGGGAGTGGGCGGGAATGGGGATCTCGGCGGGCACCGGCCCGGGCGGCTCACTGGTGCCGGTCGCCGGATCGGCCGCACTCCTGCTGCTGGTGGTCGTGGCCGCCGCCGGGCTGGCGATCAGGCGGCTCCGGGCGGCCCGGCGCGGTGCGCTGGCCGAGGCCGAGCAGGCCCGCCGGTGGGCCGAGGAGCAGTCCGCCCGGCAGCGGACCGAACTGGCCCGCCGCGAGGAGGACATGGCCGAGGAGCTGCGCAGGCTGCGCCGCCGGGAGGACGAACTGGCCGAGCGCTCCGCCGAGGTGGAGCAGTCCCGGGGCGAGGCCGAGGCGCTGGTCGCCCGGCGGGCGGCGGCGTTGGAGCGGGCCGCCGGGCTCTCCGCCGAGCAGGCCCGCGCCGAACTCCTGCGGGAGGCCGAGGACTCGGCCCGGCGGGAGGCCGCGGTCACCGTCCGGGAGATCGAGCGCGAGGCCCGGGAGGAGGGCGAGCGCCGGGCCCGGGACATCGTCGCCGGGGCGGTCCAGCGGCTGGCGACGGAGCAGACCGCGGAGAGCGCCGTCACCGTCCTGCGGCTGCCGAACGAGGACATGAAGGGCCGGATCATCGGCCGCGAGGGCCGCAACATCCGCGCCTTCGAGGCGGTCACCGGCGTGAACCTGATCGTCGACGACACCCCCGAGTCGGTGCAGCTGTCCTGCTTCGACCCGGTCCGCCGGGAGACCGCCCGGCTCACCCTGGAGCAGCTGGTCGAGGACGGCCGGATCCACCCGACCCGGATCGAGAGCCTGTACGAGCGCAGCCGCGAGGAGGTCGGGCAGAGCTGCGTCCGGGCCGGCGAGGACGCCCTGCTGGAGGCCCGGGTCGACGGGGTGCACCCCGAACTCGTCCGCACCCTGGGCTCGTTGCGCTACCGGGCGTCGTACGGGCAGAACGTGCTCGGGCACCTGCTGGAGTCCGCGCACCTGGCCGGGATGATGGCCGCCGAGCTCGGGGTGGACCCGGAGCCGGTGCGGCGCGCGGCGCTGCTGCACGACATCGGCAAGGCGCTCACCCACGAGTCGGAGGGCAGCCACGCCGCGGTCGGCGCGGAGCTCGCCCGGCGGTACGGGGAGTCCGCCGAGGTGGTGCACGCGATCGCCGCCCACCACAACGAGGTCGATCCGCGCACCGTGACGGCCGTGCTGACCCAGGCCGCGGACGGCTGCTCGGGCGGCCGGCCGGGTGCGCGCAAGGAGTCGCTGGAGCTGTACGTCCGGCGGCTGGCGCGGCTGGAGGAGATCGCGCGTTCGCACGAGGGCGTGGCCGAGGTGTTCGCGATGCAGGCGGGCCGCGAGGTGCGGGTGATGGTCCGTCCGGACGCGGTGGACGACCTCGGTGCGGAGCTGATCGCCCGTGAGGTCGCCCGCCAGGTCTCCACCGAGCTGACGTACCCGGGCCAGATCCGGGTGACGGTGGTCCGCGAGAGCCGGGCCACGGCGGTGGCCGGCTGAGACCCCCGACTCGGGGAAGCCTCAGCTCGGGGAGTCCACCTGCTGGGGCGAGGGCTGCTCGGCCGGGTCGGGGGCCGGGCCGAGCGTGGCCGGGCCGCCGCGGGCGCGGTCGGCGAGGGCGAGCAGGTCCTCGGCGACGGCCCCCTGGGTGGTGCCGACCAGGTGGCCGTCCGGGCGGATCAGCAGGACGGTGTGCGGCCCGGCGCCCGGGTAGTCCTCGGTGACCAGCACCTCGGCGGGGACGGGCAGCGCGGCGGCGACCTCGGCGAGGCGGGGCATCAGGCCGGCGCCGAGCCAGTGCTCGGAGGACCAGACGGCGGTGCCGGGGGCGACCAGCAGCAGCAGGAAGGTGGTGCCGAGCCGGGCGTGCAGGTGGTCGGGGGTGCCGTCGTCGGCGAGCACCGGCAGGTCCGGGACGAGCACGCCGGGGGCGGTGGCGGGCAGCAGCTCGCTGAGCGAGGTGGTGCCGCGCGCGCCGCGCTGCACCGGGACCCGGGCCGGGACGCCGGAGGGCGCCGCCGGGTAGGCGGGCGCGCCGCCGAACCGGCCGGTGCCGAGCTGGCCGTCGGCGAGCAGCGGGGCGTGCTTGCGGAAGCCGCCGACCAGCAGCGAGCGCCGGGTCTGCTGCCAGCCGCGCAGCGGGCGCAGCAGCGGCATGGACTGGTCGACCGCGCGCAGCCGGGCGCCGACCGCCCCGCGCCGCTCGGCCTCGTAGCCGTCCAGCAGGGAGCCGCCGGGCTGCGGGCCGCCGGAGTGGAGGTGCCAGGCGAGGGCGAGCCGCCAGGCGAGGTTGTCGGCGTCGCGCAGCCCGTCCGCGAGGTTCTGCATGCCGAGCGCGCCGTGCAAGTGGGCGGCGTCGCCGGCCAGGAAGCAGCGGCCGCTGCGGAAGCGGGCGGCGAGCCGCTGCTGGGCGGTGTGGTCGGCGGCGGCCAGCAGTTCGAAGCGGGGCAGTTCGCCGCACCAGCCGGTGAGGGTGGAGGTGACCCGGGTGAGCAGGGTGTCGCCGGTGACGATGCCGGGCCAGGTGGCGTGCGGGTCGACGGTCTCGGTGGCGGCGGGGCGGCCGGGGGGCAGCCGCCAGTCGAGCCGCCAGACGCCGTCCGGCAGCGGACGGGCGGAGGCCTCGCGGTCGCCCCGCCACGGGGGCTCGCGGTGCAGCCGGGCGCCGTCGAAGGGCAGGTCGACCCGGACGGTGGCGATGGCGTTGCGGTCGACCGCCGGGCGGCCGGGGAAGCGGATCTTCAGGAGCTTGCGGACGGTGGATCTGGCGCCGTCGCAGCCGACCAGGTGGCTGCCGCGCCACCAGGTGGCGGAGCCGTCCTGGGTGCCCGTGGTGCGGAGGCTGACGCCGTCCCGGTCCTGTTCGAGTTCGACGACCCGGTTGAGCGGGACCAGCCTGATCAGCGGGGTGCCGGTCAGGGCGTCGCGCAGCCCGCGCTGGAGGCGGTGCTGGGGCAGGTGGTAGGTGGGCGAGTCGGTGAGGTCGATCCGCAGCACCTCCTGGCGGCGGCGCCAGACGGCGAAGGAGTCCCACAGCGCGGAGTCCGAGACGGCCCGCGGGTAGCCGATCCGGGTCAGGAAGGCGGCGGTGTCGGCGCCGAGGACGAGGCTGCGCGGGCCTTCCGGGCAGAGGCCGGAGCCCTCGTCCAGGACGATGGTGGGGACCTCGTGCCGGGCCAGGGCGAGGGCCAGGGCCAGACCGACCGGTCCGGCCCCGACCACGATCACCGGGTCCATGAGGGAACCTCCGGGCACGAACCGGCCGATCGGCCGGCGTCAGTTACCGCTGCCGCATATGCCGCGTGGATGCTCCCGGGAGGTGTCACGAAGAGCAATGCAACAGTTCGCCTGCGTGTCCGTCAAGCAGAAGTCGAAGTGCGCCGGTTCGCGCCGCGACGGCCGCGTGCTTCGATCCAGCGTGCGAGCGCGGTCAACAGGAGGCACATCGCGATGTAGATCGGTCCGATCACCAGCACCACGGGGATGTAGGGGAAGCCCGCGGCGTTCATCGGCTGGCTGGCGATCTTCTTGCCGATGAACAGCAGCTCCTGGTAGGTGATGATCAGACCGAGCGAGGTGTCCTTGAGGGTGACGACCAGCTGGCCGATCATCGAGGGCAGCATCGAACGGACGGCCTGCGGCACCAGGATCGACGTCATCACCTGGGTCTTGCGCATGCCGAGCCCGTACGCCGCCTCGCCCTGGCCGCGCGGGACGGCGTTGACGCCGCTGCGGATGATCTCGGCCTGGACCGCCCCGTTGTAGAGGGTGAGGCCGAGCACCAGCGCCCACATCGACTCCTTGGCGAAGAAGGCGTAGTAGAGCCCGACGATCAGGATCAGCAGCGGCATCGCCCGGAAGAACTGGGTGAAGGCCGTGCAGAACCAGCGGACCGGCTTGTGGTCGGAGAGCTGACCGGCCGCGAGCAGGGCGCCCAGGGCGAGCGAGAAGACCGCCGCCAGCCCGAAGGCCTTCAGGGTGGCCAGCAGGCCGTCCAGGATCATCTGCTGGACGAAGTTGTACTGGAACGGGTCCCACAGGTCGGGGTCGAACTGGCCGTTGTCGTTCAGCGCGGTGAAGACGTACCAGAGGAGACCGGCGATGCCGAGCACCGAGAGGACGCCGAAGGCGCGGTACCGGGTGCGGGCCTTCGGGCCGGGGGCGTCGTAGAGGACGCTGGCCGAAGCCTGGCGGTTCAGAACACTCATCGGGCCACCGCCAGTCGGGATTCCAGGAAGCGGAAGAACGTGGCGATCGTCGCGCTGATCAGCAGGTAGGCGCAGGCCACCCAGAAGAAGATGGCGAAGATCGAGAAGCCGCGCTCGGAGAAGGTCTGCTGGGCGCTGTACAGCTCGGAGACGCTGAACGCGCCGGCGATCGCCGAGTTCCTGGGCAGGGCGATGAACACGCTGCTCATCGGGCCCAGGACGGTCCGGGCGGCCTGCGGCAGGACGACCAGGGTGAGGGTCTGGCCGAAGGACATGCCCAGGCTGCGGGCGGCCTCCGCCTGGCCGAGCGGCACGGTGTTGATGCCGGAGCGGATCACCTCGCAGACGAACGAGGCGGTGTACCCGCCGAGCGCCAGCACCGCGAACACCAGGTGGCTGAAGTGCACGCCCAGCGGCGGCAGGCCGAAGGTGACGGCGAAGAACAGCAGGGTCAGCGGGGTGTTGCGGAAGAGCGTGACCCAGGCGGTGCCGAAGGCGCGCAGGACCGGCACCGGGGAGACCCGGAAGGCCGCCAGCAGGGTGCCCAGCAGCAGGGCGAGCAGAGCGCTGAGCGCGCTCACCTCGATCGTCTGTAGGAAGCCGTCGCGGAACAACGCGAAGTTGTCGTCCTCGAACAGGAACCCCATCCGGCGGCCCTCCTCTCAGTTCATGGTCGGGAAGTCGACGTACGGCGGGTGGATCAGTAGCGCTCGAGGGCCGGGACGTCCGGCGCGGCGGAGCCGGAGGCGCCCAGGGTCGCGTCGTAGGCCTTCTTCCAGTCGCCGTTGTCCTCGTGGGCCTTGAGGGCGTCGCTGATGGCGTCGCGCAGCGCCTTGTCGTCCTTGTTGAGGCCGACGCCGTAGTTCTCCTTGGTGAACGGCTTGCCGACCACCTTGAGCTTGGGGGCGTACTTGGAGGCGTAGCCCTTGAGGATCGCGTCGTCGGTGGTGACCGCGTCGACCTCGCCGGACATCAGCTTCTCGACGCAGGCCGAGTAGGTGTCGAACTGCGTGACCTTCGGGTTGTACTGCTGGATGTTCTTGATCGAGGTCGAGCCGGTGGCGGTGCAGACGTTCTTGCCGCCGGTGCTCTCCGCGCCGGTGATCGTGGTGTTGTCGGCCTTCACCAGCAGGTCCTGGCCGGCGATGTAGTACGGGCCGGCGAAGGAGACGCTCTTCTTGCGCTCGTCGTTGATGCTGTAGGTGCCGACGTAGAAGTCGATCTGGCCCTTGGCGATGGCCGGCTCGCGCTGCGAGGAGACCAGGGTCTGCCACTTGATCTGCTGCGGGGTGAAGCCGAGGTCGGCGGCGATCATCTTGGCGATCTCGATGTCGAAGCCGCTGCGGTCGCCGCTGGCGACGTCCTCCCAGCCGAGGTTCGGCTGGTCGGCCTTGGCGCCGATGATCAGCTGGCCGCGCTTCCTGGCCTCGGCGAGGACCGCGGAGTCGACCTTGACGTCGGTCTTGACCGTGTAGGTCGGCAGCGCCGGGGCGGCGCTGCCGCCGCTGCTCGCGGCGGTGGTGCCGGGGGTGCCGTCCTTGCCGCAGGCGGCGGTGGCGGTGAGCGCGACGGCACAGAGCGCGACGGCGAGGGTGCGGGACGTCCTCATGAGGGTTCTCCTGGGGGTGGGCCGCGGTGTCAACCGGGCTCTGGCGTCTGGAAGGCGTTGCACGGCGGGACCGGCCGGCACCGGTGACGATGCCGGGGGGCGGCCCCGCCGGTCTCGAAGCGTCAGTGGTGGAGGATCTTCGAGAGGAAGTCCTTGGCGCGGTCGGAGCGCGGTGCGGTGAAGAAGGCGTCCGGGGTGTTCTGCTCGACGATCTTCCCGTCGGCCATGAACAGCACCCGGTTGGCGGCGGAGCGCGCGAAGCCCATCTCGTGGGTGACCACGACCATCGTCATGCCGTCCGCGGCCAGTTGGCGCATGACCTCCAGCACCTCGTTGACCATCTCCGGGTCCAGCGCCGAGGTGGGCTCGTCGAAGAGCATCACCTTGGGCTTCATCGCCAGCGCCCGGGCGATCGCCACGCGCTGCTGCTGGCCGCCGGAGAGCTGGGCCGGGAACTTGTCCGCCTGCGCGCCGACGCCGACCCGCTCCAGCAGCTCCCGGGCGGTCTTCTCGGCCTGCGGGCGGGGCACCTTGCGCACCTTCACCTGGCCGATGACCACGTTCTCCAGCACGGTCTTGTGCGCGAACAGGTTGAAGCTCTGGAACACCATGCCGACCTCGGCGCGCAGCCGGGCCAGCTCCTTGCCCTCGTCGGGCAGCGGCCGGCCGTCGATGGTGATCGTGCCGGAGTCGATCGTCTCCAGCCGGTTGATCGTCCGGCAGAGCGTCGACTTGCCCGAACCGGACGGGCCGATCAGTACGACCACCTCGCCCTGGGCGATCCTGAGGTCGATGTCCTGCAGCACGTGCAGCGCGCCGTAGTGCTTGTTGACCTTGCTCAGCACGACCAGGGGGGCGGCTGCGGTGGTTGAGTCCTCGACCGGGCTCTCGGTCATCGCGCCTGCTCCCTCTGTCGTCGAATAACGCCTGCCCGAGAAGTCTCAACTCCCTTGGGAGGCAGTGGTGGTGCGAATCCGGGGGCCGCGGCCGGCGGAGCCGCAGCCCCCGGTGGGCCGACCTTAGGAGCCGTGACCGTTCGCCGTCAGCCGATCTGAGCGGAACTTGAGGATCACGAAACGGCCACGCGTCGCCCACGCGCTGTTCGCGCGGGCGCCGACGGGGCATGTCACAGCGGGAATCCGCTCCGGTGCTCCCCGTCCCCCACGGGCCCGGTGCGCGGTCGAACCTGGCGTCGGGCCGTTCACTGGCTCATACTGCGCAGGACCGGGACCTGACCGATCGGCCCGGTGATCACTGGTGATCAGGTGGGGGAAGGAGGAGAACAGGATGCGACTTCTGCTCGTCGAGGACGACGAACGCGTGGCCGCCGCGCTGGTCGCGGTGCTGGGCCGGCACGGCTTCCAGGTCCGGCACGCCCGCAGCGGGCACGAGGCGCTGGACGCCCTGGTGCCGGACGGCAACGAGCCGTACCGCGTGGTGCTGCTCGACCTCGGGCTGCCCGACCGCGACGGCTTCGAGGTGTGCAGCCGGATCAGGGCCGGCAGCGGCGTCCCGGTGATCATGGTCACCGCCCGCGCCGACGTCCGCTCCCGGATCCACGGCCTCAACCTGGGCGCCGACGACTACGTCACCAAGCCGTACGACATGGGCGAGCTGCTCGCCCGCATCCACGCCGTGGCCCGCCGCGGCGCCGCCCCCGCCGCGGTGCCGGTGCCCGCGCCCGACACCGTGCCGCAGCAGCGCGGCCCGCTGGAGTCCCGCGGCATCCGGATCGACCGGGAGCGCCGCCGGGTCAGCGTGGACGGCCGCGACGTGCCGCTCACCCGCAAGGAGTTCGACCTGCTCGCGCTGCTCGCCCAGAGCCCGGGCGTGGTCTACCGGCGCGAGCAGATCTTCAGCGAGGTCTGGCGCAGCGGCTGGGAGGGCAACGGGCGCACCCTGGAGGTGCACATCGGCTCGCTGCGCAACAAGCTGGCGCTGCCCGGACTGGTCGAGGCCGTGCGCGGGGTCGGCTACCGGCTGATCCCCGACTGTCCGGCGCCCGCAGCCCCCGCCCCGTCGGCCGCCGCCCCGTCCGCCCCCGCTCCCGCGGAGCACTGACCGCACGTGCGCACCCGCCTGCTCGGCATCCTGATCGCCCTCATGCTCTGCGTCCTGGCCGCCCTGGGGCTGCCGCTCGCGGCGGCGGTCGCGGCGGCCGAGCAGACCAAGGTCGTCGTCGACCGGCTCGACGACGCCGCCCGCCTCGCCCAGGACCTGCCCACCTCCGGCGCCGCCGACTCCGCCCGCAAGGGCGAACCGGAACCCGCCCCGGGCGACCTCAGCCGGCAGCGCGCGATCCTCTCCGAGGTCCGCCGCTACCACGACCTGTACGGCGTCCGCCTGGGCATCTTCCAGCGCGACGGGGTGGCGATCGCCGCCGCCCCGGGCGACTGGCGGGTGCCCGGCGAGGGCTGGGGCGCCCAGGCCTTCCAGGAGGCGCTGGACGGGCGGCGCAGCCACAACCCGCCGCAGGTCTGGCCGTGGACGCCGGACCGGACGATCATCGTCGCCGCTCCGGTGGTGCGCGACGGCGACGTGGTCGCGGTGGTGCTGAGCGAGTCCCCGACCGAGGCGCTGCGCACCCGGGTGCTGCACAAGTGGCTGGTGATCGTCGCGGGTGAGGCCGCCGCGATGATCGTCGCCGTGCTGCTCGCCGTCCGGCTCACCGAGTGGGTGCTGCGCCCGGTGCGCACCCTGGACCGGGCCACCCACGACATCGCCACCGGCCGGATGGCCGCCCGGGTCGCCCCCGGCGGCGGACCGCCCGAACTCCAGCGGCTGGCCCGCTCGTTCAACGAGATGGCGGACCACGTGGTGCTCGCCATGGACCAGCAGAAGGCCTTCGTCGCGGACGCCTCGCACCAGCTGCGCAACCCGCTGTCGGCCCTGCTGCTGCGGGTCGAACTGCTCGGCCTGGAACTGCCCGAGGGCCACGAGGAGGAGCTCAGCGGCGTACGGGAGGAGGGCGTCCGGCTGGCCCGGGTGCTGGACGACCTGCTCGGGCTGGCCACCGCCGAGCACGCCCGCCCCGAACCGGAGCGCACCGACCTCGCCGAGCTCACCCTGGCCCGGGTCGACGCCTGGCGGCCGGCGGCCGAGCAGCGCGGGATCACGCTGCGCTGGGACGGCCCGGCGCTGGCGATCGGGATGGCCGACCCGATCGGCTTCGGCTCGGCCCTGGACGCCGTGGTCGACAACGCGCTCAAGTTCGGCCCGCCCGGCAGCGAGGTGCGGCTGCGGGTCGCGGTGCGCCGGGACGAGGTCGCGGTGACCGTCACCGACGCCGGGCCCGGCCTCACCGAGGACGAGCTGTCCCGGGCCGGGGACCGGTTCTGGCGCAGCCCGCGGCACCAGAACGTGGACGGTTCGGGGCTCGGGCTGTCCATCGCCCGCACCCTGCTGGCGGCCGGCGGCGGCACGCTCGGCTTCGCGCCGGTCAAGCCGACCGGGCTCGCGGTGACGCTGGCGGTGCCCCGGCCGGAGAAGCCGGAGAAGTAGCCGCCGGGGCGGGGCCTACGGCTTCACCGAGCGGTAGTAGCGCGCCGCGCCGGTGTGCAGCGGGAGCGGGTCGGTGTAGACGGCGGTGCGCAGGTCGACCAGCTGGGCCGCGTGCACCTGGGCGCCGATCTGGTCCCGGCTGTCGATCACCGCGCGGGTCATGCCCTCGACCAGGCCCGGGTCCACGTCGTCCCGGGTGATCAGCAGGTTGGGCACGGCCACCGTGGCGACCGCGTCCTTCGGTTCGGCGTTCGGGTAGGTGCCCTTGGGCATGGTGGCCGCCCGGTAGGCGTCGGTGCCGCCGCCCTCGGCCTTGTGCAGGGCCTCGGCGAGGTCGCTCAGCGGCACGATCCGGATCCGGACGTGCTCGGAGAGGTCGGTGAGCGCGCTGGTGGGCAGGCCGCCGGACCAGAAGAAGGCGTCCAGGGTGCCCGCGCGCAGGTCGTCGGCGGCCTCGCCGACGCCCTTCGGCACCGGGACGATGTCGTGGTCCGGGTCCAGCCCGGCGGCGGTCAGCAGCCGCCTGGTCACCAGGTTCACCCCGGACTGCGGCAGCCCGACGCCGACCTTCAGGCCCTTGAGGTCGGCGGTGCGCCGCACCGGGGAGGAGGCCGGGACGACCAGCTGCAGGTAGTCGTCGTACAGCCGGGCGATCGCCCGCAGCTTCTCCTTGCCGGGCTCGTGGTAGTCGGCGACCGCGTCGGCGGTGGCGATCGCGAAGGTGTCCCGGCCGTCGATCACCCGGCCGATGTTGTCGACCGAGCCCTCGGAGTTGTCCAGGGCCAGCCGCACCCCCGGCATCGCCCGCGAGACGTGGCCCTGGAGCAGCTGCCCGTACCGGTCGTAGACGCCGCGCTGCACCCCGGTGGCGAAGCGGACCTCGCCGCGCGGGTACCCGGGCGAGCGGCCCGCCGACAGCCACCAGCCGCCGAACCCGGCCACCAGCAGCACCAGCACCAGCACCGTCCGCCACAACGGGCTGCGGGCCGCGGCACGGACGGCGGCGCCGGGACGGTACGGAGTGGTGGGGGTCATGCAGGGATACTGCCAGGCGCTCCGGCCGAACGGGAGGGGAACGGGTGGTGGAAGCTCCGGGAAAAGCCCTTCGCCGCTGCCCGTACCCTGGTCTGGTGAGCGGTGAGAGCGGATTGAAGAGCTACAAGGTCGTCACGCACGGCTGTCAGATGAACGTCCACGACTCCGAGCGGCTGTCCGGCCTGCTGGAGGACGCGGGGTACGTCAAGGCCGGGCCCGAGGGCGACCCGGACCTGGTGGTGTTCAACACCTGCGCGGTGCGCGAGAACGCCGACAACAAGCTGTACGGCAACCTCGGCCAGCTCGCGCCGGTCAAGACCCGCCACAAGGGCATGCAGATCGCCGTCGGCGGCTGCCTGGCCCAGAAGGACCGCGAGACCATCGTCAAGCGCGCCCCCTGGGTCGACGTGGTCTTCGGCACCCACAACATCGGCCACCTGCCGGCGCTGCTGGAGCGGGCCGCGGTCGAGCGCAAGGCCCAGGTCGAGATCCTGGAGTCGCTGGAGACCTTCCCCTCCACCCTGCCGACCCGCCGCGAATCCGCGTACGCCGCCTGGGTCGCCATCTCGGTCGGCTGCAACAACACCTGCACCTTCTGCATCGTCCCCGCGCTGCGCGGCAAGGAGGAGGACCGCCGCCCCGGCGACGTCCTCGCCGAGATCGAGGCGCTGGTGGGCGAGGGCGTCATCGAGGTGACCCTGCTCGGCCAGAACGTCAACGCCTACGGCTCCGACCTGGGCGACCGCGAGGCCTTCTCCAAGCTGCTGCGCGCCGCCGGCCAGATCGAGGGCCTGGAGCGGATCCGCTTCACCTCGCCGCACCCGCGCGACTTCACCGACGACGTGATCGCCGCGATGGCCGAGACCCCGAACGTGATGCACCAGCTGCACATGCCGCTGCAGTCCGGCTCGGACCGCGTCCTCAAGGCGATGCGCCGCTCCTACCGGCAGGAGCGTTTCCTCGGGATCATCCGGAAGGTCCGCGAGGCGATGCCCGACGCGGCGATCTCCACCGACATCATCGTGGGCTTCCCCGGCGAGACCGAGGAGGACTTCGAGGAGACGATGCACGTCGTCCGCGAGGCCCGCTTCACCAACGCCTTCACCTTCCAGTACTCCAAGCGCCCCGGCACCCCCGCCGCGGAGATGGCGGACCAGGTGCCGAAGGAGGTCGTGCAGGCCCGCTACGACCGGCTGATCGCCCTCCAGGAGGAGATCTCCTGGGAGGAGAACAAGAAGCAGGTCGGGCGGACCCTGGAGATCCTGGTCGCCGAGGGCGAGGGCAAGAAGGACGACCAGACCCGGCGGCTCTCCGGACGCGCCCCCGACAACCGGCTCGTGCACTTCACCAAGCCGGAGGAGCCGGTGCGCCCCGGCGACACGGTGACCGTCGAGATTACCTACGCCGCCCCGCACCACCTGCTCGCCGAGGGCCCCGCGCTCGCGGTGCGCCGCACCCGGGCCGGCGACGCCTGGGAGAAGCGCCAGGCCGCGCCCGCCGCCAAGCCGGCCGGCGTGCTGCTCGGCCTGCCGAAGATCGGCGCCCCGGCGGAGCTGCCACTGGCCGCGCCGGCGGGCGGGGCCTGCTGCGGCGACTGACACCGTGCCCGGTACGGCGGCCTGACGGGAGGATCCACTCCCGCCGGGCCGCCGTCGTCGTTGGCTAGAGTGATCCGCATGCTGGTAGCCGCCGCCGTGTGCCCCTGTCCGCCGCTGCTCGTCCCCGAGGTCGCCGCCGGGGCCGCGCCCGAGCTGGACGGCCTGCGCGCGGCCTGCGACGAGGCGCTCGCGGCGCTGGTCGCGGCCGGACCGCAGCTGGTCGTGGTGGTCGGCACCGGGCCGGCGGCCGAGGTGTGGACCGAGGGCGGGGCCGGCTCCTTCCACCGCTACGGGGTGCCGCTGGTCGCCAAGCTGCCCGGCGAGCGGGTCGAGGGGCCCGAGCTGGCCCCCTCGCTGACCGTCGGCGCCTGGCTGCTGGAGCGCGCCGGGGTGGGCCTGCCCACGCACGCCTGCGCGGTGCCCGCCGACGCCCCCGCCGACCGGATGCTCGGCCTTGGCCAGGGCCTGGCCGGGCTCGCCGACCGGGTCGCCCTGCTGGTGCTCGGCGACGGCAGCGCCTGCCGCTCGGTGAAGGCGCCCGGCTACCTGGACGAGCGGGCCGAGGGCTTCGACACCGCGCTGGCCGCCGCCCTGGGCACGGCCGACCTGCCCGCCCTGGCCGCACTGGACCCGGGCCTGGCCGCCGAGCTCAAGGCCGACGGCCGGGCACCCTGGCAGGTGCTGGCCGGCGCCGCGCAGGGCGCCGGCCTCACCGGGCGGCTGGGCTACCAAGACGCGCCGTACGGGGTCGGGTACTTCGTGGCGTCCTGGTCCTAGCAAGTCGGCGGGGCAGGCCTGCGGGTCAGGACCGCGGGGCCTGCGGGGGCTGCTCCTCGTCGCCGGGCTTCGGCTTGTGGGCGAAGTCGCCGACCGCGCCCTTGGCCTTGCCGGCGCCGTGCTCGATCTTGTCGCTGTACTTGCCCTTGGTCGCCTTGTCGATCGCGCCGCCGGCCTTGTCCACGGCCTTCTCGATCTGGTCGCTGTGCTTGCCGGCGAACTCGCTGGCCTTGTCCTTGAGCTCCTCGGCCTTGCCCTTGAGGTTGTCCATCAGACCCATGGCGATCTCCTTCATCCGCTGTTCCCCGCACAACGACCGGGCTCGGCAAAGCGTTCGCAAACCGGCCCAACCGGGGAAACGGCCGGAAAGTGTCCGGGAAACAGTCATATCCTCGCGCAGTCGCGGGCGGGTGGCAGCCCGGTCCGCGGGCGCCCGGCCGTTTTGCGAGACTGGAGCGGTGAGCAGCTCCCGTACCCCGCGCGTCATCTCGATCGTCGGCGCGACCGCCGCCGGCAAGTCCGACCTGGCCGTCGCCATCGCCCGCAGTCTCGACGGCGAGGTGATCAACACCGACTCGATGCAGCTGTACCGGGGCATGGACATCGGCACCGCCAAGCTCACGATGGAGGAGCGCGGGGGGGTGCCGCACCACCTGATGGACGTCTGGGACGTCACCGAGGCCGCCAGCGTCGCCGAGTACCAGCGGCTGGCCCGGGCCGAGATCGACCGGCTGCTCGCCGCCGGCCGCACGCCCGTCCTGGTCGGCGGCTCCGGGCTGTACGTCCGGGCGGCGATCGACGAGATGGAGTTCCCGGGCACCGACGCGACGGTGCGGGCCCGGCTGGAGGCCGAGCTGGAGCACGCCGGCCCGTACGCGCTGCACCGGCGGCTGGCCGAGCTGGACCCGGCGGCCGCCGAGGCGATCCTGACCGGCAACGGGCGGCGGATCGTCCGCGCCCTGGAGGTCATCGAGATCACCGGGCAGCCGTTCACCGCCAACCTGCCGAGCAACACCGCCGTCTACGAGGCGGTGCAGATCGGCGTCGCCGTGCCGCGCCCCGAGCTGGACGAGCGGATCGCGCTGCGGGTCGACCGGATGTGGGAGGCCGGACTGCTGGACGAGGTGCGGGAGCTGGAGAAGGTCGGACTGCGGGAGGGCAGGACCGCCTCCCGGGCGCTCGGCTACCAGCAGGTGCTCGACCACTTCGCCGGCGGGTGCACCGAGGACGAGGCCCGGGCCGAGACCGTCCGGGCCACCAAGCGCTTCGCCCGCCGCCAGGAGTCCTGGTTCCGCCGCGACGACCGGATCCACTGGCTCTCCCGGCCGGCCGGCACCGACCCCGTCGAGCTGCTGGAACACTCCCTGGAACTGATCGACCGTCAGGGAGTTCCGGCCGCGTAGGAAGGGTTTCCGGCCAATCCGGCGGTGCACCTGCGCGCGCAGGCGACCGTGCAGGACGAACCGGCGGTCACGGGCCGATCACGTGATGGCCACGGATCACCCGTCGACCCCGGTCAGGCCCGGAACGCCCCTCTGGACATGCCATCATCGATGCCGTAGGGGTCGACCGAACGGGCCGGCCGTGCCCGGCCGCGAGTCCGCTCGTGTCGAACTGTCAGGGGAGGCCGTGTGTCGACGGGTACCGGCCCCGAATCCGGCCAGGGCGGGAGCGTCACCGTACCGGCCGAGGAGTTCGACGAGTCGACGATGGGCGACCTGCCCGTGCTGACCGGCCTGGAGGCGCCGACCTCCTACGCGGCCGCGGTGCCCGCCTTGGACACCCGCACCCCGCCCGGCGGCGCGGTGCACGAACGGGAGATCCGCCCGCTGCGCCGGCTGCGCTGGTGGCAGACGCTGCCGATCGCCCTGCTGGGCACCCTCGGCTCGCTGATGTTCGCCTTCCCGCTCGCCTTCGGCTCGGCCGGGGCGCGCGCCACCATGGTCGGGATGCTCGGGCTGCTGTTCACCGCCGCCTCGATGGGCTGGGGCGCGATGGCCGCCCGGCACGCCGGCTACACGTGGCCGGGGCTGCCGCGCCGGGGCTCCGGGCAGCGGGCCGGCTGGAAGGCGATCGCGGTCTACACCCTGATCGCGCTGGCCGCCTGCGCGCTCGCGGTCTGGCGGGTCGCCTACCTGCGCTGAGCGCCTCCCGGCGGCTCAGTACCATCGGAGGGGTGAGCGCATCCTCCCCCCAGCAGGTCGGCATCCCCTTCTTCAAGGGCCACGGCACCCAGAACGACTTCGTCATCGTCCCGGACCCGGACGGCGCGCTGGAGATCGGTCCCGAGACCGTCGCCGCGCTGTGCGACCGGCGGGCCGGCATCGGCGGGGACGGGCTGCTGCGCGTGGTGCGCGCCGCCGCCGACCCGGCCGCCGCGGCGATGGCCGACCGGGCCGAGTGGTTCATGGACTACCGCAACTCGGACGGCAGCATCGCCGAGATGTGCGGCAACGGCCTGCGGGTCTTCGCCCGCTTCCTGGTCGAGGCCGGACTGGCCGAGCCGGGCGAACTGGCCGTCGCCACCCGCTCCGGGGTGCTCACCGCGAAGGTCGCCGGGGCCGCCGCGGACGGCACGCCCGGCGACGTCACCATCGACATGGGCCGGGCCCGGTTGCCCGGGCCGGACGGCATCGAGGTCGCGGTCGGCGAGCGGCGCTGGCCGGCCCTGAACGTCAACATGGGCAACCCGCACGCGGTGGCCTTCGTGGAGAGCCTGGACCACGCCGGGGACCTGTACACCGCTCCGCTCACCAGCCCGGCGGACGCCTACCCGGAGGGCGTCAACGTCGAGTTCGTGGTGGACCGCGGGCCGCGGCACGTCGCGATGCGGGTGCACGAGCGCGGCTCGGGCGAGACCCGGTCCTGCGGCACCGGCGCCTGCGCGGTGGCGGTGGCGGCCATCCGCCGGGACGGCGCCGACCCGGCGGTCACCGGCGAGGCGGTCTCGTACACCGTGGACGTGCTGGGCGGCCGGCTGGTCATCACCGAGCACCCGGACGGCCGGGTGGAGATGGCCGGGCCGGCGGTGATCGTGGCCGAGGGCCGGCTGGACGGGAGCTGGTGGGAGTCGGTCCGCTAGGGCCCCTCTCCGGTGGGGCTCGTCCTCGAACCCGCGTCCGCGGGGCGACAGACCCGGCGGCAGGCAGCCCGGTTTGCCCAATTCGTTCGGTGATGAATCCCCCCGATCGGGTGATACCGGTCGCGGACGGGAATCAGGGCGTCGCGGAACGTGCTCTGCTCGGTAGCATGGACCACCGGGTCGATCACCCCATGGGGAGGGGTGTCGAGATCACCCCCTCGGACGGGGCGGCGCCCGGCGACCGTTGCCGGAGGTGCCGATGACCATCGAAGCCGGGCAGCCCCTGGGGCAGCCGACGACCGTACGGCAGGGAGGGGCCAGGCGGCCCCTCGGGGAGCTCGGCCTGGCCGCCCTCGGCCGGGCCGGGCGGGCCGCCCTGCTCGCCACCGGCCGGCCGCCCGTGCCGGACGCCCTGGAACCGCTCGTCCGGGTCCACCGCCGGCACCATCCGCAGGCCGACCTCGGCCTGCTCGCCCGGGCCTACCGGCTCGCCGAGGCCAGCCACCGCGGCCAGAAGCGCAAGAGTGGCGAGCCGTACATCACCCACCCGCTGGCCGTCACCATGATCCTGGCCCAACTCGGCGCCGGGACGACCACCCTGGTCGCCTCGCTGCTCCACGACACCGTCGAGGACACCGAGTTGACGCTGGACCAGGTGGGCGCCGGGTTCGGGCCCGAAGTCGCCTACCTGGTCGACGGGGTGACGAAGCTGGAGAAGGTCGACTTCGGGGCCGCCGCCGAGGCCGAGACCTTCCGCAAGATGCTGGTCGCCACCGGGGACGACGTCCGGGTGATGGTGATCAAGCTCGCCGACCGGCTGCACAACATGCGCACCATCCGGCACATGAAGCCGGCCAGCCAGGTGCGGATCGCCAAGGTCACCCGGGACGTGCTGATCCCGCTGGCCGAGCGGCTCGGCATCCAGGTGCTCAAGGCGGAGCTGGAGGACATCGTCTTCGCCACCCTGCACCCCGAGGAGCACGCCCGCACCCGCGCCCTGATGACCGGTCACGAGGCCGAGCCGGACACCCTGCTGGAGCCCTTCGCCCGGCAGCTGGCCCGCCAGCTGGCCGAGGGCGGGGTGCCCGCCGAGGTGACCGTCCGGCCCCGGCACTGCGTCTCGCTGCACCGGGTGCTGCTCCGGCGGGCCGCCGTGCCCGGGCCGGACGGCCGGCCGCAGGGGCCGCGGCCGGCCGACTTCGGGCGGCTGCTGGTGGTGGTCGAGGAGAACGCCGACTGCTACGCCGTGCTCGGCGAGCTGCACACCTGCTGGACGCCGCTGCCCGGGGAGTTCAAGGACTTCGTGGCCGCGCCCAAGTTCAACCTCTACCAGTCCCTGCACACCGCCGTGGCGCTGAGCGGCGGCGCGGTGGTCGAGGTGCTGGTCCGCACCCGGCGGATGCACGAGGTGGCCGAGACCGGGGTGGTCGCGCTCGGGGACCCGTCCCCGGCCGGCGCCGTCCAGGACGCCGACGAGCTGGACCGCACCGACCCGGCCCGCCCGGGCTGGCTCAGCCGGCTGCTGGAGTGGCAGCAGGAGACGCCCGACCCGGACGCCTTCTGGTCCGCGCTCACCGCCGACCTGGCCGGCGACCGGGAGATCACCGTGGTGACGGAGAGCGGCGAAACGCTTCAGCTGCGGGCCGGCGCCACCTGCGTGGACGCGGCCTACCTGCTCGGCGAGGAGACCGGCCACCGATGTATCGGCGCACGGGTCAACGGGCGGCTCACCGCGCTGTCCACCGTGCTGGAGGACGGCGACCAGATCGCGGTGCTCACCGAGACCCTCCCGGCCGGCGGCGGACCGCCCTCCGGCCCCGCCCCCGAGTGGCTGGCGCACGCCCGCACCCCCGCCGCCCGGCTGGCCATCGAGCGCTGGCTGGCCGATCCCCCGGCCCGGCAGCCGGCGGTCCGCACCGGCCCGGCCGGCGGCCAGCCCGCCCCGCCCGGGCGCCCGGCCGCCGAGCGGCGGGCGGCCCCGGTCGCGGTGGCCGGCCGGCCCGGGGCGTCGGTCCGGCTGGCCCGCTGCTGCACCCCGGTGCCGCCGGACGAGGTGGCCGGCTACCCGATCCGCGGCGGGGCGGTCACGGTGCACCGCACCGGCTGCCCTGCGGGGGAGCGGATGCGCGCGGACGGGCGGGCCGAGCTGGAGGTCCGCTGGCAGTCGGAGGGCGCGCCGGCGGCCGGGCACCGGGCCACCCTGCGGGCCGAGGCGCTGAACCGGCCCCGGCTGCTCGCCGACCTCACCGCGGCGATCTCCGGCGCGGGCGTCGGCATCGTCTCGGCCGAGGTCGAGCCGCCGCAGGAGTCCCGGGTCCGGCACACCTACACCGTCGAACTGCCCGAGCCGGCCGCGCTGCCCGGGCTGATGCGGGCGATGCTCAAGGTCTCCGGGGTGTACGACGTGAGCCGGCCGCAGGCCCCGGAGGGTTCGTAGGGGCCGCAGTCCCGGGGAAAATGGGGATGACCGGCCCGCGCCGGGCGTGCGACCATCATGGGGAATTCACGGCCGGTCCACGGCGTTCTCCGGGCACAGGAGCCCGGGGGCACCCGGGGACCTGAGGGGTAGCTCACCCCGCCCGGACGGTAGCCGGGGCGGCAGCTGGGCAGACTCCGTACGGGACCGCCACCGCGGTCCCCGAAGGCCACCCGTACCAGCCAGCCAAAGGACAGAATGACCTCCACGTTCGACACCCGCGACCACGCCGACGCTCCGCGCCGCCTCGACGGTCTGCGGGCGGAAGCCCTCATGGACGAGGACCTCGCGGCCATCGACGAGGACCGTGGCCACCACTACGACGGCGACCAGTACGACCGCAGCGAGCGAGCCGCCCTGCGCCGTGTCGCCGGCCTCTCCACCGAACTCGAAGACGTCACCGAGGTCGAGTACCGCCAGCTCCGCCTGGAGCGCGTGGTGCTCGTCGGCGTCTGGACGGACGGCACGCTGGAGGAGGCGGAGAACTCGATGGCCGAGCTCGCCGCGCTCGCCGAGACGGCCGGCTCCCAGGTGCTGGACGGCGTCATCCAGCGCCGTGACAAGCCCGACGCGGCCACCTACATCGGCTCCGGCAAGGCGAAGGAGTTGCGCGACATCGTCGCCGCCACCGGCGCCGACACCGTGGTCTGCGACGGTGAGCTCACCCCGGGCCAGCTGATCCACCTGGAGGACGTGGTCAAGGTCAAGGTCGTCGACCGGACGGCCCTGATCCTGGACATCTTCGCCCAGCACGCCAAGTCCCGGGAGGGCAAGGCGCAGGTCTCGCTCGCGCAGATGCAGTACATGCTGCCGCGGCTGCGCGGCTGGGGTCAGTCGCTGTCCCGGCAGATGGGTGGCGGTGGCTCCGGCTCCTCGGGCGGCGGCATGGCCACCCGCGGTCCCGGTGAGACCAAGATCGAGACCGACCGGCGCCGGATCCGCGAGAAGATGGCGAAGCTCCGCAAGGAGATCGCCGACATGAAGAAGGGCCGCGACACCAAGCGCCAGGAGCGCAGGCGCCACCAGGTGCCGTCCGTGGCCATCGCCGGGTACACCAACGCCGGCAAGTCCTCCCTGCTCAACCGGCTCACCGGCGCCGGCGTCCTGGTGGAGAACTCGCTGTTCGCCACCCTGGACCCGACGGTGCGCCGGGCCGAGACCCCGACCGGGCGGCTCTACACCCTGGCCGACACCGTCGGCTTCGTCCGGCACCTGCCGCACCACCTGGTCGAGGCCTTCCGCTCGACCATGGAGGAGGTCGCCGACGCGGACCTCATCCTGCACGTCGTGGACGGCTCGCACCCCGAGCCGGAGACGCAGCTGGCCGCCGTCCGCGAGGTCATCGTCTCGGTCGACGCGCAGAACGTGCCGGAGGTCGTGGTGATCAACAAGGCGGACGCCGCCGATCCGCACGTGCTCCAGCGCCTGCTGCGCCGCGAGCCGCACGCCATCGTGGTGTCGGCCCGCAGCGGCGCCGGCATCGAGGAGCTGCTGCGGCTGATCGACGACGAGCTGCCGCGTCCGGCGGTCGAGGTGCGGGCCCTGGTGCCCTACACCCAGGGAGCGCTGGTCTCCCGGGTGCACGCCGAGGGCGAGCTGCTCTCCACCGAGCACACCGGCGAGGGCACCCTGCTGCACGCCAAGGTGCCGGCCGAGCTGGCCGCCGAGCTGGAGTACTTCGCGGTGGCCCTGCAGGGCTGAGCCCGAAGCGCACGGAGGGGCCCCGGGACGGATCGCCGTCCCGGGGCCCCTCCGTGTCTCCGGCGGTGCTACCGGACGTTCTTGGCGAAGTAGTCGAAGGCCTGCTTCGCCTGGTCCTGGAGGGAGGGGCCGGCCTGGTAGCCGGCCGGGTTGCGGTTGCCGACCGCGCCGACGCTGACCAGGTTGGGCTTGCCGTCCCGGATGACGAACCAGCCGCCGCCGGCGGCGCCCGCCGTCATGGTGCAGCCGATCACGTACATCGGCGGGCGGTCCCGGTCGAAGGAGAGCAGCCCGGGGGCGAGCGGGGAGTCGCAGTGTTCGAGCTCCAGGCCGTCGAACGGCCGCTCGGCCGGGTAGCCGTAGGCGGCGGTCCCGGTGATCTGGTCGCGCGGGGCGTTGAACCAGATCGGCACCGAGCCGCCGACCGTCTCCTCCAGGGACCTCCCGGAGCCGTCCTCGCCGCGCACCCGCAGGACGCCGTAGTCGTACTGGTGGTGGGCGCCGACGCCGCTCTCCTGGAGCCAGGTCGGCGAGACCAGCGCGCGCACCGCCGTCCACCGGCCGTACGGGGCGACCAGCCGGTCGGCGTTCGCCTTGCCGTGGACCGCCTGGCCGTCCCGGTTGAAGCCGGGCACGAAGACCGGGTTCTTCAGCCAGCCGCCGCCCTTGCCGTCGTGCAGGCAGTGTGCGGCGGTGTAGACGAGGTTGCTGCGGCCCGGGTTGACCGGGTCGGAGACCACGGTGGCGGAGCAGGACACGTCGCCCTGCGGCGTGGTCGCGAAGAGCCGGCCGACCACCGAGCCGACCGGTCCGTACGGGTGCGGCTGCGGCTTGGCCGGGACGGCGGCGGGCGGGGCGTCCCGCTCGACGCCGGCCGCCGCGGGGGCGGTCAGCGAGTACTCCGGGGTGGGCCGGGGCCTGGCGGCGTCCATCCGGGCCGCCGTCCAGGCGCCGGGCGCCGCGTCGTTGGCGAAGGCGCTCTCGGCGACGTAGCGGGCCCAGTCGTCCACCTTCCAGCCGCTCAGGTCGCCCGGGCTGGTGGGCGACGACCTGGGCAGGGCGAGGGGCGCGGTGGCGGGCCGGGCGGGGCCGTCCGGGCCGCACCCGGCCGCGCCCAGCGCGAGCGCGGCGAGCAGCGCGGCGCCGCCCGTCGCGGCCCGGCGCCGCCGGCTGGTGGTTCTCGGCATGCTGGCTCGTCCCCCCGTGCTGTGCTGGTGGTTCCCTACCGCCCCCCGTCGGCGGCGGCTACTTCTTGGAGATCCAGTCCAGCGCCTGCCGGGCGACCGCCTCCAGGTACGGGCCGCTCAGCGAGGTGTGCTCCTGGGTGCCGATCGAGGTGTTGCTGACCAGCGCGGTCCGGCCGTCCGGCATGGTGGCGAACCAGCCGCCGCCGCTGGCGCCCTGGGTCATGGTGCAGCCGATGGTCAGCATGGTCGGGCGCTTGGCGTCGAAGGAGAGCCGGGTGGGCTTGCCGCCGTCGCACTTGTACAGCTCCTGGCCGTCGAACGGCTTGGCGAGCGGGTAGCCGACGGCCGAGACCTTGAGCTGGTCGCGCGGCGCGTCGAACCAGACCGGGACGGCCGAACCGACCGTCTCCTCCAGGGACTTGCCGGTGTCGTTCTGGTTGTGCACGCGCATCACCGCGAAGTCGTACTGGTTGGCGGCGTCGCCGGTGCCGCCGCCCTCGACCATCCACTGCGGCGAGGTGGTGACCTGGTCGGCCCACCAGGTGCCGAGCGGGGCCAGCTCGGACAGCGGGGCCCGCTTGCCGCCGCTGGAGGCGCCGGAGTTGTTGTAGGCGGGCACGAAGACCAGGTCCTTGTAGAAGTTCCCGCCCTTGCCCTCGTGCACGCAGTGCCCGGCCGTCCAGACCAGGTTGCTCTTGCCCGGGTGCTGGGGGTCGGCGATCACCGTCGCCGAGCAGTTGCCGCGGCCGCCCTGGGCGGAGAAGAACACCTTGCCGGAGGGCTGCTTCAGGTACGGGCGGGGCACCGTCACGGCCTTGACCGGCGCGGGATCGGGGTCGGTCACGCCGTCGTCGGTGGCCGGCTTGGGCGTGGCGGGGGCGGGCTTGGCGGTGGGCGGGGCCGGGTCGGCGGGCTTGGAGTCGCCCATCTTGTCCGGGTCCCAGAAGTCCTTCACCACCGGGTTGTTGAAGACGTGCTTGGACGCCCACTTGTCCCAGTCCTCGTACTTCCACTTCTTCAGGTCGTCCCAGCTCCTGGGCAGTCCCTCCAGCAGGCTGGTCGGCAGCCCGGACGGGAGCGGGATCCCGCCGATCACGCCGCCCGAACCCGCGGCCTGGGTCGACTCGGTGGAGGGCGGCGGTGCGGGGCTCGTCCCGCCGCCCGCCGGGCCGTCCGGCCCGCAGGCGGTCACGGCGAGCAGGGTGCCCGCGGCCAGGGCGGCGGCCAGGGCTGACCGGTGGATCGTGGGCATCTGTGCGCTTCCCCCTGTGCTCGGTCGGTCGGTGCCGGTCGGTGCCGGGCCGCCCGGTGGTGTCACGGCCGGCGGTTGCGCACCGCGGTGGTGCGTGTCCGGCCGGTTCGCGGTGCGGCGGTTCGCCGCCATGGAGTCTTCCATCGCGGACGAGGACGGCGCTGCCCACCCCCCGGGTTGCGGTGCGGGCCGGAGGTCACCGATCCGTGATCCGGGCCCGCCCGGTCCGCCGACGCAGCAGGGCATCGGGCCCCGTTGGTGGACAATCCCCGATCTTCACCCTGACGAGTGATCCGTCCTTGTGATCACCCGTCAGGGATAGGTAACCCTTACCTGACGCGACGGTGCGAGCGCCCGCCGACCCCTCCACCACAGTGCGCGTCCGCACCCCCACGCGCCCCAAGGAGCAGCCTTGAGCACCGCCGCCCTCACCGTCGCCCCGCCCGTACCGTCGCCCACCGTGGAGCGGGCCCACGGGCACGACCTCCTGCTGCACCCCGACCCGGCCGTCGCCGCCGAACAGGCCGGACTGGAGGCCCTGCTGCGCTGCTGGACCCGGGAGACCGGAGCCCGGCCCGGCCCGGACGGCCGGCTGCGGATCGCCGTCCTCGGCGGGGCCGCCCGGCTCACCGCCCCGGTCCGCTACTGGTCGCCCGGCGGCTGGCACCGCTTCGGACCCGCCACCCTCGCGGTCGGGGAGACCGGCCCGGCCGGGGACGTCCGCGAGGCCCCCGTGGACGCCGTCACCGCCGCCGCGCTGCTCGCCGCCGCGGCCGCCGAACGGCCCGACCCCGGGCAGGTCGCCGACCTGGCCGCCAGGGTCGGCGACTCGGTGGTGCGCACCGCCGAGATCCTCGCCCACCGCCGCACCGCCGCCGTGCCCGGCGGGCCGGAGCGCTCGCACTTCCTCGCCGCCGAGCAGTCCCTGCTGCTCGGCCACCCGCTGCACCCCACGCCGAAGAGCCGCGACGGCCTCGGCCCGGCCCAGAGCGCCGCCTACTCGCCCGAACTGCACGGCTCCTTCCAACTGCACTGGTACGCCGTCGACCGCGAACTGCTCGCGGCCGGCTCCGCCGTCGCCGAGAGCGCCGAACGGCTCACCGCCGGACTGCTCGACGGCGCCGTGCCGCTGCCGCCCGGCACCGCCGCCGTCCCGCTGCACCCCTGGCAGGCCCGCGAACTCGCCCACCGCCCGGCCGTCGCCGCCCTGCTCGCCGACGGGCTGCTGCACGACCTCGGCCCGGCCGGCGACCCCTGGTACCCCACCTCCTCGGTGCGCACCGTCTACCGGCCCGGCACCCCGTGGATGCTCAAGCTCTCGCTCGGCCTGCGGATCACCAACTCCCGCCGGGAGAACCTGCGCAAGGAACTGCACCGCGGCCTGGAGATGCACCGGCTGCTGGAGAGCGGGCTGGCCGCCGAGTGGCGGGCCGCCCACCCCGGCTTCGACATCGTCCGCGACCCGGCCTGGATCGGCGTCGACCACCCCGCCCTCGGCGACCCGGGCGGCCTGGACACCGTGCTGCGCGCCCAGCCCTTCGCGCCCACCGACCGGGCGCTGTGCGTCGCCGGCCTGGTCGCCGAACAGCCGCTCGGCACCGGCGACACCGTGCCCTCCCGGCTCGGCGACACCCTGCGGGCCCTGGCCGTCCGCTGCGCCCGCCCGCTGCCGACGGTGGCCGCCGAATGGTTCCTGCGCTACCTGGACGCGGTCGTGCTGCCGATCCTCTGGCTGGACGGCCGGGGCGGCATCGCCCTGGAGGCGCACCAGCAGAACAGCCTCGTCCTGCTGGACGCCGAGGGCTGGCCCTGCGGCGGCCGCTACCGCGACAACCAGGGCTACTACTACCGGGAGAGCGCCGCCGCGCGGCTCGCCGCCCGGCTGCCCGGACTCGGCGCGGACAGCGACACCTTCCTGCCGGACGACGTGATCGACCACCACTTCGCCTACTACCTCGGCATCAACCACGTGCTCGGCCTGATCGGCGCCCTCGGCTCCCAGCGGCTCGCCGACGAGACGGTGCTGCTGGCCGCGCTGCGCCGGTTCCTGGCCGGCCCCCGGGCCGCCGCCACCGGCTCGGCGCTGCCCGCGCTGCTGCTGGACGCGCCCGCGCTGCCCTGCAAGGCCAACCTGCTCACCCGGGTCAACGGCATGGACGAACTGGTCGGCCCGGTCGCCAGCCAGTCCGTGTACGTGGACATCCCCAACCCGGTGGCGGGTGCCTGATGACGGACGACGGGTGCCGGGTGCCGGACGGCCTGTCCGGGTGGGGCGCCGTCCCCACCCCGGTCGGCGAGTTCCGGCTCGGCCCGGTCCGGCTGCCCGCCGACCTGGCGCTGCTCGCCGGGTGGATGAACGACCCCGAGGTCGACGCCTTCTGGGAGCTCGCCGGGCCGCCGGAGGTCACCGAACGGCACGTCCGGGCCCAACTGGACGGCGACGGCCGCAGCCTCCCGTGCCTCGGACTGCTCGACGGCGAGCCGATGAGCTACTGGGAGGTCTACCGCGCCGACCTCGACCCGCTCGCCGCGCACTACCCGGCCCGGCCGTACGACACCGGCGTGCACCTGCTGCTCGGCCCCGCCGCCAGCCGCGGCCGCGGCCTGGGCGCCGTCCTGCTGGCCGCCCTCGCAGAATTGATTCTCCGCCGGAATCCGCGCTGCGAACGGGTGGTGGCCGAGCCGGACGTCCGCAACCGGCGGTCCGTCCGGGCCTTCGAACGGGCCGGATTCCGGGCCGCCGCCGAACTCGACCTGCCCGACAAGCGCGCCGCCCTGATGGTCCGCGACCGGGCCGACGGGCCCGCCGCGCAGGCCCAACTCCCCGCCTAGGACGACCCTGTGGACACCTCGACACCCCCTCCGTACGACCTGCTCGGCGTCGGCATCGGCCCGTTCAACCTCTCGCTCGCCGCACTCGCCGAACCCGTCCCCGGCCTGCGCACGCTCTTCTGCGACCAGCGCCCGGAGTTCCGCTGGCACCCCGGGATGCTGGTCGACGGGGCCCGGATGCAGGTGCCGTTCCTCGCCGACCTGGTCTCCCTGGTCGACCCGACCAGCCCGTGGTCCTTCCTCAACTACCTGCGCGACCAGGACCGGCTGTTCCCGTTCTACTTCGCCGAGCGCTTCCAGCTGCCGCGCCGCGAGTACGACCACTACTGCCGCTGGGCCGCCGAGCGGCTGGCCAACTGCCGCTTCGGCACCGAGGTCACCGCCCTGCACTGGGAGGCGCCCTGGTACCGCGCCGAACTGACCGACACCGCGACCGGCCGGCGCTCCGAGGTCAGGGCCCGCAACCTCGCCCTCGGCGTCGGCACCCGGCCGGTACTGCCCGAGGCCTTCGCCGCGCTGGCCGGCCACCCGCGGGCCTTCCACTCCGCCGAGTACCTGGACCGCCGTGCCGACCTGGCCGGCACCCGCGACATCACCGTCGTCGGCAGCGGGCAGTCCGGCGCCGAGGTCTTCCTCGACCTGCTCCGGCGCCACGAGGGCGACGACGTCCGGCTGCGCTGGCTCACCCGGACCAGGGCGCTCGCCCCCATGGAGTACTCCAAGCTCGGCCTGGAGCACTTCACCCCCGACTACACCCGCTACTTCCACGGCCTGCCCGCGGCCGTCCGGGACGCGCTGGTCACCGCCCAGTGGCAGCTGCACAAGGCCGCCAGCGCCGAGACCCTCGCCGAGATCCACGACCACCTCTACGAGCGCACCATCGGCCGCCCGATCGACGCCGCCCCGGTCGAGATCACCCCCGGCACCGCCGTCGACGCCGCCCGCCCCGGCCCCTGCGGCGGCCTCGAACTGCACTGCCGGCACACCGACTCCGGCGCCGAACACCTGCTGCGCACCGACGCCGTGGTGCTCGCCACCGGCTACCGGGCGGCCCGCCCGGCCGCGCTCGAACCGCTCGCCGAACTGATCGACTGGGACGAGGCCGGGCGCTACCGGGTCGACCCGGACCACCGGGTCGCCACCCGGCCCGGACTCACCGGCGGGCTGTACGTCCAGAACGCCGAACTGCACACCCACGGCGTCGGCACCCCCGACCTCGGACTCGGCGCCCACCGGGCCGCCGTGATCCTCAACGCCGTCACCGGGCGCACCGTCCACCGGCTGCCCGGCCGCACCGCCTGGACCGGCTTCGCGCCGCCCGGCCCCGCCGGGCCCGCCGACCAGCCCACCTCCGCCGGTCCCGTAGAACAGCCCACCCCCGCCGGTCCCGTGGAACAGCCCACCCCCGCCGTCCCCCGCCCCCAGGAGTTGACCCGTGCCGCAACCGTCGGCCGCTGAACCGCCGCTCCACCTGCCCCCGCACCTCACCGCCGGGCACTGGCAGCGGGCCGGCCGCGCCCTGCTGGCCAAGATGCTGGGCGAGTTCGCCTACGAGGAACTGCTCCGACCCGTCCCCGGCGACGAGCCCGGCGAGTACCGGCTGGAGCTGCCCGAGGCCGAGTACCGCTTCACCGCCCGGCGCGGCTCCTACGACAGCTGGCAGGTCGACCCGGAGTCCGTCCGCTGCTCCCGCCCGGACGGCCTGGACCCGCTGCGCTTCCTCCCGTACGCCCGGCAGACCCTCGGCCTGCGCGGCGAGACCACCGGCCACCTGATCCGCGAGCTCTCCGCCACCCTCACCGCCGACGCCCGCCAGCTCGCCACCGCGCTGACCGCCGCCGAACTCGCCGACCTCGACCACGCCGCGCTGGAGGGCCGGCAGACCGGCCACCCCTGGATCGTCCCCAACAAGGGCCGGATCGGCTTCTCCGCCGCCGACGCCGCCCGCTGGGCCCCGGAGGCCCGCAGCCCGCGCCCGCTGCCGTGGATCGCCGTGCACCGCCGGCTCGCCGAGTACCGCGGCGTGCCCGGCCTGGAGCGGCCCGAGCAGCTGTACGCCCGCGAGCTCGACGACGTGGACGCGCTGCGCGCCGCGCTCGGCCCGGACGCCGAGGACTACCTGCTGCTGCCCGTCCACCCCTGGCAGTGGGACGAGACGGTCCTGCCGCTGTTCGCGCCCTGGATCGCCTCCGGCGAGATCGTCCCGCTGCCCTCGGACGGCGACCCACGGCTGCCCCAGCAGTCCATCCGCTCCTTCTTCAACACCGCCCACCCCGAGCGCTGCACCGTCAAGCTGCCGCTGTCCATCCTCAACACCCTGGTCTGGCGCGGCCTGCCGGTCGAGCGCACGCTGGCCGCGCCCGCCGTCACCGCCTGGCTGCTCGGACTGCGCGACGCCGACCCGTACCTGCGCGACGAGTGCCGGGTGATCCTGCTCGGCGAGATCGCCTCCGTCACCGTCGACCACCCGCTCTACCGCGAGCTGCCCGAGGCGCCGTACCAGTACAAGGAACTGCTCGGCGCGATCTGGCGCCAGCCGCTCGGCCCCTTCCTGGACGGTGGCGAGCGCGCCCGCACCCTGGCCTCGCTGCTGCAGACCGGCTCCGACGGGCGGGCGCTCGCCGCCGAGCTGATCGACCGCTCCGGCCTGCTCCCCGGCGACTGGACCGCCCGGCTGTTCGCCGCGATGATGCCGCCGCTGCTGCACTTCCTCTACCGCTACGGGCTGGTCTTCTCCCCGCACGGCGAGAACGCCATCGTGGTCTTCGACCCCACCGACGCGCCGGTCCGGCTCGCGGTCAAGGACTTCGTGGACGACGTCAACCTCAGCGCCCAGGACCTGCCCGAACTGCGCGGCCTGCCCGACGAGGTGGCCGAGGTGCTGCTGAGGGAGAGCCCGCAGGGGCTCTGCCAGTTCATCCACTCCGGGCTGTTCATCGGCGTCTTCCGCTTCCTCGCCCCGCTGCTGGAGGCGCAGACCGGACTGCCCGAGACCGAGTTCTGGGCACTGCTGCGCGCCGAGGTGCTGCGCTACCAGGACCGCTTCCCCGAGCTGCGCGAGCGCTTCGAGCTGTTCGACCTGTTCCGCCCCCGGATCGACCGGCTCTGCCTCAACCGCAACCGGCTGCTGATGGACGGCTACCAGGACCGCCCGCACCGCCCGCACGCCGCCCGGTACGGGACAGTGCCGAACGCGCTGGTCGCCGTGGACGTGCGGATGCCCGGGCAACGGGACCGGATTGTCACCCCCGCCCCGTAGGCTGGGAGGGTCATGACGAACGACTCCGAATCCCACGACTCCGAATCCCAGCGGGCGGCAGTCCTCGGCGACGAGGCCGAGGAAGCCGTCGCCGTCCCGCGCTCGCGGATCCCCGAACTGCTGCACGCCGCGGTGGCGGCCGTCGGCGGTGTGGAGCGCCCCGGCCAGGTCCGGATGGCCGAGGCCGTCGCCGACGCCGTCGACCACGCCGAGCACCTGCTCGTCCAGGCCGGCACCGGCACCGGGAAGTCCCTGGCCTACCTGGTGCCCGCGCTCGCCCACGGCGACCGGGTGGTGGTCGCCACCGCCACCCTGGCGCTGCAACGCCAGCTGGTGGAGCGGGACTTGCCGCGCACCGTCGAGGCGATGCACCCGGTGCTGCGCCGCCGCCCGCTGTTCGCGATGCTCAAGGGCCGCTCCAACTACCTCTGCCTGCACCGGGCCAACGAAGGCACCCCGAGCGACGAGGGCGAGGGCCTGTTCGACCCGGTGGACGCGCTCGGCGGGCCCACCGGGAAGCTCGGGAAGGACGTGCTGCGGCTGCGCGACTGGGCCGACGAGACCGACACCGGGGACCGCGACGACCTCAGCCCCGGCGTCTCCGACAAGGCCTGGGCCCAGCTCTCGGTCACCTCCAAGGAGTGCCTGGGCGCCACCCGCTGCCCGTACGGCCAGGAGTGCTTCGCGGAGAAGGCGCGGGAGCGGGCCAAGCTGGCGGACGTCGTGGTCACCAACCACGCGATGCTCGCGATCGACGCGATCGAGGGCGCGCCGGTGCTGCCCGAGCACGGGCTGCTGATCGTGGACGAGGCGCACGAGCTGGTCAACCGGGTCACCGGCGCGGCCACCGCCGAGCTGACCGTCGGCGCCGTCAACCGGGCGGTGAAGCGGGCCGCGCGGCTGGCCAACGAGAAGGCGGTGGACGCGCTCCAGGCCGCCGCCGAGAACTACCACGGCCTGATGGAGACCGCCCAGCCCGGCCGGGTCGAGGAGCTGCCCGAGTACCTCGCGTACGCGGTCACCGCGATCCGGGACGCCTCCCGCCAGGTGATCACCTCGCTCGGCGAGACCAGGGACAAGGGGCTCAGCGACGAGGACGCCGTCCGCAAGCAGGCGATGGCCTCGGCCGAGGCGCTGCACGAGACGGCCGAGCGGCTGCTGGAGGACTCCGAGTACGACGTGGTCTGGATCGAGCGCAGCGACCGCTACGGGCTGGGCACCGCCTCGCTGCGGGTCGCCCCGCTGAGCGTCTCCGGGCTGCTGCGCGAGGGGCTGTACAAGGAGCGCTCGGTCGTCCTCACCTCGGCCACGCTCAAGCTCGGCGGGGACTTCAACGGCGTCGCCGCCTCGGTCGGCCTGCCCTCCGAGACGCGGCTGCCGGACGTCCGCACCGCCGGGGACAACCCGGACGCCGAGGCGGGCTTCGGCGAGGACGCGGTGCCGCACTGGCGCGGGATCGACGTCGGCTCGCCGTTCAAGTACCCCAAGCAGGGCATCCTGTACGTCGCCAAGCACCTGGCCGACCCCGGGCGCGATCCCGAACGGCCCGACATGCTGGACGAGTTGGCCGAGCTGATCGGCGCGGCCGGCGGGCGCACGCTGGGCCTGTTCTCCTCGATGCGCGGCGCCCAGACGGCCGCCGAGGCGATGCGTGAGCGGCTGGACCACCGCGTCCTGCTCCAGGGCGAGGACACCCTCGGTGAGCTGATCCGGGAGTTCGCCTCGGACGCGACGACCTGCCTGTTCGGCACGCTCTCGCTCTGGCAGGGCGTGGACGTGCCCGGCTCGGCCTGCCAGCTGGTCGTGATGGACCGGATCCCGTTCCCCCGGCCGGACGACCCGCTGATGAGCGCCCGCCAGAAGGACGTCGAACAGCGCGGCGGGAACGGCTTCATGGCCGTCGCGGCGACCCACGCGGCGCTGCTGATGGCGCAGGGCGCGGGCCGGCTGGTGCGCGCGGCCGACGACCGGGGCGTGGTCGCGGTGCTGGACCCGCGGGTGGAGACCAAGCGGTACGGGAGCTTCTTCCGCTCCTCGATGCCGGAGTTCTGGTACACCACGGACCGCAACCAGGTGCGCCGCTCGCTGGCGTCGATCGACGCCTCGGCGGCGCCGGTGCGGCCGGTGGTGAAGCGGGGCTGAGGGCACCGGCCGCCCGGCCCGTGGAACGCCGGAGGGGCTCCCCGCACTGTGCGGAGGAGCCCCTTCCCGGTGTGTGTGGTGGTGCGGTGCGTGCTGGTGCGTGTTGCTGTGCGCGCCGAGGCGGCGCGGGTGCGCTCAGAGGCGCACGGGGCCGCCCAGGGGCGGCACAGGGCCGCTCAGAGGCGGCGCAGGACCGCGACGACCTTGCCCAGGATGGTCGCGTTGTCGCCGTTGATCGGCTCGTACGCCGGGTTGTGCGGCATCAGCCAGATCCGGCCGTCCTCGCGCTTGAGCCGCTTCACGGTGGCCTCGCCGTCGATCATCGCGGCCACGATGTCGCCGTTCTCGGCGACCGGCTGGCGGCGCACGGTGACCCAGTCGCCGTCGCAGATGGCTGCCTCGATCATCGAGTCGCCGCGCACGGTGAGCGCGAACAGCTCGCCCTCGCCGACCAGCTGGCGGGGCAGTGGGAAGACGTCCTCGACCGTCTGCTCGGCCAGGATCGGCCCGCCGGCGGCGATCCGGCCGACCAGCGGGACGTAGGAGGTGGAGGGCCGGCCGGCCGTCTCGGCGGTGTTCGGGCGGGCCACCTCGACGCCGCGGACCTCGTAGGCGCGCGGGCGGTGCGGATCCCGGCGTAGGAAGCCCTTGCGCTCCAGGGCCATCAGCTGGTGGGCGACCGAGGAGGTGCTGGACAGGCCCACGGCCTGGCCGATCTCCCGCATGGACGGCGGGTAGCCGCGGCGCTGGACGGAATCCCGGATGACCTCGATCACCCGGCGCTGGCGCTCGGTGAGACCGGCCTCGTCGGTGCGGATGCCGGGGGGGCGACCGGGCATCGCCCGGGCGGGGGAGGTGTGGGAGTCGTCCATGGCGGTGGAGTGTTCGATCGGCTGGTCGGGAACGCGGGTCGCCCCGGAAAGGGCCGCGCCGGAGAGGCGGTGGTCTTCGCTACGGTCCATGCTGCTGTCCACACCCTGCTGATTCGTGGTGCGCTGCCCCACCTTGAACTGGGAGTGTTCCTGCACCGGGATGGTGTTGCTTTCGATCGTGTTCACGGCGGCCCCTCTCGACGGCTGTCCTCTCCCCTTTTCCAGCCCAACGCGCCTCCTATCGAAAGGTTGCGCCAAACACACGTTCGAGTGAATTATTCGGGAGTTGACTGACTCGATCAAGGCTTTGTTGTACATCGAGTAAATGTTCGAGCGAAACTCGCCCCCGGCAGTCTAATCGGGCCCCTCGCGACATCGACACGCCAAGGCGCTCACCTCCCCCAGACTCCTAGATGTAGTGGCTACAGTCCTCTCCGTGCCCAGTACTAGTGGTCGCCCCGCATGATCAGCTTGCCGAGGCCGGGGGCGCATCGCATAGACTCAACAGGTCCGAACGTTCTGCCAGGGAGGGATCCCGAGGTGCACTGCCCCTTCTGCCGGCACTCCGACAGCCGTGTTGTCGACAGCCGGACCACCGAGGACGGCAGCTGCATCCGCCGTCGTCGGCAGTGCCCGGACTGCGGACGCCGCTTCACCACGGTGGAGACGGCCGCGCTGATGGTCATCAAGCGCAGCGGCGTCACCGAGCCGTTCTCCCGGCAGAAGGTCATCACCGGCGTCCGCAAGGCCTGCCAGGGCCGCCCGGTCACCGAGGACGCGCTCGCCCAGCTCGGCCAGCGGGTCGAGGAGTGCGTGCGCGCCAGCGGCAGCGCCGAGCTGACCACCCACGACGTGGGGCTGGCCATACTCGGCCCGCTCAAGGAACTCGACGTGGTCGCCTACCTGCGCTTCGCCTCCGTGTACCAGGCGTACGACGGACTGGAAGACTTCGAGGCCGCCATCGCGGAGCTCCGCGCAGAACGGCCCCGCACCCCCGAGGCGGACGACACCTGCGTGTCCGTGTCCGCCGCCGCGCCCTAGGAGGCGCCGGGCCCCTCGCGGGCCCAGCCACCCGCACCACCACGGCCCCGCGGGGCCCACGCGTGCCCGAAAACGGGGCACAGAACACTACAAACCGTGCGTAAGCAGGCAGGGTTCCTGCCTGCCCGCACACCGGAAGAACGAACCAGCAGTGCCCGGACTTTTCAGGGCACTTCGGGCGTTTGCCCAGGAGGAGGAGCGAGAAGTGACAGACACCACGAGCGGTTCCGCACGCGGGTCGAAGTCCGAGAAGGCCGCGGCCAAGGGCGCCAAGGCCCCGAAGGGCGGTCTCCGGATGGAGCGCATCTACACCACTCCTGGCGTGCACCCGTACGACGAGGTCCGCTGGGAGCGGCGGGACGTCGTCATGACCAACTGGCGTGACGGCTCGATCAACTTCGAGCAGCGCGGCGTCGAGTTCCCCGACTTCTGGTCGGTCAACGCCGTCAACATCGTCACGTCCAAGTACTTCCGCGGCGCCGTCGGCACCCCCCAGCGCGAGTGGAGCCTCAAGCAGATCATCGACCGCGTGGTGCTCACCTACCGCGCCGCCGGCGAGAAGCACGGCTACTTCGCCTCCAAGGACGACGCCGAGATCTTCGAGCACGAGCTGACCCACGCCCTCCTCCACCAGGTGTTCAGCTTCAACTCGCCGGTCTGGTTCAACGTCGGCACCAAGCAGCCCCAGCAGGTCAGCGCCTGCTTCATCCTGTCCGTCGACGACTCCATGGACTCGATCCTCGACTGGTACAAGGAAGAGGGCATGATCTTCAAGGGCGGCTCCGGCGCCGGCCTGAACCTCTCCCGGATCCGCTCCTCCAAGGAACTGCTCTCCTCCGGCGGCAACGCCTCCGGCCCGGTCTCCTTCATGCGCGGCGCCGACGCCTCGGCCGGCACCATCAAGTCCGGTGGCGCCACCCGCCGCGCGGCCAAGATGGTCGTGCTCGACGTGGACCACCCGGACGTCGAGGCCTTCATCGAGACCAAGGTGAAGGAGGAGGAGAAGATCCGCGCCCTGCGCGACGCGGGCTTCGACATGGACCTCGGCGGGGACGACATCACCTCCGTCCAGTACCAGAACGCCAACAACTCGGTCCGCGTCAACGACGAATTCATGACCGCCGTCGAGAACGGCACCGAATTCGGCCTGCGCGCCCGGATGACCGGCGAGGTCATCGAGACCGTCGACGCGAAGAAGCTGTTCCGCAAGATGGCCGAGGCCGCCTGGGCCTGCGCCGACCCCGGCATCCAGTACGACACCACGATCAACCACTGGCACACCTGCCCGGAGTCCGGCCGCATCAACGCGTCCAACCCCTGCTCCGAGTACATGCACCTGGACAACTCCAGCTGCAACCTCGCCTCGCTGAACCTGATGAAGTTCCTCCGCGACGACGACTCCTTCGACGCGGCGACCTTCGCCAAGGTCGTCGAGCTGGTCATCACCGCGATGGACATCTCCATCTGCTTCGCGGACTTCCCCACCGAGAAGATCGGCGAGACCACCCGCGCCTACCGCCAGCTCGGCATCGGCTACGCCAACCTCGGTGCCCTGCTGATGGCCACCGGCCACGCCTACGACAGCGAGGGCGGCCGCGCCCTGGCCGGCGCCATCACCTCGCTGATGACCGGCACCGCCTACCGCCGCGGCGCCGAACTCGCCGGCGTGGTCGGCCCGTACGACGGCTACGCCCGCAACGCGGCCCCGCACCAGCAGGTCATGAAGCAGCACGCCGACGCCTCGCTGGACGCCGTCTCCCACGACGACCTGGACGCCCCGGTCTGGCTGGCCGCCAACAAGTCCTGGCAGGACGTGCTCCGCCTCGGCGCCCAGAACGGCTTCCGCAACGCCCAGGCCTCGGTGCTCGCCCCGACCGGCACCATCGGCCTGATGATGGACTGCGACACCACCGGCGTCGAGCCCGACCTGGCCCTGGTCAAGTTCAAGAAGCTGGTCGGCGGCGGCTCGATGCAGATCGTCAACGGCACCGTCCCGCGCGCCCTCAAGCGCCTCGGCTACCAGGACGAGCAGATCGAGGCGGTCGTCGCCCACATCGCTGAGCACGGCAACGTGGTGGACGCCCCGGGCCTGAAGCCGGAGCACTACGAGGTGTTCGACTGCGCGATGGGCGAGCGCTCCATCTCGCCGATGGGGCACGTGCGGATGATGGCCGCGATCCAGCCCTGGATCTCCGGCGCCATCTCCAAGACCGTGAACATGCCGGCCGCCGCGACCGTCGAGGACGTCGAGGAGATCTACTTCGAGGCGTGGAAGATGGGCGTCAAGGCGCTCGCCATCTACCGCGAAAACTCGAAGGTCGGCCAGCCGCTCTCGGCCAAGAAGAAGGACTCCGAGGAGAAGATCGAGGCGGCCGCCCCGGTCACCCCGGCCGCCGTGGTCGAGAAGGTCGTCGAGTACCGCCCGGTCCGCAAGCGCCTGCCCAAGGGCCGTCCGGGCATCACCACCTCCTTCACGGTCGGTGGCGCCGAGGGCTACATGACCGCCAACTCCTACCCGGACGACGGCCTGGGCGAGGTCTTCCTGAAGATGTCCAAGCAGGGCTCGACCCTCGCGGGCATGATGGACGCCTTCTCCATCGCCGTCTCGGTCGGCCTCCAGTACGGTGTGCCGCTGGAGACCTACGTCTCGAAGTTCACCAACATGCGCTTCGAGCCGGCCGGCCTGACCGACGACCCGGACGTGCGGATGGCGCAGTCGATCGTCGACTACATCTTCCGCCGCCTGGCGCTCGACTTCCTGCCGTTCGAGACCCGCTCGGCGCTCGGCATCCACTCCGTCGAGGAGCGCCAGCGCCACCTGGAGACGGGCTCGTACGAGCCGCTGGAGGCCGAGGAGCTCGACACCGAGTCGCTCGCCCAGTCCGCCCCCGTCGCCGCCAAGCCGGCCGCCGTCCCGGCCCCGGCCCCCGTCGTCGTCGAGGCACCCAAGGCGGCCCCGAAGCAGGCCCACAACTCCACGGAGCTGATGGAGATCCAGCTCGGCCTCAACGCCGACGCCCCGCTCTGCTTCTCCTGCGGCACCAAGATGCGCCGCGCCGGCAGCTGCTACCTCTGCGAGGGCTGCGGCTCCACCAGCGGCTGCAGCTGACCGTGCCCGACCCCGGTTTCACCCGATGAGGTGAAAACCTGAGGCGGGGCGAGGACTTCACGTCCTCGCCCCGCCTTTTCTGTCGGTCGGGGTTGCTTTGCTGCGCGCATGGCGACAGGAGCAGAGAAGCGGGCACCACGACGGCCACCGGCGGCGGAGATCACACCGGAGACCCCGATCTGGTGCCCGGCGTGCCGGGACCACCACCCGGCCGCCGATTTCCCGAGGAACGCGAGCAGGCCGAGCGGTCTGCAGAGCGAGTGCAAGCAGGCCGTCCGGGCGAGGGCGGCGAGGCCGGAGGCCCGCGAGGCCGCGAACCGGGCCCGGCGGAAGAAGTGGGAACGGCCGGAGGTCCGGGCCGCCGCACTGGAGCGGCAGCGCGCTCGGCGCGCGAAGCTCGGTGCCGGGCACGATCTGCGCCGGTCGCGGGCCAGGCTTCAGGCCGTGGTGACGGAGTGGAAGAGCGGCGGCTGCGTTGACTGCGGGTACGCCGATGTACGGGCCTTGGACCCCGATCACCTGGACCCGACGCAGAAGGCGGGGACGATATCCCGCCTCGTGCAGCTGTGCGTCGCCAAGGACCGGCTGCTGGCCGAGCTCGCCAAGTGCGAGGTCCGGTGCGCCCGCTGCCATCGAGCGCGGACGATGCGGCAGCGCGGGCGTTCGACGGAACGGCTGCCTCCGTCCTGGGCCCGGATGGTGGAGGCCCAGGCGCGGAACGACCGGTTGAAGCTGGCGCGGGGCTGCGCCGACTGCGGTTGGCGGGGATGGGCCCGGGGCCTCGACTGGGACCACGTGCGCGGCGCCAAGTCGGCGAACGTGTCGCAGCTGATCGCCGAGCGGAAGCCGTGGTCGGAGGTCGCGGCGGAGATCGCCAAGTGCGAGGCCGTGTGTGCGAACTGCCACCGGATCCGGACTGCGGTCAGGCGGGGCCGGACGTCCCGGAGCGCGTCCAGCGTGCCGATGTCACGTTCGGGGGCGGTGTCCGGTCTGTAGGGGGTGACGGGGTTCCTCTGGGAAGGAGTGGCGCGGTGGTGGGAACGGTGCTGGTGACCGGGGCGACGGGGACGTTGGGGCGGGAGGTGGTGCGGCTGCTGGTGGCGCGCGGGGTGGCGGTGCGGGGGCTGAGCCGGCGGGTGCGGGACGGGGGCGACGGGGTCGAGTGGGTGGTCGGGGACCTGGTCGGCGGGGCCGGGGTGGCGGAGGCGATGGCCGGGGTCGACGTGGTGGTGGACTGCGCGACCACGCAGAAGAAGGCGGACGTGGCCGGGGTCCGGACACTGGTGGCCCGGGCCCGGGAGGCCGGGGTGCGGCACCTGGTGTACGTGTCGATCGTCGGGATCGACCGGGTGCCGTTCGGGTACTACGCGACGAAGCTCGCCTGCGAGCGGGTGGTGCGGGAGTCGGGGCTGGGCTGGACGGTGCTGCGGGCGACGCAGTTCCACGACCTGGTGCTGAAGGTCTTCGACGCCTCCGTGAAGCTGCCGGTCCTCCCGGTGCTGAGCGGGGTGGCGTGCCAGCCGGTGGACGTACGGGAGGTGGCCGCGGCGGTCGCGGACCTGGCGGGGGAGGAGCCCGCCGGGTTCGCCCCGGAGGTCGGCGGCCCGCAGGTGCGTTCGTACCGGGAACTGGCCGAGGCCTACCTGCGGGCGGCGGGCAGGCGCCGGTTGCTGCTGCCGCTCCCCCTGCCGGGAGCGACCGGCCGCGGACTGCGGGCGGGCGGCAATCTGACGCCGGATCGGGCGGTGGGCCGGGGGACCTTCGAGGAGGCGCTGAAGCGACGGTTCGGCGGCCGCTGAGGTCGGCGGCCGCCGGCACAGGACGGGCGCCCACGGTGTGAGGCGTGGCGCTCGGGTGGGCGTCGGGGCGTCGTCGTGTGGTGTGGGCGGCGTGAAGGTAGGAGATTGGCCGTCAACTGGCCGCTTGAGGCCTATGTCTGAATCGATATGATCGGCCGAAAGCGTGAACCGATCAGACGCCCGGAGACGTTTCGCTACGTCGCCGGGCGGACTGGTATGCGCCCGACCAGCTGTCGGCGGCCGCAACCGTCGCCGACCCGCCGCCCGCGCCGCCGCCCGCCGACGTTGCCGAGGACCGCACCGATGAGAGAAGCCACCAGCCCCGACGGCCGATCGCGCCGACGGCCCGCGCCGCGCACCGTCGCCCTGACCGCGGCCGCCGTGCTGCTGGCGCTGGTCGCCGCGCCGGTCGGCGTCGCCCGGGCGCTCGGCGCGCACCAGCCGCTCACCGCCCTCGCGGTGGGCGCCGTCACGGTGCTCTGGCTGATCGCCGTCGGCCTCGCGGCGACCGGCGTCGAACGCTCCCGCGGGCTGGCCGAGGACCTGGCCGCGCAGCACGAGGAGACCCGGGCGGCGCTGGTCGCCGCGGGCACGGCCCGGCAGGCCGAGACGGCCGCCGCCGACCGCACCGCCGCCGCGCTCGCCGAGCGGGACGCCGCCCGCGCCGGGCAGGCCCGGGCCGAGGCCGACGTCACCACCGCGCACGCCGAGCTGGCCCGGCTGCGGGCCGAACTCGACGCCGAGCGGGCCGGGGCGGAGGCGGAGCGGACCCGGGTCGAGGCCGAGCGCGCCGAGCTGGCCCGGATCACCGAGGGCGTGCTGCCCGAGGTGGTGGCGAAGCTGCGGGCCGGCGCGGCGGTGGACAGTGCGCTGGCCGTCCACCGCAAGCACCCCCAGTACCCGCTGCTGCGTGCCGTCGGCGAGGAGATCGGCCGCGGCGAGCGGCTGCGGGCCGCCGCGCTCGCGGTGTGCGCGACCGCCGCCGGGCGGGTCCAGGCGCTGGCCACGAGCATGCACGCCGAGCTGCGCGAGATGCAGCACCGGCACGACGAGGAGGTCCTCGGCGACCTGCTGAGCCTGGACCACTCGACCGCCCAGGCGGGCCGGATGGCCGACAGCATCGCGGTGCTCACCGGCGCCCGCTCGGGCCGCCGTTGGGCCAAGCCGATCGCGGTGGAGTCGGTGCTGCGCGGCGCGCTCGGCCGGATCGGCGCCTACCAGCGGGTGCGGCTGCACAACGCCAGCACCGCCGCGGTCGCCGGGTACGCGGCCGAGGGCGTGATGCACGCGCTGGCCGAACTGCTGGACAACGCCACCAACTTCTCCGCCCCGCCGGCCGAGGTGCACGTCTACGTCGAGGAGGTGCCCGCCGGGCTGGCGGTCACCGTCGAGGACAGCGGGCTGGGCCTGAGCGACAGTTGGCTGCGCCGGGCCGAACGGGCCGTCTCCGCCGAACCGCTGGACCTCACCACGCTCTCCGCGGGTACCCGCCTGGGGCTGGCGGTGGTCGGCGTGCTGGCACGCAAGCACGGGCTGCAGATCTCCTTCCGGCCCTCGGCGCGCGGCGGTACCGGCGTGGTGATGCTGATCCCGCATCAGCTGGTCACCCACCCGGCACCGGCCGCGGCCCCGGCGCCCGTCCAGGTGTCCGTACCGGTACAGGCGTCGCCCGCGGAGACCGCGCGCCCCGCGCTCACCTCGGCGCGCCCCGCCCCGGCCTCCCTGCCTCCGGCTCCCTCCGCGCAGCGGACCCGCGTCGGGACGCAGGCCGCGGCCGGGACGCGGACCGCCACCGCGCCCGCGCTGCCGGCCGCGCCCGTCCGGACGACCGATAGCGGCCTGCCGCAGCGCCGCCGCGGACAGACGCTGGCCACCGCCGCCCCCGCGACGGACCGGGCGGCGAAGCCCGCCGGCACCGACGCGGCGGGTGCGGCCGGCCGGTTCGGCGCGTTCCGCCGGGCCGCCGCCCGTCCGGTGGAGGCCGGGCGGCCCGCCGCCGGGGCTCCGACCGAGGGCCCCGCCGGGACGCCGGTCACGGACCCTGCCGGGGCTCCGGCCGCCGACTCTGCCGGGCCGCCGGCCACCGACCCTTCCGGGGTGCCGACCACAGCCCCCGACACCACGCCCGACGCTTCCCCCGTCACCGAGAAGGACACCTGATGAGCAGTGCCACCGACCGTGACCTCGACTGGCTGTTGGAGAACCTGCTGGCGGCGACCCCCGGCACCCGGCACGCCCTGGTGCTCTCCGCCGACGGGCTCAAGCTCTGCCACACCGCCGGACTGAGCACCGACCAGGCCGACCAGCTGGCCGCCATCGCCTCGGGTCTGCAGAGCCTGGCGCACGGCGCCTCGATCGAGTTCGGCGACGGCAGCGGCGGCGTGCGGCAGTCGATGACCGAGTTCCACGGCGGCATCCTGTGCATCGTGGCGGCCGGCGAGGGCGCGCACCTGGCGGTGGTCACGGACGACGACGCGGACGTCGGCGTGGTCGGCCACAACATGCACGGCCTGATCGAGCAGATCGGGGTCCACCTCAGCGCGCCCGCCCGGGCGGCGGAAGGCGAGGCCGCGCAAGAGAGCGCGGTCATATGAGCGCGCGGAGCGAGCGGACGGTCGAAGGAGTCGCGGGGGTCGCGGGGGTCGACGCCCCCGCCGCGCGGAGCGAGGTGGGCGCATGAGTCCGGGGCCGGTGCTGCCGGGCCGCGACGACGACCCGGACCGTCTCTACACCATCACCCGGGGCCGCAGCCGTTCCCCGGAGAACGCCTTCGACCTGGTGACCCTGATCGTCGCCGAGCGGCAGCCGGCGCCCGGGATGCAGTCGGAGCACGCCCGGATCCTGCGGATGTGCGAGGCCCCGACTGCCGTGGTGGAGGTGGCGGCGGAACTGGCGCTGCCCGTCTCGGTGGTGAAGATCCTGCTCGGCGACCTGCTGGAGTCCGGGGCGGTCACCGCCCGCCACCCCCGGTTCGCGCCGAACAAGGCCCGGCTGCCCGACCTCGACACGCTGAAGCAGGTGCTGCATGGCCTTCAACAGCTCTGACGTCTCGCCCGTCGGCGGCGTCCGGACCGCTGTGGAGGCCCGGCCCGCTGCCGATGTCCACGGCGTCGCCGACGTCCGGCCCGCCGGTGCGCGTACCCCGCTGCGGGCGACGGCCGACAACGCGCTGAAGATCGTCGTGGTCGGCGGCTTCGGCGTGGGCAAGACCACCCTGGTCGGCTCGGTCAGCGAGATCCGTCCGCTGAACACCGAAGAGGTGATGACCAAGGCGGGCGAGGGCATCGACCCGGCCGGCGCCTGGGGCAAGCGCTCCACCACGGTCGCCTTCGACTTCGGCCGGATCACCCTTTCCGAGCGCCAGGTGCTGTACCTGTTCGGCGCGCCCGGGCAGGAACGTTTCTGGTTCCTCTGGGACCGCCTGTTCAGCGGCGCCCTGGGCGCGGTCGTCCTGGTGGACACCCGGCGCCTGGAGGACTCCTGGTACGCCATCGACCGGCTGGAGCACCACGGCACGCCGTTCATCGTGGCCCGCAACAACTTCGGCGAGCCGGGCCACACCCTGGAGCAGGTCCGCGAGGCGCTGGACCTGCCGGCCGAGGTGCCGCTGGTGGACTGCGACGCGCGCGACCGCGAGTCCGGCAAGCGGGTGCTGATCGCCCTGGTCCACCACCTGGCCGCCTTGGCCGGGGCCGACGAGGCCGCCCTAGCCGGGGCCGACGGAGCCGTCCTGGCCGGGGCCGACGGAGGCGTCCCGGCCGCTGCCGCCGGGGAGGACGAGACGGCTCCCGCCGCGCGGCCAGCCCCGGCCGGGCCCCGCACCGCGATCTACGAGGAGAGCACCCCGTGACCGAGCCCGCCGCCACCCCGCCCCCGGGCTGCCCGGCGCACGTCGGCGCCACGCCGCTGTACGGGCCGCGCTTCCAGACCGACCCGTCCCAGCTCTACCGCGAGCTGCGCGCCGCGCACGGCCCGGTCGCCCCGGTCGAGCTGGCCGGCGGCGTGCCCGCCTGGCTGGTCATCGGCTACCGCGAGCTGCAGCAGGTGACCGGCCGGCCGCAGCTGTTCGGCCGCGACTCCAGCCGCTGGCACGCCTGGGCGACGCTGCCCGCCGACTGGCCGCTGAAGCCGATGATGGCCCCCGTCCCCTCGATCCTCTACGCCGAGGGCGAGGAGCACGTCCGGCGTTCGCGCGCGGTCACCGACGCGCTGGCCGGGATCGACCCGTACGAGCTGCGCAAGCACGCGGAGGAGATCGCCGACGGCCTGATCGACGAGTTCGCCGGGCGCGGCGAGGCCGACCTGGTCGCCGAGTACGCGCACCGGATGCCGCTGCTGGTGCTGTGCCGGGTGCTCGGCCTGGACGAGGAGCAGGCGCCGCAGTTGATCGCGGCGCTGCTGGCCATGCTGGACGGCGGCCGGGACGCGCCGGCCGGCGCCCAACGGCTGCTGGAGCTGATGCTCGCGCTGGTCGAGGAGAAGGCCGAGCACCCGGGCGCCGACATCGCCTCGCGGATGCTGGCGCACCCGGCCGGGCTGACCCACGACGAGGTGATGCGCGACCTGCGGGTGCTGCTGATCGCCGGCCACCAGCCGAGCTCGTACTGGATCTCCAACACGCTGCGGCTGATGCTCACCGACGAGCGGTTCGCGGCCTCGCTGGCCGGCGGCCGGCGCAGCATCAGCCAGGCGCTGAACGAGGCGCTCTGGGAGGACACCCCGACCCAGATCTTCGCCGGACGCTGGGCGGTCCGCGACACCCAGGTGGGCGGCCAGCGGATCGGCGAGGGGGACATGGTCCTGCTCGGCATCGCCGGGGCCAACGCCGACCCGGCGGTCCGGCAGCCGGACGGCCGCCCGGCGGAGGGCAACCGGGCGCACCTGAGCTACTCGTACGGCGAGCACGGCTGCCCGTTCCCGGCCCAGGAGGCGGCCGAGGTGATCGCCACCACCGCGATCGAGGTGCTGCTCGACCGGCTGCCGGACCTGCGGCTGGCGGTGGCCGAGCACGCGCTGGTGTGGCGGCCGTCGGCCTGGGTGCGCGGGCTGGTGGCGCTGCCGGTCTCGTTCACCCCCGGCCACCCGGCCTGATCCACCCGCACCCGCCGTTCGAAAGAGCCGCGAAACCCCTCGAACGCCCTCGAAACCTCCGAAAGGCTTCGGCTGTTTTCGAACAGCTTCGAAAGAGCTTCTCCAGAGCTTCGAAAGAGAGACGTCGATGACCGCTGCCCCGGCCCGAATCGCCCTCGACCCGCTGGCCCGCGACAACGCGGCCGAGGGCGCCCTGCTGCGGGCCGCCGGCCCGGTGGTGCCGGTCGAGCTGCCCGGCGGGGTCGCCGCCTGGGCGGTGACGCGGCACGCCGCCGCGCGTGACCTGCTCACGGATGCCCGGCTCGTGAAGGACGCCGCGCACTGGGCGGCCTACCAGCGCGGCGAGGTCCCGAAGACCTGGCCGCTGATCGGCCTGGCGGTGCCCGGCCCGAGCATGGTGACCACCGACGGGGCCGAGCACCGCCGGCTTCGGGCACTGGTCGCGCAGGCCTTCACCCCGCGCCGGGTGGAGCTGATGCGGCCGCGCGTCGAGGAGATCACCCACGCGCTGCTGGACGCCCTGGCGGCGGGCGAGCCGCTGGTGGACCTCAAGACGGCCTTCGCCTTCCCGCTGCCGATGACGGTGATCTGCTCGCTGCTGGGCGTAGCGGAGTCGGACCACGGCCTGCTGCGCGACCTGTACGAGCGGTTCTTCGGCATCAAGCCGAACCCGGAGGGCATCCAGGCGACCGTCGCCGGGCTGAACGCCTTCGTCAACGGCCTGGTGGCGCAGCGCCGTTCGGCTCCCGGCGAGGACCTGGCGAGCGTGCTGCTGGCGGCCGACACGGAAGGCGGGGCGCTGAGCGACGCGGAGGCGGCGGCCACCCTGCGGGTGATCATCGCGGCCGGCCACGAGACGACGGTGAACCTGATCGGCAACGCGGTGCGGGCCCTGCTGGCCCACCCGGACCAGCTGGAACTGGTGCGTTCGGGACAGGTGTCCTGGGACGCGGTGGTGGAGGAGTCGCTCCGCTGGACACCGCCGACCAGCAACTTCCTGTTCCGGTTCGCCGCCGAGCCCATACCGGTCGGCGAGGTGGTGATCCCGGCCGGCGAACCGGTGCTGGTCTCGTACAACGCGATCGGCCGCGACCCGCTCCAGCACGGGGTGACCGCCGAGGTCTTCGACATCACCCGGGACCCGTCCCGCCACCTGTCCTTCGGCCACGGCCCGCACGTCTGCCCGGGCTCCCCGCTGGCCCGGCTGGAGGCGGGGGTCGCGCTGCCCGCGCTGTTCGAGCGCTTCCCGGGGCTGTCGCTCGCGGTGCCGGACGCGGACCTGCGGCCGAGCCCCTCGCTGGTGGTCAACAGCCTGCTGGAGCTGCCGGTGCGGCTCTTCTGACGTTCGGTCATATCGCAAGGCCCCGGCTGGATTTACGGTGGATGTCCGATTGGACGTCCGGCTGAACGTCCGGTCGGGGCCTTCGGCTTCCGGTCGCGGGTCACGGTCGGGACACCGGCTTGTGAAGGTCGAACGGGGACCTTGGCGGGGGGCGGCGGCTGCGTTAACGTCTTCGATCAGTCCGGCCGCCGTCCGCTCGTGATCCCGCTCGTGATCCCGCTCCGCGAATCCGTTCCGCGATTCCGTTCCCGTGAACCTGTCCGCGATCCCCGTGTAGGCCCATCTCCGGTACAGCGCAATGTCGTTCAGCCCACCGTCGGCAGCATGCCCTGGCGAGGAGAACCGCATTGACCCTCAACCCGACCGCGCCGCAACCGAGTTCCCGCCGCCGTCTGGCCGCCGTGCCCGCCCTGGTGGCGGCACTGGCGCTGACCGCGGCCTGCTCCAACAGCTCCGGCGGTTCGGGTGGCGGCGGAGGCGGATCGGCCGCCTCGCTGTCCGGCGACTGCGCCAAGTACCAGCCGTACGCCGGACACTCGGGCACCACCGTGACGATGTTCGCCTCGATCCTGAGCCCGGAGTCGGACAACCTGGAGAAGTCCTGGGCCGAGTTCAGCAAGTGCACCGGGATCAGGATCAGCTACGAGGGCTCGAACGACTTCGAGTCCCAGCTGCCGGTCCGGGTCTCCGGCGGCAACGCCCCGGACTTCGCGATCATCCCGCAACCGGGCCTGCTGGCGCAGATGGTGAAGAGCGGCAAGGTGGTGAAGCCGCCCGCCCAGACCGTTGCCAACCAGGACAAGTGGAGCCCGATCTGGAAGACGTACGGCTCGGTCAACGGCACCTACTACGCGGCCCCGATGAGCGCCAACATGAAGTCCCTGGTCTGGTACTCGCCGAAGGCCTTCACGGCGGCCGGCTACGACGTGCCCAAGACCTGGACCGACCTGATGGCGCTCAGCGACCGGATCGCCAAGGCCGGCGGCGCCAAGCCGTGGTGCGGCGGCATCGCCTCCGGGACGGCCACCGGCTGGCCGGCCACCGACTGGCTGGAGGAGGTCGTGCTCGGCTCGTACGGCGGCGAGGTGTACGACCAGTGGGTCGGCCACCAGGTGAAGTTCTCCGACCAGAAGATCACCACCGCGATGAAGACGGTCGCCGACTGGATGCAGAACCCGGCCTGGGTCAACGCGGGCTTCGGTGACGTGAAGTCGATCGCCACCACCACCTTCCAGGACGCGGGCACGCCGATCCTGAGCGGCAAGTGCCTGATGCTCCAGCAGGCCTCCTTCTACGAGGCGCAGTGGCCCAAGGGCACCAAGGTCGGCCCGGACGGGGACGTCTTCGCCTTCCACCTGCCCGCGGTGAACCCGTCGGTCGCCAACCCGGTCGAGGGCGGCGGGGAGTTCCTGGCGGCCTTCTCCGGGCGGCCCGAGGTGCAGGCGGTGCAGAACTACCTGTCCAGTTCGGACTGGGCGAGCAGCCGGGTGAAGACCGCGAGCGGCTGGGTCTCGGCCAACCAGGGCGTGGACAAGAGCCTCTACACCGACCCGATCGACAAGCTGTCGGCGGAGGCGCTGACGGACCCGTCGGCGACCTTCCGCTTCGACGGCTCCGACCTGATGCCGGCCGCCGTGGGCGCCGGGCAGGAGTGGAAGTCGCTGACCGCCTGGTTCGCCGAGGGGCAGTCGATCCAGAAGACCGCCGCCGACATCGACGCCGCCTGGCCGCAGTAGCCGGGCCGTCCGTCCTGCTCGGTTCCGGGGCTGGTTCCGGGGCTGCTCTCGGAGCCGGAGCCGGAGCCGGAGCCGGAGCCGGAGCCGGAGTTGGAGCTGGACCCGGAGTTGGCCCTGGCCCCGGTTTCGGTCCTGGGCCCGGCGCCGGCCTCCGGGGCCGACACCGAGGAGCCGGTTCCCGGGGGTCGGGCACACCGAGGACCACCTGTCGAGGGCGGTGCGGGGCCACCCACCCGCACCGCCCGCCCCCCTTCCCACCACACCCGAAGGGAAGCGCAGCCATGTCCGTAACCGGATTCCCGTCACCCGTCGCCGAATCGGCCGCCGGGAGGCTGGTCGCCGAGAACCTGGCGGCCGGCTCCTGGAACGACGCGGCGGTCAAGTTCGGCAACACCTTCGGCGCCGTCGCGGGCTTCCTGGGCATCCTGCTGGTGGTCTTCCTGGCCGCCGGTCGGGCCCGGGGCCGCCTGGCCCGACCGCTGGCGGTCGCGGTGTTCCTCGGCCCGGCGGTGCTGCTGCTGGCCGTCGGCCTGGTCGTGCCGCTGGTCCGCACGGTCTACCTCAGCCTCCAGAACGACGACGGCACCCGGTTCGTCGGCGGTGAGAACTTCGGCTGGGCCCTCACCTCCGACTCGGTGCAGAAGGTGCTGGTCAACACGCTGCTCTGGCTGGTGGTCGCGCCGCTCGTGGCGACCGGGCTGGGGCTGGTGCTGGCGCTGCTGGTCGACCGGATGCGCGGCCAGTCGGTGTACAAGTCGCTGATCTTCATGCCGATGGCGATCTCGCTGGTCGGCGCGTCGATCATCTTCAAGTTCGTCTACGAGTCGCGCGGGCCGGGCCAGCCGCAGATCGGCCTGCTCAGCCAACTCGCCGTCGCCGTGGGCTGGGACGATCCGCCGAACTGGCTGCTCTCGCAGCCGCTGAACACCTTCCTGCTGATGGCGGTGATGGTCTGGGTGCAGACCGGCTTCGCGATGGTGGTGCTGTCGGCGGCGATCAAGGCGATCCCGGACGAGGTGGTGGAGGCGGCCCGGCTGGACGGCGCGAGCGGGGTGCGGCTGTTCTGGTACGTCACCGTGCCGATGATCCGCACCACGGTGATGGTCGTACTGACCACCGTCATGATCATCACCCTGAAGGCCTTCGACATCGTCCGCACCATGACCGGCGGCAACTTCGGCACCCAGGTGCTGGCCAACGAGATGTACTCGCAGTCCTTCGTGCAGTTCAACTCCGGCCGGGGCAGTGCCCTCGCGGTGCTCCTCTTCCTCGCGGTGCTGCCGCTGGTGGCCTACAACATCGTGCAGCTGCGGAAGGAGCGTGAGGTCCGGTGACCGGGACGGACGGCCGGGAGCGGCCGGCGGAGTCGGTGCGGCCGGTGAAGGCGGCGCGGCCGGTGCGGCCAGTGCGGAAGGCCTTCAGCAGTCCGCTGGCCTCGGTGTTCGTGATCGCGATGACGGTCCTCTGGACGATCCCGACGCTGGGCCTGCTGGTGACTTCTCTGCGCCCCAAGCAGGACGTGACGGCCAGCGGGTGGTGGAACGCCTTCCTCCACCCGGACCTCGGCCTCGGCAACTACCACTCGGTGCTGTTCGAGGGCGGGTCCGGCGCCTCCACCGGCCTGATGCCCTTCCTGGTCAACTCGCTGGCGATCAGCGTCCCGGCGACGGTCTTCCCGCTGGCGCTGGCGGCGATGGCGGCGTACGCGCTGGCCTGGGTGCGGTTCCGGGGGAGCGACGCGGTCTTCTTCACGGTGTTCGCGCTCCAGGTGGTGCCGCTCCAGATGGCGCTCATCCCGCTGCTGCGGCTGTTCGCCGGCGGTGCGCACCTGGGCTCGCTGACGCTGATCCCGGCGGTGGACCTCAAGGGCAGCTACGCACCGGTCTGGCTGGCGCACACCATGTTCGCGCTGCCGCTGGCGGTGTTCCTGCTGCACAACTTCATCGCCCAGCTGCCGCGCGACCTGATGGAGGCCGCGGTGGTGGACGGCGCCTCGCACTTCAAGATCTTCCGCTCGATCGTGCTGCCGCTGTGCACCCCGGCGCTGGCCTCGTTCGCGATCTTCCAGTTCCTGTGGGTCTGGAACGACCTGCTGGTGGCGCTGACCTTCGCGGGCGGCACACCGGAGGTGGCGCCGATGACGGTGCGGCTGGCGCAGCTGTCCGGCTCCCTCGGCGGGCGCTGGGAGCTGCTCACGGCGGGGGCGTTCCTGTCGATCATCGTTCCGCTGATCGTCTTCTTCAGCCTCCAGCGCTACTTCGTCCGGGGGCTGCTGGCCGGATCGGTGAAGGGGTAGCCAGGGAAGTCCTGTGGTGGTGAGGGCATTCTGAACGCGTTCGAAACCGATTTTTGAACTTGTTCAGAATGGTCTACAGTCGGCAGCGGCCGGGCGCTGAGCGCGCCGGTCCGCGGACCGCCCGATGGGTGGCGTCCGCATGCCTGCCGACCACTGAGGGGGACTCATGCCGGGCCCGTCCACGCCTGCCCCGTCCGATTCGCCCGGTCCGACCGAGTCGGCCGACTCGACCTCGCCGGGGTCGACTGAGTCGCTCGATCCGACTGGGTCACCTGACTCGACTGGGTCACCTGACTCGACTGAGTCGCCCGACCTGACCGGGTCGCCCGATCCAGTCGCGCCGGGGTTGACCGAGTCTCCTGACCTGACTGGGGCACCTGACCTGACCGGGTCGCCCGATCCGGTCACGCCGGGATCGACTGGGTCACCCGACCCGACCAGGTCGCCCGATCCAGTCGCGCTGGGGTCGACCGAGTCGTCCAACCCGTACGACGCGTTCGACCCGTACGGTCCGTACCGCCCGGCGGGCACTCAGCCGCAGAGCAGGCCGGGTCCGGGCCGGGCGCCCGGCGTGGCCGTGCCCTCGCCCCCCGCGTGGCTGGGCCCCAGCGCCCCCGAGCGCCGGGCGGGGGCCACCCCCAAGGTCCTCCTGGCGGCCCTGCTCACCGGCCTGCTGGCGGCCTGGCTGCTCTACGACGGCCTGGGGCCCAACCTGCTGCTGCTCGGCGCCGCCACCGCTGTCGGGGCGGGGATCGCCGCCCGGACAGCCGGGCGCCGGATCCGACCCTGGACGGCGGTGTGGAGCCTGCTCGCCCTCGCCCTGCTCGCCGTCCCGGCCCGGTGGGACGCCGGCTGGCCCGCGGTGCCGGCCGTGGTCGGTGCGCTGGCGCTGGCCTCGCTGGCGCTGCACGGCGGCCGTCGCTGGCCGGGTGTGCTGTTCCCGCTGCCCGGCATCGTGTGGCAGCTGGTGTCCTCGGTGGTCTGGGTCTGGGAGAGCATGGACCGGCGGCCGCTGCCCGGCCGCGACCGGATCGTCCCGGTGCTCAAGGCGCTCGGGGTCGCCGCCGCCCTGTTGACCGTCTTCGGCCTGCTGTTCGCCAGCGCCGACGCCGCCATGGCGGATCTGCTGGGTGGTCTCAGTCCGGATCTCGACCTCGACCAGCTCCCGGGGCGCGGCGCGCTGTTCGTGCTCGGAACGGTGACCGTGCTGGGCTTCGCGCACATGGCCGCCGGCCCGCGCCGCTGGGACCGTACGGTGATCCGGCCGGGCCGGGAGCGGCGGCGGCTGGAGTGGGCGCTTCCGCTGATCGGGCTGAACCTGATGTTCGGTGTCTTCGCGGTGATCCAGGCCGTGGTGGTGCTCGGCGGCGCGGACGCCGTGCTGAGCAACACGGGGATGAGCCGCTCCGAGTACGCCCGGCAGGGCTTCTGGCAGCTGAGCGTGATCACCGTGCTGACGCTGGTCGTGGTGGCGGTCGCCAACCGCTGGGCGCCGCGCACCACCGTGGCCGACCGCCGGGTGGCGCGGATCCTGCTCGGGCTGCTCTGCCTGCTGGCGCTGGTCGTGGTCGCCTCGGCGCTCGGCCGGATGTGGTTCTACGTGGACGCCTCCGGGCTCACCAGGCTGCGGCTCTGGGTGCTGGTGGTCGAGGTCTGGCTGGGTGCCGTCTTCCTGCTGCTGATCGCCGCCGGGCTGACCCGCCGTGCCGGTTGGCTGCCGCGCGTCGTCGTCCTCAGCGGGATGCTCACCGTCGCGGTCTACGGCCTGATGGGCCCGGACGCGATCGTCGCCGAGCAGAACGTCACCCGGTACGAGCAGGCCCTGCGGGACGACCCGCGCACCGCGGCCATCGACCTGCGCAACGTCCGCGGGCTTTCGGCGGACGCGGTGCCCGCCCTGGACCGGCTCCCCGAGCCGCAGCGGAGCTGTGCACTGCAGCTGATCGGGCAGGGCCTGGGGGCGGAGTCGAAGCCCTGGTACGCCACCAACCTCGCGGCCACCCGGGCCCGGGAGATCCTGGCGGAGCGGCCGAGGGTCGACTCGAGGACGGTCGGCCGTACGGCCTGCGATCAGGCGGGGCTGGCGTACGAGGCCTGGTAGACCGCCCGAGGGTGGAGGCGGGGGCCGCGGACAGCGGTAGGGCCGGCCGGGAGCGTGCTGCTCCCGGCCGGCCCTTGGCGTCGTGCGGCGCCGGTCCGTCACCTACGGCGTCGGCGCGCGGTGGCGGTGGCGGTGGCGGCGTCGGCACACGGTGACGGTGACGGTGTCAGTGCATCGCGACGGCGGAGGAGCCGCTCGGCAGGTCGCTGGCCTTGGCCTTGATCACGAAGACCGCGACGAGCAGGGCGACCGCCGCGAGCGCGGCGCCCACGATGAAGCCGTGCGAAATGCCCTGGGTGAGCACGGTGTTCGCGGCGTCGGTGCCCTGCGGGAATTCGTGGTGCTGCTGGAGGTAGGCCAGCTGCTCAGGCTTCGCGCTCTCCATGAACTTCGGCAGCTGCACGGCGGCCTCGGCCGTGGCGTAGTGCGCGAAGACCGTGGTCAGGATCGACAGGCCGAGCGAACCGCCGATCTGCTGCATCGAGTTGAGCAGGCCGGAGGCGGCGCCGGTCTCCTCGCCCGGGACACCCGCGACCGCGAGCAGCATCACCGGGACGAAGATCAGACCCATGCCGAAGCCGAACACCACCGTGGGGCCGAGGACCCCGTCCAGGTAGCCGCTGTCCTTGCTCATCTGGGTCAGCCAGGTGAGGCCGACGGTGACCAGCAGTGCGCCGCCCGCCATGAAGGGCTTCGGGCCGTACTTGGCCTGGAGGTTGGAGGCGATCTGCGCGGCGATGATGATCGCGACGCTGATCGGGAGGAAGGAGACGCCGGCCTTCAGCGGGCTGTAGCCGAGCGGACCCTGCACGAACAGCACGACGTAGAAGAAGATGCCGAACATGGCCGCCGCCAGGCAGAGCATCATCACCAGGCCGCCGGTGCGGTTGCGGTTGGCGAACAGGTGCATCGGGGTGATCGGCTGGTCGGTGCGGCTCTCGACCACGAGGAAGGCGGCGAGCAGGATCGCGCCGGCGGCGAAGGAGCCGAGCGTGATGCCGTCCGACCAGCCGTCCGAGGCGGCCCGGATGAACCCGTAGACCAGGCCGACGAGGCCGAGCGTCGAGGTGAGGGCGCCGGGGAGGTCGAAGCGGCCCGGGTGGCGCTCGGACTCGGCGATGTGGCGCGGCGCGGCGATCGCGATCAGGATGGCGATCGGCACGTTGACGAAGAACACCCAGCGCCAGTTCAGGTACTCGGTGAGCAGACCGCCGGCCAGCAGGCCGATCGCTGCGCCGGAACCCGCCACCGCCGAGAACACGCCGAACGCGCGGTTGCGTTCCGGTCCCTCGTCGAAGTTGGTGGCGATCAGGGCGAAGGCGGTCGGGGAACAGATCGCGCCGCCGATGCCCTGGAGCGCGCGGGCGGCCAGCAGCAGGCTGCTGTCCTGCGCGAAACCACCGAGCAGTGAGGCCAGGCCGAACAGCAGGGTGCCGAAGATGAACACCCTTCGGCGGCCGAGGATGTCACCCGCGCGACCGCCGAGCAGCAGCAGCCCGCCGAAGGTCAGGGTGTAGGCGTTGATGACCCACGACAGGTCGGTGGTCGAGAAGCCCAGGGCGTCCCTGATGTGCGGCAGCGCGATGTTCACGATGGTCGCGTCGAGGACCACCATGAGCTGGGTGGCGGCGATGACGGTCAGGGTGATGCCCTTGCCCCGCCCCTGGTTCGTCCGCGGTGGTGGGTTTTTGCTGAGCGTGTCGGAGATAGCCACGAATGTGCCCCCTGCTGGCTATGTGCTCGGTGGTGCGGGGCCGGCGGAGTCGCCGGTCCGGGCATGGCACTGCGCCCTTGCGCAGGCCGAGAAGGAACGGGATCGTTCACTAGGCGGGACGATATCCTGGCCGTGATTGTGAACGCAAGCGTTCCTTAAGGGTGGTGGCGATGGAGCGGTTGGTGCGACGCCTGGTGGCGGACCGGTCCGGTCGGTCGCCGGGTGGTTCGGCGGGGCCGGCGCCCGGAGAGGCGGCTGTTCGGCCTGAGGTCCTCCGGCCTGAGGTCCTCCGGCCTGAGGCCGTGCGGTCCGGGGCTGTCCGGTCCGGGGCTGTCCGGTCCGGGGCCGTTCGACCGGGGGAGGAGGGCGTCGGGGTGGCGCCAGGGGGGTCGGGCGCCGGGTCGGGCTCGGGGCCGGGTGGCGAACCGGGCTTCTGTCCGGTGCGGGCCGCCCGCCAGGCGCTGACGCGGCCGGCGCGGCGCCGGGGGAAGGAACTGGAGAACGCGATCTTCGAGGCCGCCCTCGACCAGCTCACCTCCGGCGGATACGCGCGGCTCACCATGGAAGGGGTCGCCGGCGCGGCGCGGACCGGGAAGGCCGCGCTCTACCGGCGCTGGGCATCCAAGGACGAACTTGTCATCGACGCCCTGGACGCCACTCTTCCACGCCCTTACGACACCCCCGACCTCGGGTCCGCGCGTGACGAACTCCACCGGCTCATCGAGGGGTTCACGCAGGCGATGGCCTCCCCGACGGGCTCCGCGCTCAACGCGCTGATGGGCGAGATCGACCAGGAGCGGGCCGAGGTCTTCAAGGCCTTCATCACCGACCGGGTCATCGAGCCGACCGCGCGGACCATCCTGGAGATCCTGCGTCGCGGTGCCGAGCGCGGCGACGTCCGGCTCGGTGCGGCCACCCCGCTGGTGGCCGACGTCATTCCGGCGATGCTGCTCTACCAGGTCAAGATCCGCGGGCTGGAGAACATGGGGCCGGGGTTCGCCGGTCGGCTGGTGGACGAGGTGCTGGAGCCGATGATTCGGGCCTGAGGCGGTCGCTGCCGGGCCCGGGGGCTGCCGGACCCGGCGCCTCCCCCGGACCCCTCCCTCCCGGGAGGCGGATTCGGCGGTCGTGAGCGGGCTTAGGCTGGAGGCTGCCCCCGCTGAACGGATTACGCCATGCCCATCGTCCCCCCGACGCACTCCGTCGAACGTTCGCTCCGCCGGGCCGGCGCCAAGATCGTCGTCGGTCTCGACGAGGTCGGGCGCGGCGCCTGGGCCGGGCCGGTCACCGTGGGCGCGGCCGTCACCGGTCTGCGCAAGGCGCCGGAAGGGCTGACCGACTCCAAGCTGCTCACCGAGCTGCGCCGTCGCGCGCTCGCACCCGTCCTCGCCGACTGGGTCACCGCGTACGCGCTCGGGCAGGCCACCCCGCAGGAGTGCGACGAGCTCGGTATGACGGCGGCGCTGCGCCTGGCCGCCGTCCGCGCGCTGGAGGCGCTGCCGGTCGAACCCGACGCGGTGATTCTGGACGGCAAGCACGACTACCTCGGTGGACCCTGGCGGGTGCGCACGGTGATCAAGGGCGACCAGTCCTGTATCTGCGTCTCCGCCGCCTCGGTGCTCGCCAAGGTCCACCGCGACGGCCTGATGGCCGAACTGGGCGAGGGGTGCCCGGACTACGGCTTCGCCGACAACGCCGGCTACCCGTCCCCGGTGCACCGTGCCGCGCTGGAGGAGTTCGGCCCCACCGAGCACCACCGGCTCTCCTGGGCGTACATGGACGGACTGCCGAAGTGGCGCCATCTCAAGCGCGTTCGGGAGGGTGCGGGCGACGGCCAGGGGTCCGCCGACGAACAGTTGACGCTCGGTTTCTGACGGTCCGTCTGGAATTGCCCCGGGAGGGGGCGGCAGGAGGCCGGTGCCCAAGGGGTGGGGTGCCCGTGCGCGTCCGACCGGCATTTGATAGATATCCGGGTATGCCTGTCTTCCCCGAGGAGCCGGAGATTCACGAGAGCCTCCCGGGCCCCGGCGTTCCCTTCCTCCGCGAGTCGGACGCACAAGCCCCCGCCACCGCACCCACCACCGTCGTCGCCCCGGCTCCGGTGCCCGGACCCCGTCCGGCGCCCCCGCGCCCGGCCCCGCCGCGCGCCGCCCGTCCGGGCCCGCCGCAACTGGTCCCCAAGCCCGGGCCGGCACCGCGCCGCCCGGCCCCCGCCGAACCGCGGGTGGAGGTCCAGCGGATCGCCGCCACCCCGGCACAGGCGGTGGAGCGCGCCGACGACGCGGTCGACCTGCTGCTGGAGTCCGGCCGCAACCCGGGCGACATCCTGGTGCTGACGGTCGGCGAAGCGCACCCCTGGCAGCAGCACGAGCTGTCCTTCGGTGAGGAGCGCTACTGGGCGCAGCTCGCCGAGGGCGGGGACGTGTTCTACGCGGACGCCGCGCTGACCCGTCCGGTCCGTCGCGAGGTGGTCGTCCTGGTGGTCAACGGCGGACCGTCCGCCCGGGTCGCCGAGGCGTACGCCAGGGCGCTCGACCACGCGACCGCGCTGCTGGTGGTCTGCGGCGACGCCGGCCCGGCCGCGAGGGGCGCGGCCGGAACCACGCCGGGCCGCCCGGGCAAGGCCTGACCACAGCCGTCCACTTCGGGCCCGGCGCCGCCGTACGGTGCCGGGCCCGAGGTCCGTTCCGCGGCCCCCGGTGGCTGACGGCCGTTGCCGACGGCCGTTGCCGAAGGCCGGTGTTGACGGCCTGACGGCCGAGGGCTGCCGCGGACTCAGCGCGTGCCGGTGCGGCGGGTCGGTTCGGCTGCCGCGGCCCGCGTCGCGGTCCACGGGGGATCGGACTGCGGGGAGCGCGCCGTGTCCTCGCCGCGCTTGGCCTGGTCGGCCGCCAGCAGGCGGGTCCGCTGGCCGCGCGGGGCCTCCAGCGCCGAACGCGGCGGCAGTTCCGTCACGGTGTGCACCGGCCCCTCGGCCCAGGAGCCCGAGTGCGGCTTGCGCCCGCCCCGACCGTCCCCGAGGACCTGCCAGCCCGCCGGGGTGAGTCCGATGTACGCCCCGCAGCGCAGTCCGTGCAGTGCGGACGCGTCCCGCAGCGCCCACATCCAGGCGCCGTCCTGCGCCGTCCAGCCGGGTGCGCCGTCGCGGCAGCGCAGCAGTAGGGCCGTCCGGGTCGGCTCGGGCAGTCGCAGGTCGTGCGGGATGATCCGGCGCAGGTTCGCCAGCAGCGCGTTGCGGTGCTGCCATCCGTCGGTGTCGTGCGGCCAGGGGGTGAACGAGGCCGAGGCGGCGAGGTGGTGGAGCGCGTCCAGGACGGCGACCACGACGGTGCCCGGCTGGGGCAGGTGGCGCTGGTGCAGTTCCACGACGAACTCGCGCGGGTCGCGCAGCAACGGGATCCCCGAGGCGGTCCAGGTCTCCAGGTCCAGCACCCGTCTGGGTTCCGGGCTCCCGGAGAAGGGATTCTGACCTCGGCCGATACCGTTGATCACGATCCTCCTTCCTGGCCCGTGGGCAGGCGGGTGCCTGGGTACGCCGAAGGGCGGGTCCAGCGGACCGGATTTCGGGTACCCCCCAATTCTCGGGGCATCGGGGGCGGAGCGGCAACGATGAAATGATGAACGCCATCCGATAGCCCATGGTCTGCCGGATATGTTCCACAGTCGCCCGAACGCCGTGGAGGTGCCGCCGAGCCTTGATCCACAACGCCCGGAGGGCAGGGTGAGCCGTCATCGGCACGGTGACCACTCCTTTCTCGGGCCGTTCGACGGGTGTGATCGAAATCGCTTCGCTTGATCCTTTCTGTTGGGCCATTCGAGTGAACGAGAGGGCTCCTCCGCCGGTTTTCCGGCGTCGGGTCACCCCTGCACGGCCAGTACCAGCGGCAGCACCGCACTCGCCCCCGCCCGGCGCAGCAGCCGGGCGGCCACGGTGACCGTCCACCCCGAGTCGACGAGGTCGTCCACCAGCAGCACCGGCCCACCGGCTGCCGCCACCGCCTGCTCGACCTCCGGTGGCAGGACCAGCGCGCCGGCCAGCGAGTGCAGCCGCTGGGCGCTGTTGCTGCGGGCGCCGTGCGGGGGCAGCCCGCCGACGTACTCGATCCGGCCGAGCAGCGGCAGCCGCCCGATCTCGGCGATCCGCGTGCCCAGGCTGCCGACCAACCGGGGCCTGGCCGAGGAGGCCATCGTCACCACGCCGACCGGCCGGTCCAGCCGGGCTCCCTCCGTGGTCGCGGGCCCGGCCCAACCGCCCGGACCGCGGGCCCAGTCGGCGAGCACCGCCACCAGGGCGTCCACCGCCTCGCCGGGCACCGGCACGTCCGGCGCCTGCTCGGCGAGCAGGGTGCGCAGCCGGTTGCCCCAGCCGATGTCGGACAGCCGGCCGAGCGCACGGCCGGTCTCCGCCTGCTCGCCCGCCGGGATCCGGCCCTTGAGCGGCACCCCGAGCGCGTCCATCCCGGTCGGCCAGAGCCGTCGGGGCTCGAAGCTCACGCCCGGGCGGCCGAGCGCGGCCCGGGCGGCGGCCAGCGCCTCGGCGGAGACGTCCGGGGTGTGCAGCGGCCCCGCGCAGTTGTCGCACCGGCCGCACGGCGCGGCCTCCTCGTCGTCCAGCTGGCGGCGCAGGAACTCCATCCGGCAGCCGGTGCCCGCCGCATAGTCGCGCATCGCCCGCTGCTCCGCCTCCCGGGAGGCAGCGACCTTGGCGTAGCGGGCGGTGTCGTACTCCCAGCTCTGGCCGGTGGCCGTCCAGCCGCCCTTGACCCGGCGGACGGCGCCGTCCACGTCGAGCACCTTGAGCATGGTCTCCAGCCGGGCCCGGCGCAGGTCCACCCGGGGCTCCAGGGCGGCGGTGGAGAGCGGCCGGCCGGCCTCGGCCAGCGCGTCGATGGTGCGGCGCACCTGATCCTCCGGGGGGAAGGCCAGCGAGGCGAAGTAGCGCCAGATCGCCTCGTCCTCGCGCCCGGGCAGCAGCAGTACCTCGGCCCGGTCCACTCCGCGCCCGGCCCGGCCGACCTGCTGGTAGTAGGCGATCGGCGAGCTGGGCGAGCCGAGGTGCACTACGAAGCCGAGGTCGGGCTTGTCGAAGCCCATGCCGAGCGCGGAGGTGGCGACCAGCGCCTTGACCCGGTTGGCCAGCAGGTCGGCCTCGGCGGTGCGGCGCTCGGCGTCCTCGGTGCGGCCGGAGTAGGAGGCCACCGGGAAGCCGCGTTCGCGCAGGAAGGCCGTCACCTCCTCGGCGGCGGCCACCGTCAGGGTGTAGACGATGCCCGAGCCGGGGAGCCGGTCGAGGTGGTCGGCCAGCCAGGCGAGGCGGTGCGCCGGGTCGGGCAGGGAGAGCACGCCCAGGGTGAGGCTCTCCCGGTCGAGCGGCCCGCGCAGCACCAGGGCGTGCTCGTCGGTGGTGCCGGTGCCGAGCTGCTCGGCGACGTCCGCGGTGACCCGGGCGTTGGCGGTGGCGGTGGTGGCCAGCACCGGGACGCCGGGCGGCAGGTCCGCGAGCATGGTGCGCAGCCGGCGGTAGTCGGGGCGGAAGTCGTGCCCCCAGTCCGAGATGCAGTGGGCCTCGTCGACCACGAGCAGGCCGGTGGAGGCGGCGAGCTCGGGCAGCACCTGGTCGCGGAAGTCCGGGTTGTTCAGCCGCTCGGGGCTGACCAGCAGGATGTCGACCTTCCCGTCGGCGACCTCCTCCTGGATCGCGGTCCACTCGTCGGTGTTGGCCGAGTTGATCGTGCGGGCCTGGATGCCGGCCCGGCCGGCCGACTCGACCTGGTTGCGCATCAGGGCGAGCAGCGGTGAGACGATCACCGTCGGCCCGGCGCCGCGGGCCCGGAGCAGGGCGGTGGCGATGAAGTAGACGGCGGACTTCCCCCAGCCGGTGCGCTGGACGACCAGGGCGCGGCGGTGGTCGACCACGAGGGCCTCGATGGCCGTCCACTGGTCCTCGCGCAGGGTGGCTCCGGGGCCGGCGAGCTCGCGCAGGACGGCCTCGGCCCGCGCCCGGACCTCGGCGCGGTCGGCGGTGGCGGTGGTGTGGATGTCGGGCTGCTGCATGGCGTCCATGTAACCCCGTACCGCCGACAAGCGACGAATGCCGGGGAGCGGAGACGGGGGAAGGCGGGGTGCATTTCATCCGCTGATCCGCTGAACGGCGGTCAAAATCCACTCGCGGGAGGGAGTGTCGCCTGCTCCGAATGAGTGAGGGAAAATTCGGGGGCGGAGTTATCCACAGGAAAAAAGTCGGTTCCGACATCGTTCGCGGATTGCGTCCACTCTTGCGGCCATGAACGCGATGAACAACGAACACGTCATTCTGTCCCTCGGACCGGCCTCCGACCACCGGCAGGTCGTCATGCGCGGCCCGGCCGACATGGCCGAGCTGCTTCCGTACTTCCTGGGCTTCTACCCCGACGACAGCATCGTCGCGGTGGGGCTCCACGGCCCCGGCCTGCACCAGGGCGGGGTGATCCGGGCGGACCTGCCGCGGTCGCCCGCGCAGTGGCCGGCCGCGGCGGAGGAGACGGCCGCCCTGCTGGTCGCGCTCTCCGAGCGGCACGGCGCCCGGCCGCTCCAGGTGCTCCTCTACCTCTGCCAGGACCGCGGTACGGCCCACGCCCCGCCGGTGGTGGACGGGCTGCGGCCGCTGGCGGAGGCCCTCCGGGCGGCCTTCGGGCGCCGGGGCGTGGCCGTCAAGGAGGCGCTGTGCGTCTCGGACGGCCGCTGGTGGTCCTTCCTCTGCCGCGGCGACGGGTGCTGCGACGCGGCGGGCAATCCGGTGCGGCGCAGCCCGGAGCCCGGTCCGGCGGCCGCCGCCGCGACGGTGGCCGGCCTGGTGCCGCGCGGCAGCCGCAAGGCCATCATCGGCGGGCTGGACCCGGTCGGTCCGCCGGCGGACGCCGCCCAGCGCGAGGCGCTCGCCCGGGCCGAGGCCGTGGACGCCCTCGCCAGGGAGCAGCGCCTCGCCCTGCTCGACCAGGCCTTCGCCGAGTTCCGGGCCGGAGCCAGGGAACTCGACGCGGACCGGACGGCCCAGCTGCTGCTCGCCCTGCGGGACCGCCTGGTGCGGGACCGCGGCGTCGAGTACGCCAGGCCCGACGAACTGGCCCCGGCCGAGCGGCTCTGGCGCTTCCTCGCCCGGCGGGCCGTGCCGCCGTACGAGGGCTGTGCGGTGGCCCCGCTCACCCTGCTGGCCTGGACGTCCTGGGTCGCCGGGGACACGGCGACGGCCCGGGTCGTGCTCGGGCACGTCCTGCGGCTCGCCCCGGGCTACCTGCTGGCCGAGCTGCTCTACGAGTCGCTCAACGACGGCATGACGCCCCAGGGGCTGCTGGCCGCCGTCGAGGCTCAGCGCCGGCGGCGCGAGGAGCCCGGGGTCGCCACGGTCCCGGGCGAGGAACCGCGGCCTCCGGCGGGCGGAGCGCCGAACGCCGAGGTGCCGCCGCCCGCCCAGGGGGCGCCCCTCCGCGACGACGCGGGTCCCGGGCCCGCCGCCCCGGGCGCCGACGAGCCCTCAGGTGAGCGGTACGGGCGGTCGGCCGGCGCGCGGCGGCACCGGCGTGGCGGTCGCCGGAAGGGCTCGTCCACGGCGTCGGTACCGACGGATCCGGGTCAGGGCGCCCCGGACGGCTCGGGAGGCCCGGAGCCGGACGGCGGTGGTGCCGGGGCGGTCGCCCTGCTGTCGGCGCCCGGACGGGCCGTGGCGCCCGGGCACGCCAGGGTGGCCGGGGAGCGGTTCGCCCGGGGCCTGCGGCTCGGCCGGGCGGCGGCCTGCGTGCCCGCCGCCCGGACCGGCCACCACCGCTGCCGGGGCGTCCGGCGGGCGGCGGGAGGAGGCCACCGTGCGCACTGAGCCGCTCCGCGCCGCGGCGCCGGCCCGAGGGTCGCTACGCCTCGCCGTGCGCCATCTTGATCAGGCGGTCCAGCACCGTGCCGCCGCTCATCCGAAGGCCGTCGTGCTCCCACTCGTTGGTGATCCAGGTCCGCAGGCCGCGCACCGCGCGGGCGGTCTCCACCGAGTCGGCGGTGTCCACGTACATGTCGTCGTGGTACACGGCCGCCACGACCGGCACGGTGTTGGTGGCCAGTCGCACCCGGTCGTACAGGTCGGGCCAGTCGGTGCGGGCGGCGAGCAGGTCCGCGGTCTCCTTCAGCGGGCGCAGCGCCGGGTCGGTGTCGAACATCCAGGGGTAGATCATCTCCCCGGTGAACAGCACCGGCGCGTCGGACTCCAGCGCGGCCCGGGCGTCGAACTGCGGGAACTCCTTGCGGACCCGCTCGGCCGCCCAGGCGGTGCCGCCCTGGTCCACCGACCGCTGGCCGTAGATCGACTCGTGCAGCACCGCGTAGAGCGGGCCGCCCGCGAAGGAGAGCTGGGCCTGGGCGCCGGCCAGGAAGGTATCGGAGAGCTCGGCCCCGGCCGCGCCCTCCACCCAGGCCTCCTCCAACAGGTAGTGCAGCGTGCCGGAGCCGTTGCCGCCGCCGAGCAGCATGCCGAGCGCCTGGAACGCCTCGACGGTGAGCAGCCCGCCGTCCGGCAGGGTCGCGGGGGAGTCGGCGAGGTGGGCCGCGATCCGGCGCACCGCCTGGACGTCCTGCGGGAACCGGGCGTAGTGGCCCTCGTTCTTGCCGACCACCCGCGGGTAGGCGGCGCGGTAGACGTCGTCGGCCGAGCTGCCGAGGCCGGAGAGGCCACCAGTGATGAAGGCCTCGGTCAGGCCCTCGGGGGCGATGGAGAGGTAGGTGAGGGTGCAGAAGCCGCCGAAGCTCTGGCCCAGCACGCTCCAGCGCCGGTCGGCGCCGAGCAGCCGCTCGCGGATCAGCTCGGCGTCCCGGACGATCGAGTCCGCGCGGAAGTGGGCCAGGTAGTCCGCCTGCTCCTGCGGACCACCGCGCCGGGCGAGGGTCTGCCGGGTCGCGGGGGTGGACCGCCCGGTGCCGCGCTGGTCGAGCAGGAGCACCCGGTAGTCGTCCAGGGCGCGCTCCAGCCAGGAGTCCCGGCCGAGCGGCCGGGCGGCCTTGCCGCCCGGCCCGCCCTGGAGGTAGACCAGCCAGGGCAGGTCGGCCCGCTCGCGGCCTGCGGCGACCACCTCGCGGGCGTACACCTCGATCTGCTCGCCCTGCGGGGCGGCGTGGTCGAGCGGCAGCTGGAACACGTGGTCGGTCGTGACAATCCCGGGCAGCCGGCTGATGGTGGACATGCAACTCCTCGGTCTCTGCTGGTCACAGCGATGGCGTCGCGGTTCACGGGGTCACCGGGTGCGGGGGCCGCGACCCCCGCACCGTATCCTGGCGGCGGTCGAGCACCGGTTCGACCGCCCCGTCCGTCCGACCGGTCGGCCGACCCCGGCCGACGACCGCCCCGAGCGGGCCCGACGGAGGCCCGCAAGACGAGTGCCGGCCCCGGATCGCGGACGGTGACGCGCCCGCGCGGAGGCCCCGGTGACGTTCCGACAGAAGCTGTACGGCCGCCTGGCAGAACCGTCCCGACCAGCGGCGCAGCGGCGGGGCGTGACCTGGTGGCGGTGCGCGGCGTTCACTCCGGGGGTCTCCGCCCGGTTCGGGCGGGCCGATCACCGGGCGGTGCGGACCCGAGCGCCCGGACACCGGCAGCCGTCGGCGGCCGCGTGCGGCACCATGACCGGTGGCCACCAGGGGGCCGAGCGTCACGGCGGGTGCGGGCCGCGGGGGAAGGGCGTCACCGGCCGACCGGGCCGCCGGACCTGACGGCGTGCCGGGCCACGGCGAGGGGCCCCGGGAACGAAGGCGCGGCGCGCCGGTACCGGCCCGGTACCGAGCACCGCATGGCACGACCCGTCACCGGGTACGGCCAGAAACGGCACACCCGCCGACGGGACGGCCCCGCCGGCCCGGCATCATCAGCACGCGATCGAGCATGCTCGCGGCCCACCGGCCTGACCCGGCCACCGGACCGCCGAGGGGAGGAGAGTCCGGTGACCGCCATGAGGCCACCACAGGCCATGCCGGCCGAGAGCGTGGTCGGCGCGCCGCCCAGGCCGGTGGGCCGCCACGACCAGGCCCCGGCAGCCGGGCCCGCGGGCGCACCGCTCGGCCCGGGCCGAGCCGCGGCCCCGCCGCGGCCGCAGCCGCCCGCCGTCCACCATGCGGTGATCTGCGTCAACGCCCCGGCGATGGCCGCCTCCGGCCCCGACGGCCAGCTGCGCGGCCACGGCCTGCACGGCTTCTACCGCAACGGCGTCCGGGTGCTCGCCCGGATGGAGCTGCGGCTGGGCGGCATGGAGCCGCTGCCGCTCCAGGGCACCCTGACCAGCACCGCCCAGGCCCGCTTCCTCGGCGCCGTCCGCATCCCCGGCGACCTCGACCCGGATCCGGCACTCACCGTCGAGCGGCTGCGGCACGCGGACGGCGTGGAGACCGTGGTCGTGCGCAACACCGGTCCCCGGCCCGCCCGGCTGCCACTGGAGATAGCCCTCGGCACCGACCTCGGCCCGGTCGCCGAGATCGCGGCCGGGCACCGCCAGCCCGACCTGCCGGGGCAGGTGCAGTCCGCCGGACTGCGCTGGACGGGCCCGGTGCACAGCGCCGTCGTCAGCGCCCAGCCCTCCCCGCACGCCGTCCTGGCCGGCGCCGGCGTGCTCCGCTGGGACCTGGAGGTCCAGCCGGGCGCCCGCTGGTCGGTCGAGCTGCACACCGAGCTGGAGACCGCCGCCGGCGGCCCGCGCCCGCCGGGCGGCCGCGGCACCGGCGCACCACTGCCCTGGTCCGAGCCGGAGGTCCGCAGCGACGACACCCGGGCCGCCCCACTGGTCTCCCGCTCGCTGGACGCCCTCGGCGGGCTGCTGTTCGCCGACCCGGACCGCCCGACCGACCTCTACCCGGCCTCCGGAGCGCCCTGGCGCTTCGGCCTCGCCCCGGCCGACGCGCTCTGGGCCGCCCGGCTGACCCTGCCGCTCGGCACCCGGCTGGCGGCCGGCACCCTCCGGGCGCTGGCCCGCCGCCAGCAGCTCGCCCCCGCCCCGGGCCGCACCGAGGGCCTGCTGCCCGGCGCCCTGCGCCACGGCGGTCCCGAGCTGCCACCCACCTGCACGGCCACCGAGGCCACCCTGCTGTTCGTCACCGTGCTGGCCGAGGCCTGGCGCTGGGGCCTGCCCCCGGCGGAGGTCGCCGAGCTGCTGCCGACCGCCGAGCGGGCCCTGGCCGCCCTGCGGGAGGGTCTGGTCGACGGCTTCGTCACCGACCTGAGTCGCCCGGCAGAGGAGCGCTCCGCCCACCCGGTCGCCGCCCGCGCCGAGGTCCAGGCGCAGGCCCACCGCGCCGCCCTGCACGGGGCCGAGCTGCTGGAGGCCTTCGGTCGACCGGACGCCGAGGACTGGCGCGGCTGGGCCGCCGGGCTGCGCCGGCGCTTCCGCGAGCGGTTCTGGGTCGACGACCTCTCCGGCGGCCGCCCCGCGGCCGGGCTGGCGCCGGGCGGCCAGCCGCTGCCCGCCGTCGCCTCCTCCCTGGTGCACCTGCTGGACACCGGGCTCGCCGTCGACGGTGGCCGGAACGAGAGCCTGCTGGACCGCGAGCAGACCCGGCTGCTCGCCCAGCGCCTGGTCGCGCCGGAGCTGGACAGCGGCTGGGGCCTGCGCACCCTGAGCGCCAAGTCCCTCCGCTTCAACCCGCTGGGCCACCGCGGCGGTGCGGTGCGGGTCCATGAGACGGCGCTGGCGGTCGCCGGACTGGCCGAGGCCGGTCACGAGAACGAGGCCGGCACCCTGCTGGAGGGCCTGCTCGCCGCGAGCGCCCACTTCGAGGGGCGCCTGCCGGAGATGTACGCGGGGGAGCAGCGCACCCCCGGCTGCCCGCCGGTGCCGCACCCGGCCGCCTGCCGCCCGGCGGCGGTCTCCGCGGCCGGTGCCGTGCACGCGGTGTTCGCCCTCGCCGGGGTCCGGCCCGACGTCCCGGGCGGCCGGGTGCTGGTCCGCCCGGCCAGCACCGCACCGCTCGGCGAGCTGGAACTGACCGGTCTGCGGGTGGCGGGCGAGCCCTTCTCCGTCCGGGTGAGCCGGATCGGCGTGGCGATGGTGGAGGAGGCGTCCGAGGACCTGCAACTCGTCGCCCGCTGAGCCCGCCGCCGCCCGCCACCGCCCGTCCGGGCCCGGTGTCGGTGACACCGGGTCACCGGCACCGGTCCCGTCCGCTCCCGGCCCCGCCCGGCCCGTACACGAACCGCGCCGGGCCGGGCGGGGGCCACCGGCCAGGAGCGGCCACGCACGGGCCTGTGCTTATCGTCAGAGAGACGACTATGATCGTCGCCATGTCGCGCTACGATCCGTCGGCCTTCCCCCCGTTCGCTGTCACGGTTGACCTCGTGGTGCTGACGGTGCGCGACCACTCGCTCTGCGCCCTGCTGGTCAGACGAGGCGAGCCGCCGTTCCAGGGGTACTGGGCGCTGCCCGGCGGCTTCGTCCGCCCGGACGAGGGCCTGGCCGAGGCCGCCTCCCGTGAGCTGGCCGAGGAGACCGGCCTGCGCGCCCACACCGCCCCCGGCCAGGACGCGGTCGGCCCCGGTGCGGCCGGCGCCCACCTCGAGCAGCTCGCCACCTACGGCCACCCGCAGCGCGATCCCCGGATGCGCGTGGTCAGCGTCGCCTACCTGGTGCTCGCCCCCGACCTGCCGACGCCCCGGGCCGGCGGCGACGCCAGCGGCGCCCGCTGGGCCCCGGTCGGCGAACTCCTCGGGGAGAACCCGGCCGACGGCGTCCCGCTCGCCTTCGACCACGGCCTGATCCTCGCCGACGGTGTGGAACGCGCCCGCTCCAAGATCGAGTACTCCTCCCTCGCCACCGCTTTCTGCCCGGCCGAGTTCACCGTCGGTGAGCTGCGCCGGGTCTACGAGGCGGTCTGGGGCGTGGTGCTGGACCCGCGGAACTTCCACCGCAAGGTCACCGGTACCCCCGGCTTCCTGCTGCCCTCGGGCGGCACGACGACCCGTCAGGGCGGTCGCCCGGCCCAGCTGTTCACCGCCGGCGGTGCGACCGTCCTCAACCCGCCCATGCTCCGCCCGGAGTCCTGACCCCCGCGGGCCCTGTGCCCGGTCCTGTCCCCAGCCCTCCGCCAAGCCCTGCGCCAGGTCCGCCCGGACCCGGTACCGACCCGCCGTTGCGCGGCATCGGGTAGCCGAATGGCCTGGTCTGGCTGCGGACCCGGGGGCGTCGGCGCAGAGTGTCGGTGGACGCTCCGACCGCCCGGGCCGGAGGCCTCCGGCCCAGGGAGTCCCGCGATGGCCATCAAGGACTGCGCCAACCAGCGAATCCTCATCGAGGGGCTGGCGGCGGACTACCGGAGCCTGGACAGGACCACCACCGCAACGGAGAAGGAACTGGCCGAGCTGCAGGCCGAGCACGCGGCGCCCGAGTCGATCGCCGCCGTCGAGGAACGGCTGGCCGCCGAGCGGGAGCGGTTGGGCGAGATCGGGGTCGAGGGCCAGGCCGCCGTCGACGACTTCCACGCGGAGTGCGGCGGTGAGCAGCTCCCGCCACCGCCCTGGCCTTCCCGGTAGGAGCCGCACCCCTCATCGGACACGGAGCCCCGCCCGTCCGGCACCACCGAAGCTGCCGACACCACCGGCACCACCGAGGCCACCGGAGCTGCCGAAGTCACCGAAGCAACCGACTCCGCCGGGACCCGGAACGGACCGGTCGACCGTGAATCGCAGGATCGGATTGTCCCCTGATCGGGTGAGGTGGGCAGCCGGCGGGCCCGTGCCGTTCCCGTAATGCCCGGAATAGCCGTCGCCGCCCCCTAATGTGCTGGCGCGGAGCCGCGCGGGTGCATGCCCGCCCGTCAGGGGTGCTCCGCGTCGAACAGCTCGGCCGAGGGCACGGGAGCAGCCAGCGATGATCCAGATCACCGGACTGACCAAGGTCTACCGCAAGGGCGCTCCGCCCGCAGTGCTCGACCTGACCTTCGATGCCCGGCCCGGCACGGTGACCGCGCTGCTCGGCGCCGAGGGGGCGGGCAAGTCCACCGCCCTGCGGCTGATGCTCGAACTCGAACGCGGCCAGGGTGTCACGCTCTTCGACGGCCGCCGCTACCGTCGGCTGCGCCACCCCGAGCGCGAGGTGGGGGTGCTGCTGCCCGGCACCGGGGAGGCCGCGGTGGCCGGACATCCGGGCCGCAAGGCGCGCAGCCACCTGCGGATGCTCGCCGCGGCCGTCGGCGTCCCGGCCCGGCGGGCCGACGAACTGCTGGAGCAGACCCGGCTGGCCGCCGTCGCCGGGCAGCGGCTGCGCACCTTCTCGCCCGGCATGCACCGCCGCCTGGCCCTGGCCGCCGCCCTGCTCGGCGACCCCGGCGCGCTGCTGCTGGACGGGCCCGCCGACGGTCTGTCACCGCGCAACGTCGAGTGGTTCCACTCCTTCCTGCGCTCCTTCGGGGCCGCCGGCGGAACGGTCCTGGTGACCACCCGCACGCCGCAGGAGGCCTCGCAGCTCGCGGACCGGGTGGTCACCCTGGACCGCGGTCGACTGGTGGCCGACCAGCCGGTCGCGGAGTTCCGGCGGACCAGGCTCAGCCCCGAAGTGGCCGTCCGGGGGCCGCAGATGGCGCGGCTGGCGGACCTGCTGGTCAGCCAGGGCGCGGACGTCCGACGGGACGGCAGCGTGGGCCTCGCGGTGGCCGGCATCGACCGCACCGAGATCGGCGAACTCGCCTACCGCCACGGGATCCTGTTGCACGAGTTGGCGGACCGGGTGGTCGAGCAGCCGGCGCCGCGGGTCGTCCTGCCGGCCGGCTCGGGCCGCTCCGGCCACCTCCGCCTCCACCCGGAACCCGGGGCGGGGCCGAGCCCGGAGCCGGCCGAGCAACCGAACCCGGAACCGGACCCGGCACCGAACCTGGAACCGAAGTCAGAGTCAGGCCCGCAGTCGGCCGCGGAGCGGATCCCCGAACCGGCCGCCGAGCCCACCCCGGTCGGAGCCGTGACGACTCCGGCCGAACCGGCCACCGTCTCCGCCCCCGAAGCCTCCGTCCCCGAAGCCTCCGCCCCCGTCCCCCGTGCCGCCACCGCCCCGAAGCGCAACGCCCCCCGCCGCCGGGAGGACGGCTCCCTGCCCACCCGCGCCCTGCCCGCCGTGGCAATCGCCGCCGCGCTCCCCGTCCTCGGTTCGGCGGGCCGCCGCCCCGGGCCCGTCGGCCGTCGGCCGGAGCCGACCGCGGAGGCCGGGTCCGACGCCCCCGCCAAGCCCGCCCCCGCGCCCACCGTCGCCGTCGACCGGCTCTTCCGCGACGACCCGGCCCCGGCCCTGCCGCAGCCGTCCGCCCGGGTCCGGCCGCCGGGCCGCCGGGTGAGCGCCGACGACCTGCTCACCGACGACACCGTCCGCCTCCGTCGCCCCGTCTCGGGCACGAGCGTCGTCCGGGTCTCCACCGCCCAGCCCCCCGCCGCCCCCACGGCCCCCGCCATCCCCGCAGCCCCTGCCCCCGCCACCCCCGACGACCACCGGAGCGAGTGAACCGTGCGTGTCCTGGCCTACGAGCTGCGCCGCCTGCGCGGCCTGCGTTCCACCTGGCTGCTGCTCGCCGCCGTGCTGCTCGGCGACGCCGTCGTGGCCGCCGTCCTGGCGGACCAGTCCCCGGACGGTCCACTGGCCGCCCCGGCCGGGGTGCGGCTGCTGACCGCCGCCGTCCCGTTGGTCCCGCTGCCCTTCGCGGCGCTCGGCGCCGGGGTGCTGGGCGCGCTCTCGTACGGGCACGAGGTGCGCCACCCGGGGCTGCCGGCCTCGCAGGTGTCGTACCCGCGCCGGGTGCGACTGCTGCTGGCCAAGCTGCTGGTGATCGGGCCGGTGGCGGCCCTGTTGGCGCTGGCCACCCTGCTGCTCGACACGCTGGCCGTGCACCTCGCGCTGCCGGACGGCGTCACCGTGGCGGCCTGGGCGGACCCGGCCGCGCTGTCGGACCGGGTGTCCGCGGCGGTGACCGGCGCCGGGCTGTCCGGGCTGTCCGACCTGCCGGGCGTGTTCTCCCCGCTCGGCCTGACGGCCGGTCACGGGGTGCCCGCCGCCCTGCTGGCCTTCGTCCTGCTCACCGTGGTGGCGGCCTGGACCGGGGTGCTGACGGCCTCGCTGACCCGCAGCGCCGCGGCCGGGGTGCTGTTGCTGTGCGCGCTGCCGCCGCTGCTGGAGTCCGGCGTCGCCCTGCTGCTGCGTCACACCGGCAGGCCGTGGCCGACCCGGGCGGCCGAGCTGCTGCCGTTCCAGTCCGGGATCGAGTGGGCCTACGGCTGGGTGTACGGCGGTGCGCACGAGGCGGTGGCCGGGAGCGCGGCGCTGACCGATCCGGCGCTGCTCGCCGCGGTCGCGGCCCCCGCGGGGCTCCTGCTGCTCGCCGCCCTGCTGGTCCAGGCCCGCCGCCGCGCCCTGTAGGCCCGTGGCTGCGCATCGCGCAGGGCCTCCCGCACGGCGCCGCACCCATGGGCGGCCCTGTCCGGTCCCGCGGAAGCCCCCGGGGTGCGGTCCTGCCCGTGGCTACCAAGATCGACCAGCAGTGACCGTAATGCGCGGTTCTTCCTGATAAGAAGTCAATTATCCAGTCACGGTCGATCACCCTTTCGTGTGCTTTTCACGAGAATTCTCAAGCCACGCCTGCGGATCGCCGACAAAGGAGGCGTGAGTACCCTTGCGCACCCCACCATGACCCCCGCCCGTTCCGCCGATGGGCCCATCCACGGTCCCGGCGACCTGGACCGCTTCTCGTACGCCGACCGGCCGACCCCGCCGGCGCCCCGCTGGGAGGGCGCCGAGTCCGACATCGGTCGGGTCGGCCGCAAGACCACCAGCAGCCGCGGCCGCGGTCTGCACGGCCAGCTGGTCCAGCAGCTCGGCCAGATGATCGTCTCCGGCGATCTCGGTGCCGACCGCCCGCTGGTGCCCGAGGAGATCGGCCAGCGGTTCGAGGTCTCCCGGACCGTCGTCCGCGAGTCGCTGCGCGTGCTGGAGGCCAAGGGCCTGGTCAGCGCCCGGCCGAACGTCGGCACCCGGGTCCGTCCGGTCGGCGACTGGAACCTGCTGGACCCGGACATCATCGAGTGGCGCGCCTTCGGTCCGCAGCGGGACGAGCAGCGCCGGGAGCTGTTCGAGCTCCGCTGGGCGATCGAGCCGCTGGCCGCCCGGCTCGCCGCCGGCCACGGCCGGGAGGACGTCCAGCAGCGCCTGGTCGAGCTGGTCGAGATCATGGGCCACGCCGCCTCCCAGGCCGACCTCTCCACGTACACCCGGGCCGACGCCGAGCTGCACGGCCTGATCCTCCAGATGGCCGGCAACCGGATGCTGGAGCACCTGTCCGGGATCGTCGCCTGCGCGCTGCAGGTCTCGGGCGGCCCGGCGATCTCCTGCGAGCGGCCCTCCGAGTCCTCGGTCGGCCTGCACGCCCGGCTGGTGGACGCGCTGGGCGCCGGCGACGGCACCGCGGGCGAGGTCGCGATGCGGGCGCTGCTCACCGTCCATCCCGAGGTCGAGCCGTCCGTCCCCGCGCCCAGGGAGCACTGAACGGGCTGTTTCCACGAGCGGAGGCGCCGGCTGGCGGCGGTCCGCTCCGCCAGGGCCCTCCGGTCGCATCGTGCGGCGCAGCCGGGGGGCCTCCGCATGCCGTCACCCTCGGGTCGACCGGAGCCGGGAGAACGTGGGGAACGCCGGGGGCGGGAGAAGGACGGGGAAGCCGGGGGAAGCCGGAGTCGGGGGAGCCGGGGGGAAGCCGGGCGAGCCGGCCGCGCCCGGGAGGGGTCACCGGGCCCGGGAAGGCGGGCAGGCGAAGGACGAGCCCGTTTCGCGGCTTGTCCATGACAACAGTTCACCCCGCGAGTGCGCGATGATGGAAGCGGCCCCGGGTTGCGGGCGCCGGGTCGGTGTGACCCGCGACACGAAGGCCATGCGTAACACTTGACGAGTAGCAGCGATGTGTCCTGAGCGGAAGCAGCTCCGGAATACTCCAACATGTCAGAATGCTGTGTTGGTCCGCGGCGCTGCTGCCGTCCTGCAAACCCAGTCCTCAAGCCCGAGTCGGTCGGAATCGACACCGCGCGTCCGACGCGCGATCTCCTTCCCCGCCCGCTCGGGCGGCCGGTACGGGTTCGAGATCCACTCATCGTCCGAGAGGTTGTTCGTGTCGGCCAGCACATCCCGTTCGCTTCCCCCCGAGATCGCCGAGTCCGCGGCTCTGCTGGCGCTCATCGAGCGGGGCAAGGCCCAGGGGCAGATCGCCGGTGACGACGTGCGCCAGGCGTTCGAGGCGGACCAGATCCCGGTCACCAAGTGGAAGAACGTCATGCGCAGCCTCAACCAGGTGCTGATTGAGGAGGGGGTGGACCTCATGGTCAGCGCGGCCGAACCGGCCGGCGCCAAGCGCAAGAGCGTTGCTGCCAAGAGCCCCACCAAGCGCACCGCCACCAAGGCTGTCACCACCCGGACCCCGGCCGCCTCGTCGGCCCCGACCAAGCCGCCCGTGCGGATCGCCCCCGGCGCTCCCGTCGCGGCTCCGGCCGTCGCGGCCGCCACGGCCTCGGCTCCCACCGTCTCCGCCGAGATCACCGCCGAGGGGAGGACCGCGGTCGGCTCCGAGCTGAAGGCGGCTCCCGCGAAGAAGGCCGCGCCGGCCAAGAAGGCCGCGGCGAAGAAGACCGCCGCGCCGGCCAAGAAGACCGCTGCCAAGAAGACCGCCGCCGGCAAGACCGCCAAGGGCGACGAGGAGCTGCTCGGCGAGGAGGAGCTGCTCGAGGACGTCGCGCTGCCCGGCGACAAGACCGAGGCCGAGGGCACCGCTCCGGAGGAGGAGTCGGAGGGCTTCGTCCTCTCCGACGACGACGAGGACGACGCGCCGGCCCAGCAGGTCGCCGTCGCCGGTGCCACCGCCGACCCGGTCAAGGACTACCTGAAGCAGATCGGCAAGGTCCCGCTGCTCAACGCCGAGCAGGAGGTCGAGCTCGCCAAGCGCATCGAGGCCGGCCTGTTCGCCGAGGACAAGCTCTCGGCCGCCGACAAGCTCGCCCCGAAGCTCAAGCGCGAGCTGGAGATCATCGCCGAGGACGGCCGCCGGGCCAAGAACCACCTGCTGGAGGCCAACCTCCGCCTCGTGGTCTCGCTGGCCAAGCGCTACACCGGTCGCGGCATGCTCTTCCTGGACCTGATCCAGGAGGGCAACCTCGGTCTGATCCGTGCGGTCGAGAAGTTCGACTACACCAAGGGCTACAAGTTCTCGACCTACGCCACCTGGTGGATCCGCCAGGCGATCACCCGCGCCATGGCCGACCAGGCCCGCACCATCCGCATCCCGGTGCACATGGTCGAGGTCATCAACAAGCTGGCCCGCGTCCAGCGCCAGATGCTCCAGGACCTGGGCCGCGAGCCCACCCCGGAGGAGCTGGCCAAGGAACTCGACATGACCCCCGAGAAGGTCATCGAGGTCCAGAAGTACGGCCGTGAGCCGATCTCGCTGCACACCCCGCTGGGCGAGGACGGCGACAGCGAGTTCGGTGACCTGATCGAGGACTCCGAGGCGGTCGTCCCGGCCGACGCGGTCTCCTTCACCCTGCTCCAGGAGCAGCTGCACTCGGTGCTGGACACCCTGTCCGAGCGCGAGGCGGGCGTGGTCTCGATGCGCTTCGGCCTGACCGACGGCCAGCCGAAGACGCTGGACGAGATCGGCAAGGTGTACGGGGTCACCCGTGAGCGCATCCGCCAGATCGAGTCGAAGACCATGTCGAAGCTGCGCCACCCGTCGCGCTCCCAGGTGCTGCGCGACTACCTGGACTGATCGACGGCAGTCGTTCCACGCGAAGGCCCGGAGCCGCACGGCTCCGGGCCTTCGCGGCTGTCCGGGCCCGGGCGCGTCAGCGTACGGGTGGTGGTTGTCCCTCGTCCGGGTGGCGGCGCGACGGGAAGCGGTCGCACCGTGTAGCCGGTCACCTACGCTGTGCCGGTTGCCCGCTTCCGAGCCTCCTGGAGTCACGGTGCCGACCGAGCCGGACCGCACAGACCTGCCGACGCCCGCCCCGTTCCCGGCGGACCCCGCCGACCCGGCCGCCGACCGGGCGGGCCGCCGCCGCAGGGCCGCCGTGCTGGCGCTGCTCGCCGCCGTTCCCGTTCCGCTGGTCGCCCTCGGCACCGCGGCGCCGGCCGAGGCACAGCGCCGGGTGGTCGGCGGCAGCGCGGTGAGCACCGCGGACCACCCGTGGATCGTGGCGCTGTCCAGCCGCCAGCAGTTCGGCAGCGGCCGTTCCGGCCAGTTCTGCGGGGGTGCGCTGGTCACCCCGACCAAGGTGGTGACGGCCGCGCACTGCTTCTACGACGAGGCCAGGGGCCGGGTGGACCGGCCGGGCCTGAAGGTGATCGTCGGCCGGGACGACATGCGCGGCACGTCCGGCCGGGAGGTGGCGGTGCGGTCGGTCTGGATCCACCCCGACTACTCCTTCGCCGCCAACATGAACGACGTCGCGGTGCTCACCCTTGCGGAGTCCCAGGGCGCCCTGCCGGTGGTCGAGCTGGTCGGCCAGGGCGAGACCGAACCGTACGCGGCCGGGACCACGACCCAGGTGTACGGCTGGGGTGACACCACCGGGCGGGGCGACTACTCGCCCGTGCTGCGCGGGGTGTCCGTGCCGGTCGTGCCGGACCAGGTCTGTGCGCAGGCCTATCCGGGCGGGCAGGACGGGAGGTTCGACGCCCGGGGCATGGTCTGCGCGGGCGAGGAGAGGGGCGGCAAGGACGCCTGCCAGGGCGACAGCGGCGGCCCGATGATCGTCGACGGTCGGCTGGTGGGCCTGGTCTCCTGGGGGACGGGCTGTGCCGAGGCGGCCCACCCGGGCGTCTACACCAGGGTGTCCTCGGTCGCGGACGCAGTGCGCTCGGTGCTGTGACCACCCGCGACCACTCGCAACCACCGGTGAACGCCCGCGAACGCCGGTGGCAGCCGCGAACGAGGCGCCTCCGGTGCCGCGGTCGTCGCGGCGGGTGAGCGGTCGGTCACGTGCCGGCACCGGGTTCTGACGCCGCGTCGGACGCCGCCGGGGCCACGGCTCGGGGCAACGGCCGGGCCCGGGAGGGCGGCCCGGGGTACAGCAGAGCCGGGCGACCGGCCCCCGAAGGGGTCCGTCGCCCGGCTCACCGGTCGCGCGTGGTGCGCGACCGGACACAGCTCGAGGCCGGCTGCTGTTGGTGGCGCCCTGTATCAGCGCTCGTCGTCGGTGGCCGTCACGGTGGTCGCGGTGGTGAGACGGCCGCTCTCGTCCTGTATCTCCACGGCGATCTTCTTGAGCTCGGGCTCGAACTTCCGGCCGTGGTGGGCGCAGAAGAGCAGCTCTCCGCCGCTGGCGAGTACGACGCGCAGGTAGGCCTGGGCGCCGCAGCGGTCGCAGCGGTCAGCCGCGGTGAGCGGGCTCGCAGGGGTCAGAACAGTAGTCACGTCGCCTCTTCTCTAGCTCGACGAGCTGTCGTACCAGGGTCAACATCCAACCAGGCCGAAAACGTTCCCGCTCGTGGCTTTTCTTCTCTGAGGATTCTGCTGTGTTGATGAGGACGTGCCCCGGGCGCCGGTGGTTCATGCGTGCCGGATTCCGGGATCCGCCCTTCGCTCGAACGCCCGATCGGGATCGGGTGCGAGGTCCGCGTAGCATAATCCTCTGCCGGGTTGGAGCATAAGCCCCGTCCCGGGCCCCGGTAGCCTGCATAACGGCAGTTCCGGAGCCTGCGCCGGGCCCCACGATCCGCCAGGACCGGTGGTACCGGGAGGAGATGGCGCCCCCGGGGCCCACACCCGGGTGCGGTGCTTGTTCGCGCAGCGCGTACAAGCTGCGCGGGGCCGGTCCGTCGTGCTGTGCACCCGGCGCACGGGTTCGGGCACGCAGGGCGACGGGTGTCGGTGCGGCGTGCTGCACTGGCGTTTGGTCCGGATGCGTCCGGATGTGACCGATGAGACAGATCTTCACCGAGGAGAGTGCCGCGTGAGTGCCGAAACGACCGTGCCGTCCGCGCTGCTGGCCGGCGACGACGGTTCCAACTACACCGCGCGGCACCTGCTCGTCCTGGAGGGCCTGGAGGCGGTCCGCAAGCGCCCCGGCATGTACATCGGCTCGACCGACAGCCGCGGTCTGATGCACTGCCTCTGGGAGATCATCGACAACTCCGTCGACGAGGCGCTCGGCGGCTACTGCGACCGCATCGACGTCGTGCTGCACCCCGACTCCTCGGTCGAGGTCCGGGACAACGGGCGCGGCATCCCGGTCGACGTCGAGCCCAAGACCGGGCTGTCCGGCGTCGAGGTCGTGATGACCAAGCTGCACGCCGGCGGCAAGTTCGGCGGCGGCTCCTACGCGGCCTCCGGCGGTCTGCACGGCGTCGGCGCCTCGGTCGTCAACGCGCTCTCCGCCCGCCTCGACGTCGAGGTCGACCGCAGCGGGCACACCCACGCGATCAGCTTCCGCCGCGGCACTCCCGGCATCTTCACCGAGACCAGCCCGGACGCGCCCTTCGAGGCCGGAAACGGCCTGACCAGGACCCGCAAGGTGCCGAAGACCCGCACCGGCACCCGGATCCGCTACTGGGCCGACCGGCAGATCTTCCTCAAGGACGCCAAGCTCTCCCTGGAGACGCTGCACAGCCGCGCCCGGCAGACCGCCTTCCTGGTCCCCGGCCTGACCATCGTGGTGCGTGACGAGCGGCTCACCGAGAGCGAGCAGATCGACGAGACGGTCTTCCGCTACGACGGCGGCATCGCCGAGTTCTGCGAGTTCCTGGCCCCCGACAAGCCGGTCTGCGACGTGCTGCGGCTGCGCGGCGAGGGCACCTTCAAGGAGACCGTGCCGGTCCTGGACGACCTCGGCCACATGACCCCCACCGAGGTCACCCGCCACCTCGGCGTGGACATCGCGCTGCGCTGGGGCGCCGGCTACGACACCACCCTGCGCTCCTTCGTCAACATCATCGCCACCCCCAAGGGCGGCACCCACATCACCGGCTTCGAGCGCTCGCTGGCCAAGACGGTCAACGAGGCGCTGCGCGCGAGCAAGCTGCTGCGCGTCGCCGAGGACGACATCACCAAGGACGACGCCACCGAGGGCCTCACCGCCGTCGTCACCGTCCGGCTCGCCGAGCCGCAGTTCGAGGGCCAGACCAAGGAGGTGCTCGGCACCTCGGCGGCCAACCGGATCGTCGCCGCCGTCGTCGCCAAGGAGCTCAAGGCCTTCCTCACCTCGGCCAAGAAGGACCAGAAGCTCCAGGCCCGGGCCGTGCTGGACAAGGTCGTCGCGGCCGCCCGCACCCGGGTCGCCGCTCGGCAGCACAAGGAGGCCCAGCGCCGCAAGACCGCGCTGGAGACCAGCTCGCTGCCCGCCAAGCTGGCCGACTGCCGCAGCGACGACGTCGACCGCAGCGAACTGTTCATCGTCGAGGGGGACTCCGCGCTCGGCACCGCCAAGCTCGCCCGCAACTCCGAGTTCCAGGCGCTGCTGCCGATCCGCGGCAAGATCCTCAACGTGCAGAAGGCGTCCGTGAGCGACATGCTCAAGAACGCCGAGTGCGCCGCGATCATCCAGGTGATAGGGGCCGGCTCCGGCCGCACCTTCGACATCGACCAGGCCCGCTACGGCCGGGTCATCTTCATGGCCGACGCCGACGTCGACGGCTCGCACATCCGCACCCTGCTGCTCACCCTGTTCCACCGCTACATGCGGCCGATGGTCGAGCAGGGCCGGGTCTTCGCCGCCGTGCCGCCGCTGCACCGGATCGAGCTCACCAGCCCCAAGCGCGGCCAGGAGAAGTACCACTACACCTACTCCGACGCCGAACTGCGCTCCACGCTGCTGGAGTTCCAGCGCAAGAACCAGCGCTGGAAGGAGCCGGTGCAGCGCTACAAGGGCCTCGGCGAGATGGACGCCGACCAGCTGGCCGAGACCACCATGGACCCGCGCCACCGCACGCTGCGCCGGATCAACCTGGGCGACCTGGAGCAGGCCGAGCGGATCTTCGACCTGCTGATGGGCAACGACGTCGCCCCGCGTAAGGAGTTCATCGTGGATTCGGCGGCCACCCTGGACCGCTCCCGCATCGACGCCTGATTCCCGGCCGGACGCGAGGGCCCTCCACCCACGGGTGGAGGGCCCTCGAGCCGCCGGTTCCACCCGTGCTCCACCCCGGCTCCGATCAGCGGGAAGCGCCGGATCCGTAGCGTCGGAGAGGTCAGCAAGAAGCCTCTCCTCGGGACGGAGAATCCGATGAGTTCCATCGCCAACATCCTCGTGGTCATCGCGGTGGTGGTCCTGGTGGTCCAGCGCCAGATGCGCGTCCAGCGGCTGGACACCGAGCGCCGGTTCTGGCTGCTGCCGCTGGTCCTGGGCGCGCTCGCGCTGCGCGACCCGCAGCTCGTCGACCACCAGCACAGCGCGGTCTCCGCCACGCTGCTGGTCGCCGGCCTCGTCGCCGTGCTCGCGATGGGTACGGTCTGGGGCTGGACCGTACGGATCTGGCGGGCCCCCGACGGCGGCGTCCTGGTCAAGGGCACCAAGGCCACCGTGGCCGCCTGGTGCGGGATGATCGCCATCCGGATCGGCCTGTACGCGGTCGGCTCGGCCCTGCACGTCCACCAGGCGGGCAGCACGCTGCTGCTGGGCATGGCGGTCCTGCTGCTGGTCCGCTCCGTCGTGGTGAACTGGAGGGCCCGCACGCTGGAGCCCGCGCGGACCGCCGCCGGACTGCGCTGACCCGCCGCCGTGAGCATCGAGGAGGCCCCCGTGGCCGGGTGGTACTGGACCCGCTGGCCGTCCCGGGAAGGGATCGGTCGTGAGGACGAGAGCCGGCCGCGGCGGGTCCTCACCGTGTTCGGCCGGACCGTCCTGGTGGTCGTCGTCGGCTGGGGGACCTTCTCCGGGGGCCGGTACGCCGGCTGGGCCGCGGCCGCCGCGGCGGCCGGGCTGGCCGCGGCCTTCGCCCTCAGCGCGGGGTACCTGCGGGTCACCCGGGAGCAGCGCCCGGCGGCCTCGTACCTGCTGGCCGCCGCCCTGGTCGGCGCGGGCTGGCTCGCCAACCAGGGGCTGGCCTACACGCTGGCCGACTTCCTCTGGATCGGGCTGGCCGTGACGGCCCTGATCCGGTTGCCGCCCGCGCCCGCGCTGTGCGCCGCGGCGGTCGCGCTGGGCTCGTACACGGCGGCCTCCCCGGCGAGCTGGCTCAGCATCGCCGCCACCATCGGAGGGTCCGTCCTGGTCGGCTTCCTGCTGCGGCTGGACATCGAGGCGCGCGGCACCGCCCGCCTGCTGCTCGCCCAGGAGCGGGCCGCCCGGGCCGCCGAGGCGGAGAGCGCGGCGCTCGCCGAACGGGCCAGGATCGCCCGGGAGATCCACGACGTGCTCGCCCACAGCCTCTCCGCGCAGCTCGTCCACCTGGAGGCGGCCCGGCTGATGCTGGACGCCGGGACGGACCGCGAGCAGGTCCGCGAACGGGTCGTCGCCGCCCGGCGGATGGCGCAGGACGGGCTGGCCGAGACCCGGCAGGCACTGTCCGCGCTGCGCGGGGAGTTCACCCCGGTCGGGGAGTTCCTGGTGGAGCTGACCGGGCGGGAGCGGGCCGCCCTCACCGTCACCGGCACGCCCCGGCCGCTCGCCGCCGAGGCCGCCCTCGCGGTGCGGCGCACCGCGCAGGAGGCGGTGACCAACGTCCGCAAGCACGCGTCCGGCGCCCGCTGCGCCGTCGAACTGCGCTACCTGGACGGCGTGGTGGAGCTGGAGGTGCGCAACACCCGGCCGCCGCGCGGCCCGTCCGCGGCCGAGCCGGCGTCGGGGGAGCTGGCGGCCAGCGGCAGCGGGTACGGTCTGCTGGGGATGCGCGAACGCGCGGAACTGCTCGGCGGCACGCTGCTGGCGGGCCCGGAGGACGGAGGGTGGCGCGTGCTGCTGCGGGTGCCGGCATGACGGAACCGGCGATCAGGGTGCTGGTCGCGGACGACCAGACGGTGGTGCGCGAGGGCATCGTGATGCTGCTGGGGCTGCTGCCCGGCATCGAGGTGGTCGGTGCGGCGGGGGACGGGGAGGAGGCCGTCGCCCTGGTGGAGCGTCATCACCCGGACGTGGTGCTGATGGATCTGCGGATGCCGCGCTGCGACGGCGTCGAGGCGACGAGGCGGATCCGCACGGCGCACCCGGAGACCGAGGTGGTGGTGCTCACCACCTACGCCGACGACGAATCGCTGTTCCCGGCGCTCCAGGCCGGGGCGCGCGGCTACCTCACCAAGGACGCCGGCGGCGAGGAGATCGCCCGGGCCATCGCGGACGTTCGCTCGGGCGCCGCCGGGCTCTCCCCGCAGATCCAACTCCGGTTGCTGGAAAGGCTTTCGGAGCAGCCCGGCGGCTCCGGGCCGGCCGCCGGGCCGCCGGTCGGCCGGCCGGGGGAGCTGCCCGACGGGCTGACCGTCCGGGAGGCCGAGGTGCTGGCGCTGATCGCCCAGGGGCTGTCCAACGCGGAGATCGCCCAACGGCTGTTCGTCAGCCAGGCCACCGTGAAGACCCACATCAACAATCTGTTCGCCAAGACCGCGGTACGGGACCGGGCTCAGGCGGTCGCCTACGCCTTCCGACACGGAATCACCGGGACGCAGCAGTAGTCCGATGAGTGTCTGTCGGATGATCGATCACCTCATCGAGTGAACGTATCTGCGATGGTCAGAGGCGTTGTCCTAGGGCCGCCATCATGGTTCGGGTCAGAACATCCGGCCGTCCAGGAGCATCAGTGCCACAGCAGCAGACGAGCAGCCCCGGCCAGGGGCAGCGATTCGACTGGTGGGCCGCTCCGGCCGCCGGCACCCCCGTTGAGCCCGCCGAGCCATCGGCTGCGCACCGCCGGTCGGCGGTACCGGCGCAGTCGGGCCCCATCCGTACGGAGCACACCCGTCCGGACCGGTCGGCAGAGGCAGTCGGCGAGCCTGTGGCCGTCGGCGCACCGATCCACGGGCCCGCCGTCGAGCCGTTCGCCCAGAGCACCCCCGTCGACCAAGCGGCCCCGGCCGCACCGCACGCACCCCTCGGGTCCCTCGCGCCACGAGACGAGGAACCGGTCGCCGACCGGACCGAGGTCTACCGGGAGGTCCAGGCCAGCGCGGCCTTCCGGCAGATCCGCCGCAGCTACCGGACCTTCGTCTTCCCCATCACCGGCGGCTTCCTCGCCTGGTACCTGCTGTACGTCGCCGCCCAGGCCGGTGCCCCCGACCTGATGCGCCGCGCGGTGGCCGGCCCGCTCAACGTGGCCTGGCTGCTGGGACTTCTGCAGTTCGCCTCGACCTTCCTGCTCGCCTGGCTCTACGCCCGCAACGCCCGGACCAAGCGCGACCGCGCCGCCCTGGGCCTGCGCTGGGACACCCAGGACCAGCTGCGATGACGACCCTGATGGCCACCGTGCCCACCGACGCGGCCGTGGCCGCCGTGAGGACCGCCGCGCGGACCGTGGTGTCGACCGCCACCCCGCCCCCGGTCGCCCCCACCGGCGACCACCACTCGCTCGCCATCGCGCTGTTCGCTGTCGTCGTCCTGGTCACCCTGGGGGTCACCCTCTGGGTCGGCCGCCAGGGCAACGCCGCCGAGGACTTCTTCGCCGGCGGCCGCGACTTCACCCCGCTGCAGAACGGCTTCGCGCTCTCCGGCGACTACCTGTCCGCGGCCTCCTTCCTGGGCGTCGCCGGGCTGATCGCGCTCTACGGCTACGACGGCGTGCTCTACAGCATCGGCTTCCTGGTCGCCTGGCTGGTCGTGCTGATGCTGGTCGCCGAGCTCGTCCGCAACGCCGGCCGGTACACCCTCGCCGACGTGCTCGCGCTGCGGCTGCGCCGCCGCAAGGTGCGCGCCGCGGCCGGCGGCGCCAGCGTCGTGGTCACCCTGCTCTACCTGGTGGCCCAGATGGTCGGCGCCGGTTCGCTGGTCGCCCTGCTGCTCGGCACCGGCAGCCCGCACGCCCGCACCTGGACCATCATCGCGGTCGGCGCCCTGATGATCGTCTACGTCACCATCGGCGGGATGCGGGCCACCACCTGGATCCAGATCATCAAGGCCTTCCTGCTGACCGGCGGTTCGGTGCTGCTGACGGTGCTGCTGGTGGTCCGCTTCCACGGGGACCTCGGCGAGCTGATGCGCCAGGCCGCCGACCACAGCGGTGCCGGGCACCGCTACCTGGAGCCCGGGCTCAAGTACGGCGGCAGCCTCACCAGCCGGCTGGACTTCGTCAGCCTCGGCCTCGCCCTGGTGCTCGGCACCGCGGGCCTGCCGCACATCCTGTCCCGCTTCTACACGGTGCCCACCGCGCGGGCCGCCCGCCGCTCCACGATGTGGGCGATCGGCCTGGTCGGCAGCTTCTACCTGATGGCCATCGTGCTCGGCCTCGGCGCCACCGCGCTGATCGGCTCGGCCGAGGTGCGGCACGCCAACTCGGCCGGGAACACCGCCGTTCCGCTGCTCGCCCTGGTGCTCGGCGGCGGCAACGGCAGCACCGGCGGGGTGGTGCTGTTCGCCCTGATCTCGGCGATCGCCTTCGCCACCATCCTCGCCGTGGTCGCCGGGCTCACCCTGGCCTCCTCGGCGGCCTTCGCCCACGACGTCTGGGCCGGCGCCTGGCGCGCCCGGCCCGCCCGCGAGCAGGCGAAGAACGGTCGCGGCCGCCGTCGTCGGGGTGAGACCGTCCCGGCCTCCCGGTCGGAGGAGTCGGTGTCCGGGATCAGCGAGCAGCAGGAGGTGGTGGTCGCCCGGTTCGCCGCCGCAGGGATCGGTGCGACGGCGATCGTGATCAGCCTCTTCGCCCAGCAGCTGAACGTCGCCTTCCTGGTCGGCCTGGCCTTCGCCGTCGCGGCCTCGTCGAACCTGCCGGTGCTGCTGTACAGCCTGTTCTGGTCGCGGTTCACCGCCCGCGGCGCGGTCTGGGCGGTGTACGGCGGGCTGGTCCCGGCGATCGTGCTGGTGTTCTTCTCGCCGGTGGTGTCCGGCTCCCACGAGGCGCTCTTCCCCGGCCTCGACTTCCACTGGTTCCCGCTGGAGAACCCGGGCCTCGTCTCCATCCCGCTCGGCTTCCTCGCCGGGTGGCTCGGGACGGTCACCTCGTCCGAGCCCGCCGACCCGGACCGGTTCGCCGAGCTGGAGGTACGCGCTCTCACCGGTGCGGGCGCGGCCTGAGCCGTCGCGCCCGGGGAACCCCGGCGGGCCTGGGGCCGCCGGGGTTCCCCCCTGTCCGGGCCCGGTCCGGCGGTCATCGGCCCTGACCGGAACGGCTACGCCCGTGCCGCCAGGCCGTAGCGGTGCTCCGGGCGGCCGGTGTCGCCGTACCGCAGGGTCAGCCGCAGCCGGCTGTCCCGTTCCAGCTGCTTGAGGTAGCGCTGCGCGGTGGAGCGGCTCAGCCCGGTGGCGTCGGCGACCTCCTGGGCGGAGAGCGGCCGGCCGGCCCGGCGCAGGACGCCCATCACCAGGTCGGTGGTGGGCGCCGAGTGGCCCTTGGGAAGCGGCCCGGCCGGGGCGGCGGCGCTGCGCAGGGTCGCGAACAGCCGGTCCACCTCGTCCTGGCCGGCCTCCCGGGCCGGCGCGGCGAGCGCGTGCCGCAGCTGCGCGTACGCCACCAGCTTCTCCCGCAGCCCGGCGAAGGTGAACGGTTTGACCAGGTACTGGAGCGCGCCGTGCTGCATCGCGGCGTGCACCGTCGACACGTCCCGGGCGGCCGTCACCATCATCACGTCGCAGGCCACCTGGCGTTCCCGCAGCCGGCGCACCAGGGCCAGGCCGGTCTCGTCCGGCAGGTGGTGGTCGAGCAGCAGCAGGTCCACCGGTCGGCGCTCCAGGGCGGCCAGTGCCTCCCCGGCCGAGTGCGCGGTGCCGGTCACCCGGAAGCCGGGGACCTTGGCCACGTAGGCGGCGTGCACGTCCGCGACCCGGAAGTCGTCGTCCACCACGAGTACGTCGATCATCACGCCTCCACGAGCTGGGTGGTGAGCAGGGCCTCGGGCAGCTCGACGGTGAACCGGGCACCGCCGAGCGGCCCGGTGTCGAGCACGATCCGGCCGCCGGTCCGTTCGACCAGCCGCCGCACCATCGCCAGCCCCAGCCCGCGTGGACGGTGCGCGGGCGCGTCCTTGCTGCTCCACCCCTCTTCGAAGACCTGCTCGCGCAGCTCCTCCGGCACGCCCGGGCCGCTGTCCGCGACCTGCAGCAGCAGCGTTGGGCCGGCCGCCGCCAGGCTCACCTCCACCCGGCCCCCGCCACCCGCGGCCAGCGCGTCCACCGCGTTGTCGATCAGGTTGCCGAGCACCGTCACCAGCGCCCGGGCGTCCACCACCGCGTCCGGCAGGTGCGCCGCCGGGGCCAGCGCCAGCCGCACCCCGCGCTCGCCCGCCACCGCGCTCTTGCCCGCCAGCAGCGCCGCCACGTGCGGGTCCTGCACCTGCTCGGCGATCCGCGCCGCGACCACCGCGTGCGAGCCGGACTGCTCCGAGATGAACGCCACCGCCTGCTCGTGACGGCCCAGTTCCAGCAGGCCCAGCAGGGTGTGCATCCGGTTGGCGTGCTCGTGGTCCTGGGCCCGCAGCGCCTCGGTCAGGCTGCGGGTGGTGTCCAGCTCGCGGACCAGCGACTCCAGCTCGGTGCGGTCCCGCAGGGTCACCACCGCGCCGCCCTCGGGCGTGGCCGTCCGGTTGACCACCAGCACCCGGTCGTCCCGGACGGCCGGCAGGTCGGCGCCGGCGATCCGCCCGGCGAGCACGTCCGCCAGCCGGCCCGGCGGCAGCACCGCGCCGATCGGGCGGCCGGCGCAGTCCTCGGGCAGGCCGAGCAGCCGGAACGCCTCGTCGTTGGCCAGCCGGATCCGGCCGTGCTCGTCCAGCGCCACCATGCCCTCGCGGATGCCGTGCAGCATCGCCTCCCGCTCCACCAGCAGCGCGGAGATGTCGGCCAGCGCGATGTTGTGGGTGCGGCGCTTGAGGCGGCGGGCCAGGAGGAGGGTGGCGAGCGTCCCGGCGGCGAGGCCGGCGCCCGCGCACAGCAGGATCCCGGTGAGCATCTTCAGCAGCCGGCGGCGGATCGAGTCGTCGCTGATGCCGACCGAGACCTCGCCGACGATCCGGCCGTCCGCCATCCGCAGCGGCACCTTGCCCCGGGCGGTGCGGCCCAGGGTGCCCTGCTGGATGGCGGTGACGCTGCGGCCGCTGAGGGCGGGCTCCGGGTCGGTGCTGACCCGCTGGCCGATCCGGCCCGGGTCGGTGTGCGAGAGCCGGATGCCGTCCAGGTCGGTGACCACGACGAAGCTGGCGCCGGTGGCCAGCCGGATCTGCTCGGCGTTGCGCTGCGCGGCCACCACGTCGCGGCCGGCGGCGGCCCGGGCGATGTTCTCGTCGGTGGCGGTGGCCTGGGCGATCGACAGCGCCCGCTGCATCGCGTCGTGGTCCAGCTCGCTGCTGACCGGGGCCAGGAACAGCCCGGCGGTCACGGCGGTGACACCGACGGTGACGACGGTCTGGCTCAGCAGCAGTTGGGCGAAGACCCGGCGGGGCCGGCGGGCGAGCTTCATCCGGGCCTCCTCTCGGCGGCTGCGGGGGAATCGGATGTCCGGGAGCGGGGATGGGAGCGGGGGGCGGGGTGGGGGGCGCCTCCGGTGGGGTGGGTCGGGACACCCTATGTTTCCGCGCTGTTTCTGTCAGCCGCGTCCCCGCAGTTGTAGCGCAAGCAAAACGAGCAGAACACCCCTCTATGCGGAGAAGTCGCACTACGCGAAGAAGGCTCCCGCCGGGGCCGGGCCCGCTCCTACCTTTCCGGGGCAAGCACAGAACCGGGAGGAATGCATGACCGAGACCCCGGCGATCGAGCTGACCGGCGCGACCAAACGCTTCCGCACCCCCTCGGGGGCGTTGCACACCGCCGTCCGCGATCTCGATCTGACCGTCGCCCAGGGCGAGTTCGTCGCCGTCGTCGGCCCCACCGGCTGCGGCAAGTCCACCACGCTGACCCTGGTCAGCGGCCTGGAGGAGCCCACCGAGGGCGAGGTCCGGGTGTACGGCGAGCCCGTGCGCGGGATCGACCCCAAGGTCGGGTTCGTCTTCCAGCAGGACGCCGTCTTCCCCTGGCGCACCGTCCTGTCCAACGTGATGGCCGGCCCGCGCTTCCGCGGCGTGCCCGCCGCCGAGGCCAGGGAACGGGCCCGGGACTGGCTCGGCCGGGTCGGCCTGGCCGCCTTCGAGGACCGCTACCCGCACCAGCTGTCCGGCGGCATGCGCAAGCGCGTCGCGCTCGCCCAGACCTTCGTCAACGACCCGGCGATCCTGCTGATGGACGAGCCGTTCTCGGCCCTGGACGTGCAGACCCGGGCCCTGATGTCGGACCAGCTGCTGGAGCTGTGGGCCGGTACCGGCTCGTCGGTCGTCTTCGTCACCCACGACCTGGACGAGGCCATCGCGCTCGCCGACCGGGTCGTCGTCATGACGGCCGGACCGGCCACCGTCAAGGAGGTCTTCACCGTCGACCTGCCGCGCCCGCGCACCGTGGAGGCCGTCCGGCTGGAACCGAGGTTCGTCGAGCTGTACCGCGAGATCTGGGCCTCGCTCGGCGAAGAGGTGCGCATCACCCGGGAGAGAGGAGCGGGTCGTGCCGCTTGAGACCGCGTCCGATTCCGTGCCCGAGTCCGTGTCGGGAGCCGTGTCGGGAGCCGCGCCGGGAGCCGCGCCGGCCGGCGCCGGGAAGCCCCCGGCCGTCACGACGAGGACCGAGGCCCGCGAACGGGCCGCCCGCAACCGCCGGTTGGTCGTCTACGGCGCCCGGGTCGCGGTGCTGCTCGCCTTCCTCGGGCTCTGGGAGGTCTGCGCCCGCACCGACGTCATCGACCCGTTCAACTTCTCCCAGCCGTCGAGGATCTGGGACCAGATCTGGCAGTGGGTCACCCACGGCACCGCGCAGGGCTCGCTCGGCGAGCAGATCGGCTACACCCTGTACGAGGCCCTCGCCGGCTGGGTGATCGGCGTCATCGGCGGCGTGCTGCTGGGCATCGCGCTCGGCCGGATCCGCTTCCTGGCCGACGTGTTCGGGCCGTACATCAAGGTGCTCAACGCGATCCCGCGGATCGTGCTCGCGCCGATCTTCCTGATCTGGTTCGGCCTCGGCCCGGCCTCCAAGGTCGCCTCCGCGGTGGTGCTGGTGTTCTTCCCGGTGTTCTTCAACGCCTTCCAGGGCGCCCGCGAGGTCGACCGCAACCTCGTCGCCAACGCCCGCATCCTGGGCGCCGACAACCGCAGGGTCACCCTCCAGGTGGTCATCCCCGCCGCCACCACCTGGATCTTCACCAGCCTGCACGTCAGCTTCGGCTTCGCGCTGATCGGCGCCATCGTCGGCGAGTACATCGGCGCCACCAAGGGCCTCGGCCTGCTCGTCGCGGCCGCCCAGGGCACCTTCAACGCGGCCGGCGTGTACGCGGCCATGACCATCCTCGCCGTCGTCGCGCTGCTCACCGAGGGGCTGCTGACCTTCGCCGAGAAGAAGCTGTTCCGCTGGAAGCCCGCCGACGCGGGCGACGGCCGCTGAACCTCCCCCGCCCGTACGAAGAGAGGCCCCCACCCATGCGCAGAACGGCTGCCGCCGCCCTCGCCGCCCTCCTGCTCCTCCCGCTCTCCGCCTGCGCCAACGACGCCGCCACCGCCGGACACGGCGCGGTCGCCGCCCCCGCCGGGCAGCAGGTCGACGGACCCAAGGTCAAGATCATGGTCGGTGGCCTGGACAAGGTCATCTACCTGCCCGCGATGCTCACCCAGCGGCTCGGCTACTTCGCCGAGGCCGGCGTCAACGTCGAGCTGATGACCGAACCGGCCGGCGTCAACGCCACCACCGCGCTGCTCGCCGGGGACGTCCAGGGCGCCGTCGGCTTCTACGACCACACCATCGACCTCCAGGCCAAGGGCAAGAAGGTCGAGTCCGTGGTGCAGTTCGCCCAGGCGCCCGGCGAGGTCGAGGTGGTCTCCAGCAAGCAGGCCGACGCGATCAGGTCCGGCGCCGACTTCAAGGGGAAGAAGCTCGGCGTCACCAGCCTCGGCTCCTCGACCGACTTCCTCACCAAGTACCTCGCGGTCAAGAACGGCACCGCCGTCAGCGAGTTCAGCCCGATCGCGGTCGGCGCCGGCCAGACCTTCATCGCCGCGCTCCAGCAGGGCAGCATCGACGCCGGGATGACCACCGACCCGACCGTCGCCGCCGTCCTGGACAAGGGCCTCGGCAAGGTCCTCTACGACATGCGCACCCCCGAGGGCTCGCGCGAGGCGCTCGGCGGGCTCTACCCGTCCTCGTCGCTGTACATGAACACCGACTGGGTGGAGAAGAACAAGGACACCACCCAGAAGCTCGCCAACGCCTTCGTGAAGACCCTCACGTGGATGTCCACCCACAGCCCCGAGGAGATCGCCGCGAAGATGCCCGCCGACTACGCCCAGGGCGGCGCCGAGCAGTACGCGGCGGCGATCAAGGCGACGCTGCCGATGTTCACCACGGACGGCGTGATGCCGGCCGACGGGCCGAAGACGGTGCTCTCGGTGCTCGCCGCGTTCCACCCGGACGTGAAGGGCAAGGAGGGGTCGATCGACCTGGCGAAGACCTACACCACGGAGTTCGTCGCCAAGGCCGCCGGCTGAGCCCCGCCGCTGACAGCGGTCCCGCGCCCACCCCCACGGGCGCGGGACCGTTGTGCGTCAGACCCCTCGGACGGACAGCACGTCCATCCGCGACGGCGTCCCCGCCGCCTTGCCGCAGCTCTCCGGCCGCGCCGGCTCGCTCACCGTCTCGATCACGTCCACCTCCCAGGACCGGCCGTCCCGGTGCAGCACCGTCACCAGCCAGCGGCGCTCACCGTCCGGCCGCTGGACGAGCGTCAACGCGTCCACCCCGGTCTCGCCGGTCGCCAGCCGCACCGCGTGCTCGGCCGCCTGGCCCGGACGCTCCCAGCCCGAACAGCCGCGCGACCACTCCGGCACCGTGTGCCCGGCCGCCGTCGCCGCCAGCACCTCCTTGGCGGTCTCCGGCGTCAGCCGCCCGTACGCGTAGCCGTACGGCAGCACCAGCATCGTGGGGGAGAAGCGGTGCCCGCCCAGGTGGGTGACCTCCCACACCTCGCTGTGCCCGGCCGCCGCCAGCTCCGCCGCGAGCGGACGGCCCAGCAGCGCGCAGCAGCGGTCCCGCCGCCCGTTGGTGCACACCAGGGCCACCGGGCCGCCGACGTGCTCCGCACCGAAGCCGGTGTGGTCCCCGGCGCCCAGCGCCGCGAAGTCCAGGCCCAGCAGCTCCGCCGGATCCGCCACCGCCGCCCGGCGCACCCAGTCGCGGCCCGGCACCGTGTGCGCCACGAGCACCTCGTGGCGCGGGGTCGGCAGGCAGTCGGCATGCCGCCCGGGCCGGCGGATCAGCGCCACCCGCACGCCCGTCCCGGCCGCGGCCGCCTCCAGCGCCCGCCCCACCGCCGCGTCCAGATGGCTCTCGCCCAGCGCCTTCGCGCCCCACGGCCCGTTCTGCTCCACCAGCAGCCAGGTGCTCGCCACCGCCGCCGTCGCGGCCAGCGGCTCCGAAAGTTCACGCGACACGGTCGCACAAGTGCTCACGCCGGCAAGGCTACCCTCAGCTGATCACCCTCACTCGATCACCCGAAGGCGGCCTTCACCCGCTGCGCGACCTCCTCGTCCACCGTGTCGTACATCGGCTCGGAGACGGTCGGGAGGTCGGCGAACTCCAGGTGGATGCTGCGGACGACGTCCGCGAACAGCTCCGAGTACAGCACCCAGTCCTCCGGGCACGGGGTGCTCAGCTCCAGCGAGAGCAGCTGCGACTCGTTCGGCAGCGGCAGGTGCACCTGGATCACCGAGGTGGTCAGCACCCCGTCGACGAGCGGGACCGCCAGGCCGTCGAGCGGGGTCGACCCGTCGTCCACCGTGGTCGCCACCGCGTCGATCACCGCGACGGCCCGCCCGGCCGGCAGCTCGACCGCGGTCACCTCCGCCTCCGGACGGGACAGGGCCAGCCGGGTGAGCAGGAAGTCCACCGCGCCGGGGTAGTCGGTGCCCTCCAAGGGGCACAGCGAGGCGGTAATCGTGGCCATGCTCGGACGGCCGTCCACGTCCACCAGGCACATCCCGGCGTGGATCACCCCGGCCTCGGCCATCGACGGGATCAGCCCGGCCAGCGTCATGGCCCAGGCGGCCCGGTCCTCCTCGGACCGGGAGGCCAGTACCTCGCAGACCATTTCCCAGAGCTCCTCCGCCACCTGTTCCTCGGTGCCGAACACGGGTACCTGGTGGAAGGCGGGCGGGACGATGAAGCGGATCTGGAGTGGTGCGTCCTCAGCGGGATCGGGGCGGTCGGCTGTCTGAGTGCCGGACATCGGGAGCCTTCCACTGAGGTCATGCGGGCTTGCGGATGCGGTTGCGGGTGTCCAGCCAGGACGGCGGGACGGGGACCGGGACGCCGTACGTACGGGCCTCGATCAGCAGGTCGAGGTAGGCGTCGGCACGCTCGCGCAGGCCGGAGCGGCGCCAGGTCCAGAGCTCCCTCAGCGCGGGGACTGCAGCGAGCAAGCCGATGGCGATCAGGCCCGTCCCCAGGGAGACGAGCTGTCGGCGGTACTCGGCACCGGCGGGGTCCATGCCCATGGGAGCGACGACCATGCCGGCGACCACGGTGAGGAGGAACGTCCTGCCCCAGAGGCTGATCCACCGGCGGGACCGCTGCACGGCGGTGAGCAGTCCCCGGACCGCCTGTTCGTCTAGGAAGTCGACGCCGTGCGGAGCACTGAGTTCGCGGGCCCGGCCGGCCAGGGCCCAGTGGCGCGCGAGTGCTGCGGTCGGCAGTACCGGGAACTTCGGGTCGATCACGGCGTCGGCCGGCCACCACGAGGTCGGCTGTGTCGCGGCCGGCTGCGGGGGAGCCGGACTGGTGGAGGACGTGCCCCGGGCGGCCGGCGGCTGTGGTGGAGCGGTCGCGCCTTCCTCCCACGAGGCCCGCTCGGCGGCGACTCCCCACTCGGGGGGGATCGTGACCGTCAGACCGGCTCCCCGTGCCCGGTTCAACAGGCCCACGTACGTGGTGAAGTGCACGGAGGCGGTCTTCTTCTCCGCCTCCCAGGACATGCCGCGGATCCCGATCCAGATGCCGACGGGGATCGCAAGGACGGCCGCCACCAGGCCGGCCACCTGTCGTCCCTCGGCCGGCGAACTCATCGATGCGCCGAAGAACACGGCACCCGCGATTCCCCCGATGATGAACAGGCCGGCCAGTTCGGAGTACCAGTCCTGCTGGTTCCGCATCCGCAGGTGCTTGGTCACCACATCGCGGGCCACGTAGTCGTGCAGCAGGTTGATTCCGTAGAGCGTTTCGGCCCGTCGCGCGGCCTCGGCCACTTCGGGCACCGAGGCGATCCGTCCGCCCTCGACGGGGAGCGTGGCATGGAGGTCCTTGGCCATGGGTCTCTCCTCTCAGCCGACGGCGTTCAGGAACGGGGCGGACGCCGGCCGGACTGCGGGCCTCGCGAGCGGCCCGGGAAGCACGACGGGCTGCGCCGCCGCCCTTCTCTCGATTGCTTTGTCCACTTGCTTGTACGCGCCGTAGACGATCGAGGCCGCCTTCGCACTGGCCGTGACCTTCGCGGGATCGAGCGCCGACAAGCGGGACGCGACCTTGTCCGAGAAGACGCGGGCGACATTGGGCGCTCTTTCCGACTGGCTGAGCCAGCTCGCGCCTTTGGGTATCCACGTGGTGACGGCCTTGGTCGACATCGGAAGCCTGGCCATGGCGAGCGCGCTGCCGCCGGCGTTCGCGGCTCGGGTTCCCTTGGCGGCGGTGGCGAAGCCCTTGACCAGCCCGTAGCCGGGGATCAAGCCCAACGAGTCCAGTCCGAGGGTCATCCACGACACGTCCTTGCCACGGAGCTTGGCGATGCCGTGCCCGCTCAGCGCGCCCGCGCTCGTCAGCACGGCTCCGGCGACCAGCACCGGACCGAACGGGGTGAACAGCGCGGCGATCGTCAGTCCGGCCGAGATCATGGACAGGATGTCGGCATGGTCGGACAGGAAGTCCAACGACTTGTTCCAGGCCTTTTTCACGTTGTCCAGCATCCGCTTGAACAGGCCCGGGTCCGGCGGGTGGTGACGGGACGCCTCCACGATTGCCTTGGCGGCGGCCTCGGCCTTGTGCCCGTGGTCCTCCAGCTGCTTGTGGGCGCGCTTGATGACCTCGTCGAGCTGGTGGTGGCAGCGGGTGCTGGCCTCCCGGGCCGCGTCGAACTGCGCCTGGGCGCGGTTGATCACGTTGTCGGCGGTCTGCCCGCCGTTCTGCGCGTAGCCCTTCAGGGTGTTGCCGAGGGAGGTGACCTGGCCGTCCGTGTCGGCCAGCCGCGTGCGCAGCTCGACGGCTTCGGCCTCCATCGTGCGGCCGGTGGTGATCATGCCGGAGAGCTGGGTGTGCCAGGCCTTGAGGGCCCGCGAGCAGGCGGCCATCGACTCGTGGCCCTGGGTGAGGTACTTGGGCAGTTGGCCCAGCTTGTCGGCGAACTTGCGGGCCGCCTCGCCCTCCCAGGCGCCGCCGTCGGAGCCGATGCCGGCGAGTGCGCTCCGCAGTTCTTCCAGTTCCCGGGCTACGGCGTCGACGTCCGCGTACATCTTGGCGATGCCCGCCAGGTCCCCCGGGGCTGGGCAGAAGCCGAGGCCCGGCCAGTTCTTGTCACCCATGGTGGAGTCAGTCCCTGCTGCCGGCTGCGCTGTAGGCCTTCGCGACGCCCTGTTCGTTGTCCGTGTAGGCCTTGAGTGATTCGTCCAGGCCCTCGTGGAGGTTGTGGGCCAGCTTGCCCATCCGACCCATCGCTCCGTGCCAGTGGCGTTCGAAGCCCAGGCATGCCGAGTCGAGCCACGCGTTGCCGGTCTGGCGGGCGATTCCGGCGTTCTCCAGGCTCTTGGCGACCGTCTTCATGCGCTTGGCGCATTCGTCGAGTTGCTTGGACACCGTTCTCATCCGGTCCATGTCGATCTTGAATTGATCGGTCAACTCCCCATCCCCCCAAGGATTGTGACGCGGTGTGGAGCACCTGTTCGGCGAACCTAACCCATGGGAGGGCAAAGTTCAGGCCATGACCGGGAATTGAAGATCGCCGTTCCGCAATCCCGGCCGGGCGGGCACGAAAAAGCGGAGGGGCACCGGACGATGTCCGGTGCCCCTCCGCTCGGGCGGGAGCCGCTACGCCGGGCCGGCGACCACCGCGATCGGGGTGGTGACCGGGGTGCCGGAGCCGTCGCGGCGCGGGTCGCGCTCGGGCAGGTCGACCGGGGCGCCCTTGGCGGTGGCGGCGCGGGCCGGGGCGGCGCCGGCCCAGGCGAAGGCCAGGGCGTCCTCGCCGCGCAGGAAGCGCTGGCAGCGCACGCCGCCGGTGGCGCGGCCCTTGCGCGGGTACTGCTCGAACGGGGTGACCTTCCAGCTGGTCTGCTCGCCGTCGGAGAGCGTGCCCGTGGCCGTGGCCACCGAGACCACCACCGCGTCCGCCGCCGGGTCCACCGCCGTGAAGGACAGCACCCGCGTGCCGTCCGACAGCTTGATGCCCGCCATGCCGCCCGCCGGGCGGCCCTGCGGACGCACCTGGCCGGCCGGGTAGCGCAGCAGCTGGGCGTCGGAGGCGATGAAGACCAGGTCCTCCTCGCCGGTGCGCAGTTCGACCGCGCCCACCAGCTCGTCGCCCTCCTTGAGGGCGATCACCTCGAACTCGTCCTTGTTCGCCGGCCACTCCGGCACCACCCGCTTCACCACGCCCTGCAGCGTGCCCAGCGCCAGCCCCGGCGAGGACTCGTCCAGGGTGGTCAGCGCCAGCGCCCGCTCCCCGTCCTCCAGCCGCAGGAACTCGCCCACCGCGGCCCCGCCCGCCAGCGTCGGCGACGGTGTCGGCGGCAGCGCCGGGAGGTCGATTACCGGCAGTCGCAGCACCCGGCCCGCGGACGTGACCACGCCGACGTCCGCCCGGGCCGTCGCGTGCACCGCCGAGACGATCACGTCGTGCTTCGCCCGCTTCTCCGACTCCTCGAACGGCTCGCCGTCCGCCGTCCGCGCCAGCAGGCCCGTCGACGACAGCAGCACCCGGCACGGGTCGTCCGCGACCTCCAGCGGCACCGCCAGCGCGGCCGAGGGCACCGCCCCCGCCTCCAGCAGCACCGTGCGCCGCTCGGTGCCGAACTGCTTGGACACCGCGCCCAGTTCGGACGACACCACGCTGCGCAGCTTGGTGTCCGACTCCAGGATCTCGGTCAGGTCCGCGATCTCGGAGGTCAGCTTCTCCTTCTCCTGCTCCAGCTCGACCCGGTCGAAGCGGGTCAGCCGCCGCAGCGGGGTGTCCAGGATGTACGCGGTCTGCGTCTCCGACAGCGAGAAGTGCTCCATCAGGCGTTCCTTCGCCTGCTGGGCGTTGTCACTCGACCGGATGATCGCGATGACCTCGTCGATGTCGAGCAGCGCGACCAGCAGGCCCTCGACCAGGTGCAGCCGCTCCTCGCGCTTGCGGCGGCGGAAGTCGCTGCGCCGGCGCACCACGGTGAAGCGGTGGTCGACGTAGACCTCCAGCAGCTCCTTGAGCCCCAGCGTCAGCGGCTGCCCGTCCACCAGCGCCACGTTGTTGATGCCGAAGGTCTCCTCCAGCGGCGTCAGCTTGTACAGCTGCTCCAGCAGCGCCTCCGGCACGAAGCCGTTCTTCACCTCGATGACCAGCCGCAGCCCGTGCTCGCGGTCGGTCAGGTCCTTGACGTCCGCGATGCCCTGGAGCTTCTTCGCGTTGACCAGGTCCTTGATCTTCGAGATGACCTTCTCCGGGCCGACGTTGTACGGCAGCTCGGTGACCACGATGCCCTTGCGGCGGGCCGTCACCGCCTCCACCGTCGTCGTCGCCCGGATCTTGAACGTGCCGCGGCCCGACTCGTACGCGTCCCGGATGCCCGACAGGCCCACGATCCGCCCGCCGGTCGGCAGGTCCGGACCGGGCACGAACCGCATCAGCGTGTCCAGGTCCGCGTTCGGGTGCTTGATCAGGTGACGGGCCGCGGCCACCACCTCGGACAGGTTGTGCGGCGGCATGTTCGTCGCCATGCCGACCGCGATGCCCGTCGCGCCGTTCACCAGCAGGTTGGGGAACGCGGCCGGCAGCGCCAGCGGCTCCTGCTCGCTGCCGTCGTAGTTGGGGCCGAAGTCGACGGTGTCCTCGTGGATCGACTCCACCATCGCCATCGAGGCGGCCGTCAGCCGCGACTCGGTGTAGCGCATCGCGGCCGGCGGGTCGTCGTTGCCCAGCGAACCGAAGTTGCCGTGCCCGTCGATCAGCGGCAGCCGCATCGAGAACGGCTGCGCCATGCGCACCACCGAGTCGTAGATCGACTGGTCGCCGTGCGGGTGCAGCCGGCCCATCACCTCGCCCACCACGCGGGCGCACTTCACGTGCGCGCGCTCCGGGCGCAGGCCCATCTCGTTGGCCTGGTACAGGATCCGGCGGTGCACCGGCTTCAGGCCGTCCCGCGCGTCGGGCAGTGCACGCGAGTAGATCACCGAGTAGGCGTACTCCAGGAAGGAGCCCTGCATCTCGTCCACGACGTCGACGTCGAGGATCCGCTCCTCGAAGTCTCCGGGCGGCGGGGTCTGCGAACTGCGGCGGGCCATCGCGGCGGGGCTCCCTTACGTGTCGCTGGCTGTGTCTCGGTCGGTCGCCGAACGCCGGGGGGCGGTCGTCGCTCGTCTCCGCACCGTCCCGCCGCCGGACCCGTCAACCGGGCGCCGTCGACAGGGCGCGGCGCCCCCATTGTGGACCCTCGGGCCGACACTCCCGGTCAGCGGCCCTCTTCCGCCCCTGGCGAACGGCCCCGTCCGCGCGGACACGAACACGGCTCCCGCACGTTGCACCACAATGGGGGACGCCACACGAACCCCCGACATCGACGACGGGAAGGACCCGAGCGCATGGCCAACCCGGCCCCCGCCTCCAGCCGAGGCATCGCCATCACCGAGCACCGCCTGGCCAACGGCCTGCGCGTAGTCCTCTCCGAGGACCACCTGACCCCGGTCGCCGCCGTCTGCCTCTGGTACGACGTGGGCTCCCGGCACGAGGTCAAGGGCCGCACCGGCCTCGCCCACCTCTTCGAGCACCTGATGTTCCAGGGCTCGGCCAACGTCACCAACAACGGGCACTTCGAGCTCGTCCAGGGCGCCGGCGGCTCGCTCAACGGCACCACCAGCTTCGAGCGCACCAACTACTTCGAGACCATGCCCGCCCACCAGCTGGAGCTCGCGCTCTGGCTGGAGGCCGACCGGATGGGCTCGCTGCTCGCCGCGCTCGACGAGACGTCCATGGAGAACCAGCGCGACGTCGTCAAGAACGAGCGCCGCCAGCGCTACGACAACGTCCCGTACGGCACCGCCTTCGAGAAGCTCACCGCGCTCTCCTTCCCCGACGGCCACCCGTACCACCACACCCCGATCGGCTCCATGGCCGACCTCGACGCGGCCACCCTGGAGGACGCCCGCACGTTCTTCCGGACGTACTACGCGCCCAACAACGCGGTCCTCTCGATCGTCGGCGACATCGACCCCGAGCAGACCGTCGCCTGGGTCGAGAAGTACTTCGGCTCCATCCCCGCGCACGACGGCAAGCAGCCCCCGCGCTCGGGCGAGCTCCCCGAGACGATCGGCCGCGAGATCCGCGAGGACGTCCACGAGGACGTCCCCTCCCGCGCCCTGATGGCCGCCTACCGCCTTCCGCACGACGGCACCCGCGAGGCCGACGCCGCCGACCTCGCCCTCACCATCCTCGGCAGCGGCGAGTCCAGCCGCCTCTACAACCGGCTGGTCCGCCGCGACCGCACCGCCGTCGCCGCCGGCTTCGGCCTGCTGCGGCTGGCCGGCGCACCCAGCCTCGGCTGGCTCGACGTCAAGACCTCCGGCGACGCCACCATCGAGCAGATCGGCACCGCCGTCGACGAGGAGCTCGCCCGCTTCGCCGCCGAGGGCCCCACCGCCGAGGAGCTCGAACGCGCCCAGGCCCAGATCGAGCGCGAGTGGCTCGACCGGCTCACCACCGTCGCCGGCCGGGCCGACGAACTGTGCCGCTACGCCGTCCTGTTCGGCGACCCGGAGCTGCTCAACGACGCCCTCCCCAAGGTCCTCGACGTCACCGCCGAGGAGGTCCAGGCCATCGCCAAGGCCCGGCTCCACCCCGACAACCGGGCCGTCCTCGCCTACGAGCCGACCGCCGCCGCCGAGACCGCCGCCGACTCCGACGCCGCTTCCGAAGAGGAGGGTGCCGCCGTATGAGCACCGACTACGTCCCCGCCATGACCTTCCACCCGCAGCCCCGGCCGGGCACGCCCAGCCCCTGGGACTTCCCCGCCCCCGAGCGGGCCGCCCTCGGCAACGGCATCACCGTCCTGCACTGCCACCGGCCCGGCCAGCAGCTGGTCGCCGTCGAGGTCCTGCTCGACGTCCCGCTCGCCGCCGAGCCCGAGGGCCTCGACGGCGTCGCCGGCATCCTCGCCCGCGCCTTCAGCGAGGGCACCGACACCCTCAGCGCCGAGGAGTACGCCGCCGAGCTGGAGCGCGCCGGCGCCACCCTCGACACGCACGCCGACCACCCGTGCATCCGGATCTCCCTGGAGGTCCCCGCCTCCCGGCTCCAGCGCGGCCTGTCCCTGCTCGCCGACGCCCTGCGCGCCCCGGCCCTGCCCGAGGCGGAGATCGAGCGGCTGGTCGCCAACCGCCTGGACGAGATCGTCCACGAGCAGGCCAACCCCGCCCGGCGCGCCGCCAAGGCCCTGTACGCCGAGCTCTTCGACGCCGCCGACCGGCTCTCCCGGCCCCGCGCCGGCACCGCCGACACCGTCAAGTCGATCGACCGCGCCGCCGTCAAGGCCTTTTACGACGGCCACGTGCGCCCCGCGACCAGCACCGTCGTGGTGGTCGGCGACCTCACCGGCGTCGACCTGCCCGCGCTGCTGGAGAGCACCCTCGGCACCTGGACCGGAACGGTCGCCGAGCCGTCCGTCCACGCCCCGGTCACCGGCGACGACCACGGCCGCGTCGTCATCGTGGACCGCCCCGGCTCCGTCCAGACCCAGCTGCTCATCGGCCGGATCGGACCCGACCGCCACGACCCGGTCTGGGCCGCCCAGACCCTCGGCACCTACTGCCTCGGCGGCACCCTCACCTCCCGCCTGGACCGCGTCCTGCGCGAGGAGAAGGGCTACACCTACGGCGTGCGCGCCTTCGCCCAGCCGCTGCGCTCGGCCGCCGACGGCAGCGGGCGCGCCATGCTCGCCATCAGCGGCTCGGTGGACACCGCCTCCACCGCCCCCGCGCTGGCCGACACCTGGGTCATCCTGCGCACCCTCGCCGCCGAGGGCCTCACCGACGCCGAGCGCGACGAGGCCGTGCAGTTCCTGGTCGGTGTCGCCCCGCTGAAGTACGAGACCGCGGGCTCGGTCGCCGGCACCCTGGCCGACCAGGTCGAGCAGTACCTGCCGGACGACTACCAGGCCGAGGTCTACCGGCAGCTCGCCGAACTGCCCACCGCCGCCGCCACCGAGGCGGTCGTCGCGGCCTTCCCGCCGGACCGCCTGGTCACCGTCCTGGTCGGCGACGCCGCCGTGATCGCCGACGACGTGCGGGCGCTCGGCATCGGCGAGGTCACCGTCGTCAGCTGACGGCCCCTCCCGGAACACCCTCCGGCCCGGTGGAGCATCCGCTCCGCCGGGCCGGACGCGTTTTTAAATCCGTTGCGGGCCGCGCCCGTTCCGTGGATAGATGTTCCCCGACGCACAGCACGTGCGAACTGCGACGAAGGAAGGGAGGCGGTCACCATGCGGGTCGAGCAAGCCATACGACGCTCCCCGAGGCCGTATTCCCCCTGCATCGTCGCCCCGGGCGCCTGAGCCCCACCCCCCTGAACTTCCCCGAGCCGCGCCGGGATTCCTCGCGCGGCACCACCTTCCCCGAACCACCCGACCCCTGGAGGTCGTTCACCCATGTCGTACACCGAGGTACCCGGCGTCCGCGTCCCGATCCGGATGTGGACCGACCCGGCCACCGTCGAGGGCCAGGCCCTCCAGCAGCTGCGCAACATCAGCTCGCTGCCCTGGCTGCACGGCCTCGCCGTGATGCCCGACGTCCACCTGGGCAAGGGCGCGACGGTCGGCTCCGTCATCGCCATGAAGGACGCGGTCTGCCCGGCGGCCGTCGGCGTCGACATCGGCTGCGGGATGAGCGCGGTGAAGACCTCGCTCACCGCCGAGGACCTCCCGGACGACCTCTCCGGCCTGCGCCGCGAGATCGAGCGGGCCATCCCGGTCGGCCGCGGCCTGCACACCGACCCGGTGGACCCGTCCAAGCTGCACGGCTTCCGCACGGCGGGCTGGGACGACTTCTGGCAGCGCTTCGATGGCATCGCGGAGGACGTCAAGTGGCGGCGCGAGCGGGCGATGCAGCAGATGGCGACGCTCGGCGGAGGAAATCACTTCATAGAACTGTGCGTTGATACGACTGACGCGGTCTGGCTGATGCTGCACTCCGGATCGCGCAACATCGGCAAGGAGCTGGCCGAGCACCACATGGGCGTCGCCCGCTCGCTGCCGCACAACCAGGGCCTGATCGACCAGGACCTGGCCGTCTTCCTCGCGAAGACCCCGGAGATGGGTGCCTACCGGCAGGACCTGTTCTGGGCCCAGGAGTACGCGAAGCTCAACCGCGCGCTGATGATGGCACTCTTCCAGGACGTCGTCCGTCGGGAGTTCACCAAGGCCGGGGTGACCTTCGACGAGGTCATCAGCTGCCACCACAACTACGTGTCGGAGGAGCGGTACGACGGCGTCGACCTGCTGGTGACCCGCAAGGGCGCGATCCGGGCCGGCTCCGGCGATCTCGGGATCATCCCCGGCTCGATGGGGACGGGTTCCTACATCGTCCGCGGCCTGGGCAACGCGTCGTCGTTCAACTCGGCCTCGCACGGCGCCGGCCGCAAGATGAGCCGCAACGCCGCGAAGAAGCGGTTCACCACCCAGGACCTGGTCGAGCAGACCAAGGGCGTGGAGTGCCGCAAGGACGGCGGCGTGGTGGACGAGATCCCGGGCGCCTACAAGAACATCGAGAAGGTCATCGAGCAGCAGAAGGACCTCGTCGAGGTGGTCGCGCACCTCAAGCAGGTCGTCTGCGTCAAGGGCTGACCAGGCCGGCCGGAGCACGGCGGCCGGAAAGCCGATCGGGGTGCCGCCGGAATCCGGCGGCACCCCGATCGGGTGCGTGCTGCGCGGCTCAGGCCGCGGCGGGGAGCTCGTCGAGGCCCTCGGAGACGAGCTTGGCGAGGCGGTCGAGCGCGTCATCGGCGTTCTCGGCGTCGGAGGCGAGGATGACCTCGTCGCCGCCCTGGGCGCCCAGGCCGAGGAGGCCGAGCATGGAGGCGGCGTTGACCGGGTTGCCGCCCGGCTTGGCGATGGTGATCGGCACGCCGGTGGCCGTGACGGCCCGGACGAAGACGGAGGCGGGACGGGCGTGCAGGCCCTCGGCCCAACCGATGGTGACGCGGCGCTCAGCCATGAGACGTGCCTTTCCGGTGAAGCTGGTCACGGCCGTGCTCGGTGAGCGGGGGGAAACGGCCATGTTGTCTAGACCAGTGTTGCACGCAGGCGGCCCCTGGGAACCGCAGCGTTCAGGACTTGTGATTGTTTCTTTTCGGGGCATAAACCCCGGTCGACGGCCCTGTCCACCCTGCCGTGAGCACGCGCCCGGCGCCATTCGGCTCGCCGCCGGATAACCTGACGAATGTGGAAGACCCCGCGGTGGCGAACCCCGCGCAACCCGACTATCCGCAGCACTGGGAAGCGGACATCCTGCTGCGCGACGGAGGTACGGCCCGGATCCGGCCGATCACCCCCGACGACGCCGGACGGCTCGTGGAGTTCTACGGGCAGGTGTCGGACCAGTCCAAGTACTTCCGGTTCTTCGCCCCCTATCCGCGGCTCTCCGACAAGGACGTCCGCCGCTTCACCCACCACGACTTCGTGAACCGGGTGGGCCTCGCGGTGGTGGTCCGCGACCGCTTCATCGCCACCGTCCGGTACGACCGGATCGACGCCGAGGGCCGCCCCTCCGAGACCGGCACCGACGCCGAGGTGGCCTTCCTGGTGCAGGACGCTCACCAGGGCCGCGGCGTGGCCTCCGCCCTGCTGGAGCACATCGCGGCGGTCGCGCAGGAGCGCGGCATCCGCCGCTTCCAGGCCGAAGTGCTGCCGGAGAACCGGAAGATGGTGAAGGTCTTCACCGACGCCGGCTACACCCAGCACCGCAGCTTCGCCGACGGCGTGGTGCACCTGGAGTTCGACCTGGAGCAGACCGACCGCTCGCTCGCCGTGATGCGCGCCCGCGAGCACCGCGCCGAGGCGCGCTCGGTGCAGCGCCTGCTCACCCCGCGCTCGGTGGCGGTGATCGGGGTCTCCCGCACCCCGCAGACCGTCGGCCGGGCCATCCTGCGCGACCTGCTGGGGGACGAGGCCCCGGCCGACCGCCCGGTGTACGCGGTGAACCGCAACGCCGCGCCCGGCACCGAGCTGGACGGCGTCCCGGTCCACCGTTCGATTCTGGACATTCCCGGGCCGGTGGACCTCGCGGTGATCGCCGTCCCCGAGGGCGCCGTCCCGGCCGCCGTCGCCGAGTGCGGCGCCCACGGGGTGCAGGGCCTGGTGGTGGTCACCGCCGGCTACGCGGAGACCGGTCCGGAGGGCCGGGACCGGCAGCGCGCGCTGGTCCGCCAGGCCCGCGCGGCCGGCATGCGGGTGATCGGCCCGAACGCCTTCGGCCTGATCAACACCGACCCCGAGCGCCCGCTGAACGCCTCGCTCGCCCCGCGCCTGCCCGGCCGCGGCGGCTTCGGGATCTTCTGCCAGTCCGGCGCGATCGGCGTGGCCCTGCTGGAGGCCTCCCACAAGCGCGGCCTCGGCGTCTCCTCCTTCGCCTCGGTCGGCAACCGTTCCGACGTCTCCGGCAACGACTTCCTCCAGTACTGGGCCGAGGACGAGGCCACCCAGGTGGTGCTGCTGTACCTGGAGTCCTTCGGCAACCCGCGCAAGTTCACCCGGATCGCCCGCCGGCTGGCCGCCGTCAAGCCGGTCGTGGTGGTCAAGGGCGCCCGGCACACCGGCAGCCTGCCGCCCGGCCACGCCGTCCCCGCCACCGCCACCGGCCTGCGCGACGCCACCGTGGACGCGCTGTTCGAGCAGGCGGGCGTCATCCGGGTGTCGACCATCACCGAGCTGTACGACACCGGCGAGCTGCTGGCCCAGCAGCCGCTGCCGCCGGGGAACCGGGTCGCGGTGGTCGGCAACTCCGACTCGCTCGGCCTGCTCACCTACGACGCCCTGCTGAGCGCCGGCCTGCGCCCGTGCACGCCCGTCGACCTCACCACCGCCGCGACCGGCGAGAACTTCCGGATCGCCCTGGACGTCGCGCTCGCCGACCCGGCCGTGGACGCGGTGATCGCCGTCGCCATCCCGCCGATCGGCACCTCCGCCCACGCCTTCATGGGCGGCCGGCTGACCGGCGAGGACGACCCCGCGATGGGCTCGGACGACCCGGAGATCGCCGCCGCGCTGCTCGAAGCCGGTGGCCGCGCCCGGGAGCTGGGCAAGCCGCTGCTGCTCACCCACCTGGCGCTGACCGACCTGCCGGTCCGGCTGCGCCCCGGCGGCATCCCCGCGTACGCGGCGCCCGAGCGGGCCGTGCACGCCCTCGCCCACGCCGTGCACTACGCGCAGTGGCGCCGCCGCACGGCCGCGGCGGAGGAGACGGCGCGCGTCCCCGAGCTGGACCGGATCGACGAGCCCGGCGCCCGCCGGCTGGTGGAGGCGGCGCTGAGCACCCGGGCCGCCGTCGCCGCACGCACCCAGCCCGGTGGTGCCCGGATCACCCTGTCCGAGGCCGAGGCACAGGAGCTGCTGGCCCGCTACGGGATCGACGTCTCGCCGGTGCGGCCGGCCCCGGACGAGGAGGCCGCCGTCGCGGCCGCCGCGGCGCTCGGCTACCCGGTGGCCCTCAAGGCGACCGCCCCGCACCTGCGCCACCGCCCCGACCTGGGCAGCGTCCGGCTGGACCTGACCGACGAGGCGGGCCTGCGCCGCGCCCACCGCGAGCTGGACGCGCTGCTCGGCGGCGCCGCGCAGGCCGAGCTGGTGGTCCAGCGGATGGCGCCGCGCGGCGTGGACACCGTGATCGCCGCCACGGTGGACCCGGCGGTCGGCGCGATCCTCTCCTTCGGCCTGGCCGGCGCCCCGGCCGAACTGCTGGGCGACACCGCGCACCGACTGGTTCCGGCCACCGACCAGGACGTCGCCGGGCTGATCCGGGAGGTGCGGGCGGCGCCGCTGCTGTTCGGCTGGCGCGGCGCCGAGTCGGTGGACACCGACGCGCTGGAGGAACTGCTGCTACGGGTGTCGCAGCTGGTGGACGACGTGCCGGAGATCGCCTCGGTGGATCTCGAACCGGTGGTCGTGGCCCCGCACGGACTGGCGATCCTGGGGGCGCGGGTGCGGGTGGCGCCGCTGCCGGTCCGCAGCGATCTGGGCCCGCGCGCGATGAGCACGCTGTAACCTTCCTTGGTTGCGCCCTGCCCGGGCGCTGTTGTCCGAAGCTCGGCGCCGTGCCGCCCGCTTCGTCGGCGGACCATGCCAGGATGGAGATATGGCGAAGACCGGTACCACCACCACTCAGGACCTGCGCTCGGCTATCGAGCGCAGCGGCTACTACCCGGCCCTGGTGTCCGAGGCGGTCGAGTCCGCGGTGGGCCCGGAGCCGATCAGCTCCTACCTGGTGCACCAGGAGACGACCTTCGACGCCAACGAGGTGCGCCGGCACGTCACGGTGCTGGTCCTCACCCCGACTCGGTTCGTGGTGAGCCACACGGACGAGCAGTCCGGGGCCGAGGGCAGCCCGGCGGTGCCGTTCGCGACGACCTCGACGGAGAGCGTCCGGCTGGACCGGATCGGTTCGGTGGTGGTGAGCCGGATGGTGGCGAACCCGGAGACGTACACCCCGGGCACCCTGCCGCGCGAGGTGGTGCTGACGATCGGCTGGGGCGCGGTGCAGCGCCTGGACCTGGAGCCGGCCGGCTGTTCGGACCCGAACTGCGAGGCCGACCACGGCTACACCGGCTCGGCCACGGCCGACGACCTCTCCCTGCGGGTGAGCGAGGCCGGCGACGGCCCGGAGACGGTGTCCCAGGCGCTGGTGTTTGCCCGGGCGCTGTCCGACGCGACGATCAGCACCGGCCCGCGGGTCTGAGTTCCGCCGCTTCCGACCGACCGCACCGCTACGAATCCGGTTCCATGTCCTTCGTTCCTGCCGACGGCTACGACGCCTTCGAGATCCTTGACCCGGCCACGGCCCCCGCGCCCCCGTACGGCAGTGGTTCGCTGTGCGACCTGCTGCCCTCGGTGGCGGCGGGGCTGGGCGTCCCCGGGTTCACCGCGACGCTCCCGATCGCCCCGGCGGACCGGGTGGTGGTGTTCCTGGTGGACGGCCTGGGCTGGGAGCTGCTGCTGCGCCACCCCGAGTACGCGCCGTTCCTGTCCTCGCTGGCCGGGAGCTCGATGGGGGGCAGCGGCCGTCCGCTGACCGCGGGCTTCCCGTCCACCACGGCGACCTCGCTGGCCTCGGTCGGCACCGGTACGCCGCCGGGCCTGCACGGCCTGGCCGGGTACACGGTGGCGGTGCCGGGCGCCGGCTACCTGATGAACCAGCTGCGCTGGCAGCCGCCGACCGAGCCGCACGCCTGGCAGCCGTACCCGACGGTCTTCGAGCGCACCCACCAGGCCGGGGTGGCGACCGCGCAGGTCTCCTCCCCGCTGTTCGCCCAGACCCCGCTGACCAGGGTGGCGCTGTCCGGCGGCACCTTCCTCGGCCGCACCACGGGCGAGGAGCGGATGGACCTGGCGGCCTCCTGGCTGGCCGAGCACGACCGGGCGCTGGTGTACACGTACGTCAGCGAGCTGGACGGCGCGGGCCACCGCTTCGGCGTGGACTCGGACGAGTGGCGGATGACGCTGGACGCGGTGGACCGGCTGGCCCGCCGGCTGGCCGCGCAGCTGCCGCCGCGTTCGGCGATGTACGTGACGGCCGACCACGGCATGATCGACATCGCCCCGGAGGACCGGATCGACTTCGACGAGGACTGGGAGCTGGGCGCCGGCGTCGCCCTGCTCGGCGGCGAGGGCCGGGCCCGGCACGTGTACGCGGTGCCGGGGGCCGCGGCCGACGTGCACGCGGTCTGGAGCGAGGTGCTGGGCGACCGGATGTGGGTGGCCACCCGGGACCAGGCGATCGCGGCGGGCTGGTTCGGCCCGGCCGTGGACGAGCGGGTGTACGCGCGGATCGGCGACGTGGTCGCCGCGGCGCGCGACGACATCGCGATCACCGCCTCCCGCAACGAGCCCGGCGAGTCCGCGATGATCGGTCTGCACGGTTCGATGACCCCGGTCGAGCAGTTCGTGCCGCTGCTCGAAGTCCGCGGCTGAGCCGCTCGATCGACTCTTCTGCGCCCGAATTCCCTTGATGTGAAAGGCCCTTGCTCCACCCATGGCTGAACTGGTGTTCTTCTCGGGCACGATGGACTGCGGCAAGTCGACGCTGGCGCTGCAGATGGACCACAACCACACCGCGCGCGGCCGGCAGGGAGTGATCCTCACCCGCAACGACCGGGCGGGCGCGGCGACGATCTCCAGCCGGCTGGGCCTGCGGGCCGACGCGGTCGAGGTGACGGACGACTTCGACTTCCACGCGCACGTGGTGCACCGGCTGTCGGCCGGCGGCCGGGTGGACTACCTGATCTGCGACGAGGCCCAGTTCTTCGCCGCCGAGCAGGTCGACCAGCTGGCCCGGGTGGTGGACGAACTGGACATCGACGTCTACACCTTCGGGATCACCACCGACTTCCGCACCCGGCTGTTCCCGGGCTCGCAGCGGCTGATCGAGCTGGCCGACCGGGTGGAGGTGCTCCAGGTCGAGGCGCTCTGCTGGTGCGGTGCGCGGGCCACCCACAACGCCCGGACGGTCGGCGGGGTGATGGTCGTCGAGGGCGCCCAGGTGGTGATCGGCGACATCTCGGTGGACCGGGACGAGGTCGGCTACGAGGTGCTGTGCCGCCGCCACCACCGCCGCCGGCTGACCGCCGCGACGGCGCACGCCTCGGTGCTCTCCCCGGACGTGCTGCCCTTCGAGGAGCAGCAGGCCTGAGAGCCGGGGCCCTAGGGAAGCACCTCCAGGACGGAGAAGTGCCCGCCCTGCGGGTCGGCCAGCCGGGCGGCGCGGCCGCGGGCGGTGTCGTGCGGTTCGACCAGGACCCGGCCGCCGAGTCCGAGGGTGTGCCGGGCGGTCAGTTCGGCGTCGCGGACCACGAAGTGGGTGCGCCAGCGCGGCGGGTGGCCGCGCAGCTCGGCGCGGTGCCGGATGCCGGCGACCGGCCGGCCGTCCACCAGCAGCGCGGTCTCCTCCGGGCCGGAGCGGACCGGGCGGTCGAGGACGGTGGAGTAGAAGCCGGCGGCGCCCTCCGCGTCGGGGGTGAGCAGTTCGGCCCAGGCCGGGGCGCCCGGTTCGCGGCCGGCCTCCCGGCCGAGGTGCTCCTCGCCCTGCCAGAGGCCGAAGACCGCGCCGGAGACGTCGGCGGCGATGGCCATCCGCCCGGCGCGCTCGGCCTGGAGCGGCCCGACGGCGACGGTTCCGCCGCACTCGCGCACCAGTTGGGCGGTGCGGTCGGCGTCGTCCACGGCGAAGTAGGTGGTCCACTGCACCGGGAAGCCGGTGGCGGTGGAGACGCCGAGGCCGGCCACCGGTGCCCCGTCGAGCTCGGCCCGGACGTAGTCGCCGAGCTGGCCGGGCCCGGGCGTGTACGTCCAGCCGAGCAGGGCGCCGTAGAAGGCGCGGGCGCCGGGCAGGTCGTCGGTCAGCAGGCTGACCCAGCAGGGCGTGCCCTGGGCCAGTCGGAGTTCCACCGCGGGCAATGCGGGCCTCCTCGTGGGTGGTTGGCGCACGGAAATCCTCGCGCGCGAGGGTGATGCTTCCACCCTGGCGGGCGCCCAACCCTCGGGCCGCGCGGAAAGTCCGGCAAAGACCCCACAAAGAGCGACGGGTCGGGCGTGTCCCGCGGTTTCCCGCCGGATTCGCGTCGGATTCCGCCGGGTCCGGGGGCGGCGGGAATCCCGATCACCCGCCGCCGGGGCGGCGCTGCGCGACAATGGCCGCCATGACCACCACCTACAACGACGGTTCCCCGCTGATCTCCGCGGCCGGGCTGCGGGAGGCGCTGGCCTCCACGCTGCCGCCGGTGCTGCTGGACGTGCGCTACCAGCTGGTCGGTGCCGCGCCGGGCGGCCCGACCGCGGCCGAGGAGTACCGGGCCGGCCACCTGCCCGGCGCCCACTTCGTGGAGCTGGACCGGGACCTGGCGGCCCCGCCCGGCGCCCCCGGCCGGGGCGGGCGCCACCCGCTGCCGGACCCGGAGGAGTTCGGCGCGGCGATGCGCCGCTTCGGGGTGAGCGCGGGGCGCCCGGTCGTGGTGTACGACGGCGCGGCCTCGATGGCGGCGGCCCGGGCCTGGTGGCTGCTGCGCTGGGCCGGGCACCGGGACGTCCGGGTGCTGGACGGCGGCTTCGCGGCCTGGCAGGCGGCCGGGCTGCCGGTGACGGCCGAGCTGCCGGAGCCCGGCGAGGGTGACTTCAAGCCGGTGCCGGGGCAGCTGCCGACGGTGGACGGGGACGGCGCCGCGGCCTGGGCCCGCCGCGGCCTGCTGCTGGACGCCCGGTCCGGGGAGCGCTACCGGGGCGAAACCGAGCCGGTGGACCCGCGGGCCGGGCACATCCCGGGCGCGGTCTCGGCGCCGACGGCCGACAACGTGGGCCCGGACGGCCGCTTCCGGCCGGCCGCCGAGCTGGCCGCCCGGTTCCGTGGGCTGGGCGCGGGGGAGCGGGAGACGGCGGTGTACTGCGGCTCGGGCGTGACGGCGGCGCACCAGGTCCTGGCGCTGGAGGTGGTGGGCCTGCCGGCCGCGCTGTACCCGGGCTCGTGGAGCGAGTGGTCGAGCGACGGGGCGCGTCCGGTGGCGGTCACCGACCAGCCGGGCTGATCTCCCCGGGCATGCCGAAGGGGCGGGAGGCCCGGCCTCCCGCCCCTTCGGCGTCGCTACTCCTGCTTCTTGCGCCGGCTGCCGAAGACGATCTCGTCCCAGCTGGGCACGGTGGCCCGGCGACCGGGCCGGACGCCGTCCGCCTCGGCCTGCCGGTCGGTGGTGCCGACCAGGCGCTCGCGGTGCGGGGCGACGGCGCGCGGCATCAGGATGTCGGCGTAGGCCGAGCCCGCGCCGACCGCCGGGGCGGCGGCCGCCGCGGCTGACTCCTCGGTCTCCTCGGCGACCTCCGCGGGCACCGGCTCGATCGGGGCGGGGGCGCCGACGGCGAGGTCGCCGCGGAAGGCGGGGACCACGTCGAGCAGGCTGGTCAGCGAGTCCCGGGCGTCGGCGGTGGCCTCCCGCGACTCGCGGACCTCGCGGGACGACATGATGCGGTCGGCCGAGGGCCGGTCGATCATCGGGCGGGGCGGCCGGTCCTGGGGGAGCCGGGCGATCCGCGGGATGAACGGGAAGACCGACTCCTCCTCGCGCTCGACGTTCTCGCCGATCAGCGCGCGGGCCTCGTCGTCGTTGGGCTGGACCAGGCGCCGGGGCGGGTCGTACGTCCAGGAGGCGCTGCGGCCCTCGCCGTCGGCCCGGTAGGAGAGGATGACCTCCCAGGTGCCGTCGTCGCGCCGCCAGGAGTCCCAGCGCTCGGTCTCCTTCTCGGCGCCGCGCAGCGCGAGCCGCTCGGCGACGGCCTCGCCGAGCTGCGGGCCGGGGGACTCGCCGTTGCGGCGGATGGCGGTCTTGCGGGCGCGCTCGGCCATGAAGGCGCGCTCGGCGAGCACCGGGCCCTCGAAGCGGCGGACGCGGTCGACGGAGATCCCGGCGGCCTGGGCGACCTCCTCCGCGGAGGCACCGGCTCGTATCCGCGCCTGGATGTCCCGGGGGCGGAGGTGGCTCTCGACCTCGATCTCGATCTGGCCGAGGCGCGGCCGGTCGCCACGGATGGCGGCGCGCAGCCGTTCGTCGATGGGAAGGGTGTACTCCGTGCTGTCGGCAGCCTTGAGCACCAGCCGTGTGCCGTCGTTGCTGACGGCCACAACCCGCAGTTCGGGCACGGTTACCTCCCGGGTGGTGCCTGCCGACGTCACCTGCGTCGTTGCTCCCGTACTGAGTGTGGCCTGCCCACTCGCGACTGGCCACAACCTTGCTGAGTTCCCCGGCGTGTCGGGCTTACGCCCGCGCACGCCGCTGTGGCACGGTTGCCTTTTTGCCACGCCATCGGTTGACGTCGCGCCTGGGTGTCCCGGCCGTCCTCGCACGCGCAGTGAACGCGACGTTCCGGGACGGGCGTCGCCGTGCGTGCCCGGTCCGTGTCTCCTTGTCAAGCTGCCGGTGGGGGCGCAGTCGACAAGTCGACCCAAGGCTCGGGCTTTACGAACAGTACTCCATTCGTGGCATCCACAGGGGCGGCTCGCCGCTCAAGTCTCCCGCGATTCACGGGAATCTCAAGAGCGTGCTCCCCCGATGGCGGACCACCGCCGGACGGACGGTGATCATCTTCACACAATCCGGGCGCCGAGAACCGCATTTTCGTCCCTTGTGTCCTTCTTTGGGCAAGATGGAGAGCCTTGTACGAAGAACAGCCGTAGGGACCGAGGGATGTTGATGCCGGAGCGGAGCCCCGCCGAGGAGGGCGGCAAGGCCAAGGAGGAGCGCAGGCGCATCGATCTGAGTGTGGCTCAGGTCGCGGCGAGTGCGCTGGCCACGGTGGTGGGTGCGCTGCTGGCCTCCGAACTGGGGGTGTACGGCACGATCCTGGGCGCCGCCGTGGTGAGCATCGGGGCCACCACCGGCGGCGCGGTGTTCCAGCACATCTTCAAGCGGACCGGCGAGCAGCTGCGCGAGGCGGTGGACCGGGGGCCGAACCAGGCCGCCAACACCCTGCGCCAGGTGCCGGTCGAGTCCGAGCTGCCGGAGACGCGGGTGCAGCCGCCGGTGATCACCTCGGAGTGGAACGAGCCGCAGGTGGTCCGGGCGCGTCGCCGGTGGGGCTGGAAGACGTACGCGGCGGTGTCCGGGTTGGTCTTCGTGCTGGCGATGACGCCGATCGTGGTGTTCGAACTGGCCACCGGGCAGCCGGTGTCGGCGACGGTCAAGGGCGAGTCCGGCAACGGCACGTCCTTCGGCGGCTCGGTGGCGCCCAAGTCCTCCCGGCAACAGGACGCCCCGCCGGAGCGGCCGTCCCAGGGCGGGAACGGGAAGCAGGGGCAGGACAACGCGCCCTCCGGTGGCGCCTCCGCCCCGTCGACCACCCGGCCGGGCCGGGAGCCGGTCGACACGCCGAGCACCGGCGCGGGGACGGGCTCGCCCTCGGCCGGCCCGACCGCGACCCCGTCGGCCGGCGCCTCCCCGTCGGCGGGCGGCGGGAAGCCCACCGGCGGAGCGACCCCGCAGCCGACGGCGCCGAACAGCGCCCCGGCGAACGAACCGGCGAAGGCGCCGGTGGCCCCGCCGCCGGCCGACGGGAACAACGCGGCGACGCCCTAGTCGCCCAGCACCCGGCGCAGGTAGTCGTTGCCGAACAGCCGCCGCGGGTCGACCTCGTCGCGCAGTGCGGTGAAGTCGCCGAAGTGCGGGTAGACGTCGGCCAGGTAGGCGGCGTCGCGGGTGTGCAGCTTGCCCCAGTGGGGCCGTCCCTGATGGGCGGTCATCAGCTGTTCCACGCCGGTGAAGTAGCCCTGGTCGGCGGTGCCCCGGTAGAGGTGGACGGCGATGTAGGCGCTGTCCCGGCCGGAGGCGGTGGAGAGCCAGAGGTCGTCGGCGGGGGCGAAGCGCACCTCGACCGGGAAGCCGACCTTCCAGTCGGAGCGCTCGACCAGGGACTTCAGCTCGCGCAGCACCTCGCCGACGGCCGCGCGCGGCACCGCGTACTCCATCTCCACGAAGCGGACCTTGCGCGGGCTGGTGAACACCTTGTACGCGGTGTCGGTGAAGCTGCGCTCGGACCAGGCCCGGCTGGCCAGCGAGGCGATCGAGGGGATCGAGCCGGGGAAGCGCCGGCCGACCCGGCAAGCCCCCTCCCAGACGGTGTTGGAGAGGAAGTCGTCCTCCAGCCACTCCTTGAACCGGGGCAGCGGGGCGGCCGGCCCCTGGCTGCGGTTGTTGCGCTTGGTGGAGCAGCGGTCGGTGTGCGGGAACCAGTAGAACTCGAAGTGCTCGTTGACGGCGGTGAGGTCGTCCAGGCGCTCCAGCACCTCGTCGAAGCCCATCGGCTGCTCGTGCGCGGTGAGCAGGAAGGCCGGTTCGACGCCGAAGGTGAGCGCGGTGATCACGCCGAGGGCGCCGAGGCCGAGCCGGGCGCCCTGGAAGAGCCGGGGGTTCTCGGTGGGGGAGCAGTGCCGGACGGTGCCGTCGGCGAGGACGATCTCCAGCGCGCGGATCTGGGCGGCCAGCGAGCCGGAGTCGCGGCCGGTGCCGTGGGTGCCGGTGCTGGTGGCGCCGGCCACGGTCTGGACCTCGATGTCGCCCATGTTGGTCAGCGAGAGGCCCTCGGTGGCGAGGACGCGGTTGAGCCGGTGCAGCGGGAGGCCGGATTCGACGGTGATGGTGCCGGCCTCGCGGTCGATCTCGCGGACGGCGGTGAGCGCGTGCGGGCGGATCTGGACGCCGTCGTCGGCGGAGGCGATCGAGGTGAAGGAGTGGCCGGATCCGACGGCCTTGACGGTGCGGCCCTGTTCGGCGGCCCGCCGGATCTCCCTGGCCAGCTCCTCCACGGTGCCGGGGGCGGCGGCCCGGGCGGGCCGGGCGCTCTGGTTGCCGGCCCAGTTGGTCCACCGGGTGGGGGTCGCGGTACTGGCCTGGGGCATTGCGCTGCCTCCTGCTCCGTGGCCGAACGGGTTCGGCGCGGTCCGGGGCGGCGCAGCCGCCCTACCCATGGGTAGCCCCGTGGGTAGGGCGAGGCTAGTCAGTTCACCGTTCGGCGTCTACGGTCCGTCCGGCCCCTTCGGCGGCCGTCCCGGCGCCGGCTTCGGCGGTCAGGCCGGCGCGCAGCCGGCCGAGGCCGGCGAGGGCGGCGACCACTCCGAGCAGGCCGGCGGCCAGCGGCACCCAGTAGCCCGCGGCGGCGCCGGAGGCGTCGATCACCCAGCCGCCGGCCGAGGAGCCGGCCGCGACGCCGAGGGCCAGGCCGGTGGTGGTCCAGGTCATGCCCTCGGTCAGCTGGGCGGCCGGGACGAGCCGCTCGACCAGGGCCATCGCGGTGATCAGGGTGGGGGAGATGGCGATGCCGGCGACCAGCAGCGCGGCTCCGACCACGACCAGCCCGCCGATGCCGTGCACCGCGTGGGCGACCAGCAGCAGCGGCACCATGCTGACGGCCATGAACAGGACGCCGACGAGGAAGCGGACCGCCATCGAGCCGGTGAGCTTGAGGGTGCCGAAGACGACCCCGGCCAGGCAGGACCCGAGCGCCCACAGGGCGAGGATCACGCTGGAGATCGACTTGTGGCCCTGGGCCTCGGCGTAGGCGACGGTGACCACCTCGACCGAGCCGAAGATCGCGCCGGTGGCGACGAAGGTCAGGATCAGCGTCTGGAGGCCGCGGTTGAGGATGACCGAGCCGCCCTCCTGCCGGGCGGCCGGATGGACCGGCGGCTCGGTGGAGCGCTGCCCGGCGAACAGCAGGACGCCGACGGCGAGGAAGATCCCGGCGAGCAGTACGCCGGCCTCGGGGAAGACGGAGGTGGCGAGGCCGATGGAGAGGATCGGGCCGACGATGAAGCAGACCTCGTCGACCACGGCCTCGAAGGAGTAGGCGGTGTGCAGCTTGCCGGTGTCCTCGCGGTAGAGGTGGGCCCAGCGGGCGCGGACCATCGCGCCGGTGCTCGGCATCACGCCCATGCCGGCGGCGAAGACGAACAGCGTCCAGTCCGGGGCCTCCAGCCGGGCGCAGAGCAGCAGGCCGGTGACGGCGACGATGGTGAGCGCCATGGCGGGGACGATGATCCTGCGCTGGCCGTGCCGGTCCACCAGCCGGGAGACCTGCGGGCCGAGGATCGCGGCGGAGACCGCGAGGCAGGCCGAGACCAGGCCGGCGACCCCGTAGGAGCCCCGGAGCTGGGACAGCATGGTCACGATGCCGATCCCGGTCATGGAGATCGGCAGTCGGGAGACGAAGCCGGTGGTGGAGAAGGCCAGAGTGCCGGGGGAGGCGAATATCTGGCGGTAGCTGGACAGCACGGGAGCTCCGGGCGGGGGAGTAAGGAACAAGGCTGGCAAACACAGCTTACGTACGTTGGCAAACGGTATTTTCCGGGCACTCGCGCGGCCCCGGCGACGGTGCCCGGTCCCTCAGTGGCAGGATCGGTTCCATGTCCGACGCGCGCAAACCCTCCCCGTCCGGCGCCGCCCCGGCAGCGCCGCAGCCGTATGACGCCCTGTTGCTGCTGTCCTTCGGCGGGCCCGAGGGCCCCGAGGACGTCGTCCCGTTCCTGGAGAACGTCACCCGCGGCCGCGGCATCCCCAAGGAGCGGCTGAAGGAGGTGGGCAAGCACTACTTCATGTTCGGCGGGGTCAGCCCGATCAACGGGCAGAACCGCGAGCTGCTCGCCGCGCTGCGCGAGGACTTCGCCGAGCACGGGCTGGACCTCCCGGTCTACTGGGGCAACCGGAACTGGGCGCCCTACCTGGTCGACACCCTGCGGGAGCTGGCCGCCGACGGGCACCGCCGGATCGCCGTGCTCGCCACCAGCGCGTACGCCGGCTACTCGGGCTGCCGCCAGTACCGGGAGAACCTGGCCGACGCGCTGGCCGCGCTCGCCGAGGAGGGCGGGCCCGCCCTGCGGGTCGACAAGCTGCGGCACTTCTACAACCACCCGGGCTTCGTCGAGCCGATGGTCGACGCCGCCCTGGCCGCCCTGGACGAGCTGCCCGAGGCCGTCCGCGCCGGCGCCCGGCTGGCGTTCACCACCCACTCCATCCCGCACTCCATGGCCGAGTCCTCCGGCGCCCCGGACGACCCGGCCCGCGGTGAGCCCGGCGGCGCGTACGTCGCCCAGCACCTGGACGTGGCCCGGCTGATCGCCGCCGCGCTGGCCGAGCGCACCGGCGTGGCCGACCGGCCGTGGGAGTTGGTCTACCAGAGCCGCAGCGGGGCCCCGCACATCCCGTGGCTGGAACCCGACATCTGCGACCACCTGGAGGCCCAGCACGCCGACGGCGCGCCCGCCGTGGTGATGGTCCCGATCGGCTTCGTCTCCGACCACATGGAGGTCAAGTACGACCTCGACACCGAGGCCGTCGCCAAGGCCGCGGAGATCGGCCTGCCGGTCTCCCGCGCCGCCACCGTCGGCGCCGACCCCCGGTTCACCGCCGCCGTGCGCGAGCTCGTCCTGGAGCGCGCCGCCACCGAGCGCGGCGAGCCGGTGACCCGCTGCGCCCTGGGCGCCCTCGGCCCCAGCCACGACGTGTGCGCGGTGGCCTGCTGCCCCAACCCGCGGGCCCCGCGTCCGGCCGTCGCCGAGCGCTGACCGCCCGTCGCGCCCGCTCCATCCGTCCCGCCAGTCCCGCTCGTCCCGCTCGTCCCGTCGCCCCGGAGGAGAACCCCCGTGCCCACCCCCGCCCTGCCCGACGACGGCCTCCTCGACGACCTGCTGGAGGTCGCCCTGGACGCGGCCCGGCAGGCCGGCGCCCTGCTGCGCGACGGCCGCCCGGCCGACCTCGGCGTGGCCGGTACCAAGAGCAGTCCGGTCGACGTGGTCACCGAGATGGACCTCGCCTCCGAGAAGCTCGTCCTGGAGCTGATCACCGACCGCCGCCCCGAGGACGGCTACCTGGGCGAGGAGGGCGCCGAGCGGCCGGGCACCAGCGGGGTCCGCTGGGTCGTGGACCCGCTCGACGGAACGGTCAACTACCTTTACGGGCTGCCCTCCTGGGCGGTCAGCGTGGCCGCCGAGGTGGACGGCCGGGCGGTCGTCGGCGTGGTGTACGCGCCGGCCCGCGGCGAGCTGTTCCACGCCGTCCTGGGCCGCGGCGCCCGCCTCGACGGCCGCCCGCTCTCGGCCCGCCCGGCCCCGCCCTGGGGCCAGGCGCTGATCGCCACCGGCTTCAACTACGTCCAGCCGGTGCGGGTCCGGCAGGCCGAGGTGCTGCTGGCGCTGATGCCGGAGGTGCGGGACATCCGCCGGGGCGGGGCGGCCGCGGTGGACCTGTGCGACGTCGCCGCCGGGCGGCTGGACGGCTACTACGAGCGCGGCCTGGCCCCCTGGGACCGGGCGGCCGGCTGCCTGATCGCCACCGAGGCCGGCGCCCTGGTCGGCGGCCGGCCCGGGCACGGGCCGGACGGCGAGCTGACCGTGGCCGCCGCTCCGGGCGTGTACCAGCCGCTCCAGGAGCGGCTGGCCGCGCTGCGCGCCTGGGCGGACTGACCGGTTCCGCCGGCCCGCTGCCGGAACCCGGCGGCGGGACGGCCCGGACGTGCGACGGGCCCGGGTGCGAAGGCCCCGGACATGCGAAGAGCCCTGACATACGGGGGATGCCAGGGCCTGGGTTTCGCACGGCCCCCGTAGGGCCGCTGGTGCCGGAGGTCCGGCGACGGGTCGGTGTGCCGGACGGGTCAGGCAGCGGTGCGGTGGCGCTCCAGCACCGTGTCCACGCCGTGCTCGGCGGCGAGTCGGCGGAGGTCGTCCAGCTCGGACTGCTCCACCTCGGCGAGGAACTCGTCCCCGGCCTCGATCGCGCGGTGCAGGTCCTGCTCGGCGTTGGCTATGCGCTGCAGGATTCCGGCCTTGAAGGCGTCCATACGGGCCCCCTTACTGTGTCGGACGTGCACGGTCGTGCGCTCTCCGCCCCGGGGAAGGTCCAGCCGGTGAAAGCACCCAGGCCGGAAGGTGGTGGCAGTCCGGACGGGTGCGGAGACGGCCCTTCGGCCGCTCCCGGTGATGTCCCAGCCCCAGGGCCGGCGCGGATGAACGCACGGCGGGTGGGTGCGATCGGCCGTCAGCCAGATCGCGGGTGTGCAGCTGTCCTCCCCGCCCCCAGGGCGGGGAAACCTTTCGGCGCGAGAAAGTTGCCCGTGTCACAGTCCAAGCGGAGTGGTGCGGATGCGAACAGTGACCGCCGCGGACCCGGGTTCCGTGCCCGAGGGGCAGCTTATCGCTGCTTTACCGCCCGACCAGGCAGGATGGAGGCACCGTCGGAGCCGTGCGTCCGCTTCCGGGGCCGGCCTGGAGAAGGGACAACGACCGTGCGGGTTCTCGTCGTCGAGGACGAGCAGCTGCTTGCAGAGGCCGTCGCGACCGGTCTGCGCCGCGAGGCGATGGCCGTCGACGTTGTGTACGACGGGGAGGCCGCGCTCCAGCGCATCGCGGTCAACGACTACGACGTCGTCGTCCTGGACCGCGATCTTCCGCTGGTCCACGGGGACGACGTCTGCCGCAAGGTGGTCGAGCAGGGCCTGGCCACCCGGGTGATCATGCTGACCGCCTCCGGCGACATCAGCGACCGGGTCGAGGGCCTGGAGATCGGCGCGGACGACTACCTTCCGAAGCCGTTCGCCTTCAGCGAACTCGTCGCCCGGGTAAGGGCGCTGGGCCGCCGCGCGACCATCCCGCTGCCCCCGGTGCTGGAGCGGGCCGGCATCTCGGTCGACCCCGGCCGGCGCGAGGTGATCCGCGACGGGCGCACCGTCCAGCTCGCCCCCAAGGAGTTCGCCGTCCTGGAGGTGCTGATGCGGGCCGGCGGTGCCGTCGTCTCCGCCGAGCAGCTCCTGGAGAAGGCCTGGGACGAGCACACCGACCCGTTCACCAACGTCGTGCGCGTCACCGTGATGACGCTGCGCCGCAAGCTCGGGGACCCGCCGGTGATCGTCACCGTGCCGGGCTCCGGCTACCGGATCTGACGACCGGAGTCCGCCCACCCCGAGACTCCCCGCCGTAAGCGCCCGCCCCGGCGGACGCCCCGAGAGGACCATCATGACCACCCCGCCCCCGGCCGGCGGGGCCTCCGGCGCGCCCGCCGGCGGCCCGCGTGCCGTCCCGCCGAAGCCCCTGACCCCGCCGCGCGTCCACCGCCCCGGGCCCTACGTCCCCGGCGACGGCATGCTCGCCTGGTTCCCCTTCCGCCCCACCATCCGGATGCGCCTCACCCTGCTCTACGGCGGGATGTTCCTGATGGCCGGCGTGGTGCTGCTGCTGCTGATGTACGTGTTCTTCCAGGACGCCGTCTCGTACCTGGCACCGCGCAACCTGGTCTTCGACGGCAGCATCCAGGTCACCGGCCCGGACGGCGTCCACTCCACGATGAACAGCACGAGCTACAACCAGTTGCAGGCCGCCGACTTCCTGGCGCGCTCCGACTCCGCGCTCAACACCCTGCTGCGCAAGTCGCTGACCATGCTGCTCTGCCTCGCCGTGATCGCCTTCGCGGCGGGCTACGCGATGGCCGGCCGGGTCCTGCGCCCGCTCGGCCGGATCACCCGCACCGCCCGCGACGTGGCCTCCTCCGACCTGCACCGCCGGATCGAGCTGGACGGCCCGGACGACGAGCTCAAGGAGCTCGCCGACACCTTCGACGGCATGCTGGACCGGCTGGACCGCTCCTTCGACTCCCAGCGCCGCTTCGTCGCCAACGCCTCGCACGAGCTGCGCACCCCGCTGGCGATCAACCGCACCCTGCTGGAGGTCCAGCTCTCCGACCCGGCGACCTCCTCCGACCTCCAGCAGCTGGGGAGGACCCTGCTGGCCACCAACGAGCGCAGCGAGCAGCTCGTCGAGGGCCTGCTGCTGCTCGCCCGCAGCGAGAACGAGCTGACCGACCGGCGCCCGGTGGAGCTGTCCGAGGTGGCCACCCGGGCGCTGGAGCAGACCCGGGGCGAGGCCGACAAGCGCGAGGTCGAGCTGCGTTCGAAGCTCGATCCGGCGATGGCCGCCGGCAACGGCGTGCTGCTGGAGCGGCTCGCGCTCAACCTGCTGCAGAACGCCGTCCGGTACAACACCCCGGGCGGCTGGGTCGAGCTGGCCACCACCGCGGTGCCCGGCGGCGGCGAGCTGGTGGTCTCCAACACCGGCCCGGTGGTGCCCGGGTACGAGCTGGAGCACATCTTCGAGCCGTTCCGCCGGGTCAAGGGCGCCGACCGCACCCGCAGCGACAAGGGGGTCGGGCTCGGCCTGTCCATCGTCCGCTCGGTGGTGCGCGCCCACGGCGGCACCATCGAGGCCACGCCGCGCGCCGGCGGCGGCCTCACCATGAGGGTCCGCATCCCCTCGCCGTAAGGGTCGAACGCCCCTTCCGCGGGCGACCGTTTCCAGCCGCCCCCGCCAGGCCCGTCAAGACGACATAAGGCCTGGCGGGGGCGGCTTGTCTTTTCCGGCCCGAGCAACTTACGGTGTCGTAACCTACGCAACCGTAGGTGAGTCCGTCGGCGCCCCGCCGACGGGTCCACGACGTGTCCCCGTCCAGCGCGCCCGTCCCAGCGCGTGCCGTCCCCTCAGGAGCACCACCGTGACCATCGCCCCTGTGCAGAGCAGCTCCCCGCTCGTCGCGAGCGGCTGGACCGACGCGCGGCTGATCCTCGCCCTCGAAGAGGTCGTCGAGAAGGAGCTCAACCGCCACCTGGGCGTGGCGAAGGAGTGGATGCCGCACGAGTTCGTCCCGTGGAGCCAGGGCCGCGACTTCGACGGCGTGCTGGGCGGCGAGGCCTGGTCGCTGGAGCACTCCAAGGTGACCCCGGTCGGCCGGGTGTCGCTGGTGGTCAACCTGCTGACCGAGGACAACCTGCCCAGCTACCACCACGAGATCGCGACCATGTTCGGCCGCGAGGGCGCCTGGGGCACCTGGGTGCACCGCTGGACGGCCGAGGAGGGCCGGCACGGAATAGCCATTCGCGACTACCTGCTCGCCACCCGCGCGGTCGACCCGGTGGAGCTGGAGCGGGCCCGGATGAGCCACATGTCGGAGGGCTTCGAGTCCGACAACGCGCACAGCATGCTGCACTCCGTCGCGTACGTGGCCTTCCAGGAGCTCGCCACCCGCATCGCGCACCGCAACACCGGCAGGTACGCCGGCGACCCGCTGTGCGAGCAGCTGCTGGCGAAGATCGCCAACGACGAGAACCTGCACATGGTCTTCTACCGGAACCTGCTGAAGGCCGCCCTGGAGATCGCCCCGGACCAGGCCATGCGGGCCGTCGCCGACGTGGTCACCGACTTCCGGATGCCCGGCCACGGCATCCCCGGCTTCGAGCGCGCCGCCGCGCAGATCGCCCTCGGCGGGGTGTACAACCTGCGCATCCACCACGACGACGTGCTCCAGCCGGTGCTGCGCCACCTCAAGGTGATGGAGATCGGCGGGCTCGGCCCGGAGGGCCTGCTGGCGCAGAACGAGCTGGGCGTCTTCCTCGACGGGCTGGACGGCCAGGCCCGGAAGTTCGAGGAGCGCCAGGCCGCCCTGCTGGCACGCCGGGAGGCCCGGAAGAACGCCGGCTGAGATGCTGGACCGAGCGGTCGGAGTGGGTGGATTTCCCGCGGTTTGCCCTGGATGATTCTGAACGTGACCAAGCTCACACCGTGTCGCTCCACGATTCCGGGCAACCCCGGAGAGTGATCACCTGATCGGGGGTGTCGATCGCCGTCCGTGACCGGATTCCGGTCACCGGTCGGTCCGCGGAATCGGTCGGCATCCCTGATGGACAAGGGATTCCCCAGACATCCACACCGATTGTGCTCACTGTGCGTGGTCGGTTTACCGGGTCCCCGGAAGGCTGGTGATGGCCCAGCGTGAGGCCTTCCACAGCCCTGGGGATCACCCCGATGGAGCCCGGGCTGAGTGTCGATTGAGTAACAGGGCTTGAAGTAAGGCAAAATCTCCGCCTCGGGTCGGGCACAAGACCGACCCCCCATGCGTTACGTGCGCTGGAGATACCGCACACACCGCACAACCCGGAGGGGGAGAGCGAAAAATGGCAACCGACTACGACACCCCACGCAAGACCGACGACGAGCTCAACGAAGACAGCATCGAGGAGCTCAAGGCTCGGCGGAACGACAAGGGCGGCAGCTCTGTCGACGTCGACGAGTTCGACGCCGCCGAGGGCATGGAGCTCCCCGGTGCCGACCTCTCGAACGAGGAGCTCGCCGTCCGTGTCCTGCCGAAGCAGGCGGACGAGTTCACCTGCATGAGCTGCTTCCTCGTGCACCACCGCAGCCAGCTCTACAGCGAGAAGAACGGCAACCCGATCTGCCGGGACTGCGGCGCCTGAGCACCGCGGCGGACAGGACCCGGTGCCCGCGGCTGCGCCCGCGGGACCGGTACACCGCTCCTTCCGGCCCCGGGCAGCGGGGCCGGACGGCAGGTCCGGGCACCGTCCGTCTGGACGGGCCCGGGAGGACGGAGTCGGCCGGTCGACCGGTCAGGACAAAGTCGTAGGGACGGTCCCGCAGCAGCGGAACCGTCCCTCTCCGTTTGTCCGGCCTCTTCCGTCCGGCTCGTGTCCGGGCCCGACCGCCTCGCGGCCCGGCCCGGTCCGCCTCAGGTGCGGGCGCCGCGCCGGGCGTCCTCCAGTGCCTCCGCCAGCTTCATCGGCGAGCGGGTCGACAGGTAGAGGTACGGCGTCGGGTCGGTCGGATCGGTCACCTCGACCCGCAGCGCCGTCGGGACGTAGCTGCGCAGCAGCATGAAGGCGCGCGGATCGGCCTTCCGGCCGCGCCAGGCCGCCGCCTCGGCGGGGCTCAGCGCCTGCGCGTCGCCGAGCGCGTCCACCGGGATCCGGGCCGGGCCGGCCACCAGGGAGCCCTGGACCACGCGGATGCGGGCCGAGCCGTAGCTGCTGATCGCGACCGCGCCGGCGGCGATGCCGACCACCAGTCCGATCAGCGCGGCCGGACCGCTGACCCGGATCAGGATCAGCGCGAACGTGAGGCCCAGCGCGATCGGGAGCAGCCACCAGGAGCGCGGCACCGTGAGGCGTTCGTCGTACATGCCTCCATTGTGGTCGCCCTGACGTCCGGCCCGGGACGCCACCCCCACCGGAGGCCCGCTACCCCTGGGTAGGCTGGGGCCCCGTGACCGGTACGACAGCCCCCAGCACCCCCACCGACCGGCCGGCGCCCGCCATACCGCCGTCCCCGACCACCCCGCCGCCGGACGCCGTCCTGCCGGAGCGCCACCCCCAGGCGCCCGCCCCCGGCACCCGGCTCGGCTCCCACTACGAGCACTGCTTCGGCTGCGGCCCGCAGCACCCCGGCGGCCTGCGGATCGACGCGGTCGCCGGAGAGGGACTCGACGTCACCGCCGAGTTCGCCGTCCGCGACGCCCACCAGGGCGGCCCCGGCCTGGCCCACGGCGGGCTGCTGACCACCGCCATGGACGAGACCCTCGGCACGCTCAACTGGCTGCTGCACGCCCCCGCCGTGACCGGCCGGCTGGAGACCGACTTCCTCAGCCCGGTGCCCGTCGACTCGGTGCTGCACCTGCGCGCCTGGATCACCGGCGTGCACGGCCGCAAGATCTACAGCGCCGCCGAGGCGCGGATCGGCGGACCGGACGGGCCGGTCGCCGTCCGGTCCCAGGCCCTCTTCATCCAGGTAAAGCTGGAACACTTCACCACGCACGGTCGTCCCGAGGACATCGAGAAGGTCCTCGACGACCCGGATCTGATGAAGCGCGCACGAGCCTTTGAGGTGAACCCTTGAGCGACACCCCCCGCCCGCAGCTGGACGTCCTGATCAAGCGCATCGACCCCGAGCTGCCGCTGCCCGCCTACGCGCAGCCCGGGGACGCCGGTGCCGACCTGCGCACCACCGTCGACGCGGAGCTGGCCCCCGGCGAGCGGGTCATGCTGCCCACCGGCATCGCCATCGCCCTGCCGGACGGCTACGCGGCCTTCGTCCACCCCCGGTCGGGCCTGGCAGCTCGTTGCGGTGTTGCCCTCGTGAACGCCCCGGGGACGGTCGATGCCGGGTACCGTGGAGAGATCAAGGTGATCGTCGTCAATCTGGACCCGCGCGAGGGGGTCAGCTTCCGCCGAGGGGACCGAATCGCCCAGCTGGTGATCCAGCAGGTCGAGAAGGCCCGTTTCCACGAGGTGGAGGAGCTGCCTGGGTCGGCACGCGCCGAGGGCGGGTTCGGGTCGACCGGCGGCCATGCCGCGGTCTAGCATGCCCGCGGCCTCGCAGGAAGCCGAGCAGGCATTCGCATCGGTCTTGGACCGGGAAGGGCAGTGACCGTGTTCCGTCGTCGCCAGAAGAGCGAGGACGCTGTCGAGCAGCTCGCCGACGACGCCATCAGCGCCGACGAGACGGCCGATGACGTCGAAGGTTCCGCCGAGAGCGAGAACGTGACCGAGCTGGACCCGGCCGACAGGGTCGGCCTGCCGCCGGCCCCCCGGCCGGACGGTCCGTGGGACCACTCCGAGCTGGAGAACCCCGAGGAGGGGCGCGTCGACCTCGGGGGTCTGCTGGTCCCCGGCGTCGAGGGCATGGAGCTGCGCGTCGAGGTCGCCGGTGACGCGATCGTGGCGGCAACCCTTGTGCTCGGAAACAGCGCCATCCAGCTCCAGGCCTTCGCGGCCCCGAAGTCGGAGGGCATCTGGGGGGAGGTCCGGGAGGAGATCGCCAACGGCATCACCTCGCAGGGCGGCCTCATCGAGGAGGAGGAGGGCCCGCTCGGCTGGCACCTCCGCGCCCGGGTCCCCGTGCAGCTGCCGGACGGCACCCAGGGCGTGCAGCTGGTGCGGTTCGTCGGCTGCGACGGTCCGCGCTGGTTCCTGCGCGGCGTGATCTCGGGCCAGGCCGCCGTGCAGCCGGAGATGGCCGGGATCCTGGAGCAGGTCTTCCGGCAGACGGTCGTCGTGCGCGGCGAGTCCCCGATGGCTCCCCGCGACCCGATCGTCCTGAAGCTTCCCGAGGACGCCCAGATGGTCGCCGACGGTGGCGGGGCGACCGCCGCCGCCGGTGAGGGCGAGAACCGCTTCGGCGGTACCGCGCTCGACCCGTTCGCGCGCGGCCCGGAGATCACCGAGGTTCGCTGACCCGGCTCGGGCCGGCTCCGGCCGGCCCTGATCGGCACTGATCGCCCCTGCCCGGGAGCCCGGGCAGGGGCGATTTGCATGTGACGTGCCGGTGCCCGTACAGTTCCGGAGTCGCCGCGGGAGACCGGGGCGGCAAAGTGGAAAGTGAATCCGATGAATGAAACTCCGGAAAACGGAGCGGAAAACATCTGATAAGCTGGAAACACGAAAGAACGAAGCCCGGAGGGTCCGCTGGAAGGCGGTCCGAAGGAAGCGTCCGTTCCTT